>NVUQ01000057.1 GCA_002401955.1 Flavobacteriales bacterium | reverse complement strand
TTGATAATTGATAATTGATAATTGATAATTGAAGAAAAAAAATATTTTTTTAACTAAACCTACTAACAAATAAACTTTTCAACTTTAAAGACTTTATGAACTTGTTAACTTTCAACTTTATGAACTTTCTAACTTTCAACTTGATAAACTTATCCACTAATTATGCGAGTAGTCATCCAAAGAGTAAGTAAAGCTTCTGTTACTATTGATCATCAAATTAAAAGTAAAATTAATAATGGTTTGTTGATTTTATTAGGGATAGTAGAACTTGATACTAAAGAAGATATTGATTGGTTGTGTGGAAAAATATCCAAACTTAGAATTTTTGGTGATGAAAACGGAGCCATGAATCTCTCTTTAAATGATGTTAATGGGGAGGCAATTGTTATAAGTCAATTTACCTTACACGCTAGTACTAAAAAAGGAAACCGCCCTTCTTTTATTAAAGCAGCTAAACCTGATATTGCTATTCCTTTGTATGAAAAATTTATAGCCCAACTAGAAAAAGAATTAGGTCAAAAAATACAAAGTGGCGAGTTTGGAGCAGACATGAAAATTGAATTGATTAATGATGGTCCAGTGACTATAATCATCGATTCTAAAAACAAAGAGTAAATTTCTAACAACATCCTCCACCATCATAAAAGTAGGTAGATTCTGAAATATGAATGTCTAATTTATTCAACTTTTGTAAGGCATTTGCTGTTTTATCACAAATTGCTAAGGGCATGTTTTGCAAGAAAGTGTGTCCATTTTTATCATCAAACAATTCATCATCACCAAAATAGATGGCTGTTTTTCCAGTAAAAACACAAGGACCATCTTCTGGCATAGGGTCTTTAATGGCACAAACCTCAACGCTATCAATAAAAATATTTACTGAAGTCTCATAATGATTCGGAGACAAAACACGATAAGGTCTTTTTGCTCTAATTTCAACTGTTCCGAAACCTGCATCAGTTATCATTTTAATATATTCTTCTAATGATAACGCTCCACTTAAGCATAGAGCTCTTAACTTTTCATCATTCTTTAATGATTCTGGTATTTCACTTTCTGACGTTGGGTCGGATAATACCAACCGCCCATATGGTTTTAAAACACGATACATTTCTTGTAACGCCAGTTTTAAATCCTCTTTAGTGAAAATATTAAACAAACAATTTTGGGCTGCAACATCAATACTTTCATCTTTTACAGGAAGGTTTAAAGCATCTCCTTTTTTTAATTGAATAAACTCCGATTTAAACCATGGGTTTAGTTTTTCAGCTTCAGTAAAATTATTTTTTGATGCTGTTAACATCTCATCAACAACATCAACTCCAATTACTCCATTTTTTTGTCTGCTGAAATACGCAAACTGCAACAGCTCCATTCCTCCTCCAACACCAACATACAATATTTTAGGGTTGTTTATTAAATCTCTAGGATTAACTGTACTTCCACAGCCATAATTCATTTCCAACATAATGGTAGGAACATCCAACTCTGGCAATTGCCAAATGGGTGTTGTTGTACAACAAAGCCCAACATCTGGTGTTTCTGCAGCTTTTTTATACACCTCCTTGGTCGTTTCTAAATAGGTTTTCATATCCACTTTCTTATTTCAGCAACAATAATACTATTCTTATCATAAATAAACTGTCTTAGAACTTACAGAGCATAAAAAAGCCTTCCGAAGTAATTTCGGAAGGCTTAAACTTTAAAAACAATTTATTTATTGAACTATTAATTTTTGTTGTTGAGTTGTATCTCCAACTGTAAGTGTTACAATGTAAATTCCTTTACCTAATCCATTTGTAACAATCGGTAATCTTGCAGTTCCGCTAACTTCATAGTCTCTTTGAGCTACAATTTTTCCACTCATATCCATAACCGATACATTTACATTGTTATTCTCATTGTTAACAATATCTATATAAGTTACACCACTTGTTGGGTTTGGAAATAAGTTAAACTTATCTTCTTTAGAAAGATCTTGCGTTACGCTAGTTGCACAAGATACATATCCATTAGTTACCGCAGAAGTAATTGTTTCTTTAGCTGCATTATCCATCGTTCCAGAAGGAGCTCTTAAGAAACTAATGATGTGCATTTTAGTATCATCCCATCCTGCTGGTAGAGTAAAGCTAAAGCAATTCGTTTGTATCAATCCATTAGGAATAGTTGCTGGAAAACTATTGGTTAATCCATCAAAAGTAGGAGTAATAGACCTTCCTACATGGTCATAAACCATTTGTGCTGCTGGCACTGGGTTTGGCAACAATTCGTAACCTCCCATTACTCCAGAACCACCTCCTGCGTAAGCATTAGATTGGGCATATCCTGCACCACCTGTAACACCGTCTTCAGTTAAAATAACTCCTACTCTCCAATCTCCAGAAGCTGCCATTTGAAAATCTGCAGTAACAGAAACTTCTAATTGTCTTGTAGAAGCATCGTATGTTGCTCCATTTGTTAACAATGCTGTTGGCGGAATTATTATTCTTTGTAAAAATGATTGTTCCATAGTAGATGGATCATTATCTGGACCTCTATCAACAGATGAGCTAGGGTAACCACTAACTATAGTTCCTAACCCTGTATCATAAACTACATCCGTCATAGGATCTCCATTATGAACAGCTACTCCAGCCCAAAAATTCGGGTAAGTTGTTTCCATATAATCCATAAAAACAGCTCCTCTCGGACACCATTGACACCATGTTCCTGTTGCTTCTTCTCCTAAAACCATCTTTCCTGTTGCAGGAACTACTGGGTTTATTGTAATAGATTTCGCATCATCAGTCAAATCAGCATCTGGACCTAGTCCATTTACATTAGAAATAGTTACTGTTAATACATTGCTACCCCCAACTAAAGTAACTGGTGTAGAAAAAACATGATTATAAGTTGATAAAGAAGTTAATGTAATTGGCCCAACACTTTCTTGTATCTGTGCTCCATTATAATCATATTCAATATCAAAAGAAGTGATATCAGTTGACCCTAAGTTTCTTACTGTACAATCAACAGTTACAGCTTGTCCTGCAATTCCTCCTAATTGGTTAACAAAGGTAACACCTCCGTTTATTGCAGGTAAACTTGCCGGTATGTGAGTATAGCTTACATCATCCACATAAAATCCAGACTGATTATTTCCTCCACTTGCTGTAGGATTCACAGGGAATAAATCTAAAATCCCTATTGATGCAATAGGGTTTGAAAATGATCCTTGACTAGTATTATTAATAAATAATTCCCAATTGTTCGTTGTCAAATCAATTTCGATTCTTAGGTTAAACCACTGTCCTGTTGGATAGGTAGTTGTTAAATATGATGTTCCTGAATTAGATAAGATAAGTGAGCCATCATCAACCATCTGACAGTCAATTGCCCATACACCTCCAACAGTAAAATCCTGTTGTAAATTAAAGTAAGCTCCTTTACCTGTCTCTACATAAAAATTAGACTCTAAGGTGAAACTTCCTGAAGTATATACTTGGCCGAACCTTAAAATTATATCTTCTGGTCCACCCCCTGCGGCAGTTGAAGAAAAATATAGAGAATTAGAACCACTACTTGCCATTGCACTAGACACTAATACGTCTTCTGTTGTTCCGCCCCCTCCAGACCAGGTGTCCCAATCTGTTGAGTTTTGTGTAACTAAGTTTTGACCAGCGTTATAGGAGTCAAAATTATCTGTAAATTGAGAAAATAATGATGCTGAAAAGATAACTCCAACACCCATTAGTAATATTTTTTTCATTGCTTTTAAATTTAGTTAGTAATTTGAACTTGCAATGTACTTAATAAATACCTTTTAAATGAAATGATTATTCCCTATTATTAGATTGCTAAATAGTTGGTCTTATGGCAGATTAGAAACATTAGCAGGAAAAAAAAGGTTATTTGGTTATTTTAATTGTAATCCTAATAGATTTTCAAATCAATCTATTAGCGTTAACGATCCTTTTTTTGTAATCCCATTAATCTCTATAATATAGAAATAAGTCCCCTCTGGCACTTTTTCCCCCGCAGTAGTTCTACCATCCCATCCGCTATTTTGCCCATGAGAGTCATAAATTTTAACCCCCCAACGGTTAAACACTGTAATATCAACACAATTACCTATACCGTATGGAAGGTCTACTTTAAATAAATCATTTAATCCATCTCTATTAGGGGTAAGCACCGTTGGTGGAGTGATATTAAAATAATCCTCAAAGTTACCGGTATTTATTACCCAGCTTGCCGTATCTGAACATAAGCCAAGACTATATGCTGTTAATATTGTTGTATAGGGAGATCCATAAGCGAAGGTATGTGTGGTATTGATTTCTGTCGATTGGTCACCATCTCCAAAAGACCATAGGTAAGATGATGCTCCAATACTTAAATTGGTAAATTCTGCAACAATTCCTTCGCAAGCTGGTGAAGTTACAGTAGAGAAATCCGCAGTTGGAGCTAGTTCTGCAACCACAGTTATAGAAGTAGAATCAGAACACCCATTTGTATCAGTTACAGTAACAAAATAAGATATTGTAACAAGCGTTGTGGTTATTGGGTTAAAAATTGACGTGTTGGATAAGTCTGTTCCTGGTGACCAAAGGTAGCTTGCTCCAGTTGGTCCGTTAACTGTAAGTTGTAATGCTTCTCCAATACATATTATTGTGTCGGCTAAATCGATAACAATTAGTTCATTTACCGTTACCAAAACACTATCGGTATTTGAACATTCCATGGTGTCGGTTCCTATTACCGTATAAGTGGTCGTACTATTCGGAAAAGCAATTGGATTAGCAATATTCGAATCAGTAAGACTGTTACCTGGAGACCAGGCATAAGTATCACCTCCGGTAGCATTTAATTGTACAGAATCTCCCAAACAACCGCTTAATGATGAGCCTGTAGAAATAGTTGGCAATTCAATAACATTTACCTTGACTGTATCTAATGCTGAACATCCGTTAATATCCTCTACAAAAAGGATATACTCAGTAGTGTCATTTGGAAAAGCAAATGGATTAGGCATAGTAGAATCTGTTAATGTTATTCCAGGGGTCCAAAAATAATTAAGCCCACCTGTGGCAATTAACTGCACAGAATCTCCTCTACAAATATTTGTGTCATTCCCTGCATCTATCAGTGGTAAAAAATTAACATCAACATCAACAGTGCTTAGGTCAACACATCCGTTAGAATCGGTTACCGTAACTGTATATGTGGTTAAACTGGAAGGAAAAACTGTTGGGTTAGCCAATGTATCCTCAATAATAGTAGTTGAAGGAGTCCATAAATAACTGGAGCCTGCAGGGCCAGTTGGGGAGCCACCAATAACAAGAGAATCGCCAATACAAATGGATTGGTTGGATCCAGCGTTAACAGAAGGTAGTGCGTTGACTGTAATTAATATTGCAGCAGTATCCACACAAGTATTGGTATCGGTAACGGTTACAATATAATTGGTTGTTATAATTGGACATGCAATTGGGTTGGCAATTATATTATTGGAAAGGTTGGTCGCTGGTGACCAAACATAGTCTGTTCCTCCTGAAGCATTTAATTGGACACAACTACCAATACAAAAAGCAGTATCATTGTTTGTAGTAATAACTGGAAGGCTATTAATTGTTATCAAAATGGTATCAACCTCAACACACCCGTTAGAATCTGTTACTGTAACAATATAGTTAGTCGTAAGGGCTGGAGTTGCAGTTGGGTTTGCGAGAGTATTATCATCTAAAGAAACTCCTGGAGTCCATAAATAAGAAGCGCTATTTGGCCCTGTGGGGCTTCCACCAATTGTCAACGATTCTCCTTCACACATGGAAGTATTATTTCCTGCTTCAACAGTGGGCAATGGATTAATTGAAACGGTTGTCACATCAAAATCCACACATCCATTGGTATCTGTTACTGTTACCGTATATGTTGTTGTTACTATAGGGTTTGCTGTTGGGTTTGCTAAAGTATTATCATTTAAACTGGCTCCAGGACTCCAAACAAAAGTAGCTCCAACTGGGCCAGTTGGTGTCCCTCCAATAACAACAGAACCAACCACACAAATTCCCTGATTATTTCCTGGATCAATAGTGGGTAAGGGGTTAATAGTAATTGTAATCGTATCACTACTACTGCACCCTGTAGCATCTGTTCCAGTAACTATATAGGTCGTTGTTGTTGTTGGGCAAGCTAAAGGGTTGGCAATGGTATCATTAGATAAACCAGTGCTAGGAGTCCATATATAACTAGTCCCTCCAACAGTATTCAACTGTACACAAACACCTTCACAAACATCAGTATCATTGTTTGTAGTAATTACAGGAGCCGGACTTATAATAACGGTTAAGCTATCCTGAATTGAACACATTCCCATTCCAGAAAAACCTGTAACATAATAAGTTGTTGTCGTAGTAGGGCATGCCGTTGGACTGGCTATTGTTGAATCTGATAATGTTCCTCCTGGAGTCCATGTATAACTTGAACCTCCTGAGGCAGAAATTTGAACACAACCACCTAAACAAACCGATGTGTCATTGTCCATTACAATTGATGGAAGGACATCAACAATTACCGTTACTGTATCAATTCCAGAACAGCCCAATGAATCAGTTATTGTTACGATATAATCAGTAGTAAGTACAGGATTAGCAATGGGGTTAGCAATAGAGGGGTCAGAAAGCCCAGTTGAAGGTGTCCAAACATATCCTGTTCCACCAGAGGCATTTAATTGCACCGCATCTCCGATACAAATTGAGGCGTCTCCTCCGCCACTGATAGTGGCTGAACCAACAATAACATTAATGGTATCTATAGACATACAAGTCCCATTATCTACAACAACTATATAATCTGTTGTTGTACTCGGCCATACGCTTGGGTTGGCAAGCGAATTGTTATCCATATTGAACGATGGGCTCCATGAAAACAATGTTCCCAATGGCCCTGTAGGACTCCCTCCTATTTGTAGGGTGTCCCCCAAACAAAGGGTCGTATCATTTCCTGCTTCGGTTGCTGGGGATGGAATAATGGTTACCACGGTATCTATTAATGCCGAAGGGCAACCACATTCACTTATAGCGTTTACCGAAACGGTTCCAGCACCAACGGTGGCCCAGTTAACATTTATACTTGATGATCCTTGACCTGAATTGATTGTTCCATTGGTAACGGACCAATTAAAGGAAGAACCGAGAATGGTATCAACCGAATAGGTGCCATTAGAATTTTGACAGATTAACGGTGGACCAAGAATAGAATCTGGTGATGTTGGTGGATTAACAGTTACTTGATACACTACATTGGTTGTTTTTGGTGGGCAACCATTATCGGTTGCTGAAACGGTAAAGAGATAAGGCAAGGTTTGAGCTGTACCACAATCTGTTTGCCAATTAAAATTAGCCGTTACCGTAGAATCGCCCAAAACTAATGAATCGATTGTTGCTGTAGGTGTAATAAATGCTGGATCAAATATTTGACCTGAAGTGGATAAGGTTAAACTATCTCCATCATTATCAGTAAATATAATAGGAAACGACAAACTGTCGCACTCATCTAAAACGTATTGAGTCGTTCCACTTCCTCCAGAAGTAGATAGATTTGGTGGTGGGTTAGATGGGCAGGTAATTACTACAATTTGAATATCTCTTCTGGTAATTCCAATTAGATTTCCAAATCTAAACTCTCTTATTTCTATTGCTACTACATAATCTCCAATAAGAGGAGCCATGTATTCAGTTAAGCCCGTTGTTCCATTTATAAATGCATGCCCAAAAGCTCCAAATGGATTATTCATATCATAACTAGTATTTAACCAATTTACTGAAGGAATAGGCCATGGCAATGGGCTTGGAAGAGCTGGGGCAGGTGCTGTTTGGTTTCCAAAACCTCGATAAGGATCTACAAAAGAAAACTGCAGTAAATCTCCATCAGGATCTGTCGCAGTATTTAAAATTGATACCGTATCATTCTCACATAAAAAAGGAACGGGGACATCAGAAAAAACAGGAGAACTATTATTTACCAATGTGGGAGAAATAAAAGCATGAAATGACAAGCCTTGATCTCCAGGATTATTTAAGTTAATAACAGACCCTGTACGACAACATCTATCGTAAAACAAATGATAGCCCTGAAACGAAAGTGGCAAATCTACTTCTACTTCATAAATAGCTTCGTATAAACAAACAGATTGACCAACCAAACAGCCATTTGTTGGAACAGGAATAATAGAATTACTATCTATCAAAGGCATTGTAGCTATTTGTATTAAAGGAAGGTTGCCCGAAGGGCTGCTTCCTCCTTCATAAATTCCAACATCAAGTGATCCTTCAGGAAATCCAGTTAACCAAAATGGCGAATTACAATCTAAAAAAGTTTGAAAAGTGATTAAATAATTAAAACTTCCATCGCCATCTGTATCTCCAAGATATTTATAAGCAATATTACCTCCAACCAAATGTGTAGAAAAAGAATTAATGGCAAAGCATAAAAATGCAACTAAGAATAATAATTTTTTCAACTTAATTAATGTTAATTTTTTTAATAACCTCACCTTTATTTGTTTCTATTTTAAGAAAATAAAACCCCTTAGGTGTATTTGCTAGGTTTAAAAGTATTGTTTCTTTGTTCTCAACTTCTATACTTAAAACTACTTGTCCAACGTAATTATAAAGCACTAAAGAGCTAATAATTGTACTATAGGAATTGTTTTTTATATTTATATAGTCTGATGCAGGATTTGGATAAATATTAAAATCACTTGCACTCAAAGTCATCTCACCAATAGAGTTTGGGGATATAACAACAACCGCATAATCTTCGGTTTGACCAAAATCATTGTCATCACATGCTGTTTGAGTGACACCAACAACATCGGAAGAAATTCTCATTCTTAAAGGGGTGTTTAAAACAGCTCCCGTTGGAATTACCAAATTTAAAGAAGGATTATAAGTGTTCACAATATCCATCACTAATTCATTGGTATTATTAAATACTCCATCATTATTAAAATCAATCCAAGCCCTTGTATCTTGTGGGCTATTGGCACCTGTTGTAATGGATAAAGAATAGCTAATCCCTTCTGTTACCGAGGTTGAATTAGTACAAGAGAAATCTGTATACCCTTCAACACCATCTAAAGATGCATTGCTAATGGTGTTAAAATCGACTTGGGCAATCCCATACCCGCAGCAATAAGCCAAAGTAGCAGGATTACAAGATGCAGAAACAACTTGACCGGCTGTATTAACGGTTATATAATTCACAATAGAATCTACACTTACTCCGTTGGCATTAGTTACTGTTAATGAAACGGTATACACTCCATCCAATGCATAGGTATGACATGGGTTGGGTTGAAAAGAATTGTTTCCATCACCAAAATTCCAAAACCATCCTATTGGTACATTTAACGATAAATCCGTAAAACAAACTGTTCCACTACAGGTTGTTGTTGGTGAAGCAGAGAACAATGGTACTGGCGGATTAGGATTTGTGGTAATAATTATACCATAATCTTCGGCCTGGCCATAATCTAAATCAGTACACGGTGTGGGAGGGGCACTAAGGTCATACTCTGCGGAAACCCTCATTCTTAAAGGTGTGTTTAAGACTGCTCCTGAAGGAATATTGACATTGCCTGATGTATTCATTTGAGATGAAGCTGTAAAAACGCGTTCAGTAACATCGTTAAAAATACCATCATTATTGAAATCTATCCAAGCCGCATAATTTTGTGTTGATTGGGAAACTGTTTGAATAGACAAAGTATATGTTTGTCCTTCAAGCACTGTTGTTTGAACACAAGAAGAATCAGTATAGCCATCAACACCATCGTTTGTAGTGTTATTTATGGTATTAAAAGTAACATTTGTTATGCCAAAACCACAGCAATAATTTAAGGTGCTAGGCGCACAAGAGCTAGCAATAGGTGCAGACCCACAGGCCAAGAATTGTTCCTGTCCTAAGAACAAAAAGGAAACAATAAACATCAATTTTATCAATCTAATCATATGGGTTACCAAGTTTTAAGTTTTCTAATTTAAGACATATAAAATTTAATTCCAAATCAAATGTCTTTTGACTATATGAACGGTACGATATTTTAGATGAATGGTTACCTTTGTTGCACAATAAAAATAACCATGGCTTTAATCAAAACCCTTTTAGGAAAAACTCCACTATTTGGAGAAAACTGTTTTTTAACCGAAAATGCAACCATTGTTGGTGATGTAATAATGGGTAACGATTGCAGTGTATGGTATAATGCAGTAATTAGGGGCGATGTGCATTACATTAAAATTGGCAACAAAGTAAATATACAGGATGGGGCAATTATACATGCAACTTATAAAAAATCACCCACCAACATTGGTAATAATGTTTCTATCGGACATAATGCTATTGTTCATGGCTGTACTATTAAAGACAATGTTTTAATTGGTATGGGTGCTATTGTTATGGATGATGTAGTTATTGAAAGTAACTCCATTATTGGTGCAGGAGCAATTGTAACCAAAGGAACACATGTGGAAAGCGGCTGTGTTTATGCCGGAACTCCTGCAAAAAAATTAAAAGAAGTTGGAAGTGACCTATTAGAGGGAGAAATTAATAGAATTGCTGATAGTTATTTGATGTATGCTGGTTGGCATTCTGATTCGGAATAATGAATAATTTACATTAGCCGTAGAATTTATTAAACGTATTATTAAACGTTTATTCTACAGCTATTCTTCGGGAAACACCCAAAAACCTATATAAATAAGGCTATATAAATATTTTTAAGTATCTGGACTACCTAGTAAATATTTGGACGCCCATGCTGGGCACACACAATTTCTATATTTCATTATGTTGGCTGATTACTGTAAATTTGGTTTCAACAAAACGAAAACATAGAGTTGTCGTTGGCAATAATTACGAAAAAGATTATGAAATTAATATACACACTAATTTGTCTTATTCTATTACTTAATACATCTTTTGCGCAAAAATTTAAGAAATCATCAGTTATTACAAAAAGTGATTCCCCTTTAGAATTCAATGCTGACTTAAATCTCAGCATTGAAGATATAGATAGCTCATTAATTTCAAATGAATTGGTTGTAAAATTCAGAATGATAGACTCATTAATTGAAAAGAAGGACAAGGGAAAAGCAATAAGTTTATTAATTGAAATTGAACTAAAAAACCCTGAAAAATATTATGTCCCATTACTAAAAGGAATGCTGTATCTAAAATTAGATGATCTAAATAGCTCATACAGTTTAATTGAAAAGTCGATTAATTTAACTTTAAACGATTCAATAAAAAGTTCACTGTATTACATCTTAGGAATCTTGGATATGAGAAGAAATCTTCACTTGAATTCATATGAAAATTTTCAAAAAGCTTACGAATTGGACAGCCTAAATCTTTCTACAATTATAGTTTTGGGATATGTGAGTAGAAAATTAAATAAAATAAATAAAGCCATTTCATTATATGAAAAAGCTGTAAAAATTGAACCAACTTTAAATAATGTATGGAATAATTTAGGTTTTCTTTACCAAAAGACTGAGAACCATAAAAGAGCAAAAAAGGTTTTTGACAAAATAATAAAGGATGAACCCAAATCTCCTTTACCCTACAGCAATAGAAGTTATTCTAATTTAAAGTTAGGATTTAATATACAGGCATTAAAAGATATTAATAAATCCATAAAACTCTTTCCTGAGAATTCTTATGCTTTTAAAAATAGAGCATTGATTTATATTGATTTAAAAGAGCTTGAAAGCGCTTGTAAAGATATTAATATGGCTTTGGAACTTGGTTATGCTCAAAAATATGGCTCTGAAGTTACACTATTAAAAAATGAACATTGCGAATGATAACTATTGCCAACAATCGTGGTCGTTGCACAACCCTATAATTCTCAATAAAAAGTGTTTTCCTATTGATTTTAAAGGAGGTTTGTTTTTATACCAATTTAATTTCAAAACAC
>NVUQ01000056.1 GCA_002401955.1 Flavobacteriales bacterium | reverse complement strand
GGCTGCGTCGACCCCTACACAATCCTAGTAGCAGAGGTTATGGCGCAGCAGACCCGCATCGAGACCGTACGACCATACTTCAAGAAGTTTCTTACTCGTTTCCCCACAGTCGAGGCGCTCGCCAGTGCTAAGATCGATGAAGTACTGAAGGCTTGGGAGGGGTTGGGTTACTACAGCCGTGCCCGCTACCTGCACAAGGCGTCGCGGATGATTGTCGAGGAATGGGGAGGGGTCTGGCGAGAAACGGCCCTGGAGCTGGAGGCCTTGCCGGGGGTCGGTCGTTACACGGCTGGTGCCATCGCCTCGTTTGCCTTCGATCAGCCGGCGGCGATCGTCGAAGCCAACACCGCCCGGCTCTTCGCTCGACTGATGGCCCTCGACTCGGACCTCGCCCAAAGTGCCTCGCGGCGGCAGTTGTGGTCTCTGGCCGAGCGTGTGGTGCCGCGGGTGCGGCCCGGCGAATTCAACCAGGCTCTGATCGACCTGGGGGCCACGGTATGTGGGGCCCGGGCGCTGTGCCAGGAGTGCCCTGTGCGGAGCTGCTGCCGGGCGTTTGAGCACGGCTTGGTGCAGCGGATCCCGCGGCAGGCCGTCCGACCAGATCTCACGGACCTCTTCGAACTGATGCTGGTGATTCGCCGCGGCAGCGAGGTGCTGTTGATCAATTACTTAGTTCCTTTTCAGGGATTTCAATTTCCATATTATATCCTTCCTTACTGTATTCTTTGTATTTCCCTGTCATTTGCTTGGTTATTAATAAAGAGATAATGCTTTTTCCAAAACCTTCTTTGGAGCTTGTGTCTATTAGTCCGTTTCCATTGTCAGAATAATGTAGGCTAAAGTGAGGAGGAGGTGTGTGAAAAGAAATGCGAATTATTTTTTCTTTAAAATTACCGGTTTTCCATCCATGTTTTAAACTGTTGGTAATTAATTCATTTAATATTAATCCTAAATAAGTGCAGGCTTCAATACTAATCATAAATGAGGGGCCATCTATAACTAGTTTTGCTTCAGAATTTATTATAGGTTTAAATGTTTTGTTTAAATAGTCTTCGAGATTAATGAGTTCGCTACCAAAGTTTTGATATAGCATTTGGTGTAGAGAACTAATTGCTGTAATCCGATTTGTTATTCCGATAATCAATTCACTATTGTCGTAAACTTTGTTGTTTCGTTTCTGAATAGATAGTAAGCTAGATAGGAGTTGAAGATTATTTTTTACTCGATGATGAATTTCTTTCATTAAGAGATTTTTGTTCTCAATAGCTTTTTCTAGATGATCATTTTTTATAGATAATTCTTTTTCAGTTTTTTGAAGTTTGATATTCTGAGCATTTAATTTCTCATTCTTTTTTTTAAGTTCTTGTAACGATTTAAGTGTAATATTTAATCGTTGATCCTCTAAGTCTTCTATAATAGTTTTACTAAGTTGTACTTTACTCTTTAGCGTATTGTTTTCTTCTTTAAGAAGTTTAATCGTCTTTATTATATCAACACTTCTAAACATCTTACTAATTCTTAGTGTAGCTATTAATGTAAAAATCCAGCGGCTGCAGGAATTTTTAAGTTAGTTATATCTCTTGAGAAACAACGTGTATGAATAAATTGCCCATTTTTCCAAAAGCCATTAGAGTTAATTAGCACACGTTTAGTGCTTCCGTCTTTAGCGGTAAGATAGGCGGAGTAATTTATAATTGTTTCACCTGAAAGTAAACGTGTAAGTATGTCTGTAATCACATCCGAATCTCGATGAAATTTTGTTATTGATTGTCCAATATATTCCTTTTCAGAATACCCTAGATAGTCTAATTCAGTTCGGTTTGCCCATAAAATGATACCGCTTCCATCAACAATATGTAAACTTTCAGATGAGTTTAAAAGATATTCATCTAAGTTTTCTACAATAGGATTTTTTGAAAGAGTTTGTTTTTCCATAAATATATTAAATTAATAAGAGCAATGCTCTAAGTTGCTTGTTTTGCTTCTACGATAGAGAATGGTGAAGGTTACTATAATTAAACAGAAAATAGGTTGTTTAACTAAAGTATGGCTTTATGAAAACTTAAGAGTTTTTATTTAAGTGCTTAAAAACGACTTTCGCTCTTTTTTTACTGATTGTATTTTCTAATTCTTGCAGGGTAGCTTTTTTTATTCTCGCTACTGATTTAAATTTCCATAAAAGTTGCTGAGCGGTTTTATAACCTATTCCTTCAATTTTATCTAACTCTGAAGTTATAGCGGCTTTACTTCTTTTATTTCTATGGTGTGTTATTCCAAAGCGATGGGCTTCATTTCTCAAATATTGAATTACTTTTAATGATTCTGATTTTTTATCAATATATAAAGGAATAGAATCTCCTGGAAAATAGATTTCTTCTAACTTTTTAGCAATTCCAATAATGGTGATTTTCCCTCGTAATCCTAGCTTATCAATGCTTTTTAGCGAAGCACTCAATTGTCCTTTTCCTCCATCAATAATAATGAGTTGAGGTAAAGGTAATTTTTCCTCTAATAATCGTTTGTATCGTCTGTAAATTACTTCCGTCATCGAAGCAAAATCATCTGGTCCTTCAACAGTTTTAATGTTAAAATGGCGATAATCTTTTTTACTAGGTTTGGCATCTTTAAAAACAACACAAGCAGAAACAGGGTTTGTTCCTTGTATGTTTGAATTGTCAAAACATTCAATATGAACAGGTTTTACTTTCATGCGTAAATCCTTTTGCATTCGTTCTAAAATCCGATCAGAATTTTTAGTAGGACTAACATTTTCTTTTTGTTTGTTTCGCTCTAAACGGTAATATTTTGCATTACGATCAGATAATTCCAACAGCTTTTTTTTATCGCCTCGCTGAGGAACCAAAAAGCGAATGTGTTCATCGTTTAGCTCTGGTTTAAAAGGAACAATTACCTCTTTAGAATGGCTTCCAAAACGTAATCTCATTTCGGCTATTCCTATTTGAAGTAAAGCATCATCGGTTTCATCTAATTTCTTTTTTAACTCTATCGTATGTCCTTGAATTATAGCTCCATTAATTACTTTAAGATAGTTAACATAACCATATTTTTCATCAGATATGATGGAGAAAACATCTACATCATTTATAGTTGGGCTAACCACCACCGACTTACTTTGATATTTTTCTAGAATTTCTATTCGTTCTTTTAACAGTTGTGCTTTTTCATAATGAAGGTTATCCGAATAAGATTGCATTAAAGGTTTTAAGTGTTTGGTTACACTATTAATATTTCCTTTAATAATGGATTTTATATGAGCAATTGAAATATCATAATCTTTTTCACTTTGTTCATTGATGCAAGGAGCTTTACAATTTCCAATGTGGTATTCTAAACAAACTTTAAATTTATTAGCTTCTACGTTTTCTTTGGAGAGATTGTAGTTGCAGTTTCTTAAAGGGTAGAGCTCTCTAATTAAAGTAAGAACTGTATTCATCATTTTTACAGAGGCATAAGGTCCAAAATAATCAGAACCATCTTTTACTATGTTTCTAGTGGAAAACATTCTTGGGAAACGTTCGTTTTTAATGCAAATCCAAGGGTAAGTTTTATCATCCTTAAGCATAATGTTATACTTAGGTTGATATTTTTTGATAAGGTTATTTTCCAGTAAAAGTGCCTCAATTTCAGAATCAACCACTATGGTTTTTATGTCAGCAATTTGCTTAACTAAAATGGCTGTTTTACCAATTTGATTTTTTGTAAAATAAGAGGAGACTCTTTTTTTTAGATTTTTTGCTTTACCAATATAAATTATCGTTTCTTTTTTGTCATAATACTGGTAAACCCCAGGGTTATTAGGGAGTGTTTTAATGATATTTTTTAATGGGTTAAAATTCATTTAAAAACAAATATACTTCCATTTAATGATTTGAAACCAACTCTAAATAATTCATTTTATTGCACTAAGCAACTTTATTTTGATGAAAACCGTCTTATAACTGTAACTTAATAGGTTTTATTGCGTACTACGCATAAACTTAGGTAGTTATACCTAGGTCTGGGTGTAACTACTTAATCTTTCAAACCAAAAAAATGTCAGTATCATGATGAAAATTAGAGTGTACCCCCGACATTTCTCAATATTTAAAAATTGTGTGTTGATACTATTTTTCACTACACTTAGTTTAGCTTCTTATTCCCAATGGCCTGCATTATCTACTCCAAATGTTGCTATTAGTACTAGCTCAGGAAACGAACATAATTATTGGGCTTGTACAGATGGTGATGATGGATCGATTACAGTTTGGGAAGATGACAGAACGGGAGATCAGGATATTTATGCTCAGCGGATTGATAAGGAAGCCAATGTGTTATGGACCGTTGGAGGATTGCCTATTTCAGTTGTTGCGGGTCATAATCATGGGCCTATGTTAGTAGAGGATGGAAGTGGAGGCGCGATAATGGCTTGGAAAGATGAACGCTCAGGGAAAGATATTTACGCACAAAAAGTAAATACTTTTGGAGTTGTTCAATGGACGGCAAATGGAATACCAATATGTGCTGAAGGATCTGATCAGGATAAGGTTTACATTGTTGGCGATGGTGCTGGTGGAGCAATAATGGCGTGGGTGGATAAACGTAATGGTAATGAAGATATTTATGCGCAACGAGTAAATTCCGCTGGAGTTGTTCAGTGGGCTGTAAATGGTGTGGCAATTACAACTGCTACAGATAAACAAAAAGATATTTGTATGGCTGCAGATGGTGTTGGTGGAGCAGTAATAACATGGACTGATGAGCGAACCGACAAAGATATTTTTGTACAAAGAATTGATGCTGCAGGAGTAGTACAATATGCAGTAAACGGATTAGCAATTACAGCTTTGGGAAGCGAGCAAGAAAAGCCTGATATTACTGCTGATGGATTTGGAGATTTTATAATTGGATGGCAAGACAAAAGGTCTGGAGATAAAGATATTTGGGTGCAACAGATTAGTTTAGCAGGGGTTGTTTCTTGGGCTGCTAATGGTGTGTTAGTTTCAGCAGCTTCTAGTGATCAAACCGAAATAGATATGGTAGAGGATGGTGTTGGTGGAGCATTTATGGCTTGGACTGATAAAAGAACAGGGAGTGAAGATATCTACTCACAACGAGTAAATGATGCAGGAGTTATGCAGTGGGCAGCAAATGGTGTTGTTGTTTCGGATGCAGCTGATACTCAAAAAAAGGTTCACATGGCAATTGTAAACGGATCTAAAACATTAATGACATGGGAGGATAAAAGAAATGGGGACGAAGATATATATGTTCAAGCATTAGATTCTAATGGGTCAGCAATTTTACTTGCAAATGGGCTGGCTGCAAGTACCGCGTCAGGAAAACAATCTAAGCCTTTTATTTTCCATACAGGAGGGGATAATTGGATTTCGGTATGGAAAGATGAACGAAATGGAAATAAAGATTTATATGCCCAAGGTTATAACCCAACAATATTGGGACCTTTGCCTGTAGAGTTAATTAGTTTCGAGGCTAATATTAATGATGATAAAGTTGATATTAAATGGGTAACAGCTTCAGAAATCAATAATGATTATTTTACGATAGAAAGAAGTATTGATGGAAAAGATTGGGCAGAAATCATGACTGTTAATGGTGCAGGAAATAGTAACCAACTACGTGAATATTTTGACATAGATTATGATCCAATAAAAGGAATATCCTATTACCGATTAAAACAGACAGATTTTGATGGGAAATATGAATTTTTTAACATTGTTCCAGTAAAATATGAGGGTGATAATTCTGGAGGAGGGACGATAAGTTTATTTCCTAGCCCTGTAAGAGGAGGTGAGATTGTTAATATTGAATTTTCAAACATATTTGAAGAAGAGTTGTTGGTGGTATTGAGAGATATAAAAGGTCGAGAATTTTATTCTAAAATGGTAATTAATATTGAGGATGGTAAATTGATAGGCGTACCGATTGATATCGAAATTCCTAGAGGAATATATTTAATTACTGCTACTTCCGAAAACCAAATGTACAGCCAAAAGTTAATTGTTAAGTAAAAGTTTTTTTCTAATAAATTATTGTTAGCAGCAGCTTAAGACGGAACGTTTTTAGCTTAAAGTTCGGAGACTTTTTTGTGATACACACGATTTGTTAATTGGTGTTTTTATAATGATGATTAAACCATAAAAAAAACCGTTTTGTCTAAAAACCGACTTGTTAATGCATCATATATACGTATTTTAACGTATTAGTTATTAGGTACCTTATACTAGGTAGTTTTACGCAATCTAATTAAAAATATTAATAAGATGACTAACCGATTTCTCAAATTTATAAAAATATTTTCTATTGGTTTTTTAGTCTTGTTTTCTACTATTGTTCTTTGTCAGTCCACTGGATATAATTCCTCTGCAACGCAAATATCAGATAATTCGAATGGAAAATATGATGTATGGATGCAATTACAAAATGGTAGATTGTCTCATCATGTGAATGCCCAAAAGGCTCTGGATAACCAGAAACAAATTACTGAATATGTGAAATTAACTAATCTTCTTTTTGAAACTTATTTTTATCGTAACCATGAATAAAGTATTATTGAAATATCATTTCCTATTTGTATTTGTTTTTGGAATTTCTTCTTTACTTATGGCTCAAACAGGTCCAGCAGGAGTGGGAAGCACGGGTACTAATCGATATTGGTACCAGGCAGAGGAATTGGGTGCTACTTTAGTTGATGGTGATCCAATTAATAACTGGTTGAACAATGGTGGAAATGGTGATGCAGCATCGCAAGGTTCAGGTGGAAATCAACCAAATTGGCGAAATAGTGTTGCAAAGCGTTTGAATGGATTATCTGTAGTTGAATTTGATGGGGTCAATGACTTGTTGGCGATTCCTGATGGCGAATTGAACCTTGGAGCACCTCAGATTCAACGTTCTTTCTTCGTTGTATTTCGGACAGGAGCGAATGTGACCAATCGTCAAATTATTTATGAGGAAGGCGGTGGTATTCGTGGAATTAATATTTATATTTTTCAAGGAGATGTATATGTTGGTGTATGGAATACAAACAATGACGGGCAGGGTGCACCATGGGCCTTTCAAGAGATACATGCCTCAGTAACTGCTAATACAGCTTACGTAATATCGCTTACAAAAAATGGAAACATTACCATAACAGGAACGGTTGAAGCTTATTTAAATGGGGTTGCTTTAGGTACAATAAATAATATTGGTCAGCTTTATGCTCATAGTGGTGATGTTGGATTGGGAGGGAATAATGGAGGAACTCGACTTGAAACAGGAACGAATAATTCTGGTGGTTTGAATTTTGGTGGTGATATCGCTGAATTTATTCATTACAATTATGCACTAAATGATGTTGAACGAATGGTTACGGAGAATTACCTAGCAGCAAAATATGGGGTTACTCTTGGAGATAATGATGTTTATAATGAAGATAACGTTGGTGCAGGTAATTACGATTATGAAGTTGCAGGAATTGGAAGGGTGAATGCTACAAATTTACACGATGATGCTCAAGGGTCGGGTATGGTTAGAATTCTTAATCCCACTGGACTAGGAAATGATGAGTTTATGATATGGGGGCATGATAATGGAGTGGCAGAGGCTACCAATATCGTTGATATACCAGCTACGGTTCAGGGAAGGTTTAATCGGGTATGGAGGGTTAGTGAAGTTAATGCTGCTGGAAATGCAAGAAATGTGGGTAACGTGGATGTAAGGTGGGATCTAACAGGACTTGGATCTGTTACTGCTTCAGATTTAAGGTTGTTGGTGGATACCGATAATGATGGTGTTTTTTCAGACGAGACTCCCGTAGCCGGAGCGGTTGACTTGGGTAGCGATATATATGGATTTCTGGGAGTTTCACAATTAACAAACAACAGAAGGTTTACCCTTGCAACCATTAATAAATTAACGAGCCCCCTCCCGATTGACTTAATTAGTTTCGAGGCTAATATTAATGATGATAAAGTTGATATTAAATGGGTGACAGCTTCAGAAATAAATAATGATTATTTTACGATAGAAAGAAGTATTGATGCAAAAAATTGGGAAGAAGTGTTGGTGGTTGCAGGTGCAGGAAACAGCAATCAGACCATCACTTATTTCGATAGTGATTACGAACCATTAACCGGCATATCTTATTATCGATTAAAACAAACTGATTTTAATGGAGAATTCACCTACTCCAATATTGTTCCAGTTAAATTTATCAAAGATGCTGTTGACGGAAATATTAATTTGTTTCCTAGCCCAGTTCAAGTTGGAGAAACGGTTAACGTCATGTTTGAGAATATTTTTGAATCGGAATTACTCGTTGTTTTAAGAGACATTCAGGGAAAAGAATATTATTCAAAAATTATTGTAGAAGTAGAAGATGGTAAACTAATAGGCATACCGATTGATATGGTAATTCCACCTGGGATTTATTTAGTTACAGCTACTTCAGAAAACTTGATTTATAGTCAGAGACTGATTGTACGATAAGTTCTGAATCCTTTTAATAACCCAGTTTAATGAAGCCTGTATTTAAAAAAATATTGCTACTTGTTACACTTTTTTGTGTCAACTCGCTTTCCTTTGCTCAAATGGGTGGCGGAATGGGAGGTGGAATGGGTATGGGTGGAGGAATGGGAATGGGAGGAGGAATGGGCATGGGTATGGGACCACTAATTCCAATTAACAACGGAATTAGTATCCTTTTAATTTGCGGTTTAATCTATGGATTAAAAAAAATGTATGATCTTTCTAAATCTAAAGCAGGACAAACCTAGAGCAAAATTTCAATTTCATATCGATCTCTAAAATAACTTCTAAGTGCCCATCTTCGCCATTCTAAAGCTGCTTGTCCATTTAGTACCTCAAAAGCTGGGTATTCATCTGTAAGAATTTTAGCATCTTTAAAATCCACCTTATTTAAATCTAGGTAATCTGGATAAATAGGATGTTCATTAAATGAAGCAACAAAAAGCAAGTTTCTATCATTAACGCTTTCATCTGTAGGCCATATTGAAGTTTTAAATCCTGAGTTTTTTAGGGTTTTATAGATAGACCTTAAACCCAAGCCCTTCTCTCCTTCTATAAAATTGAAACTGTTAATTAATAAAAATCCTTCAGGATTAAGTATTTTTTTTACCTCCTCTAGACTTTCTTGAGTAATAATATGGCTAGGTGTTTCTTCTCCTTTAAAAGTATCAAAAATAATTGCATCATATTTTTTATTAAGCGATTTAATATGATGACGAGCATCATCTATAGTAACATGAACACTTATGGGTAAATCAAAATACGTTCGTGCAACCTTTTCAATCCTAGCATCTAACTCACACGCTTCCACATTAAATCCATTTTCGGTTAAATGTTTAGCTATACTTCCTCCTCCTAAACCAAGTAATAAAACATTTCTGTTTTCTTCGGGTAACGTTTTAAGTAATTCGGTAAACTTATAGATGTAAGTAAAGTATCTTTCCTCTTCTAACTCTTCTCTGGCGTAGGGATTATCTTTGGTTTGAGAAATTCGGTTAACATATAACCATCTTGAATTTTTTCCTACTAAAGTAGAATCATCAAAATAATAATCATTGGCATAATCTAAGACCATTATTTGACCTAACAAACTTTCATTTTTGTAGAGCACTTTGATTGGTCCGTCTTTATTTTCGACAGTCAATTTATTATAAAGCTGAACGAAAGCAAAAAGTAAGATAACACTAAAAAAACCAAATTCTTTGAGTCCTTTTTTTTTTACTAGGGAAATTAATGGAAGTATTCCTAAAGCCAACCCACTAACTATTGCAGGAATTGTTAATCCAAAATTTGGAATAATATAAAATCCAAACAAAAAAGTAGCCAATATCCCACCCAATGTGGAAACCGCATATACCGTTCCGGCAGCTTTCCCTGAATCTTCTCCATTTTTAGAAATGTTACCAATAATTAAAGGAGAAACTGCTCCCATTAAAAATACTGGGGGGAATAAAATAAGTAATGAGGAGGCTATAACTGCTGGCAACAATGATCTTAAACCAAAAATAGACAATGCCAATTTAGAAGTGTAAGGCATTAAAACAGTAAAAAATGCTGCAATCAATAATACTCTATAAAGTATTACTGCACTGTTATTTTTAGACGAAAGTCTTCCTCCAAAAAAATAACCAGCTGCTAATCCTCCTAAAGTAATTGCCATAACAGACGACCATACATACAATGACGAGCCAAAAAAAGGGGCTAACATTTTAGCTCCTAACAATTCTGTTCCCATAACTGTAGCCCCTTCTATAAAAGAAAGTAACAATAAATATTTTGCAAATTTATGTTTCATAATAATTATACGAAGGTAGCAAAAACGATATTAACGGATAACTTTCTAAACAATTGATATTATTTAAGTTACTTTGAAAGATGAAAAATTTACTCTTAATCACAACATTCATTTTATTTTCTATTAGTGCTTATACCCAAAAAGATGGTGAATCAATTAAAAAAAATGCCAAAGGAATAATCGTAGAAAAAGGAAATTTTAAAAATCAAAAAAAAGATGGAGTCTGGCAGTATTATTACCATGATGGTCTTCCTTCCCTAGAAGCAAATTATATCAAAGGCGTATTAAACGGAGAATCAAAAAGATATGATTTAACAGGAAACGTTATCGCCAATTTAAATTATGTGGATGGAGAAATAACTGGTAAGCAGACTTATTATTATTCTAACGGGAAAGTCTTATCAACAGGAGAAATGATAAACGGAAGAGAAATTGGTCCGTGGAAATATTACACTCCAAATGGAGAGGTTGCTGGATACGTTAAATTCGAAAATGGTGTTCAACTTGATGAACAATCTAAAAAGAAATAACCCACTATTTTTAACGGGCACAAAGTTGATCTTTATATGGTTATACGAATTAGTTATAGGAAGGTGCTTTTTATAGTTACTTTTTGATATACTGTATTTTAGAAGAAGTAATTTGATTGTTATGAGTAATAATAACAATTAATGTTTGAGTACTTAACTGATTTAAATTAAATGTTTTTTCTGTTGTTGATTCAAATAAAAGTTGACCTAAAACGTTTCTAACCATTATTTTATCAATGTCATTTCCTTTTACTAAAAGTTGATTATTAGCTGTCCATACTATTGGTTTGTTTATTATTCTTTCGGTTATAATATCTTCAATTTCAGTTATGTTGTATCCAAATTTAATTAGAAACCTTGCTGTTTGAGTGGTGTTAGAAATATAAACAGTAACTGATGAAACAGTATTTAAATCGTAAATATTTCCAGTATATAAATCTTCTAATACGATGTATGAAGCATTAGAAAAATTACCTACACCACTAACATTAAGAGTGTGTAGACCTGATGCCGTTGTAATTACTTTTAAAGGAATATCAATGGTTTGTTCCATTAATTGATTAATTGAAAGATCTAAACTTCCTAGCATTACTGTTGAAATGCTAGGTAATCCTTGTGTTACTGTTTTAATTTTAAGTGCATCGTAAGCAGCATCAAAACCTGTTGTTGCATTCGCCTCAAAATTAATTACCGTTTCATCTTTACCATTATTATTTACTGCTTCTATGGTTAAAAGACTATTTGTTTTTAAGAATCCTCCTCCATCAGTTGTTTTGCAGGCTTCAGTAACTTGAATACTTGCTGCAGCACTTGTTGCTTGCACCCAAAATGCTTGCGAAGAAGCAATGTTTTTTGATCCGCCATTGGTTCCTACACCTCCAATATAACTAGCAAATTGACCTAAATCAGGATTCCAAATATAAATAGCGTTGTTAATTCCTGTTTTTGTGATGTTGGCATTATCATCCCAATCTATGGTAGATGGGTAAGGGTTTCCAACCATGTTCCACCCATCATCTGTAGTACTGCCAGAGTTTGTATAGCTGACAGGAAGATTTATATTTCCTGTGTTGGCCATCCCTTTCATGTCAATTGTAAAAGGTTGAGTGCCGGTTATGGTGTCTCCACTCCATACCCACATTCCCTTTCCAACAGCAACAGGGTTGGTAATATTAGTTGCCGCAACAAAACCATTATCTTGTATTCCAGTAACAGATTCATCATAAAAATAAATAGAAGGCCAAGGGCTTGTTGCTGTTGGCCACAAAGGAAAGTCAGAACCTGTAAACCCGCTGGTTATAAAATCTCCACTAAATTCAGCAAGTGTCATTCCAGATGTCGTAGGTGTTAAAAATCTCCAGTCGGTTAACCCCGCATTAATGTATCGTTGCATAGTAATATCACCTGAAATGCTTCCACCTGTTATCTCTGCTATACGCGCTGTTCCGTTTGCATCAGAAATAAGGGTCATCATATTATTTGTATTAAAATCACCACGAGTT
>NVUQ01000055.1 GCA_002401955.1 Flavobacteriales bacterium | reverse complement strand
AGAATAGGTTATCAAGATTTTGTAAGCCTTGATTTTTTGCTTTCTTTTTTATCAAGAAAAAAGAAAGTGCCTGCACGGCATGAGTGCAAAAGGTAATTACAAGATGAGCATGGTAAAACTTACCGTCATTGAGGGGCTGACCCGCAATCTTACTATCTTGAATGAGATTGCTTCGTACCTCGCAATGATAAATACCGTCTATAGCTGCAAGCTACAAACAGCCATTTAAATAACATTTTAAACTACAAATAACACTTCTTTTGCATTGTTCCAATATTGAAACCCTTTTGTTGTAGTTTGTCGTGGTGTTTACTTCTTAAAATACTCCTTACAACAATTTAAAATACTCGTTTTATTTACGCTGTGCCATAATGATTTTTACGCTTACGCAAAATCTAAAATGACAAGCTGTTTTTCCTTACCCGACAGAAGATGGTAAGCTGTTAGAGGGTTATTTTTCCTTCTCTTCTTCCTTTACTCTTATCCCTTTAAGCTTTTCTGAAAAGTCTCTTAACGATTTTATGTACTTTAAATAAAGTTCTTCTTTAAGAATCCCCATACTCGCTAGGTCACCAGAATGAGTGATGAAATCTCCACTCATATGTATTCCAGATATTGATTCAATATCTTCTGCACAAAACATAACTTGAGTTAAGTTATCTGGATAATCAGCTTTAAGAATAGAATCTAATAAATCAATTCTCTCATCAAAAGTCTTGTATTCATAACCATTTAATGGGTTATTATTTTGACCATAGACTAAACTACAGAACAGTAAAAAATTTACAACTATTATTCCTTTAATCAACTTTTTCATAAGTAACCCCATTTTTCGTGATGTTTCTATTCACTTTTTTAATGTTAAACTTCATATTTTGATCGCCAAGTTTATCTGTTCCATCAAGTTTCCCTGTATTAACGTTATACTTTGCTCTTTGATAAGTATTTGCACCATTTTCCCCATCTATTCCTTTGTTATGGTTTATAAGATAAGCTTTTCGAGCCACAGCCCTTTCTTCCTTTGTACCCTTATTTATATCTGATGATATGCCTTTTTTCATATCCTCTTCTCTTCCTAATTGTTCTTTAGCAATATGAACAAATTTCCCTTTCGAAGTTAGTCCATTATCATCATTACCAAATGCAGCAATATCATCCAAATCAACGCCTCCAGTATTGTAAGAATCTACTGTAAATTCCTTACTAACATTTTCAGAATGATCTGTCAAGTTAAAGGTAACTGTTTCATCCTGATTAAGAATAACTAATTTTAATTCTAAATAAGCAGACATCTCATTAGTTGAAAAAGGTTCTGCTCCTTCTTTATGACTAATACCCAAAACCCCATCAACAACTGTAACAGCTAATCTATCATTAAAAGCAGCTGCTAATACCTTTTTAAATTTAGATATAAGTGCGTCTCCATGAACTTTAATAGTTGTTCCTTCTGGGTCAATATAAAAAATTGGATTCCCAGCTACATAATTATAATCACTTAAACTTGCGTATTCCATAGCCTTTGGATCCAAGCTCAAGAACCTCGCCACATCCGCATCATAGTATCTTGCTCCTCTGTAATCCAGCCCTGTTTCTGTATCCCTCTCGTGGTGGGTGGATAAGTACTTTTCTGCCTCTGGATTAAATTCTCGTAAGATTTTACCATAAGGGTAGTAGTCTAAGCCAAAAAAAATCGCGGTTGCCCTTTTTTCAGAGCTTACTCCCGAAAAAAATGATTTTTCCCTAAGTAGTAATCAACAGCTTATTTTATTCAAAGAACGTTTTCTTATCACCCCACCAATTTACTTAAAATACTCCTTACAACAATTTAAAATACTTCTTTTATTAACGCTGTGCCATTAAGATTTTTACGCTTTCGCAAAATCTAAAATGTCAAGCTGCGAACATGTCAAGCTGTTACGGGGTGTAGTCGGTCAATATTTCCAACTAATCTTACCCTTTTTTACTTTAAAGTAAAACAACTGAACATTGTCTACAGCTCTCTTCTTGTAAAAAGCATTTTTCCATTCGCCAAGATTATTAAAAACCTCTACTATCTGGTCATCTAATTTGTTACTTTTAGATTTTTTACTAACCTCGCAAAGAACAACCTCACCTTTACAGTTAATAATAACTTTTACAATTCCTTCACCTTTAAACTTCTTATTCTCTCTTAAGAAGCTAACTTTAGAATTTAGCTTATTTAGAATTTCTGACTCAGGAACTGGACAGACAGCTTTAACTTGGCCGGTATCTATGGATGGAAAAAGAACGTAAACCTCCTTATCATTACAAATACCCTCAATTGGTGTTTTAATCACCATTTTAGACATTAGTTGTGCATACATAGAGTTAAAACAAACTATTAAACTAAAAAGAATAAATACTTTTTTCATAATCTTATTTTTTTTCGTTTACACAGATTCCAGAGAAAAGAAAATCTCCCTCATAATCAGCTCCAAGATAATTGTTGAAATCAAGGTAAACAACATTACAACCACACCTTTTAGCTTCTCTTCTAAGCTTATTAAGTTTTCCTTTCTCAATTTCTTCTATACTCTTATACTTCATAGAGCCGTTAATATATTGCTCGCATTCTATTAACTCTCGATGAGAGTCTAATTCTTTAAAGACTTCCTGAGACAACCTCTTTACTTGGACATCTTTTTGCAAGGAGCAACTCCCTAAGAAAAAAAGACTAATTCCAAATATTAATAATTTTAATTTAATCATTGTATATCATTTATAATATCTACTCTAACAGAACCGGCATTTGCACTCTTATTATCAGAAGCTTTTATTTTAACTTTAATTCTATGATTTCCTGTATTATTTTCTATCTTAAAATTAACTATACCAGACTCTAAAGTATTACCTGTTTGTCCTTCTGGATTTAACGGTAAAGGAGCCTGATAAATCACTTTACCTCCAGCAGATACTATTACCTCCAGCTTTGCATCAGGGTTCTTTGCTCGTTCTACACTACCAGCTCCTGTTACACTAATTGTTCCAGAAGTATATTGATTCACACTTGACTCAGTAACTGTTCCATCTGCTCTTGGAACTGCTCCTATAACCTGATTGACTCCAACTCTTTCAGCTGGACGGTCTGTAAACCTAAAATGGGTAACATCGTGGGGATTAGAATCTTTATTTGTACTTCCATGCACCTGACGAGATGCTCCTTCAGGAGTGTATGTTCCATCTCCATTATCAGTAAAAGAAGTTTCAGGACTTGTGGCAACCCCAGTCCTTGCATTTCCATCCCCACTTTTACTATAAACAAACTGATCAGAAGATGCTCGCTGTTCTCTAAAACTTTTATCAAAAGCACTACTTCTCCTTCTCGCTCTTCTTACTGATCTTCTTGCTCCTCTTCCTGCATAATCAATAACTGCTCCAGTAGGGTCAATAAATATAATTGGATTACCAGCAACATAATTATACGCACTTAGGGTAGGATATTTAACGGCAGCTGGGTCTAAAGATAGAAAACGAGATACATCCGCATCATAGTATCTTGCCCCTCTGTAATCCAGTCCAGTTTCTGTATCACGCTCGTGGTGGGTTGTAAGGTACTTTTCTGCCTCTGGATTAAACTCTCTTAGTATTTTACCATAAGGGTAATAGTCGGCAGCGTATTCTAGTTTGTAGCCCAAACTCTTTAAGCTATTACAAATATAATTTGGGTTAAATGTGGGTTTATAAACTACTCTTGTATTGCCTAAATGATCGTGGAGGTAATAGCTTATGTCTTTAAGTTCTATGTTACTATGGGTATAATAATCAAATATAGGATCTTCTGCTGGTGTTTCTTGGTGCCTTCTTTCTTCTCCTGTATGTGGGTCTATAATAACCACTGGCTCTCTAGAATTATAGGTTATTCTAGTTGTGTCTACAACTATTGTATCGGAGCCAACAGTATCTATTCCTGCCAATACAGCTACACTAATAAGTTGGTTATCTATTACCATTAATTGGGATTTATTTTTTATGGTAATTTCATCAACAATTGTATAAGATGTGTCTGGCACGGTATCAGCAAAAGTAGTTAAATTATGTTCGCACAACCAAAAATTGGTTCCATCGGTACATTCTACGTGTAAAAGTTGATTTTGTTCGTTAGGGTTTGTCGTTAACACATCATTTATTTCATTAACAAATTGATTATAGGAATCTGAAGTATTATCAATTTCACTAACCCGTAATTGGTCTCCTGTAAAAAAGCCTGGTTGTTGGTTATCAGCTGGTTTTATTTTAGCAAAACGCTCTCTTCCGAATACGTACCAAGTCCATTTGGCTGTATTTAAATCCAATATACCAATGGTATTTCCTGCTGCATCTCTCAAATAATATTCTGAACTTACTACTGCGCCAATAGCATTTACATCTCCTAATTCAAATCCTTCGCCATCTAACTCATATAGCCCTTTATATATTCTGGCATCTGATGCATCATAAAGATATCGGGTTGAATTACCTGACCGCCTGTCAGTTCCTAAATCTAAATCGAAAGGTAGGTTTGCTCTACCGTAAATACTTTGGTTAACACTTCTATAGTCATCTGTTAAGAGATTACCAGCATCATCGTAAGTGTAATTTCTATCTGCTGCATTGGTATTTTGTGTTGCAACTTTATCTAAGATGTTTGTTCCTGCTTGGTATTGATAATTCCATTTATGGTTTATGTTGGCAGCATTTACAAAACGGTTTAAACTGGTAAGATTTCCAATTTTATCAAATTTATAACTTACATCACCATGTTTACCTACTATGCTGTTTAAATTATTTGTTGCTCCAATTTCAGACCAAAAACCATCGGCATAGGTTAAACGATTGATACCATCATATCGATATGCATAGGCACTAGATTTATCAAAGTTACTACCAGTAATGTAGTTAGACATATTTGCAAACTCATACTTGGCTTGTGTTCCGTTTATGTTACCATTAAAATTGGCAATGGTATTTATAGAGTTGTTTAATGATGTATTGGGCATATTATTATCATAACTCAATGCATAATCAAAGAAACGACCATTAATGTTATTTAAGCGATCTCTTACATCGTAAACGTATTCTATTTCATCAGTAACCACACTGTTTCCTAAAGCACATTCTTTATGATAGTTTGTTTTGGTTACTAAACCTGTAGCATCATTGTATTGATAACTTGCTAATAGTTCTCTGGTAGCATCATTGGTTAATCCTGCTCTTACTTCTTTTAATCTGTTTCTTAAATCATAAGTATAGTTGTATTGAAGGTCTAATTCTAGATCATTATTCACGTCAATATTTTCTACCAATAAATTATTGTTTAAATCGTATTTAGGATAATCTATACGAGTAACAATTCCCAATTGATTTGCATTAATTCCATTGGCATTAAATTGTTGCATTTGCCATAGTAGGTTTCCATCCATATTGTAATTGTAGATGTCGTACTTTACAGGGAAAGGAACTTGCTCACAGTGAGAATTATTAAAAGTTACAGCAAAATCTAAATTACCCCTCATATGATTTCTAGGAGCTACAGCAGCTAAAGCATTTGTTGCTGCATGAAAATTAGGACTGGTGTAACCATAATGGCCGTAAGAAAATCTCTTTTCAGGAAACTCTCGGGTTATTCCTAAACCTCCTACAAAGTTATTATGAGAGTTAAATGCATAACTATTACCTGTAAAAATATTATCATAAAAATAGGTGTTTGCTTTCCATGCATAGGTACTGTTATTTGTAAATTTATAAATAACAGCATTAACCATTGAAGGTTGAACAGTAACACTTGGATCTATTTCATAGAAATAACCATCGTGAAATAATTCAACATTATTGCCATTATCAATGGTTGATTTTATAATGTTTTTAGAAAAGTCTTCATACAATAATGGAAATTGAGTACTAATTTCATATTGTAAATCAAATTGCTCATAAATAACCTTATCTTGATGGGTTAATCGTCCAAAAATATCATAGGCATATCTTCTATAGTAAGGTCGGCTTTTAAAATCATACCAATCAATACCTGTTTCGGGGTCATAAACAGGCACTTGTTCTGTGCAGCTTTTTGCATTTCTTCCATTTTCATCTTGTTCTAACACAACTTGACCGGATTCATTAAACATATATTTAGTAATACCCCCATCAACGGTTTCTTTTTGATAGAGCCATCCTAACATATTATAATCATAAATGCTTTCTTGTTTTTCTGGGTTAATTACTTTGGTTAAGTTACCATAGCTATCATAAATAAATAGAGTAATGGCATCTTCGGTACCAATAAATTGTTTGGTAGCTACTTTTTGTCCTAAGGCATTAAAATATTCTTTACTTATTTTTCCATCTTCATCTTCAACTTCCACTACTTTAAATCGAACATCAACAGGGTTGTTTCCCATAAGTAAATTAGATTCTTCTGCTGTTAACTCAAGTTCGCAACCTCCACATACATAATTAGCCATACTGTAACGGTATTTTACATTGTGTGCTGTATTCATTGCTTCTCCTGGTTTAGCCTCTCTTAAAACTCTTGATTTTTGGTTGTTCTCATAGGTGGCAAAAGAAGATGTATCTGGATAGGTATTTGAGTTTGTTGTAGAATTGGTTAAGCTACTTGCGGCATATCTAAATGGTGTAAAACTTGTTCCATCTCCATCTACAAAAGGTTTGTATGTTTCTACAGCTCTATTCCAATTATCATAGATGATAGCTCCTGTATGGGTTACCATATCTCCACTATTACCTAATACGGTATTAAAAGCATCGGGTACTGCTCTACTCATGGTATGAAAATCTCTTCCTAAGGGATCTATGTATTTTCTGCTTTGTAGAGCAGCTACATCACCATCATCTTTAAATTGGAATGTTTCTACATAGTTTTGTAAACCTCTATTTGTAAAAGAAAGCGTAGTGTCATTATTCCATGTACTGTATTTATTCATGCTTAACAACTTGTTGTTACGAAAACTCTTTTTTAATCTGCCATATTCATCATATTGGTAAGATAGTGTTATTCCGTTAGGATCAATAATTCTTTTTACCGAATAATCAGGGAAATATTCATAATCGGTTCGTAAGGAGTCCGATCTGGTATAACCTACTGTTATGGCTATAGGAACGCCAATGTTGTAACTTTTTAAACCACTATAATTACCAAAAGAATTAGTGCAATCGGTATTATTATACCACAAGTTATTACTACTAGTATACCAGTACCTTGTTAATAATCCTTGTTCGTTTTCCTCTAATTGTACTTGTGTAAAATGATTACGCTCCTTAATTTCTTTTACTTTTAAGACATCAAAAGGATATTCTACTTTGTATAAGTCTTTATCAGAATATACAGAGTTTTCTTTTCCAGCATATTTAAACTCCATTAACCCTGTACTACTCGGGAAGGGTATACTATCTAAAGAGTCGTAGTAATCATCATTAACCAAATTATCTATTTGGGTATTTACCTCTTTTAATAATAATGTTTTATTTAAATCATTTTTCCATGCCATTCTTCCAGATGATCCATTAGGTAGTTCATTAATAAGGCAATTATCATAATATACTGTTGTAATATTTAATCCCGTTGTATCTAATTCGCACGGACATACATAAACCAAGTCTCTATCAGATATATAAACAGAATACCCAGGACCGACAGCAGAAATATCTAAATGGTTTAATTTGTAAACCCACGAACATCCCCCATCTATAAAAGGATCACCTGTTAGTGAAGGTCCTTCTCGGCAAGGTTCACCGAGAGAATATTCTATTACATCTACATAATGATTGTCTATAATTTCGTTCCAATCATTATCATAATGGTAAAATGTTGAACGAGTAATTGGGTTTGCATCTGAAACGTTTTTACTAGTAGTTCTTTCTTGATAAGCAATATTCATTAAATTTAATTCATGTGAAAATTTTAAACCTGGAGGCTGGAACCCTCTTAAACTATTTATACCATATCCAAAAGAGTAGTAAACATTATTTCCATATTGAGGATAATCATAATACATAATATCAAATTCATGAACATTAATTCCTGTTTGAAGCATACTAACAGCATCAGCCTCATCCAAATATAAATAATTAGGATTGGTTGGATCGATGTAATCTTCTCTTCTTTGGTATTTATTTTTTAGATCATAATAATAAAAGTATTCTTTCTCTGTAAAGGCATCTGCCAACTGTGGCGAATAACTTTTTGTTTTATACAGTTGCCATGATGGCTCAAACATTAAATCTATTGTTGGGTGTACATTAGAGTCAACATCCAACAATTTATAAAATCCATCTGATGTTGTTTCTCCACATTCATTGGCATCCCAATATTCATATTCAGTAATATTTTGAATGCTTAAAGGAACAGTAGATGATGGGTTAGCACAGTAAGTTGACCAAGATGGTAAAGAGGAATTATAAACTCCAATCTCTTCTCTAATGGGTGAATTAGAACCAAATCGTGCATCTAATGCCCTCATAGTTGGATCAGTATGCTGATAGGGTGATTTTAATAAAACCGTTTTAATCGCTCTAGGCCTATATTTATAGGACGATTTTAATGAACGCGTTTTATACGCTCTAGGTTTAATGTACGGTTTACGATTAATCATTGTGGTTAATACATTTTCCGAAGGATAGGAAGCTCCATCAACAAACACACGTTTAATCACATTGTTGGGTAAATACTTTTTAGTTAATAATAACTGATGTACATTTTCTGATAAATTAACTTGTTTAAGCAATACCGAAGCAATAAAACCTGGTTGATACTTGGGTTTTTTATTAATAATGGATAACAATATATCTTCAGGTAAGGCATTGTATTGCTGCAAAGCATTTTTAAGTAATGCGGGTGTTACTTGTGGTTGTTCTGCAATAATTAACCTTAGTACATCAGCAGAAAGCTGATACTGTTGATTGAGCATTGCTTTTCGTAAAGTTTTATCTCTTAATAGAGGCGGCAATGCTAATATTTTATTAAAAATAGCATCGCTTAAACTTCCTTGTTTTTCTAAAATAGTATTATAGGTTTTCGGTCTATAATAAGGTCTTTTATCAATTAAAGCACTTATAACATCATCGCTTAATGGTGATGCTGCAATTAATTCAACTTGTATTTTTTTTCCAAAACGATTGGTGTTAATCAAGCCTATCAAAACATCATCACCATCTTTAGTTTTAATATTGGTAATTGGTTCTAGTGGTGGATATGCTCCAGCCCTATCCATAGGGTCAGACGTAGGTATTCCATCAACTACAACTGTTGGTACGTTACAAACTGTTGCTTCATACTCCGTATCTATTTCTTTAACTTTTTTTATAAAATAAGAATCTTTGGCATAAACAGTTCCGTTATCATCTACAGGAAAAGAAATTTCCATACAAGTGGATGCGGCTGCTATAGTTGTGTTTCCTCCTATGCCAGATTTTATGTAGGGCCTATGTGCTATCGTTACTATGTGATTAGGATCTTCATCACAATCTTGATAGTCGTAATACCAAAAATCAACTCTACTAGGAAAAGAATCGTATACACTATTCAAGGAAGTATATGAGGTATCAGTTAATAAAGTTCCATTGTAAGTCGAAGTCTTAATATAAGTATATGGAATTCCAGCAGAAACGTCTGTTGTTATTTCCCAAACAATAGCACCAACCTGCCAAGTAGTATTTACAACAACATCTGTATAATATTTTGCTTGATAATCAGCCCTAGAAGCATATCCATTTCTGTTTACACCATTGGTAAAAGCCAATTCAGCTTTATATTCAATTTCTTTTTGGCTTAACTTAAAATGATTACCATCATAATTTTCAACTTTATTTAGTTTACCATGCAATAAGCTTTCATAAGATTGATTTGCAAAATGAGTTCCTATTTTTCCATGATGATAATACTTGCTATAAGGCCTTAACCCATTAATAACAGGTTCGGTAACAGTAGTCGTTTTCCATCCCATTTGACCACTTCTAGAAGAAGATTTTAATGCATTGTCTTGAATGTTTCCTCGTAAACCAACAATAGGATTGTACTTAAATGTTGACGTTTCGTAATTGTAATTCCATTGCTTTGCAGTTCCTATAGTTGGGTCTGTAATTTGAATAGTTTTTACAGGGATATTAATTTGTACAGCAAAATTCCTAGCAGTTATACTTTTCCAATCTATTGAATTATTAGGGTTTGGATCCAAATCACTCAAGCCTAAATGTCTATAAAATGCAAATGTCATATTTGGATAAGTTGAATCCGCAAATTGGAAATATTCTATTGCTGTTTCTTTTCCTAAATGAGAAGTAGTTTTACTCAATACAAATAAAGAGGCATTTGTTCGGATATTCGATAGCCCATTTAAAGGCAGGTTTGGGGCAAATGTCTCGTACTCAAAATGTGTAGTTGGCACCTCTGCAGTGCTGATTGGTAAAATATTTAAACTGTCTTGCGACCCATTAACTGGTACATTTTTAATGTTTTTTAATAAATAAGCTGTTGTATATCTATTAGCTGCGTCAACTATGATATTGTTATGGTTATTATATATCTGATTATCTATAATTGCTACAGTTTCGTGTTCATAATCCATATCAAATTGATTTACTAATATAATTCCTGGATTAGCATGTTGACTATCTGTTGTAATTCCATTGGTTTTATATGTTTTAACCGATTGTAGCATGTAAGGAGTCTTACTGTACCGAATTAATTCTACATTAGATACGTTTGTATTTTCATCCAGCAAAGTTGGCACATTGTAATTGGGTGTCTGGTTACTACCATATGGACCATAACCAGCTAAAGTCGCAGCTTGAAAAACTATACCTGGTTCTTGATCATACCACCAAAACTGGAACATTGGAGAGTTTTCATCTGGGGTGATATTTCCTAACATTTCATGAGCTAGAGGTTTCATCATCATCCAGGGTAAGCCAATCCCAAAATTATGAGGTACCGCTTCGTAAGGCTGTTTTATAGGGGAACGATTAATATTGCCTTTCGTCCATAATGGTGAAGTAAAACGCCAATTTTCTGCCCAGTAAGTACGATGTGCATTTGGGGTTTGATTATATGGTGAATTTCCACCAAAAGCTGGCCAATCCACTGATTCCACAACACCATCTTTAGTAATTCCTGTTACATCACTTGGGGTCATGCCAAAATAATTATCAGAATTACCAGGTCCTATTTGTATGGTTATCCCCTGATTACTATCAGGAATATTAGGCATGGTAAAATAATTAGAAGTTTCTACTGTTGTTGCTCCTCCATTATGAACAGGGTTCCATTTTACTGCATTGCCAAATGTTGAGAAAACGGTTTCGTTAACATGGTAATTATTTCTTTTAGTTGCATTTAACACTTCAAAACTATACGCTTGGTATTGTACAGCAGCATCTCCACCTGGAGCAGGTTTACCTGTTACAATATTAATATCTACATTGGCATAACCGTAAGCGAAATTATTTGCATCACTACTTATGCGGGATTTAATTTCATAAATATCTCCACCAATTATCGGCACCCTACCTGATGATGTACTATTATTTAAACGTGGCGATTCTAAAAAACAGTGGTCGAATTCCAAAGCATGAGTGGTTGATACGTTTTTTCGTAAGATAACATTGGTATTACCAGGAGTACCAACGTTGCTACCAAAAGTACCTCCCGAACCACCACCACTAGCAATAAAAGGGTTAGTGGCTAAAGGCTGTACATTCCACGAACCTCCCAACACATTATCAACAATATCTGGGTGTTTAGCATGAAAGTAACGCTTCCAATGATTAAAATCAGTCCCATTTTGTTGGGGTGTAGTGTCAGTTGCAAGGATATCAGTTGTCCTATATACTGATTTATAACTATACAAATCATCTAATTGTTTTACATCGGAAAGAACAGGGTTAAGCATATCTGGTCCATAATGAGTTTCATTTTCATATTCTAAAACTACTTGGTCTATCGTTGCATGATAGGTGGAATTTACCTTTTTTAAAATTACATCAGTAACTACTTCTAAGCTTGGATAGCCACTAGCTGTAGAAAATGGCCCATGCTCTGCAGGCGGTCTAAGTGCTTCGTTAAATCGTTCTTGATATTCTGCCGAGAATTCTTTAAAAAAGTTAAATTCTCCGTAGCTGTCATAATTAAAAAATATAAATTGGTGGGGCATATTTCGGTTAGAAATTCGAGTGCAATGCCAACTTAATATTTCACTTTTTGGTGTTATATTATTAAAAACATTATCTGGGGTAGTGTATTGTTCTGATGCTTGCCCGGCAGCAGAATTGCATGTTGCACTTTCTGCAGCGCCACACTCCGGCGAATTCCCTTCGAACCTTCTTGGCCTTGCAACTTGGGCAGGGATGATAAGCTTTGGAATGCTTTTCAATTGTAGCAGTCCTAAGCCTAACCCTGCGACCATATCTTTGGCCGAATCTTCCGGATGAGCCTACTTGTTTTGTTCTCATTTTCCTATTTTAGAAGCTTTCTTGTTTCCTTAGAGTGTTTTGCTGCTATCTTAACACAAGCAAGAATCTCGTCTGTGGTCCAGTTGCTCGAGCCAGCTTTCTGCATTGCGCAGACATTTCCCGTGTCCTCAAGAGTAACGGTAAAACGTGCTTCAAGAGCCTTCTCTTCCTCAAGGGAAGGATCCAGCAATATGTGCTCACCTATCTTTATAAAGGTGTTGG
>NVUQ01000054.1 GCA_002401955.1 Flavobacteriales bacterium | reverse complement strand
ATCTAAATTAATTTTTTCATTTAAAAAAAGATATCCCCATAAAATGGCAAATGCTGGAATTAGATATGCAACATAAGATAAAAAAATAGGGCCAGCTTTTGAAATAATATGAAAGCGCAATCGGAAGGCTATAGCTGTTGGAAACAGACCTAAATAAAATATTGATAAAAGTGATTTTGCATTCAAAGAAGAAGGGGAATATATTTCTATATAAATCATAAAAGGAACTGACAATAGGGCTGCAGATATAGTAACTAGTGTTGTAAGTTTTATAGTGCTTATTTCTTTTAAATTATAAGCAAGAATAGATGAAATGACATATCCTAAGGCTGAAAATATAATTGCAATTTTTGGAATTAAAGTTTTTTGAGAGTTTGAAGTCAAACTTCCCAATGTGTCAAAACCTATAATAAACAACACGCCTATTGAACCAACAATAATCGAAATAAATTTTAATAATGTGAATCTATCATCTTTGGTGAAATAATGGGACAATAGTAGGGTAAAAATTGGAGCGACAGAAAGTAGTAATCCAGCAGTATTGGATTGAATATATTGTTCAGACCAGCTAATTAAAAAAAAGGGGATAAAGTTTCCTATTAGTCCAATGATAATTATCAAAAAAATATTTTTTTTTGATAAACTAAATCTATATCCTTTAAATAAACAAAAAGAATAAAGAAATATTGCTCCTATTAAAAGGCGAAAAGAAGCAACTGAAACTGGGTGAATTGATCCAACACTAACCTTAATAGCAATAAAAGCAGATCCCCATATTGCACTGAGTATGATTAGTAGAAATAAATTATTTGAAAATAAACTTTTTAGCAGAAAAAATTATGTTTTATTTTTAGGTTCTGGAATTTGAACAGTCTTATAAGGTTGCATAAATTCATCTCTTTTTCCATCCCATAAGTAATCCGCATAATCAAACTCTGATATAATTCTGTCTGATCGCTCAAAAGTTAATCCGTATTTACGACAATAACTCGCAAATTCTTCAGCATTTTCTATTGGTAATTCATTGACTGTCCATCTTCGTGCACTTCTATCAAATTTAAAGCCATTTTTTTTAAACCAATCTCTGTGGTAATAAGAGTCTCTTCCAAAAGCAGAAAATGAAATTTTTTTTGACATAAAATTTATTTAGAAAAGCAAATTGTTAATAATTTACTTTTTCAAAGTTGTGTTTTCTTTTTAATTTATATTGAGTCATTTTCAAAATGTGCTCAGCAGTATCTTTTCCAAAAGTTTTTGTAATCATTGAGATATACTCAGAACTTTTAAAATATTCAATAAAATAATCTGTAGATGGACTATTTTTTTTATTGATAGATTGTGCATTAATAGTTGTTATAGTTAGTGTAATTAAAGAAAACAAAACTAGACTTGTTATTATCTTTGGAAAAGATGAATTTATCATAACTTAAAATTTGAGTTTTAAACAATTCAAAGATATGTTCAACTATAAGGGAGATAAAAGAGCAATACAACTTAATTTAGTACAAGTAAAACACCTCTATTAGTGGTGTGTAAAATTACGTATGAGGATTAGGGATTATACAAAAAACATTGTTAGGTGTTTTTTAATAAACTTGGTATAAGTTTAGATTATCACCTAGATGAAAAATATTAATACGCTAAAAAAGCGTAACATATTTACCTGCGAAATAAAAAATAAACTACCTGAAACAATTATTATTTTATCGGATTATAAACTTCCATCCATAAAGGAATTAAAAGACATTAAACAAGGAAGCCTCTATTTTTATAGATAATTTGAATAAAGAATATTATACAAGAACTGAATGAAATTGAAAAAATGGATTTCATTGTTGTTTTATTTATTTTCCATAATCACACACCCACTTTACATAGTTTAAACCACATTCAGAAATCTTTCTTCAACATATATAGTCTATGCAACAATCTCATTTTCTAGTGCATATCGTATCATTTCAGCGGTATTTCTAAGATCAAGTTTACCCATAATATTTCTCCTATGAGACTCAACAGTTCTACCACTAATATATAATATTTCTCCAACTTCTTTATTGGTTAATCCAGTTGCAATATGACTTAACACCTGAGCTTCTCGATCCGACAATTCCGATTCTTTTGGTTTATCTCCATTCATTAAAGAATTAATCAACGTAACCGATACTTCGTTACTATAGTATTTTTCACCTCTTGCTACAGACTTGATAGCTGACACTAGCTCCTCTGTTCTCGATTCTTTCAAAATATAGCCTAAAGCTCCTGCTTTCAACATGTTTGTAATATAACTCTCTTCTGCATGCATAGTTAATGCGAGAACTTTTACATCACTAAACTTTTCTAATATAATTTTAGCTGCCTCTATCCCATTCATTGTTGGCATATTGATGTCCATTAAAACTACATCTATAGATTTAGGGTTGTCATGTAGATACTGTATCACTTCTCCTCCATTTGCTGCTTCAGCAACAATCTTAAAATTTAAATTCTTTTTTAACATTAATTTAATCCCATCTCTTATTATAAGATGATCATCTGCGAGTAATATTTTTATAGTTTCCATAATATCTGTTTTTAAAGTGAAATTCTAATATTTATTTTTGTTCCTTTTTTTACGCTATCGTCTATCTCAAAAACACCACCTAAGTATGCTATTCTTGACTTCATATTCCTTAGGCCAATACCACCTTTAGAACTATTAATTAACTTGTTACTTATTCCTATTCCATTATCCTTAATTTCAAGAAATAAGTCGTTTTTGCTTGTTGTAATTTTAACATAAGCCTTAGTAGCTTCTGAATGCCTAATTACATTTTTAATAAGTTCTTGTAAGGTTCTGTATATACCCATTTCTAAATCTTCACTAAATCGAATATTTTCTATATTGTGCTTAAACGAAAAGATAAGCTTTGATGTAATATTAATGTTATTTATTATTTCATCAACAGCATAGGCAATTCCAAACCTATTTAACACTCTACTCATAAGACCATGAGATATGCTTCGTGCTTCTTGAATTGATGCGACTAATAAATCAACCGAAGTATCCAACACCTCCTTCATTTCATTATCTAAATTATCTAGATCACTTATGGCTGTCAAATTCATTTTAGAAGCTAATAACATTTGTCCTAAACCATCATGTATCTCCATTGCAAAACGCTCTCTTTCATGCTCTTGAGCCTCTATCACTTCCCTAATCAAAGCATTTTTCTCAACTTTATCATCTGTTATATTAAAGCTTATAATAACATTTTTTTCAAATTCTTTATCTTTGCTTATAATTGGAATAACATTAGTAAACAACCAATAATAACTTCCGTCTTTCTTTTTATTTCTTAATTCTCCCTGCCATATTTTTCCAGAATGAATTGTTTTCCAAAATGCTTCCCGCTCAGCTTTTATATAATAGTCTGAACTTAAAATCTTCATTGGTTTACCCACAAGCTCCTCTCTAGTGTATCCTGTGTATTCTAATGCTTTCTCATTCACATCAGTTATAATAGAATTTTTATCAGTAAACAACACACTACAAGAATAATTAAGGGCATTTTCTAAATTTAGCACTTTATTAAGGGCTGCTCTTTCTTCAGTCTTATCTTCTATAAACATGATAATGTAATCTAAAGTTCCTTCAACATCAAATATTGACCTCATTGTAACTTTACAATCAATAATTACACCTTTTTTAGACCAAAACTTAATATCAACGGTTACTTTTTCAAGCTTATTTTCAAGTATTTTATTGTAGCTCGTGTTGTACTTTTTAATGTCTGCTTCATGAACAAAATCAGTAGCTTTTTTATTGAAAAAATCCTTTTGAGTATAGGCTAATATTTCGCTTAACTTATCGTTAACAACCATTATCTTACCAGAAATACCAACTCTTAAAACACCTTCATTAGAACTATTAAGTATTGTCAATAAATCAATTTCTCTACCTGCCAGCTCTTTTTTGAGCAAAAACTCATTTATCACAACAGCCAACAGCCTTATTATTTCCTTGAATATTCGGCTATCAATATCCTTAAAATAATTCTTATGCTTAGACCCCATATAAAAAGAACCTATTACTTTATTGTTTGCAACAATTGGTATTATTAAATACGATTGAACTCCCTCTTCTATATTCTTTTTATCAAATTCTTTAAGCACTTTTTTCTTTTGTATGTCGCCAATATTATATATATTTTTATTAAGAATTGAACGCAACCCTGGTAATTCAGAAAAAGGAATAACATCACCAATTTCTGCTTTACTATCGTTCTCAGACTTCCTCACTGAAGCCAGCACTTTCATTATCTTCTTAGAATTATTTATCTGTGATATAAACACGGTATCTATACTCAACACTCTTTTTTCTATTATTTTCAATACATCGTTCAACACAGAACTTAAAGGTTTATGAGAAATCAAAGCCTTTTCAATTTCATGTATTATAGACAGTCTCTTTTGCTTAAACTCCTTTTTTTTGTCGGATAAAACTCGTTGCGTTATATCTTTGGCATTTATCACAATTTTACCGTGGTTTTCTTTCATCTTACTAAGATGAACATCTAAATATTTCTCTTGGCCATTTTGATCAACCACCCTAATTACCCTACCTTTATTCTTTGTATTTCCATCATCTATAAATTCCTTTAATTCTATTAATCCTGGAAAATTAGAAAGATTAAAACCAATCAATTCTTGAGGTTTATAGGCTAGAATTTTATTAGAAACTCCACTTATATATTCGATTTCTCCAACACCATTGATTACTACTATTATTTCCGAAGCGTTTTCAACTAAAGATCTAAAGTATACTTCACTTTTAACGAGGTTGGTCTGCCACTCCTTTCTATCAATAATAGCACCCACTTGTTTAGCAATAAACTGCACAAATTCTAAATCTTCTAGACTAAAGCCAACATGCTGATGATAGGTATGAACAACCATTGCACTTATAGAAGCACTATTGCTTTTTAAGGGAAAACATATTAAGTTTTCAGGAATTTCACCCTCAAAACATAATTGTTTTGTCTCAATTAACTTTTTAACTTCTTTTTTTCTAAGGCTAATAATTGTTTTCTTATTGATTATATATTCTATAAAACCATTAGGTTTAGTGGGTTTTGTAAAACTACTATTTTCATACGGACAACCTTTGTCTTTAAAAAAAGGGAAGTCCAATTGATCACCCTTTAATACTACAATGTAAAAATTAGGAACATTAATTCTAACTTTAATTGTTTGGTAGATGAAATGACAAAAACTATTTAAGTCAACATGTCGTTGTTGAGCTTTTTCTGCTATCAAATAAGCAATTTCAATGCGTAAGTTTTGCTTAGTTTTTTTGCTTACATCTTTAAACTTACCAATCAATTGAAAGCTAAATTTTTCTGGCAACCCTTGATCTGTTAATACACAATCTATCTCAACATAGGTAATACTTCCTTTTTGGTTTACAAATGTTAAGGGGTAATTCTCCACAGCCCTCTTCTCTTTCATTAATTTTAGAAACGCTTCAGCCTCTCTATAATTCTTAAAAAAATCAATGAAATTTACTGTTTTAATTTCTTCTTGATTATAACCTAATACTTTTTCAATAATAGGGGATATAAGTTGAGAAATTTGTTTTCCTTTTTTATTAAAATTAAAACTAAAAGAAACCTCAAATGCGTTTTGAAAATTATTAACAAATTCTTTTTTAGATAATAACAAGCTCTTTTTTAAATGCAATCGTTCTATTTCCAACTCTGTTTTACTTTGGATTGATTTTAGAAGTTGCTTATACACCCTTACGTCTTGTATAGGATTCTGGCTCATTACAACAACAATACCTATTGGTTTGTTAGTTAAATCAAATAAAGGGATACCAACATAGCCATCAACATCAAAAATTTTTATTCCTTTATCCTTTGGAAATTCTTTTTGAACCTTATCAAAACAAACACAAAGATTGTTATTGATAACATACTCAGATGGACTACCTTTTATAGCGTATTCAAAATTTTTAATATAAGTGCTGTTTGCATAAAATGACTGTACAACAACATTTTTATTTTCGCTATTATACATCCCTACAAAAGCGTATTTCGAATTGGTATTATTACATAAAAATAGAACTAATTCTCTAAAATACTTCTTCCCAGACAGTTTAAATAAAGTATTCACATTTTCACTAAAAGACTCAGAAAGTTTAGAGTTTGGTTCAATTGTGATAATGTTACTTTTTACATTCATTAGCTGTAGTAGTTGTTATGTACCTTATAAAAGTAAATTAATCAAAGTAATTTTACATACCATGTAGTACTCAATTTTTAATTAACAATATCTAGGTATTAATACTTAAGGATTTGGGTATTTATCTTAAAAGAAGCTTTAAAGTGAGACTTTCATTAAAATCGTGGTTAATCCAAGATTTTTGTCATAAACAGAATAAACACTTCCTCCCATAAGATTTATTCTTTTCTCAGATACCTTAAATTCTTCCTCAACTATTTCCCCATCATTATTAACTTCAATATTAAAGCCTCCCCAAATTTCTATTTTGCAACTTACACTTGCCCCATTTAATAATTGAACTTTTATCTTTTTCACTTTTGTATATTCTGATGCCTTGTCTAAAATTCCAGATATTGCACGAAACATAACGATTCTAATATCATAATCTATCTTTTCGTCATTGATATTAGATTCTAATTGTACATTATACTTGTACTCAGAATCGTTAATATGGTTTCGAATAGAAGCAGATAACCCCTCTTCGACTAGCGATATCGGCATTAAATCTAAGGCTAGAGACTTAATTTCAGCAATACTTCTTTCAATATACTCTCGTACAACTTTTACACTTTCTTTTAGTTCTTTATCTTTGGAGTTCCGTACATTCTTATTAATATATTCCATGTGAAATTTTAATCCAAATAAGGTTTGAGCTAATCCATCATGAAGTTTTTTAGAGACTTCTTTACGAGTATTTTCTTGCGAAAAAATGATAGAATTGAGAATAGAATTTTCTACTTTTTTTAATTTACGTTCCACCTCATTTCGTTTTGTAATATTTTCGAAACTCAGAAAAATATAGTCATTAACCAAAGGGCAAATCTTTACATTAAAATAAGAAGGGAGAGAATTAGAACTGTTTAACTCCACTCTATTTAAGGTTAATTCAGCCCCTTCTATTGCCTTCTTCAATCCATCAATAATAACGGGATAATCATCATACAATAAAGGGAAAGCCTGTAAAATAGTTTTGCCTATGATATTTTCTTTAATTATCCCTAAAGCATCTTCACATGCATCATTTATGATAACAATCTTTAAGGATGTTATATCACTCCTATTTTCTATGTGCACCACCATAGAACCCAAAGGACTATTATCAACTAATTGTTGTAAAAGATTTACTTGTTTTTGTGCAGTTTTCTCTTTTTCTCTTAGACTAAATTCAATCTCCTCGCTTAACATATTAACACCAACAGAAAGTGCATCTATTTCATCTGTGATTGCGTTTATTTTAAGCCTTCCCGAGAAATCTAGATGGGCTATTCTCTCTAGCTTATCTAAGATGTAATTTATTCTATGTTTATCCTTATATTTATTCATCCTTGTAAGCGTGCAACCATTTAATTGCAGCTTTTTTATCTGTAAAAATCTTGGTTGGGGTTAATGGCTTATTTATTCCCATAAAAAAATTACCAATAACCCTTCCTACTACTGAATTTATGTACAATGCAGTTGCTCTTTGAATAGATGCTGTTCTCTCATTAGAAAAATAATTTCTTGCTTCTTTGGAAATTTCAGACACGCTAGACATGTCAATTAAAACGCGAGTTTTTTCCCTATTCATTTTATTCTTGATTCTTTCCTGAGCATCAATATTTTCAATTGCATCTTCTAACGTTGTTAAGTTGGCAATTAAAACTCCATGAACAATTTTATTCTCACTATCCCAATAAATGTTTTGTGATGTTGTCTCTTCTAGTAATTCTTTCATAAAATAAGCATATTTAATTCACAATCAATGGTAATTATGATCTTCTCCTAGTCTTAAATTAATTTAGATTTCCTTGTAATGTTAATCTCCTAAAGGTTCGAAAATCCATTTATACCGATTTGTAATCAAAATGCCCTATAATTTCGTTACTCTCATTCTCTGGCTTTGATTATCTATCGGCATTATACAAAAACCATTGTTGGGTGTTTTGAAATTAAATTGGTATTACCTTTTATACTGCCCTTTTTTTTGGAATAAAAAAGCTGACTATTCAATCATAGTATTTTAATGAAGAGTCAAACCTATTTTTGAACACTTTTTTCATCTTAAACACAAAAATATACTGTTTTGAAAAAATTCAACAAAATAAACCGATTTTATAAAACGTCATTTTTTTTATATTTTATCCAACAAAAAATATAAGCTGAAACCAAATAACGACAATGCTTGTGGTTCATTACAACTGTTTTTTAGTTTACATATCAATACAAAATATTTTTGTATTTTACAATACCACGATTTACCTATTAACAGGTATACAATATACCTATTAACAAGTGCATATAATTTTTTAAATTTGTATATAACTTATAAATATTTACAAAAATGAACGAAGATCTAATGAAAAAAAGCACTAACAATATAAAACAAGTCGCTATTAGTGATGACCAAATGGCATTTGAGGCGCCAATGATAGTCACAGAAATTTCCCAAGGATGCCTTTTTTCTGGATTTTTTGGAAGATTAGATTCTGCTCGAATACAATCGGTTACGAACTTATTTATTGACGCAATAGAGAATACACAAGCTAGATATGTTATAGTTGATTTATCTAATGTTGAATTAATTGATTCATTTGTTGCTGCACATTTCTCTTCAATTTTAAAAACTCTCCACTTAATAGGTGTTGAAGCTATAGTTTGTGGAATAAATCCTTTGACTGCTCAAACAATGGTTGCTGGGGGTATTGAATTACCAACTAATAAGGTTACTAGAGATTTAAAATCAGCATTAAAAGAGTATTATAAAATAATTAACATGGAGTTAACACCACTTAATTAATACTTTTCTGTGAATACTTTATTACCTATTACAACGGAGGGGCATCTTACAATAGCCATCTATAAATGTGAAATTTTAGCCAAATCTATCGGGTTTGATTCACAAAGTATTTCTTTTATATCCTTTGCAATTTCAGAAATTGGAATCAACACAATAAGATATGGGCAAAATGGGAGAATCTATTTTTCCTCTACCTATAATAACCGTGGCATTAGAATTTTTATTGTTGATGACGGAATTGGGATTGAAAACATTAAATTATCATTAAAAGATCAATACTCATCCTCTTCAAATAGCCTAGGAGTGGGTTTAGGTGCCGCAATGCGGTCTATGAGTAATTTTTGGATTAAATCTCAAAAAGGGAAGGGAACTACTGTGTTAATGAAAAAATTTCTTCCTTTAGATTATAAAAATATTTCATGGGGGATCGCTAGAAACATTAATAAAACTAAACCTAAAAACATGTTTAATTTTATTAATGAAGGATTTGATGGTAACAAGTTACTCCTTGGGTTAATTAAATCTAAAACTCCAAGTAATGAGTCAACAAATTTATCTGAACATTTGAAATCTATAATTACTAAAAACGTTGGGAGTTCTTTATACAAAATATTAAGTAAGGTACGCGTATATTTAATAAAAAATTCAAGTGACATTGATTTTGAAGTTTGTTTATCTTACATAAAACCCCATTCAATTAGTTTAGCTGGCGTTGGCAATTTTTTCTTTCAGGTAATTGCAGAAGATCAAATACAATTTCAAACTAACAACAATTCTTTACGTCATTCTAATCTAGATGAAATAGAAACTTTTCAAGTTAATACAAAAAATAATTCAATTGGAATTATATCTACAGGACTGAGTGATACAAAAGCCATGCTTAAAAATCCATTTTTGTTAGCTAATACTGATATTGCAAATGAAGTTTTAACGAAAATAAATAATGGTACAGACAATTTTGTTATTGTATCTAGAAAAAATAGAATTACCTGATTTGAAATATAACTTAAATAATAGAAAGTCAATTGAAGTAAAGGATTTCCTTCTTTCAATATTTGGTTCAGTTCCTTTCGGCCTAATAATATTAGATTATAATGGAATTATTAAAATAATAAACGAACAAGCAGTTAATTTTCTTGGTATTAGTAACAAAAGTGTTAATGCCTTAATTAACACGAATATTATTACTTCAATAAAGGAATTAACTGAATTTAATGATAAAATATCTAACTTTTTACACAAAAAAAATAATCCGTTTCATATTGAAATGATGATATGCAAGGATAAAATTTTATCTATAAAAGGAGATCAACATTTAGATGGTCTAATATTGACAATTGAGGATGTAACACAAAGAGAGTATTATCTGAGTAAAATATTAAAACAAACTACATTATTAAAAGATGTTGAAAACCTTTCTAACATAGGCATATGGAACTGGGAGTTCGTTGATAAAAAATTAACATGGACTGATGGACTTTATAGCGTTTTTGGATTAAATCCAAAAGATGGAATTAGCATAGGGAAGTACATTGATATGGTACATCCAAATAAGCAAGAATCCATTTTAAAAAGATTTAATAATCCAAGTGATTATAAAAAATCTTTTTCCTATGATGAAACGATTATTAACTCTGATGGTGTAATTAAATTTTTAAAGGTATGGGGCAACATAAAGTTGGATACAAATAAACTTCCTATTGAAATGTATGGTGTTAGCATGGATGTTACCGAGCGAACCGAAATTGAAAAAAGAGAAAAAAAAAGAACCAAAGAATTGGAGGTTTCAGAAAGAGAACTCCATGCTTCTTTGGATAGAGAAAAAGAATTAAGTAGGCTGAAATCACATTTTGTTTCAACTGCATCTCATCAATTCCGTACTCCATTAGCAATTATTCAATCAAATTCTGAACTTCTTGAAATGCAATCAAGATTAATTAACATAAAGCAGTTAGATAAAGTACTCAAACCTATTCAGAGAATAAAAAATGGAATTTTAGAAATGACCAATTTAATGGATGAAGTATTAGTGTTGGGTAAAATTTCTTCAGGTTCAATTAAAGTTAATCTGAAACCGTTAAATATTATTTCTATTATAACCGACATTATAGAGCAATTTAACTCTTTACAAACTGACGGTAGGGTATTGGAATTTAAAATACAAGGAAAACAAACAGAAATTAACGGAGATGCTTTATTAATTAACCACGCTCTTAATAATTTAATCTCTAATGCTTTCAAATATTCTTCACACAAAAACCCTAAACTAGACTTAATATTTAAAACAAATGAAGTAATAATTGAAATAAGTGATGAGGGAATTGGAATTCCAAAAAAATCAATTAAAAATTTGTTTACTCCTTTTTATAGATCTGAAAATGCTATGGATATACCTGGAACAGGCTTAGGATTATCAATAGCTAAAGAATACATAGAGCTAAACAATGGGGAAATTAATGTGAAAAGTGAAGAAAATAAAGGGTCAAAGTTTCTTGTAAAATTCCTACTAAACAATATTTAAAATGGATAAAATACTTATTATAGAAGATGATATTGAATTAAGGGAAACTTTAACTGAATTATTAGAAATATCAAATTATTCGGTAATTATAGCTAAAAATGGTATTGAAGGGTATACAAGATTAAAAGATTCTAAACCTGACCTTGTTATTTGTGATGTAAACATGCCCTTATGTTCAGGGTTTGAATTATTTGAAAAAATAAACACTGAAGATCTTGATGGAATTGTACCCCCATTTATTTTTTTATCTGCAATAACTAATTCAAAAGATATTATCAAAGGATTAAAATTAGGTGCCGAAGATTTTATTACAAAACCATTTGAGATTAATGATTTACTTAACAAAATTACACGTAAATTAGATAGTAGAGAAAATTTAATAGGTAAGATAATAAAAACTGAAAGACAAAAGATATCTAGAGAATTACATGATGGCATTCAACAAATTTTGGCTGCTTCACTTATGGGGATTAATGCGTCAGAAAATCATTTAAATTTATTGGATAACGAAGAAATAAATTTATTAGAAAGTACAAAAAACAATATAAAAAAAGCGATTAAAGAAGTTCGAATTATATCAAAAGGGCTTTCAGAAGCCGATAATTATGTGAAATTCGATAATCAGATTAATGATTTGATTGATAATTTAAGAACATCAACTAATATTGATTTTAATAACGAAATTATTCTTCCAATAGATTTACTTAACTCAACCAAACACCATATATTTAGAATTATTCAAGAATTATTGACTAATATTTTAAAATATGCTAAAGCTAACGAGGTTAATCTTAGTATTTTTTATGATGATATAAACATGAATATTAAACTTTCAGATAATGGTATTGGATTTGATCATGAAAAAATAGAAAAAGGAAATGGATTAATAAATATTGAAAGTAGATTAATAGACCTTAATGGAGAAGTTGTTATTACATCTATTCCTGGAAAAGGAACAACAACCAATATTTGTATCCCTCTAGAAAAAAATGTGATTATTAAATTAAAAAGCCTATAAAATAGTATTTTGCTAATAGGCTGCACATTGATGTACTTTAAGCTTGGTAATAAAACAATGAAAAGTTAACTTATCAACTCTATGATATTCAAGTGAAATTATTTTACAGCAAACAGGTAGTTATACCAATTCTGAAACAAAACGCCTGATATATTCAGAAAATTGTGTACCTTTATTATATGGGAAAACGAGTAATAATTGGCATTAAAGAGAGTGAA
>NVUQ01000053.1 GCA_002401955.1 Flavobacteriales bacterium | reverse complement strand
ACATTAATTATTTTGTTTTTTTTAAATTTACGTTAAAATACTTAATTTCGATATAAGTATATATGCCTAATAAAATACTTAAATATTTAATATTGTATTTTATAAATATGCTAAAACTGGTCATTAACCAAATAAAATTTTTCTAAGATTTGTCAAAATGCGATCATTTAAAAACGTTCGGGTTTTAATAAATCTAAATCCAAACAAGGTGAAAATGTGGTAAGAGATTTTGTAATGAGTTGACCACTAACAGGAGCTAAGCTCATTCCCATCATTGCATGGCCTGTGTTAATGCTCAGGTTTTCCATTTAGAAACTCTACCAATGTAAGGGAGCCCCTCTGGGCTAACGGGTCGTAGACCTACCCGAGGAGTAACATGCTTAAAACAATCGGGTTCAAAATTTTGAAAGTAGTTAGGTACTTGTTTTTTAATGCCGTTTAATCTGTTTTTGTTAATACATAGTTTGTTTTCGGCTATCTCCATGGTTCCAGCAATTCTAAGGTGATTTTCCAATAGGGGTCATGGCTACTGCTTCACACAAAATACTCAGATGATGCAAGTTTTTAGGAACCTTATTTATGGTTATGCTATATCTCTTTCCACTTTGCATAGGAAGAACAATGTTTAACTGTTTAACAAGAGCGGCACTCCAAGTTCCGGCACAAATAACAACTTTATCAATCTTAATTTTTCCTTTGGAAGTATAAACCCCTTCAATGCTATTCTTGTGGGATGAAAATCGGGCATAAATATTAAGTGTTTTTTAAGTAAGTAGAAGGTCCTAGAAGAGTATAAATAAAGTTTTTAACTTTATTTATACTCTTCTAATCGTAATAGTTTTTGTTCTTGATTTTACCCTGCTATTTAATAGGTATTTCTACCACCCTATAAATTACGCGTTTCTACCTCTCTATAAATTAGGTGTTTATACTCTAGTAAGACTTTTTAGATAATTAGAAATTTACACCGTAATCAAAATCAAATATTCGATTAAGTAGCTACTATCAGATTTTGTTTATAAAGGTGAAATCCGAAAAGCCAATTTTAAATAGAGTAGGAAAATAAAATTATGAAACATGGAAGCAAATCAAGAAAAAAAATTATTACAATCTCTTTATGACAGAATATTTGAAGCGGTAACTTATTCGCCTGATGGAAAATCTGGAAATTTTGATCCAGATACAACTTTGATTCAATTATCAAAAAATGAAGCAATCAATCCAGTTGACTTCCAAAATCAGGTTAGCCCTAACAAACCAAATGGAAATTTGAACGCAGCAGAACAATTTTCTGCAATGGTAGATACTGTTCCTGCGGTGCAAGCTGATTATAGTCCTTCTACGGTTATTTTGTCTAAAACATATCAAGAAATTGTTGATGGAGCAAATACAAAAGCGGAAGTAAATCCTGAGCAAAAACAAACATATAATGCCGCTTATGATTTTTTAAATACTCAAAAATCTATTCCAAATTTTGATGGGCCAGATACAGAAACAACAGTTCCTTCAGAAATTGCTCAAACGTATAATAATAACCAACAAGCATATGTTACTGCAGTATGTGGATATCGCGTAGCTCAAAATGGTTATGATTTGTCAATACCAAAAGACCAACGTGAATGGCAAGCTGTAGCTCCAAAGCTTCAACTTAATATTGATCAAGCATGGAATACATGGAATCAAGAAGGAAAAGCAAATGTTGAGAGAGCTAAAAATGCAATGGCAGCAACAATTAACGATGTCACTTCTGCAATTATCTCAGATTCTCAAAAAGCTGTGGCTCCAGAAAACTGGAAAGCGGCAGGGCCTGCTGGACAGCCTTGGCTTTTATCTTATGCTTTACCTTCGGATTGGGCGTCAGGTAGTGTAGGATCAACAAAATTTAGTCTTAAGAGTTCTGCTTTAAATACACAAACTGATTCGAAATTCACTAGTTATGGAGGTGGTGCTTCTTGGAGCGGTGGTCTTTGGAGTGTAGGAGGTTCTTTTAATCATTCCGAAGGAGAAGATAGTTTTCACATGGATGCAAATGACATTGAAATTAAAGCAAATCTTACTGTGGTTCGTGTGATGAGACCTTGGATGAACTCTTTGTTATTTAGAACTAAAGGATGGTGGTTAAACGACCAACCAGTTGATGGAATTTCAAATGGTACCTTAGAGGGTAATTCAAATGGTATGTTGCCATTAATGCCAACAGCTTTTGTTGTAATGAGTGATGTTGAAATTACAGCAGACTTTAGCTCGGAAGATAAAAAACATATTGAAAGTGCTACAAGTGGATCTACTAGTGTAGGTTGGGGGCCATTCTCTATCGGAGGGCACTACTCACATAGTGAATCACATGACTCTTTTAAATCTACTTTAGATTCTGGAACGATTAAAATACCAGGAATGCAAATTGTTGCATGGGTAAGTGAAGTTACTCCTGCTTCTGCTCCAATGGCAGAACCAAAACTTGTAGCAGTAGAGGTTAATCAATAAAAAATAAATAAATAATAAGTAGTAGTTTCAAACTTTTGAAACTACTACTTATTTTTATATAAAATATAGTATGAATTTATTTGAAGTATTAAGCAAGGATATTGAGCAGGATAGAGCTTTTAAAACTACAACAAAGCATTCAAAAAAAGCTATTTTAACTGAATCATTAGAGGTAGATGCTAGTACCTTAACAAAACCAATATTGCAATTAAATGCACTTCCAATGACCATCAATCCAGATGAGTTTAAGAATGCTTATTCTTCGGAAAACCCTAAAGGGAGCCTTTCTTCTTTGTGGGCGTTTCGACAATTGGTAAGTCCTATGCCTACATTTTCTAAATATTATAACCCCAGTAATCGCTCAACAGAATCGGTTTATGCCTCTATAGTAAAAGGAGCTTCAACTAGTGTAGATTCGCCTTTTATAACACAAATAATTGCAGATTCTAAACAATCTTTAGAACTTACTAAATATGCTAATATGGACGATACTCCTGGTGCATGGGCTCCCATTCAAGCTACTCCAAGTGATTGGTATGATACGAGTAATAACCGTTATAAAAGTATCGAATTTGACCTTTCGAAGGCAGGAAATCCCGATAGCCGCTTTGCAATTATAGGTGGTAAAGAAGCTTCAGGCAAACTTCAATTTTCCAATAATAAAAAACAAATAAAAACAAAAAATCTAGATATCACTACTGAAATTAAGAAGATTTCAATGAAGTATCTTGAAGTGTCTTTAAGTAGAGAATGGTATAATGAAACGCTATTCAGTACCTATGGTTGGTTACTTAAAGGGCAGCCTAAAGGCTTTTGTTCTTCTGGAGATTTAGATGCTAACGATGGTATTTTTTCTATTGTTCCTTCTAGTATTATTTTAGGGTGTAACCTAAGTGTGGATGCCAACTGGAGTGAGAGTGATCAGAAACACATAAACGACTCAGTTTCTAAAGGAGAACAAGTTTCTATAGATAATTTGGTAATTCACCCAGAAAAAGGAAAAACAGATTTACAAGTTATTGGTTGGGTTTCTAAACTTATTCCTTTTTCACCTAAATAAACGATTTTATAGCATTGGAAAATAAATAATATTCGCTGTAGGTATAGAGCCATTTAGCGGAAAATTATCATATCCTTTAGAAATTAATTGTATCTCAAAATTAATATCAGGTATTGCCGTTGTTTGAGCAATTATAAATTTGGTAAAAAGAATAATCAAAAAGAATAATAGTAATTTCTTCAAAGTATTTGTCATAGATTTTTACTAACGTTTACGTTAAAAAGCGTTGCCATCCAGCAGGGGTTGATTATTGTTTTTAGTGAATATTGTATGGAGTCTATATATTTGATTTTATATATTCTTCCAACTTATTTTCTCTCTTCAATTTTATAAATTTCTCAATAGATTTGTTTTGTCCAAGAGAGTTTTTATTTAAGAGATAAAATTTAATAACACTCTCTGTTCCAGCTAAATTTCCTTTCACTTTATTCTTGAAATCTTTTGATTCAAGAGCATATTTTGTCCATCCCCCCATAAACATCATCAAACATTCTCCACAGTCCATATAGGTTACAATTTTCTCTGATAACTCAATAGATACATTCGGACTTCCTGTCATCCATTGTATAAGAAATGAATTTATCTCTTTCCTTTTTGTTGGTTCTGTCTCAATTGGAGTTTTCATTAACCAATTGTATCCATTTACGACATCCTTCTCATATTTAGCATAATCTTCTTTAGTTTCTAATTGATTTTGTTTTTTGCTTTCCTTCTTTTCAGTAAATAATTCTTTTTCTATTTGAGGATGTATTTTTGCTCCTTTATCTTTTGCCATTTGCAAGTATTCTTTTGCATTTTCTTTATCTCCTTTATAATAATTAATAAGTCCAACCATATAATAGCCATCACCAATATGATGAGAATTAATTTTCTCATATAAATCAAGAGCTTTTTTGGCATTTACTAAAGCATCATCAAATTGAGAGAGCATCATATATGAATTTGCAATTCCATAATAGCCTTCGGGATTATTAGGTGAAATTTTCAATATTGCCTCGTACTCATTTATTGCACTTTTATAATCTTTTTTTATGCCGTAAACTGCTGCCAAATTTTGATGAGCCATTTGACCTTTTGGGAATATTTCAATCGATTTATTGTAATATTTTATAGCTTTATCAAAATCTTCCAATCTTCTATAAATCAGTCCTAAGTTATCATAAGCTTCAACATACTTAGAATCTGTTTTAATAGCTTTTAAATAGAATTTTTTGGCATTATTGAAATCTTCTTCATTTCCATATTTTGCTGCTTGGTCAAAATACTTCTTAGCTTCCTCCGAGTCAGTTCCTCCATACATTCCTGTTTCTGAAATAGTTATTTGGTTTTCAACTCCATCAGTTATTACAGTTTCTTTTTTCTGGGAATAACAGAGGGTTCCAAATGTCACAAAAGTTATCCCTAAAATTAGTATTCTTTTTTTCATAAGTATCTATTTTTTAATTCTATACAATGCCAATTCTATTTTTTATTAGGGCGAATTAAAATTACATATTTTTTTATAGTACCAAAGTAATAAAATTTTGTAGATCTAGCACGCAGTATTAAACAAGTAAGTAGGAGAGATGCTACTTAACCGAAGCATGTTGTGATAGTTGCCTTTAATAGTGACCCAAGTTGGTAATCGCATATTTTATGGATAGTATTTGAGCCCTTTTTTTATTTCAGAATTAGTATTTAAAAACGTTCGGGTTTTAATAAAGATAAATCTAGACTTGGTGAAGATGTGGCAAGAGATTTTGCAATGAGCAGACCACTAACAGGGGCTAAGCTCATTCCCATCATAGCATGGCCTGTATTAATGCTCAGGTTTTTCCATTTAGCAACCCTACCAATGTAAGGAAGACCATCTGGACTAACAGGTCGTAGTCCAACCCAAGGGGTAATATGCTTAAACCAATCGGATTCAAAATTTTGAAAGTACTTGGGTACTTGTTCTTTGATACCGTTTAATCTGTTTTTGTTAATACACAGGTTGTTCTCAGCTATCTCCATGGTTCCAGCAATTCTAAGGTGATTTCCCATAGGGGTCATGGCTACTTTTGCTTCACATAAAATACTTGGATGCTGCAAGTTTTTAGGCACCCCGTTTATGGTCATGCTATATCCCTTTCCACTTTGCATAGGAAGGATAATGTTTAGCTGTTTTACAAGAGCTGCACTCCATGTTCCGGCACAAACAACAACTTCATCACTCTTAATTTTTCCTTTGGAAGTATAAACCCCTTCAATGCTATTTTTGTGGGATGAAAATCCGGTAATTGCACTGTTGTAATGAAAATGTACCCCTTTAGCTTTTAAAATGGTTTCCATACCTTTCATAAAAACGGTTGGATTTAAGTGTGCATCACTTTTATACAATACACCTCCGAGCACATCGGGGGTTAAGTGGGGTTCTAAACCCAATATTTGCTGTTTTGTTTTGATGGAAACATCCAAGCCTAAAGCTTTTGCTTGTAGGGCCATTTTCTCTTCCTCTTCTTGATATTTAGCAGTTTGATAAAGCATCAACAACCCTTTTCTTTCAAAATTAAAATCAATTGATTCTTCTTCTTGTATGGAATTAAACAGGTCTCTACTGGTTAGATTGAGGTCCTTTAGCAAATGTTTCGACCGATCAACATTTTCTTGGTTGGCATGGGCATAAAAAAGACGCAACCACTGAAATAAATCCTTATTAAAACGGGGTTTAATATGAAAAGGACTTTTACTTTTTAGCATCCATTTTAGGCCTTGGCGAATAACCCCTGGAGCGGCCAAGGGCGTAAAATGACTCGGTACTATCATTCCGGCATTGCCATAAGAACAAGAGTCTTCAGCCCCTTCTTTGCAAGCGCTTACCACATGAACATCAAAACCTTCTTTTTGTAAATAGTAGGCACTGCATAAGCCAATGGCACCATTTCCTATAATTACTACTTTTTTCATAAGCTATAGCACAGAAAAACCCTCTTTAAAAGGGTCTTTGTCATCAATAAATAAAGTGTTGTAGCCGGTTATCATAGCCCAGCCTTCAATGCTTGGGATAATGGCTTTTTTATCGCCCATGGTTGTTTCTTGCTCTATGCGTCCAATAAATGTTGAGCCAATGATGCTCTCATGAATGTATTCATCACCAATTTTCATTTTTCCTTGAGCATGCCATTGTGCCATTCGTGCCGAAGTTCCCGTGCCGCAAGGAGATCTATCAATGGCTTTGGTTCCATAAAACACCGCATTTCTGGCTGTTGAATTTTTATCGATGGTGTTGCCTGTCCACATAATGTGACTTAATCCACTAATTTTAGGATTGTTCGGATGTACAAAATTATAATCGGCATTGAGCTGATCCCTTAGTGCCCGGCTCCAAGGTATTAGCTGGTCGGTGGTATAATCTTGTAAACCTGTAAAATTTCTTTGAGGATCTATGATGGCATAAAAATTCCCACCGTAGGCCACATCAACAACAAGCTCACCTAAATCAGGACATTGAATGCGTAAGCGTTCGGCAGCTAAATAACTGGGTATGTTGGTTAGCTTTACTGAGCTTACCTTATTTTTTTCCAATTGGTAGGTTATTTCAACCAGTCCGGCTGGAGTTTCCATTTTAACTTTACCCGGAATTTTGGGCGTTATTAGATTTTCCTCAATGGCAATGGTTATGGTGCCAATAGTGCCGTGTCCACACATGGGTAAACAACCACTGGTTTCTATAAATAACACAGCAACATCATTCGCAGGATCAGCAGGAGGGTATAAAATGCTTCCCGACATCATATCATGCCCCCGGGGTTCAAACATTAAGCCTTTTCTTATCCAATCAAATTCTTCTAAAAAATGAAGCCTTTTTTCAGCGATGGTATCGCCATTTAGTTTAGGTTTTCCTCCAATAACTACGCGTACTGGATTACCACAAGTGTGTGCATCAATGCAATGAAAAGTTTTTCTGCTCATATCAATTTTGTTCAATTAGTGGATGGAATTATTGGTTATTTTACCATTAACCAGCCGGTTAATCGTTAGGGTATTTACATTTTTTAGTGCTTCGGGCAAAATAGCTTCAGGCATATTTTGGTAGCAAATGGCACGTACAAACCGTTTAATGGCTCCTGTACCAACAGAAGTAAATCTACTATCGGTAGATGATGGGTAAGGTCCGCCATGGTTCATGGCATGACAAACTTCTACGCCAGTTGGTGCAGCATTAAAAATTAACCTGCCCACTTTATGATGCAATAAATTTACCACTTCACTATTGGCACTCAAATCTTTATCAGTACACATGATGGTTCCCGTTAATTGTCCGTCTAAGGTTCCGATAATTTGTTCCAATTCCTCTTGAGAATCACAGGTTACCAATAAGGAGAAGGGTCCAAAAATTTCCTGATGCAATTGATGGTTGGCTAAAAAGTTTTTACCCGTAGTAAGTGCTAAAGTAGGTAGCCCGTATGTGCTGCCTTCTTTGGTAGATAGCTCTACTGCTTCATGAGCTAAAACTTTTTGCCGATCATTAAGGTAAGTTGCTGCAATGCCTTCGTTAAGCATTGTGGCAGATTCAATGCCGTCTAATTGCGTAGCCAATCGCTGAGAAAAATCAGTGAGGGCATCAGATTTTACACCCAAGAGCAAGCCTGGATTAGTGCAAAATTGCCCAACCCCCAAGGTAATGGATCCAGCATAGAGTGTAGCCAATTGATCACCTTCTCTTACTAATTTGTCGGACATTAAAACAACGGGATTAACACTGCCCATTTCAGCAAATACTGGTATGGGCTCTTTTCTGGTGTGTGCGAGCTCCTGCAAGGCTTTTCCGCCAGCATAAGAACCTGTAAATGCAACCGCTTTTACCCCTTGATGAAGCACCAATGCTTTGCCAATTTTTCTTCCACTTCCGTTCAATGATGAAAATACACCATCAGGCATTCCTGTTTTTTTTGCGGCCCTATTAATGGCTCCAGCAACCAAATCATTTACCCCCAAATGTGAACCATGGGCTTTTACTATTACTGGGCATCCAGCGGCCAAAGCCGAAGCAGTATCACCTCCAGCAGTTGAAAATGCTAGTGGAAAATTACTTGCAGCAAAAACAACTACTGGTCCCAAAGGCGTTAGCATTTTCCTGAGGTCTGTTCGTGGAACAGGAGTTCGTTCTGGTAGGGCGGTATCAATAACAGCCTCAACCCAGCTGCCTTCCCTTAGCAGGTCAGCAAACATTCGTAACTGAGTTGTAGTTCTGGCTCTTTCTCCTTCAAACCTTCCTTGGGTTAGTCCCGACTCCAGTGCTGCACGATGAATAAGTGTATCGCCCATCATCTCTATTTCCCTTGCAATTTCCTCTAAAAAATTGGCTTTTTTTGCTCCCGACATGTTGCCATAAACCTTAAAAGCATGGGTGGCCTTTTTTACTGCTTCATCTATTTCTTGCTCCGTTGCTGCGTAAAAATCTTCCGAAAGACTTGAGCCATCATGAGCAGCAACATTTTTTACCAAATCATTTCCTTTGGCAGAAGTTGTGAATCCTATGTAGTTTTTTCCTGTTATCATATCTTATACATTTACCAATTCTTGATGATTGATGTTTAAATATTCGGGTAATGTTGGTCTTGATGCCATTGCTTTTTCAATGATTGCTAACACTTGGCTTCTTTCTTCACCAATTAAGGGTAGGCGTGGAGCCCTAACATGTTCGGTGCCTAAACCAGTAGCAACTTCTGCCAACTTAATGTTTTGAACCAATTTTGAATTGATGTCCAACTCCAATAAAGGAAGGAACCAGCGGTAAATTTCTAAGGCTTCTTGATGCCTCCCTGCTTTTGTTAAACGATAAATCGCAACGGTTTCTTTTGGGAAAGCACATACCAAACCAGCAACCCAACCGTCTGCACCCATCAATAAACTTTCTAATGCTAAGGTATCTACACCGCACAAAATGCTAAATCGATTGCCAAAAGTATTTTTCATGCGAGTAATGTTTGATATGTCTCGCGTTGATTCTTTTACTGCTTGGATGTTTTTACATACAGAGAGGGCCTCAAACATCTTAATAGTTACCTCTATTTTATAATCCACAGGATTGTTATATATCATAATGGGTAATGAAGTCGCATTGGCTACTGCCTTAAAATAGGCAATGGTTTCCCTATCGTCTGCATAGTAATTTGTTGGTGGAAGCATCATTAAGCCATTGGCACCAAATTTTTCAGCTTTTTGTGCCGATTCAATGGCGGCCTCTGTCGTTTTTGCTGTAATGTTCATTATTACTGGCACTTTACCATCTAAAAATGCAGCAGCGCTTTTAAGTAAGGTGTATTTTTCCTCATCTTCTAGGCCACTGGCTTCTCCAAGGGTGCCACCTAATATGATACCATCTACACCTGCTGTAATTTGAGCATCAATATTTTTTAAAAACCATTCAATGTCAAGCCTATTATCTTCAGTAAACTTTGTTGTAACTGCGGGGAATACCCCTTTCCAATTTATTTTCATGAATTTATCTTTTTAGTTTAGGGCAAATGTAGGCTCACTTTAAATGTAATTATTGATCTAAAATATCGTATTGTGATACTATTTTACCCCTTTTGTTGGAGTTAAGCATTTTTATTGCCATATTTGAATCATAATGAAAGAATTATGAAAGTATTACCATTTAAAATACCCAAAACAAAAAGAGAATCTTTTCGTGTGCAAATAGATGACATGACCTATTTCTATGATACTTTACACAATCATGCTGAAATTCAAATTACCTTATTGGTAAAAAGTGAAGGCACGTTAATATGTGGCGATTATGTGGGTAATTTTAATGAGGGCGATTTGTTTATTATTGGTGCCAACCAACCCCATGTGTTTAGAAATAATAAGGAGTATTATGATGAAGAAATATCGAAAGGAGCTTATGCCATTTCTTTATTTTTTGATAGAAACTCTTTTGGGGGTGAGTTTTTTACCCTGCCTGAAGTGGAGTTACTACAATCATTTTTAAATAAAACACAAAGGGGCTTAAAATTTAGCCCTCAGGTAAGGGATAAAATAAAACCAATTATGTTTTCGATAGATCATCACAATGGGTTGGACAGGTTTATTCAACTGCTCAAAATTTTGCAAATTTTAGCCGAAACAGCTGATTATACCTTTTTAGCCAGTGCAAATGAAATGAAACATTATGATGAGGCAGAAGGTCAAAGAATGAATCGCATTTTTCAGTTTACCATGAAAGAGTATTACAGAGACATTACTTTAGAAGAGGTAGCCAATTTGGCGAGTATGACCCCTAATGCTTTTTGCAGGTATTTTAAGATGAGAACGCGTAAAACCTACATCAATTTCTTAAACGAGATAAGAATTGCCAACGCTTGTAAGCTGCTAAAGAATAAAGAGTTTACCGTTGCCCAAGCTTGTTACCAAAGTGGTTTCAACAACCTTTCTCATTTCAATAGAAATTTTAAAAAAATTCATGGAACATCTCCCTCTATATATGCGAAAAGGACGGTGAATTAAAAAAATAACAGCATGCTCGACTAAGTAAAATAACCAAAATACACCTAGTAATACCAATTTAATTTCAAAACACCCAACAATGGTTTTTGTATAATGCCGATAGATAATCAAAGCCAGAGAATGAGAGTAACGAAATTATCGGGCATTTTGATTACAAATCGGTATAAATCCATCACTTCTAATTTTTATGGTTTATTTAACATCAACCGTGTTTTTTAATGATGCTCCTTCTCTTGTAGTTTCTGACAAACTACGAAGTTTAGATAACGAAATGTTTCTCCCAAAATATTTGGCAACTATACGAATGCAGGTTACCCCACAATCCATTGCATCTGGTTGTTTGTAGAAGGGAAAGTTAGATTTAAGCACTTTCTGTTTCTTTATCCTTTTTCCACAAAATTTTATTAATAGCTTCTATTTTTTCGTGGTTAATATTAAAACCACTTTCATTAGAAGTTACTCCACATTCTTTAAGAGAAAGATAACCCTCTTCTCCTCGCCATTTACAGATATATGGGTTGTAATTACACTCTTCCTTATGATACCAAGTTCCATCTTCTCTTTGAAAAGGTAGGCGGTTATCTACACACATATGCCTAAACTCACAATCTTTACATACATCACAAATTTCTTTGTGAACAAACCAATATTTTTGAAAATTAGATCGACTAATAATTGCCTTTAATTCTTCAGGTTTTTTAATCTCATGGAGATAACCAAACATCTCCTGACTCTCTACTGAACTCTTTATCTCTCCATTAGATTTAATATATAACTTCCTGTTAAAATAAGTGTTATGTTTCTGAGACTCAGAATACATTGACAGATTTATAGAAAATAGCTCTGATGATACAAAATTATAATTTTCATTGGACTTTACAGGAACTCGATAAACTTGCTGTCTTTCAAAATCTAAATCTTTATGAATAATGTCTATTTTTTTATCAACAATATAAAAATTAGTGATTTTTTTTGTCTTTACAAGGATCTCATTAATAGTTTCACTCTTGTCTACAAAAGATTTAATTCCTATAGATTCAAAATTATCAACAGTATTGGACTTTACTAAATTACAAATGAGTTCTTTGTGATATGATAAGTCTTCTTTTATAATGAGAATTAGGTGATAACAATATAATTCATTTTCAATAAAAGAAATAGTGGTTTCCAATTCTTCTAATCGTGTTTCAAAATCTATCTCTATCAATAAATGCCGTATAATCGAATAAGAATCATAATCATTACTAAGTTTAGGGAAGCAATCTTTTAGTCTATTTGAAATTTCAAATACAAATTTTTCTCTTAATAAGAAATCTAAATACTCTTGAGGCAAATCATTTTTATCAACATAATTATTTCCTTTAAAAAAATCAAGTAATGTATTAGGTGCAAATTTCAATTTTTGTTTTCCAAAGTCATAAAAAAGCCCTCTAGAATAGCCTCGAACAGGCAATATGTCTGTGAAAATATTATAACCCATCATCAAATAATAACTGGTTTGTAGTCCGATTTAACTTGGTATTGAGTAGTATTAAATAAATTATTTTTTAAAACTGCATAACTATTAAATTTTCGTTCTCCTTTATTTTGAATAGTTTTTTTTTCCTCAATATGTGACAAGTATAATAAAGTGGTTTTTATTTTTAATGTTTGTAAATCTTTTTCTTCTAAATTCATAATATTATTCTTTTAACAATAAACTCGCTATTTTTTTATCAAGATAATAATTACAAGGAGCTGAAACCATATCGTATTGACCAACAGGATTAATTTCTAAGAAAACAAATTCATCCGATTTAGTATAAATTAAATCAATTGAACCAGTATCAAGGTTTAACTCCAGTAATAATTTCTTCAATTTTTTTTGCTATTTCAACTGGGAGTGTAAATGG
>NVUQ01000017.1 GCA_002401955.1 Flavobacteriales bacterium | reverse complement strand
GACAATCCTATTAACGGAACAGTCTATTATCGTTTAAAACAAACTGATTTTAATGGTTTATTTGAATATAATGGTGTAAGAACAATTACTTGTGAGCAAGATGGTGACATTTCCATTTACCCCAACCCTTTTACAAATAGTTTTACAGTTCAATTATCAGAAAACACTACTTATCCAACAACAGTAGAAGTCTTCGATTACTTAGGAAGAACTGTACACTCTCAAGTAATAATTGAAAGTGTACTAACTGAAATAGTTTTAGATGAAAAAATAACTACGGGAACTTACTTTGTAAAAATCTTTAATAAAACAACACAAGCTGTTGAACGAATCGTTAAAATGAAATAGATAAAAATATTTCTTTCAAGTTGTTACAACCAACTTAATACAGCGAGAGTGGTTGCCCCTATTAGTTCGTTTAAAGATGTGGCTATTTTTTATTTCTTCTGTATATTTGACTTCAATTATGCGTGTCATTCTATTCTATATTATCCTATTGTTAGCCGTATTTTCTTCAGTACCCTCCAGAGCTCAGGAAACACCTAAACAACAGGGAAAAGCAGATTCTCTGTATGCTTCATTTCACTATTATAACCATCGACTCAATTACGATTCTGCCATGTACTATGGGGATCAATTCGTAAAACATAGGGTCAAATATGGAACAACTTCACAAGCTATTAAAGCTTACAGCCATAAAATAAAAAGCTTGATGAAGTTTAATAAACTTAATGAAGCGTTCAGAATGACGCTCTCCACTTATGAAGTTTACTGTGGTAATAATATTGAAATCACCCAGTGCGAAAACTGTTATATCATCTTTAATCAACTGGCAGAATTTATGATTACGCTGCGCGATTTTCGCCAAGGGATTAATTACGTCAATATGGGTTGCAATCCGGAACTAAATGAACGAAATTTTTACACCAAAGCTAGATTATATGTCTTGATGGAAATTCCTGACAGTGCACTGATGCAAACACTAGAATCGATAAGAATAGCCCGAGCACAAAATAAACCGAAAAAACTGGTAGCTACCTACAATCAACATGGTTTGATCTGTAAGGGTTTAGGTCGATATGATGAGGCAATCGCTGCATTTTCTGAGGCCATCAAATTGGTAGACAGCCTTGGTTTGGATGAAAGTAAATATGGGTTTCTTATTGGAAATGTAGGCTCTTGTTATTATATGAAAGGCGACCTTGATGGAGCATACAAGGCCTTGCAGTTAGATTCGGATAAAAGTAAAAAAAAGGGCGGAGTGTCTTTTTATGGCGCAGAAATAATGCTTGCTGAAATTGACATTAAGAGAAACGATTATAAACAAGCCTTGCTTAGATTGGATACATTACAGGCTAATTATGAAATGTTGAATGAATACAATCCCCTTATTACTATTGCTCAAGAGCTTCATATTTTGGAAATGTACATGGATGTATTTCTGGTGTTAGGGGACAAAACGAACTATGAATACAACCTCAAAAAATGGATTGTTGTAATTAAAACCGAATCTCAATCAAGTATCGAAACCAACCAAATCCTGGTAGAAGAATATGCGACAAACGCATTGCAGCAAGTTACTTTACAAATAGAAACTGAAAAGGAGTTGTTAAGGCAACAACTGAAAGTAGAAAAACAAAAAAGTAGCTTACAAAAATGGTTATTGGGAGGAGGTTCACTTATAGTTATTTTAATTATTCTCTTCTTCTTATCAAGATACCAAAAAAGAGCAATGTTAAAGGAGGTACAATTAAAGTTAGCCAATAAGGAACAGGATTTCCTAAAACTAAAGGTTCAAGAAGAGAGCAGAAATGTTCAAGTCTTGTCGCATGAGTTATTGGTTAAACAAGACTTTTCTGAAAAGCTTATCAATCAATTGGGTCAATTAGAGAGCATTTCCAAGCCAGAATTAAAAACCATCGAGTTCTTTATACAAAATGAGTTGGATGTGAAATCTACAAGGGCACATCTTCAAAATCAAATGGGGGATTTAAGTAGTAATTTTTATACAGAACTAAAAATACATCATCCAGATTTAACCGAGGTAGAATTAAAACTATCTGCTATGGTAGTCATGCGAATCTCTAATAAAGAAATTGCTATTAGCAAAAACACAGAGATCGATTCAGCAAAAAAATCCAAGAACAGATTAAAAAAGAAGTTAAATCTCTCGGGAACTACCAACTTATCAACCTACCTCGAAAGGTTTTTGTAGCCTGCAAACAAAGGCTATATAGAGACGACCCCCATCTGTCACCCCCTATAAATTTTTTCACAACACTCATGACTGTATGTTTGTGAAAAATTTTTTCATGAAAAGAAGCTACAACACACTAATCATTCTGTTTTTATCCATTCAATGTTTAAATGCGCAAAGTCCAGGTGGTTTCGGAACTATCAACATGAATCTGTGGGTAAAAGCAGATGCAGGAACAAGCAGCACAACTAACGGTGCCTCTTTAACTAGTTGGATTGATCAAAGTGGGAGCGGAAATGATGGAACTCAATCTGTAGGAACGAAGCAACCAACCTATCAAACAGTTAGTACCAACTATAACCCAGGAATAGACATAGTAGGGGCTTCAAACCCAAGACAACATTTCAAGTTGCCAAATGCGACAGTCCCTGGAGGAGCATCTAGTTATACGGTGTTGTATGTAGCCAATAATGTTACAGGTACAGGTTTTGTATTAGCTGCAGGATTAGACGAAAATCTTCGGGCAAACCGTTTTAAAATTGGTGCTAACGGAGAATTGAAAAATTCTTGGCAAAATACAGCTGCAAGGTTAATTATAGCTGCAAATGCTAATCGTGCAGGAAAAAGAACCTTGTCGTGTACTAATTATTTATCCGGTTCTGGGAGAAACGGTTTTGTACAAGCCCTAAATGCTGCATCAAACACTGCGACAGGCATCAACACGTCAACGGCTAACAATAAAATTGGGATCAGAGAAGATGGAATTGGAAATCTCGTTGGAGATGTTAATGAGATATTAGTTTATACCTACTCATTAAGTGCATTAAATCAAGCAAAAGCAGAAACCTATTTGGCGGTTAAATATGGCGTTACATTAGATAATACTGGAGGAGGAACTCAGGGAGATTATACTGCTTCAAATAGCAACAATATATGGGATGCTTCAGATGGTACAGCTTATCAAAATGGAATCATTGGAATAGGTAGAGATGATGCCTCTGGCTTTGTTCAAAAGCAATCACATACTCATGATGATACGACACGAATCTACTTGGGGACATTATCTACTTCAAATACTTTAAATGCTACCACTTTTCCAAATAGCCACTCATGGGTCCTGATGGGTGATAATCAAGGAGCAATGAATGCAAACGTGACAGCTAATGCAGAAATGCCAGCAGGTTTAACTGGATGTGCGTTGTATTCAAGATTAGAAAGAGAATGGAAAGTAACAAGGACCAGTACGAATGAAGATTTTAGTTGGGATGTAACTTTAAATAATCCTGCTTCTAACCCTACTTTAGTTAATACTGCCCACTTGAGATTGCTAGTTGATGATGATGGAGATTTTTCTAACGGAGGAACTACTTGTTATTACAATGGAGATGGAACAGGAATTGTTATTACATACAGCAATCCTGTAATTACGATCTCAGGTATTTCAACTGCCCATATTACAAATAATAGTACACGTTATATTACGATAGCTTCTATAAACTCCGCAACACCATTACCTGTTAAATTAACACAATTTGATATAGATTGCAAAAAAGAAACACCACAATTGACTTGGACAACAACATCAGAAATAAACAACGATTACTTTACCATTGAAAGAAGCACTGATGCTATCAATTTTAAAGCTATTGGTACGGTAAATGGAAATGGTAACAATAATACAACTATTAACTACAGCTGGGCAGATGACAATCCTATTAACGGAACAGTCTATTATCGTTTAAAACAAACTGATTTTAATGGTTTATTTGAATATAATGGTGTAAGAACAATTACTTGTGAGCAATCAGCTGACATTAATATCTATCCGAACCCATTTGAAAACAGCTTTACCGTACAAATTTCAGAAAGTACAACTTACCCAGTTACCATAGAAGTACTAGATTGCTTGGGGAGAAATGTGCATGCGCAAACAATAGAATCAGGTGCAACTGAAATAACGCTAAACGATCAACTGCCAACAGGAACCTACTTTGTGAAAGTAATTAGCGAAACAACACAAGTAGTAGAGCGCATGATGAAAATGAAATAGGATAGAGATGACAAATTTAAGATGTAATGATTTTGTAGTAAATGTATTTATCTCAAAGAGCGAAAAGATTAATTTATTTAAAGCGAAAAACTTAATAAGAACAAGCAGACGAATGATTCTTCAGAATAGAGCAAATTCATTAATTATAGAAATTGATCCTAGTACCCATATTGATAAAAGCGCATTAGCATTGTTAGATAGGGTAATATGTTTTAATAATAGTTTTCCTATTGCAATAATCGGAGGGTAAATGACCAACTTTTACTAAAATATTCATTTTAAGTTTCTTAACAGGGCTTAAGATAATTAATGGTTGCTTGTGGTAGGGCAGCCATTTTTTATTTTATTCTTATCTTCGTTTTTTTAGATAGACATTTGAAAAAACTCCTTTTCATATTATTGCTTAGTCCAATATTCACAATTGGGCAATCTAACCTAGATTCATTATGGAATATTTGGCTAGACCAATCCCAACAAGACACATCTCGTTTAATAGCGATAGATAATTTTATTTCGAAGGGATACCTCTTTACCCAACCGGATAGTGCCATTTATTTTGCAGACTTACAATTTGAACTTGCTAAAACCAGGGATTTAAAAATTTGGATGGCTAAAGCGTTGCGAATTAAAGGGGTTACATTTTCTATTAAAGGAGATCAAAAAAAGTCCATAACGCATTTCAATCAGGCGCTGGCCATATATACCGAAGTTGATGACGTAAAAGGTAGGGGCTCTATCTATTCCGATTTAGGTTCAGCACATCGGAGTCGTGGCGATTTATCGTCTGCGATAAACTACCAAACTGATGCGTTGAGCATAGCTAAAAGTACGAATGACACTTCATTGATTCAGCGGTGTTTAAGTAATATTGGCACCATATATTCGGATCTTGGAGATACTAAAAAGGCACTAATTTATTTTGAAAAGAATTTAAAAGGGGGAAGTACGAATGGGAATGTTCACCATGAATTGATTGCACTTAATAATGTTGCGACATGCCATCAAGAAATGGGTAATTATGAAACTGCTTTAAAATACTTAACCCAAGGCTTAAAACTAGAAGAAGCAAACCCAGACAAAAGAGTAAAATCAACTATGCTTGAAGGAATTGGTCAGGCTAAACTTAGCTTAGGGGATACCGTCAACGCAATGCAATATTTTAAACATGCGTTGAGCATACACCGGGAAATTCAGGATAATGAAAGAGTTTCACTAGATCTGCTAAATATTGCTAAAATCCATTTCAATAAAGGTATGTTAGATAGTACAGAAATCTACAGCACTGAATCCCTAGAAATAGCCAATAAAATTGAATCGGTAATGCTTATTGCAGATATCAGCCAATTAAGATATGAATTATTTAAAGTACAAGGAAAGCCAGGTAATGCATTGGAAATGTTCGAAATGATGGTGACTTATAGGGATAGGTTAAAGAATGAAGAAATAGAAAGGAATGTAATTAGACAAGAGTTTAAACACGAATATGACCTAAAGAAATCAATGGATGAAAAACAAAAGAAGGTTGATGAAAAATTAAACAGAATAAAAATTACATCTATTTCAATTGCACTGGGAGTGGTTATTATTTTCTTTTTGTTCTATAGATCTAATGTAATTAAAAAAAGGAAGCTTCAAAATCAATTGGCGGCCAATGAGAAAGAAATTTTAAACCTGAAAATTCAGGAAGAAAACAGAAATGTTCAAGCCTTATCTCATGAGTTGTTGGTGAAGCAAGACTTTTCGGAAAAGCTTATCAATCAACTCGGGCAAATAGAGAGCCTTTCCAAACCGGAAATAAAGAACATTGAGTTTTTTATACAAAATGAATTAGATGTTAAATCATCCCGTGCAGAACTGCAAAATCAGATGGGTAATTTAAGTAGCAACTTCTACAACGAATTAAAAATAAAACATCCTAGTTTAAGCGATATAGAAATAAAAGTGGCAGCCATGGTGGTAATGAATATGTCTAACAAAGAAATTGCCATTAGCCGAAATATGGAGCCATCTTCTGTGAGAGTTGCTAAAAACAGGATTAAAAATAAAATAGGATTACCTAAAGACACTTCTCTTTCAGATTACCTTACCGGTCTTTTATAATTACAACGATCATAAATAATAGATAACACGCTTAAATAGTGGGCTTTAAAGTATTATAACGATTTGCTAACGCTGTTTTTTTGCTCTTTGTTTCATCATATGTTTGTTAAAACAAAATCAAGAAACCGATTAAAAACAGCCATAATGAAAAACCTACTAACCCTAATTACCGTTAAAACAAACATAAGTCTTGGAGCAGATATTTATACCCTTAAAACAAGAGGCTCTATAAATAAGTTGGTAAAGAAATAGAATGTTGAGAATCATTCTAAATCTAGAATCACACTCAACATTCTACCTCTTAATCAAATACATAAGATAATTTATTACCTGTTCGTCTAAACAATATGAATTTTAATCGAAATATCAGATTTTAAACTTCATTGATGTAGGTGAAAAAACAATAATTAACCGAAATCATTGATATAAGTGATGATTTTGGTGTTAGAAGGCTATAAATTTATCATTCAAATATGTAAAAAACGAAAAACCTATGATACTAAAACGATACCTACTGTTACACACCCTTTTACTAACTCTTTTTTCAATTATGCATACTATCAAATATTTACCCTTTAAAAAAATCAGCGATTCTTTAAATGATTTTAACAGAACGTTAAGGAATTTTAATTTCTTAACGATTTCAATTACAAAATTGTTTGTATTATTAGTAGTATCAGGTTTAGTAACAACAAACGCAGTTGCGCAGTTACCTGGATATGATTTCAAAAAGAAGATCACTATCCATAATACACAGGTGTCTGGCATTACTGATTTAACGAATTTTCCTGTTCTAATAAGTCATATCGATGCTGATTTAAAGACAACTGGCAATGGTGGAAATGTAACAAATCCCAATGGATATGACATTGTATTTACTGCTTCTGATGGAACCACCTTACTCGTTTTTGAAATGGATAATCACGAGGCTACTACTGGTGAATACATTGCTTGGGTAATAGTTCCAACAGTGGATTATAATGACGATACTGAAATATATATCCACTATGGAAACTCTTCGGTTTCTACCAACCAATCTTCTGCATCTACATGGGGTTCAAATTACCTAGGTGTTTGGCATATGGACGATGATCCTGATGGTGATGTTGCGAATTCGGTGAAAGATGCAACTTCAAACAATAATCATGGAACCCCAGACGGAAACATGACCTCTGCTGATCTTGTTCCAGGAAAAATTGGCCTTGCGATAGATTTTGATGGTACCGCCACAGTTAATGAAGCAGATATTATTATCACCAAAGACATTGACAAGTTAAGTAATGTTATCACTTACTCAGCCTGGATATGGAATACTACACCACATGAAGGATCCAGTGATGCTGGTCTCATCATGTCAAAAAACAAAACTAACTCCGATACCCCATACTGTCTTACTATGAATAAGAATAATTATGCTAAAACAATAATACATAATGCAACTGCCAATGGTAATCCCATAGCACTCAATGACACTGTATGGCATTATATTGTTGGACGTAGCGATGGGACAACTCTTACCCTGTTTGTAGACGGAGACTCCATTTCAAGTTCGACCCCAGGTACGTGGGCTGATAATAATGAATCGATGGCCATAGGAGGGTCTGAAGACACCCCTAAATACCGCCCCTTCAAAGGGAAAATTGATGAAGCTCGTATCTCCAACACAGCTCATTCTTCGGATTGGATTAAAACAGAATATAACAGCCAGAATTCCCCTCCTACTTTTTACAGTATGGGAGTAGAGGAACTTTCAACCCCTCTACCTGTTGAGCTTGTTCAATTTGAAGCAACTTGTCAAAATGAAACACCAACACTAACTTGGACAACAGCATCAGAAATTAACAACGATTATTTTACGATAGAAAGAAGTATTGATGCAGTAAACTTTGAGCCAGTCTCAATAGTAAACGGGAATGGGAACAGCTCTACTGCTATTCATTACAATTGGACAGATGAAAATCCAATAAACGGAACTGTATATTACCGCTTAAAACAAACCGATTTTAATGGGGTTTTTGAATACCATGGAGTAAGAACTATTACTTGTGAGCAAACAAATGATATTCGAATATTTCCTAACCCTTTTAAAAACAACTTAACAATTCAACTTTCAGAAAACACGAATTACCCAAAAAGAGTAGAAGTGTTGAATTATTTAGGTAAAATAGTTCATGCGAAAATTATTGAAAATGGTGTAACAACACTAGTCTTAGAAAAATATTCCGCAGGCACTTACTTTATTAAAGTGAGTACTAAAACAACACAGGTAGTGGAACGAATTATCAAAAGAAAATAGGATTACCTGCCGACTCTCCTCTTTTAGATTACCTTACGGGTCTTTTATAGTTCCCACAACCACACATCACAAACTCCTTTATTTAAGGATGTTTTCAGCCTGCTAACAGTTTGCTAACGCTGTTTTTTTATTTGCTCTTTGTTTCATCATATGTTTGTACTAAATGAAATCAAGAGATATAATCATATTGAAAAATGTTATTTGCAGCGTTAGTTTTTACCTGTTATTAATTGGGAGCTCGTTAGGGCAAGAGACTTTAACGATTAAGGGCGATATAGATATAAAATCATCGGCATCATTATATGTATTAGGTGATGTATTAGGAAGTGGTGCTGGACAAATAACTAATAATGGATATATATATGTTCAGGAACATACGTCTTCTGGAACAGAGAATTGGGAGAATAATGCCAGTACAAGTTTTCTTGATGGTTCAGGAACAGTGACATTTGTTTCGGCAGATGAACAAATAATTAAAGGAACACAAAAAACTAGTTTTTATAATTTAACAATTAATAATTCTGGTACCGGAATTATCTTAGATCAACATTCAGATGTTACAAATAATCTAACAATGACCGATGGAGATTTTAATTTAGATAATTATGTGTTAGATCTTACAACAACGGGGATTATTGTTGGCGAAGCAGAATCTAACAGGATAAAAGTTGGTAATGTTTTATCGGATACTGGAGTTGTTAAGTATACAACCTCAGTAAATAATGTGACTAATTTCAATCCAGCGAATATTGGCGTTGAAATAACGACCACCCAAAATTTAGGGACAATAGAAATTATTAGAGGACATAAAAGACAACAAGGGTCTGGATCCTTTGCAAGTAATTATAGTGTTGCACGCTATGTTGATATACCAGGTATAGGAATGCTAGATGGTTCCGCGGTTAATCTTAAACTATCATATTGGGATGCAGAATTAGACCCAACAGACCATCCTGTTGAGGCAAATTTAATTCAATACCAATTAGTAGACATTACGGATTGGGCTACATTAACAGGGACTATAAATACTGTCAGTAATCTCTCCACACCTCTAGCAAGCACATATAGTGCCGTCTTTTCAAGTTATAATAATAGGTTTACTCTTGGTTCTATTGAGACCGTTTTACCAGTAGAATTATCTCAATTTGATGTGAGTTGTCAAAATGACAACACTGAGTTAAATTGGTCAACAAGCTCAGAAATTAACAACGATTACTTTACCGTAGAAAGAAGTACAGATGCTATCAATTTTGAAACAATCGGGACTGTTAACGGAAGTGGGAACAGTAGTACTATGCATAATTACTTTTGGTCGGATGATAATCCAATAAACGGAACAGCATATTACCGTTTAAAACAAACCGACTTTAATGGAGCGTTTGAATATCATGAAGTTACTGCTGTAAAATGCAGTAGAGGTACGTACATTAGCATTTACCCTAACCCTTTTGAAAATGGTTTTACAATTAGTTTATCGGAAAATACTAGCTACCCAACTACGGTAGAAGTAATGGATTACCTAGGCAGGAAAGTATATACTCAAATCATAGAAAATGCCACAACAGAAATAATATTAGAAGATAAAGTTTCTCCTGGCACCTATTTTGTAAAAGTGTTTAATGAAACAACACAAGTAGTAGAACGAATTGTAAAATTAAAATAACATGAAAAAATTACTCAGAATCACAGCATTGTTTTTAACCTGTCAAATCGGTATGATGAGCGTAGTCGAAGGACAAAACGTAGGCATTAACGAACCTAACCCCGATAATTCTGCTTTATTGGAAATGACCTCAACAGAAAGAGGTTTACTGGTGCCAAGAATGACCGAAATAGAAAGAGATGCGATAGCTAGTCCGGCAGAAGGCTTAATTATATATAACACAAACGATTCATGCCTTAATTTATATAGATCAAATTATTGGTACAACATGTGTTGTTGCGCAGCAAGTACACCTTCCACTCCTACTCTTCTTGCATGTGGAGATCCAACTACTATTGTAGATGTAACAAGTGCCGGACAAACATGGATGGATAGACACTTAGGTGCTGCACGGGCGGCAACAGCCTCTGACGACTACTTTGCTTACGGAAGCTTGTTTCAATGGGGGCGTTTAAGTGATGGACACGAATGTATAACATGGACAAGCTCTACCAGCGGAACTCCTGTTAATGGAATGACGAGTACTCAAAGTAGCGGTGATGTTCCCGGGCATAGTGATTTTATAGTACCAGGAGGTTCACCCTGGGACTATCGCAGCACAATGAACAACAGTTTATGGCAGGGCGCAAGCGGAACCAACAACCCCTGCCCAAGTGGTTACCGCCTGCCAACCTACACAGAATTGAATGCCGAACGTCTAAGCTGGAGCAGCAACAATGCTGCTGGTGCTTTTGCCTCACCGCTTAAGTTCCCCGTGGCGGGCGACCGCAGATACAACACTGGTGCGCTCAATGATGTGGGTGATGACGGTGGCATTTGGACGAGTACCGTAAGTGGTAGCGGAACTGGTCAGGATGCGAGTTTCTTGTACATCCAGTCTGGAAATGCTGGTGTGTACAACAATGGCGGCCGGACGAGCGGATTCTCTTGTCGTTGTATTAAAGATTAGAAACACTAGTTATTATAAAAAATAGACTTTTCCAACATTTGAAAAATGAAAGCAAGTATTATTGGTATATTATTATTTTTGTTTAACTCGTATTGCTGTAGTGGTGCTGAAAAAAACAAAGTAGTAGTACAGTCTAGTATTTCTGTTGAGTTTGTTCTTTTAGGATATGATGTATTCAACAGTTTTATAATAAAACAAGCTGTTATTGACTCCTCTTCCTTAACTGAATTATCGACAGATTACACAGGCCTTGTATTATTAGTGTTCAGCACAGGTCAACAATATCCAATTATTATTTCTGAAGCAAGTAATTTTAGTATAAATCTGAAGCACCCTAATATTCCACCTAGTTTTGAGAATTCACCCGAAAATGAGTTTTTATATGCTTGGCAGAAAGCATACAAACAACAAGAGCGTGTAATAACAGAGGCTAAGCAGAAAATGCTTAAGGATGACAGCTCAGTAGTAAATGCCAAAAAAAAACAAGAAGAGTTGCTTAACAGCCTCAACACCTCAAAATTCGAATACACCAAAGCCATTATAAAAGCAAAATTATTCAAGGAAAGGTCATCTGGAATAAAAACACTTGAAGAATTAAACACCAAAAAAGCTGAATATCATCAGTTTGTGAAAGAGAACCTTGAGATATTAGCGCATAGCGACATGCTTAACAAGCTTCTGCAGCAATACTTTATGATGCATGAATATCTTTCGTATTATACGAAAGATATTAACCCTGGCGATTTTAAAGCTGCAAAAGACTTAAGCAATAGCTCAATAATAACAGGGGTAGATGGATGGATCGATGTATTGAAAGATAAGGTGCCCAAAAATAAAGTAATTGAGTTTTGTGCCAAATTATATTATGACAGGAGCATGGTAACAATGGCAACACACATTTTTGATAACTATAGGGATGGCATAAATATTAACCAAACTAATTGGAGCTTAAAAGAACAGTTGCTGGATTTTGAGTTTGTAAATGCTCAGCAATCAATTCAGCTAAAATTAAGTCAATTACAAACAATTAAGATTCTAGCAATAGTAAGCAGTAATTCAGTTTTCTCAAAAGTAGAGGCCATTGCACTTGCAAGAGATTTAATAGCTAACAAATTAGCTATACCAATAATTATTGCCCCTATTGAAAAATTGACTGAAAGTCATCTAATAATGGACAAAATGTTTACAGGGAACTTTTATTTTATTAATGATCAGGAATGGGGAAAGAAATATTTTAGCAAAAAAGTAAAGTTACCCCAGTTTATATTACTTGACAGTAATAACGAGATAATTAAAATTAGGAATTATAGAGATGTATTATTCAATTAAACACAAGTAATTGAAGGAATAATAAAATTAAAATAAGTTAAGTATGGTAGATTTAAAATGCAAAGAAAATAAGCTAAATATTTCCATTTCAAAAAATGAAAGGATAAACTTCAATGCTGCTAAAACGCTAATTAGGAAATCACGAAGAATGATTCAACAAAACGAATTAACTTTTGTAATTATTGATTTAGGTAGCGATTCAAGAATAGAGAAACGGGTACTAGAATTTCTTGACAGAGCACTATGTAAGAATAGTTTTCCAGTTCTAATAATAAAAGGATAATGGAAAAAGTAATTAAAACACTATACACAAGTCTATACCAAAGAACAACTGGTGTAAGCTATAGAGAAAAAGTAATAATGACCTCTGCCACCATCGGGATTATGTTGGTAATTATGATCCCATTATTAGGTGTTTTAATTTATTGGTAAACATAAACAACTAAAATATTAACTTAAACATCAATTTACTATGAGACAAATTATATGTACACTTGCATCAGTTTTCCTAATAAGCAATATCGCAAGTGCTCAATATTGCATCCCTACAGTTTCACTTTCAAATTTTTATATTTCAGAAATATCTGTAGGCGCATATACAAATACAACTGGAAACGACACGTATTCTGATTACTCTTTAACCGACACCATATTTATTCAGCCAGGCTCTAACAGTATGAATATGAACGTTGTTACTGCAGGTTATAATGTAGATAGATATGCTTATATTGATTGGAATAATGACTTTGTTTTTGACTCCATCTTTATGTCAATAGAAAGCATCTCATACCCTACTTCTATTGATGTTCCAGCTGGAATAACATCTGGTTCATACCGAATAAGATTTGCAGTTGGCGATCATAATGATCATCACTTACTCCCTTTTCCATGTATAATAAACCAGGGCGAGGCTGAAGATTACACACTCACTGTTTTGCCACTTGTTGGCATTAAAGAAGCTTCTGCGGTCATTAAAGTTAACTTATTCCCAAACCCTGTATCAAACATCTTAAATATAGACTCTGACATAACTTTTGAATCCATTCTAATATTGAATTCAACCGGTAAAATTATTGACTCATTCAATTATTCCATAAAATCAATCCCGACCTCTGAAATGCCTTCAGGAGTCTATTTCATCAAATTTATTTCGAAACAAAAGACAGTAACTCAAAAATTTGTAAAACAATAAATAACGATTTACCTAAAAAACCTAAACTGCATTAAAACACAGTTTAGCTCAAAATAAATACACACCATAAAAAAAAGAATATGAACCACAATGAATCCCTTACCTACAGAATGAAATTAGCTGGATTCGCATGGCACTACCAAAAAGGTTGTGATCAGTATCCTAATAATTACTATAAAGAAATAACATTAACAAAACCTAAAGAATATATGATGGTTTGCATTAGGTGTAAACGGTTAGAATCTGAAACAAAGCAATCAACCAAATAACAAAATCAAAACAAGATGAAGCTAAAAAGAAAACACTCCCTAGGGAAACGAACACTCCAAACAATGTTAATTTGTCTTTTTGGTCTATTAGCACTAACTTTTTCGGGTTGTAGTCTTCACAGAAAAGGTTCTGTTATAAAAGGGCCAAGTGCAAAAATAAAAAAGCATAACAATGTAGCTTCGGCAAAAAGAACTTATAAGAAAAACAGATATTAAGCCTTTTTAGTATGGAATTGAAAAATGAAAAAAGCAACAGAATCGTAATTAATTTGATACTACTTAGTATTGCTTATTTAGTAACCACTATTATTTTAAATTTCATCTAAATGAGTTAAAACATTCTACGGATAGGTTAGTTGGCTCTTAACCAAGAGCATACTTTAACTACAACATTCTTTTAAGTTTTAAATGACTGGACTTAATAGATAATTAATGGCTGTTTGTGGTAGGACAGCCATTTTTTTTTGGGGAACCTTCCTAAAAAAGCAAAACCCCCAAGCATTTATGCTTGGGGGTTTAAGTTTGCTTATAGAAGGTGGAAGCCTTTCTATCAGCGATTTCAACCCATTTCCTGCGAAATACCGCGCTTGATTAAGAATGGATGACTAGATTCTTAATAAAAATATACCAACATTACCTACATCCAGTGCAAGGTTTTTAATTTTATCCTTACTTTCGTTTCTAAATTATTTCATTAATTGAAAAAACTTCTTTTCATAATTCTGCTAAGCCCACTATTTTCCTTAGGGCAAAACAACATGGATTCTCTTTGGAGTGTTTGGGAAGATAACGCTGAATCAGACTCAATCCGCTTAAATTCTTTAAAGCAATTTTCATTAGGGTATTATTATACAGGAGCTCTCGATAGTGCGTTTCACTTTATTCAAATTCACAATGATTATGCAAAATCTAAGGGCTTAAAAAGTCAGCAGGGAGTGGGACTAAGAATTCAAGCAGCCACCTTTTCTGGGAAAGGAAATCATCAGGAAGTGATCGTGCATTTAAACAAGGCCTTAAAACTCTATACCGAAATTAATGATCAAGAAGCTATTTCCAATATTCTGTCAGAAATAGGAATTACTTACAGAGATCTAGGGAATTATCGTTTAGCCATTAAATACTTAACAGAAAGCTTGACGATAGCTGAAAAGCTTGATAAAAAGGAACTATGTTTTCAAAGCTTAATGAATATTGCTATCGTTTATTCAGAGCTAGGAGACTTAGAGAAGTCTTTAAACTATTTTGAGCGTAGCCTTAAGGAAGGGGGGCTCGAAGAAAATTCTTATTACTATTTGCAGACACTTCGTAATATTGGATTAGCGCTTAACAGTCTCGAAAAATTTGATCAAGCCCTAAAAACATTAAATCAGTGTCTAAAAAGAATAGAAGAAAGTGGTGATATCAGACAACACCCAGGAGTGCTAAATGGATTAGGAATTGTTCACCTCCAAATAGGGGATACCGTTTTAGCAAAAAAGTATTATAAACAAGGATGGAAAATCTGCGAAGAAATTGATGACCAAATTGGATTGGCGAATAGTTTAGTTGAGTTAGCACAAATTTATTTTATTCAAAATGATATTGATAGTGCTGATTATTGCAGTCAGAAAGCACTTGGATTAGCTAAAACGGTTAATTCTTTACCACTAATGGTAAAGGCCTCTGAACTGAGGTATAAAATTCACAAACACAATCGAGAACCATGGTTGGCTCTAGAAATGCACGATCTAATAGTGGCATCTAAAGATAGTTTGCGAGTTGACGAAGCACGTCAAGAAGTTATTCATCAAGAATACAAATATGAATACGACAAAAAGAAAATAGCTGACGAAAAACAACAAGAAATCGACCGTTTAGAAAACCAACAAGAACGTACTGTAACAATCTTTGTATTTATCTTAATCCTTGTACTTTTAGGCAGTATCTTTTATCATAAACAAAGAAGGTTAATCGGTGATAAGGAATTTTTGTTAAGTGAAATAGAATTTTTAAAAGAAAATGCATATTCTAATGTTCTTGCAACTGATAAAGAATCAACTGTTTTAGAGCTAAATAAAACAGCTATTGAGAAACAAATCAATGCTAAGTTAAACCAAACTGACTGGGGTATTCTTAATGTTATTTATCAGAATCCTACTATTTCCAATAAAGAAATAGCTGAAGAGGTATCTTTGTCAATTGATGGCGTTAGTTCTTCATTAAAAAAAATGTACTCCCATTTTAATTTCACTAGTGCCAAACGAAGTCAGAAAAAACTGGAACTTGTTGTTGCTGCTGCTAGATATTCTAAATCATCAGTTTAGATAATCTTCATTTAGTTCTCAGTGGTAGGTGATTTTTCGATAAAAATCGGGTCGAGATAATCCTTCTTAGGTTCTATTTTGATGGATAGAAATTTATTTTTTCAATTCACTCATATCAATGAATCTTCTTTATTCCACTGTTATCAGTGATTAGATATACCCAAAGTCTTATTTAATTTACTTCAAAGTGGAGAAATCTGCGTAGACCTAAATTAATCCAAGACTAACAAATGAAACACCTTTTATTGATAATAACCATTATGTGTCCAGCTATATTTATAGCTCAATCACCTGGCTGCCCTTACGTTACAGCAAGTGGAAGCGGAACAATTGATTGTTCTACTCCTTGCTTAAATTTATCAGCAAGCCTTTTTGAAACTGGAGAATCAACTTCTTACGCGGTGACTTCAATACCCTATGCCCCGCCTTTTTCTTTTACAGCTGGAACAACAATTTTTGCTGGTATGGATGATAGCTGGACCGGTGTATTGCCTATTCCTTTTGACTTTTGTTTTTATGGAAATACTTACGATGAAATAGTTGTTGGAGCAAATGGCTTGATAACCTTTGATGTAACACGAGCAAATATGTATTGTGCTTACCAGTTTACTGATCCTTGCCCTACACCTGGTCCTCCACCAATGGGTCTATATAACAATTCCATAATGGGAGCTTATTTAGACATTGATCCAACAATTCCTACGGGAGGAGGGATTACTTACAATATTTCAGGTACTGCTCCGTGTAGAACTTTTGTTGTAAATTATTACAACATTGGCCAGTTTAATTGTACTTTCCAAACAGTTACCCAACAAATTGTTTTATACGAAACAACAAATGCTATTGATGTGTACATTCAAGATTTACCAATATGTGCTTCTTGGAATGGTGGTCTTGCGGTTATTGGAATTCAAGATGCAACGGGGGCAAATGGTATATCTCCTCCAGGGAGAAACACAGGTCAATGGGGTACTACAAATGAAGCTTGGAGATTTACTCCAAATGGAACTCCTAATTATGCTTTTAGATGGCATGATCAAACTGGTGCTACAGTTGGAACTAATTTAAACTTAACTGTTTGTCCTAACGTAAATACAACGTATACCGCTGAAGTAATTTATACCGACTGTAATGGAGCAGTAGTAATAGCAACGGATTCTGCGATTGTTACTATAAGTAGTGATATACCTATAGTTAATGCTGGTAATGATACGACTATATGTGATGGCGAATCTGTAAGTATTGGAGGCGCCCCAACAGCTTCAGGCGGGGCTGGAACATTTACTTATAATTGGTCACCTGGCACTGGATTAAGCAGTACTACAATTGCTAACCCTACGTCAACCCCTCCTATTGGAACTTACACATATGGTATTGGAGCTACAGATGCTGGTGGTTGTACCGGATATGACAGTGTTACGGTATCGGTCATCATGTGTTGTGAAGCCATAGCTGAATTTAGTTATACCACAGAATGTTTTGGGACTGCTACTTCATTTACAGACTTGTCTACCGTTTCAGGCGGTACAATTAATAGTTGGGAATGGGATTTTGAAAATGATGGAGTCGTGGATAATACGACCCAAAACCCAACTTATGTTTACCCAGCAGCAGGATCTTATACAGTTGGTTTATATGCATCAGATGGTTCAGGATGTGTTGATACCATACTCCATGTAATAACAGTTAACCCTATGCCGGAACCTGACTTTACAAATGTACCAGTTTGTTTAGGGTTCCCTACCAATTTCACAGATTTGTCTACCATCTCTTCAGGTACAATAAGCAGTTGGAGTTGGGCCTTTGGAGATCTTGCAGGAGGAACAGATAATGTTCAAAACCCTACTTATAGTTATGCTGTTGCAGGAACTTACAATGCTACATTAGTAATTACTTCTGATAATGGTTGTGTGGATTCAATTACACATCAGGTTACAGTTAATGATACCTATACAGCCAATTTTACTGCCCCAGATGTATGTGTTGGAATAGCTACTTCTTTTACGGATATCTCAACTTCTTCAGGTTCAACAATTACAAGTTGGGAGTGGGATTTTGATGGAGATGGTGTTGTCGATGACATTACTCAAAACCCTAGTTATACTTTTCTATCAGCTGGAACTTACCCCGTACATCTTACGATACCTGGAACTTGTGGGCATGATACAATAATAGATGTCGAAGTATTGCCATCAGCAACAGCAGACTTTAGTTCTACGACTGAATGTTTTGGGGCTGCAACACAATTTACTAATTTATCTACTGGAACAGTTTGGCAATGGGATTTTGACAATGATGGGGTAATTGATAATACCACTCAAAATCCTAGCTATATTTATCCAGCACCAGGAACCTATACCGTTCAATTATTCACTTCTTTTGGTGTAGGCTGTGCTGATTCCATTACACATCAAGTTTTAATTAACCCTATACCTGTAGCTGATTTTACTGCAGCAAATGTTTGTGTGGGCGCTACTACTACGTTTACAGATTTATCTACCCTTAGCTCTGGTTCAATTACAAGTTGGGAGTGGGATTTTGATGGAGATGGTGTAGTTGACGACATTACTCAAAACCCTAGTTATACTTTTTCAATAGTTGGAACTCACCCCGTTCATCTTACGATACCTGGAGCTTGTGGGCATGATACAATAATAGATGTCGAAGTATTGCCATCAGCAACAGCAGACTTTAGTTCTACGATTGAATGTTTTGGGGCTGCAACACAATTTACTAATTTATCTACTGGAACAGTTTGGCAATGGGATTTTGACAATGATGGGGTAATTGATAATACCACTCAAAACCCTACTTATGTTTTCCCATCACCAGGAAGCTATACTGTCCAATTATTCGCTTCATTTGGAACAGGATGTGCAGATTCTATTACGCATCAAATAACAGTTAATCCTATACCAGTAGCAAATTTTACAAGTGATACTGTTTGTGATGGATTGGGTACTACATTTATTGATCTCTCTACCATTACCTCAGGTTCAATTACTAATTGGGCATGGTTGTTTGGAGATATTTCAAATGGAACTTCTAATATTCAAAATCTTACTTATAACTATGCTATTGCAGGAACTTACAATGCTACTTTAGTAATTACTTCAGATAATGGATGTGTTCACTCTTTCAATACCGCGGTGCATGTGCACCCTAATCCTGTGGCTAATTTTTCAGTTATCGATGTTTGTTTAAACTCGCCAACTCAATTTATTGATTCATCTACGGTAACATCTCCAGATGTCGTTAACCAATGGGATTGGGATTTTAATCCTGGTTTAGGCACTTCTAGTATACAAAACCCAACCTTTACGTATACTAGTTCTGGAAATCATTCTACCACATTATTGGTAACTACGGCTAATGGATGTACTGATTCCAAAACAATAACGGGATTGGTTAATGAACTTCCTCAAGCAGGTTTTGGTCCTGAAATATCAGGGTGTAATCCTGTTTGTGTTACCATGACCAATAGTACAACCATAAATTCTGGATCACTAACATATGCTTGGAGTTTTGGAGATGGATCTATTGCTTCAGATGAAACACCATCACATTGTTTTCAAAACTCATCTAATTCATCTATTGCTGAATACGATGTTACTCTAACTGCCACTTCGCAAGCGGGTTGTGTAACTTCGGTAACTCACTCTAGTGCAGTGGTGGTTTATCCTATACCTCTTGCTCATTTTGAGGTTTCTTCAGGAATAACAGATCTCTATCAACCTGAAATATCTTTTTCAGATTTATCAATTGTAGCCGCTACATGGGATTGGGATTTTGGAGACAACACCTATTCTACTGATCAAAACCCATTACATGAATATATCGATACTGGAGCGTATATGGTAACACTTTATATAGAAAACAATTATGGTTGTAAAGATACTACTGATAAGCAAGTGAAAATCAGACCTAATTTTGCCGTTTGGATCCCTAATGCATTTACACCAAATGGAGATGGATATAATGATATATTTTACATTGAAGGCTTTGGAATTGAAGAAGTGGAATTAAGCATTTATAATAGATGGGGTGAATTATTATATTATAAAAGAGCTGATCAAACAATTGTTCGTTGGGATGGATTCTATAAAGGGAATATTGTACAACAAGATACTTATGTGTACAACATTAAAATAAAAGACATTTTTGGTGAATACCAGAAACGAATGGGAAAAGTAACTGTGCTTAAATAGGCAATTAAGATCTATTATTTCAATTCACCTACGTCAATGATGTTTAGCTATTACACAGTTATGAGTGATTCGAATAAACTAAAGTGTTGCTTCATTTGCATAGAATCTGGAGGGATTAATTACCCTAAATTAAACCGAGGTCAGATGAGCGGCACAACAAAAAAAAAATTAATGTATCAATTTGTATCAATCCTATTTATTTTGCAATCTACTTTACTGTGTATGGGGCAAGGTGAAGCTGACAAATGGTATTTTGGACAAAATGCAGGATTAGACTTTAGTAGTGGTACAGCAGTGGCAATTTCGGGTGGTCAATTAAATACCCTAGAAGGTAATGCTAGTATTTCAGATGCTAGTGGTAATTTGTTATTTTATACTGATGGTGTTACCATTTGGAACAGCGCGCATGCGATTATGACTAATGGTACAGGGCTTATGGGTCATTGGTCGTCTACTCAGTCTGCTCTTATAATTCCCGATCCATATTCCACTACAATATATTATGTATTTACTGTTACTGCAACAGGTGGTTTTTCTGGGTTTAGGTATTCAGAGGTAGACATAAGTCTTTCTGGAGGGCTTGGCGCTGTTAATGGAACTAAGAATGTATTGCTTGTAACACCAGTTTTAGAAAAAGTATCAGCGGTGACTCATGCCAATGGAACTGACATTTGGGTGGTAACACATGGTTTCGAAAACACTAATTTTCATGCTTTTTTAATTTCACCAACTGGATTAAATACAACACCAGTAACTACTGCAACAGGTGTCAGTATGGGTGATGTTGGAGGAATAGGACAAGGGCAATTGAAAATGTCACCGGATGGAACAAAATTAGCACTTCTTCAAGCATGGGAGTACGGTTCTTATGTTTATGATTTTAATAGCTCAACAGGAGTAGTATCAAATGAAGTTAAACTAAACTCATTAGATTACCCATATGGCGTTGAGTTTTCCCAAAATAGTAAAGTATTATATATTTCTAATAATTTTTACCCTGATGAAGTATATCAATATGATTTAACAGCGAGCGATATTCCAGCGTCAGAACTAATGATCATTGATGCTTCTAATACTGCCTTTACGAATCAAGGGTCATTGCAAATGGGTCCAGATAACAAGATTTACGTCTCTAGTTATGGTGCACCTTATATAACCGCAATTAATAACCCGAACACAGTAGGTATGGGGTGTGATTACCAAAGAAATGCGGTTACTCTTATTGCGGGTACTACTCCCCAATATGGACTACCTCCATTTAATCAATCTCAATTTAGTAGCCCATTACCTGTAGAATTAGTAAAATATGAAGCTACTTGTCAAAACGAAACAGCCTCTCTTATTTGGACAACAGCATCAGAAACTAATAATGATTATTTTACAGTAGAAAGAAGTGATGATGCTGTTGGGTTTGAACCAATAGGGATAGTAAACGGAAATGGAAACAGTTCTACTATGATTAATTACAATTGGACAGACGATAACCCAATTAAAGGCACAGCTTATTATCGTTTAAAACAAACAGACTATAATGGTGATTTTGAATATCATGGAGTAAAAGTGACTACTTGTAACCAACAGGAAGACTTCAATATTTACCCCAATCCGTTTGAAAACATTTTTACAATACAGCTATCAGAGAAAACTGCCTACCCAATAACAGTGGAAGTGTTGAATTATTTAGGTGAAATAGTACATACGCAAATTATTGAAAATGGTAAAACATCACTAGTCTTAGAAAAGTATTACGTAGGTACTTACTTTGTTAAAGTGAGTACTGAAACAACACAAATTGTTAAGCGTGCAGTGAAAATGAAATAATTCTTTTAACCCTCAAATTAAACCCAACTAAAAATGAAAAAAATAACACAATTACTGCTACTATTAAATCTATTACTAAGCACTTGTTTATCAGTATCAGCACAAGCTCCAGACAATTCTTTACAAGCTTCATTAAATGAATCGTTAAAGAATTCTACACCCACATTAAGTGCACATGCTAATTTGCAGCAAGATGCCGTTCAATTGACATGGAAACATAACAAGGAAAACTCATCCAAAAAATACATTATTGAAAAAAGAACCAATCATAAGGATTGGGAAGAAATTACAACAGTTGTTTGTGCTACACAGAAAACAATAGATATGCAATATTTTCATTTAGATCATGCTCCATCTATTCACCCTTCATATTATCGATTGAAAATGATTGATGCTAACGGAAAGAATGATTACTCGAATGTAATACGCGTTTATTATAATAAGTATAAAGCGAAAACGCCTGGTATCAGCATAGCTTTTGGTGCACCTGAGTAAGTAATATGATTGCTTAAAAACACAAAAATTTCACGGAAAAACATGAGGGAATTGTAGCACAAAATAAAACAAGCAATTCTAATTACTAAGTAATTTCATGAATCTATTGCCCATCAGTTAAAAAAAGAATGCTAAACAACTCAAGTTATTAACCTTTTATCACCGACATCAATGAATCTTACCTAATTCACTACTATGGGTGACTCGACTTAACTAAAGTGTTGTTTTATTTGAATCAGAGAAAAGATGTTCGAAGAAATAAATTTAACCTACACCCTAATTAACTATATAAGTTATGACTACAAAAAGAAAATTTCCATATCGATTAGTATTCTTCTTATTAATCTTGCAATTTACCGTTTTATGTAAAGGGCAAACTGCTGCAGACAAATGGTTTTTTGGTAATGGTGCAGGTGTTGATTTTAGCGGACCTGCTCCGGTGGGAATTTCCGGTGGTCAAATAAATACCCTAGAAGGTGTAGCTAGTATTTCGGATGCCAATGGCAACTTGCTTTTTTATACTGAAGGTGATACCATTTGGAACGCTAACCATGCTGTTATGACAAATGGAACTGGTCTTATGGGTGATGGCTGGTCAAGTACTCAGGAAGCTATTATCGTACAAAAGCCATGTTCTCCCAACATTTATTATGTATTTACAGTAGCCGGATTTGGAGACTTCAGTGGGTTTAGGTATTCTGAAGTAGACATGACCCTTTCAGGAGGACTTGGTGCTGTTAATGGAAATAAAAATGTAGCGTTAGTGACACCCGTATTAGAAAAAGTATCAGCAGTGTATCATGCCAATGGAATTGACATCTGGGTGGTAACACATGGGCTTAATAACAATAATTTTCATGCTTTCTTAGTGACATCAACAGGAGTCAATCTAACACCCGTTACTTCAGCAACAGGAACTACTATGAATGACTATATGGGGCAGATGAAACTATCACCCGATGGAACAAAATTAGCACTTGCAGATAGGGCAAATTCGGTCTCTAATTTATATGATTTTGACAACGCAACAGGTATAGTATCAAATGAACTTATTCTTACTGGCACTTTACCAAGTCCGTATGGAATAGAGTTCTCTCCTAATAGTCAGGTGTTATATATTTCCAATAATTGGTTACCTAGAGAAGTTTATCAGTACGATTTAAATGCGGGGGATATTCCAGGATCTGAATTGCTAATTGGAACAGGTACAGTTTATCAAGCTTCATTACAACTTGGCCCAGATAACAAGATTTATATTGCATCGTATGATGCAGGTTATTTAGGCGCAATAGATAATCCAAATACAGTAGGTTTAGGATGCAACTATGTAAGTAACGCTGTATCTCTTTCTGCAGGAACAACTTGTCGATATGGCTTACCTCCTTTTGTTCGACCTTTATCACCAGAGATGGCTACCTCAACAGCAGAAACCTGTTTAGGTGACAATGACGGAACAATCACTTTAATAGGTATTGGTTGTGTTGGGGGATTCACCTATGAAATAATAGGTTTTCCTCCGCAGGCTTCGGGTTACTTTCCAGGCCTTGCTCCAGCAACCTATAACTATACGATAACTGATGGTTTGGGTGCTGTTTCAAATGGATCTATTACTGTAAATGCTGGACCAATTTGCTGCGTAATGACGAACACATCAGACTCAACAAACCTTTTATGTTCAGGATTGTGTGACGGAACGATTACGCTTACACAAAATTTAGGCGCTGTACCTGTTATTTTTAGTATAGATAACGGAACTACTACCCAATCATCAGGTAACTTTACCGGCTTATGCGATGGCACATACAATATACTTATAGAAGATGGTAATGGTTGTCAGTATACCGAAATAATAACACTAACTGAGCCTCCTATTATAACAGGAACAGATGTGCAGGTAGTTTGTAATTCATATACATGGCATGGGATAACTTATAATTCCAGTACGAATACACCAACCTTTACAGAAACTAATATCGCAGGGTGTGACTCTATTGTTACTCTTGATTTAACCATCAACAATTCAAATACAGGAACAGATGTGCAAGTAGCTTGTAATTCATATACATGGCATGGAACTACATATACTTCCAGTACGAATACACCAATCTTTACAGAAACCAATGTTGCAGGATGTGACTCTATTGTAACACTTGATTTAACGATTAACAATGTAGTAAACAGTACTGATGTTGTTATAGCCTGTGTTTCTTATACCTGGATTGATGGTAATAACTATACAACTAGTAATAATACAGCTACTCAAACACTCTTAGGAGGTTCTGTTAACGGTTGTGACTCTATTGTTACTCTTGATTTAACCATCAACAATTCAAATACAGGAACAGATGTGCAGGTAGCTTGTAACTCTTATACATGGCACGGTACAATGTATACTTCGAGCACAAATACACCAACCTTTACGGAAATCAATGCTGCAGGATGTGACTCTATTGTTACTCTTGATTTAACCATCAACAATTCAAATACAGGAACAGATGTACAGGTAGCTTGTAACTCTTATACATGGCATGGTACAACGTATTCTTCCAGCACGAATACACCAACCTTTACAGAAACCAATGCTGCAGGTTGTGATTCTATTGTAACACTTAACTTGACCATTAATAATGTTGTCAATATTACTGACGTACAAACTTCTTGTGATTCTTATACATGGATTGATGGAAACACTTATACGTCCAGTACCAACACAGCAACTTTTACTATTTCTGGAGGGGCAGCTAATGGATGTGATAGTATAGTAACACTTGATTTGACGATTAATGTTGGAAATGTTAATGCTGTTGATGATTATGTAACAACAAGTCATAACACAGGTGTACAAATAGACCCTTTAGTGAATGATCTTGGATCAAATCTTTTCACTGTAATGAGTAATCCAATCAATGGAATAACTAATGGCTCTATCTTCTATACTCCTAACCCAAATTATAGTGGGTTAGACAGTATGACCTATGAAATATGTGATTTATTTTGTGTAACCATTTGTGATACAGCAATGATCTTTATTGAAATTACTCCAGAAAGAGTAATTGTCATTCACAATGGATTCTCTCCAAACGGAGATGGTATCAATGACATATTTGAAATAGAAAACATTGAATTTTACCCAGACAATGACTTGATGATTTATAATAGATGGGGTGACTCAGTATATGGAGCTCAACCTTATAATAATGATTGGGATGGATCTTCTGAAGCTACAGGAATTAAACTCACAGGAAACAAAGTTACTGACGGTACCTATTACTATATTTTGAAATTAACCCCAGAATCAGAACCAATTAACGGATTTATTGACCTAAGAAGATAAACTATGAAAAAACACTATTTAATATTTAGCATTATATCTGTTTTCATCCTTATGAAAGCATCTGCCCAAAACGAATTGCATTATGGGATGTACATGATGCACCAACCCTTATTTAATCCTGCTTCGGCTGCCAGTTATGATCAATTAACTGCTGCTGCATTGTATAAAAATCAATGGGTAGGTTATGAAGGAGCTCCAACCATTGGTGCTTTTAACATTCTTAAACCGTTTAATAATTCTACCCTTGGGTTAACAATAACCAATGATCAAATTGGAATAGATAATAATACAGGAATCTCTGGTTCTTATGCTTATAAATTACAATTAAAAGGATATAGCAGGTTAGCTTTTGGGGTAAGTGCAACGGTTAACTTGTTGCAAAGTGATTTAGGCGAAGTGAGCATATCAGACAGCAATGATCCTGCTTATAGTAGAGAATCAACTGGAATGGTAGCACAACCCAACTTCAAATTCGGAACGTATTATTTTAACAATAAGTTTTATGCAGGATTAGCTATCCCTAACATTTTAAACAATAAAATAGCCAAAGAAGGTTCAGGAGGTATAACCGAGTTTGATGTGAATACGGTCCACTACTTTTTACATTTAGGTTATCGTTTTGAACTGAATCCTAAGTCAGATTTAAATGTATCTACATTTATAAAACAAGTGAGTGGAGCAAGTTTGCAATATGATATCAATGTTCAATATGAATACATGAAGAAATTCGGTATTGGAGCATCCTACCGATCGAGTAATGAAGTTTTAGGAATTATTTCTTATCAATTAATACCTGAGCTAAAGTTGGCATATGGCTATGAATATGGCTTAGGAGAAATAGGGAATTATTCATCAGGAAGTCATGAGGTCATGCTCATCTACCAATTTACTCCACCAAAGAAAACTATTATTTCAGCACCAAGATTTTAATATGAAAAGAACTGTAAAAAAAATCACATTAATTGCTTTAGTCATTATCTCAACAGTTGCTGTAGGGCAAAAAAAGCACCTGGCCAATGGGGATGAATTCTTTAACAATAGAATGTACAAAGAGGCCATTGAAGAATACAAACTGGCCTTAGATGAAAAAGTGGTGTTTAGTCAGTATAAGATGACTAAACGAATTGCTCAAACCTATAAATTGTTATTCGATTATGAAGCGGCTAATGAGTGGTATGGAAAATTAGCTGAGTTTACAGAAGAAGGGAAACCTCAATTTCTTTTTGACCATGCCCTACTCCTTTGTAATGTAGAGAAATATGATGTGGCTAAAACACAGTTTAAACGGTATTATAAAGCCATAGGAAAACCTGATGAATACAAGCACTATGAAGAAATTTGTAATTGGGCTCTCCAACACAAACATTTTTCTAGAAACGTTCTGGTTTCTAAATCCAATTTAGAAACAGGAGGACGTAGTATGGGACTCAACTTTTTCAATGAAGGAGTTGTTTATGCTCAACCTCAAAGCAATGATTTTATCTCCAAAACTGTGTATTCTGATTTAGCTTATGCCAAAAGAATAGACACTGCCAATTTCGATTCGCCAAGTGTTCTTCCAGGAGAATTAAACAACGCCTTTTATGAGGGGTCTCCCTCATTTAGTACTGATGAAAAGAGAATATTCTACACTGGTAATGCTACAGAAACTGTTAAATATCGTGATAGAAAAGTAAAACGTAAAAACATTCCTTTGAGTAAAGAAGGGTTGAACATCTTACACATCTACGAATCTAAAAAAGTGAATGATAAATGGACCAAAGGAGAACCCATTGCAATCAATGGTAATGATTTTGACTGTGTTTTTCCTTGCCTAACTAAAGATGAAAAAAGACTCTATTTTGCATCTAATATGCCAAATGGTTTTGGCGGATTTGATTTGTATTATTCTGATTTAGTTGGAGATACTGCTTGGGGTAAACCTATCAACTTAGGAAAACAAATAAATACGGAGCTAGATGAAATGTACCCGTACATAGACAGTGACACCCTATACTTTAGTTCTAAAGGAATGAAAGGTTTTGGTGGTGCAGATATTTATAAAAGTACCATTAATGGAACATCTTATGGAGAACCAAAAAATATGGGTAAACCATATAATTCTTCTAAAGATGACTTTTCTTTCATTATTAATAATGAAGATAGAACAGGATACTTTTCTTCCAATAGAGAAGGAACTCATGGTTATGACAATATCTATGAATTCAATATCCCTGAAGGGTTAGATACTATAAAAGGATTTGCAATCAATAAGATTACAGAGCAACCAATTAATGGCTTAATGGTTAAATTATCTGCCTTTAGTGATAAAGAAATCCCCGAATTAATAGAAAAATTTACCACCAATACCAATGGAAAAGTAACACTAGTCCTTAAAAAGCACATCGAATACTTGGTTACTATTTATCATCCAGAATTTGATGATCAAAACTTTAAAATTCCAGCAGAAGATAGAGCAGATGTGCTTGCCGAGTTTGGAAGACTTATTTTTATGCCTACCCCTAAAAAGGATAAAGTCATCAAAATTGATAACATCTATTATGATTACAATAAATCAACAATTAAGGAGGAATCTTCTCCTGTGTTAGAAATCATTGTTGAATATCTTAATGTAAATCCAACTATAAAAGTGGAATTAAGCGCACACACTGATAGTAGAGGCGGTGACCGTTACAACTTAAACCTATCTGCTAAAAGAGCAAAATCTGTAGTTGCTTATTTAGTCGGTAAAGGAATTAAAAAAACACGTTTAGTTCCTATAGGGTATGGCGAAAAAAAATTAGTTAACAACTGTTCTAATGGTCTAGAATGTTCGGAAGAACAACATCAACAAAACAGAAGAGTGGAATTAAAAATATTGTGAAGCTTAAAACCAAAAAAACATGGAAATTAAACTAAATCAACCAATTAAATATAGAATGAACTTAGATGGGTTTGCTTGGCATTTTAATACTGAATGTGAATTATATCCTGAGGATAATTACGTAGAAAAAACAGTAACAACACACGAAAATTTTATGATGATATGTATAACGTGCAGAACAGTAATAGAAGTAGACAACTCAAAGCAATTAAATGAATTGTGCAAATCAACTTTAAAATGAAATTTGCTCTAACAACTTATAATCGCACTATGAAAACACATTTACATAAAATTAATTCACGCTATGCTTTATTGTCATTATACTATTTACTTCATTAAATCTTAACGCTCAATCATTAAGGCTTATAATGATGCCTGTCAGTTATGGAGACGCCTGTTTGGTTATTTTTCCAAATGGTAAAACGATGCTGATTGATTCAGGCACAGAAGTAAAATACCAAGACGTAGTAGAGCTTTTTTTAACTAGACATTGTATCACCTATATAGATTAGTCAGTGGTATTATACCGGTTTGTAATCAAAATGCCCGATAATTTCGTTACTCTCATTCTCTGGCTTTGATTATCTATCGGCATTATACAAAAACCATTGTTGGGTGTTTTGAAATTAAATTGGTATAAGCTTTTGTTTGAAAAGATTATCTCTTCCAAATTAACTCAGGTATTGCTTTGTTTTGCCCAAGTAAGTTGGCTAGTTTAAGATTAAAAACAACTGATTGTAGCATTTTATCACTTACCCAGCCATCGATAGCCCATTCAGTTCTATGGAACCAATTTTCGGCATCTTTCACTTTTAGTTGGTAGCGTTCTGCTACCTGAGGGATAACTGTTTCGCTATTTTTCATAAAACTGCTACACTTGTTGTGAATGATGTCTATAATTTTAACGACTATTTTTGGATGTTTGGCAAGAATAGAATCAGAAGCAGCAACCATAAACGAGGGCCATGGAGTAGGGAACTCTCCAATGCGTTTTAGCTCTCCAGTATCAACATAAGGTTTGGTAGTAAACTTCTCCCAATAAAAAACATCGGTATCTAATTTTTCCAAAGAAGAAAGAGCCCCATCTAAGTTTTTTATAATTTCAAATTGATTTTCTTTCAATGTAATACCTTGTCCGTTAGCGTCAATTTGAGCCATAAGGTGTGATCCTGAGCCATTTCTGCTAATTGCGTATTGTTTTGTATAAATCTGGCTGTATTCGCTTATTGGGTTGTTTATACTTGTGTGTATTCCCCAGCAAAGAGGTGTGCAAACGTATTCACTAATTATTTTTGATGGGTTTCCGTTTATGATGTCAAGAATAATTCCTTCAGTAAGTAAAATACATATATCTACTTGATTTTCGCGAAGAGCTTTGGTCATTTCACCAGTTCCACCACCAAAATCTGTCCACTCTATTTCTATACCTTCTTTCTTAAAGTCTCCATTTTCATTCGCTAAATGAATAGGTAGATTGAAGTGTTCGGGAACTCCGCCAATTCTAATTTTTATCATAACATGAACGAAATTAGTATTTTTTTTAACAAAAAAAACGCCTAAGGTAAAAGTTAGGCGTTTAGATATGTACTCTTTACTTTTAGTGTGGGGGTGGTCCAGGGTAATTTCTACCACCTTTTCCTTGATGGTTTTTAATTTTTTTAAGTAAGTTACGCTTAAAACCGTGTTCTGCTTTATAAAGTTTAGCAACCTTCTTAATTGGTAGTACGCTTTTAAATTTAACCAAATACTCTTTTTGAAGATTTAGTTCTTTTTGTCTTATGTCATTAATACTGTGTATCATCTTTTCCACATCAGCATCCGTCATTTCATCGATATTCGCTTCTTGTTTATGCGTTTTTCTCATTCCCTTGCGAAAGGCGTCCGATTTAGCATCATACTCATTGTATATGGGCCAAAATTTTTCAGCTTCTTCAGAAGTTAAATTCAGCTTCTCGGTAATGTAGCTTACCTTCATTGCTTTTATTTTTTCTTTATGCGCTTTTCTATCTCCTTTTGAATTTTGTCCGAATGCTAAAGAAGTAGTTACTAAAACGAGGACAAGGCAAATTGCTTTTTTAAATATTTTCATAATTGTAAAATTAAATTAATAATTGTGAGCTAAAGCTCTTCTATAATTGAATTTATATCAATATCATTTTCTATTAAATAATTGATGTATTCATCATTGTCTGAGGCGGTTTCATTTTCCTCTTCTTCTAAGATTGTTGCAAAAGCTTCATACACTAAATAATCATCCATTTCTATATAGTAGTCTTCAATGATAAGTTGACTTATTTGATCGGATGTTAAATCAGTTGAAATAGTGTTGGTGTTGAAATTGAAAACAACAAAAAATAGAACAACAACAGCTGTAATTGGTATTAAAACCCTGTATGACAATTTGTCAAATGTAAATTTTATAGTATTGTTATTCAGTTTTTTATCTAGTATTACCTGAGGTAAAACTTCAAAGTAGTTTTCTGGAGTGGAAAATTTGTTTTCTTTCTTTATTTTTGAAAGAAAAGGAGCTTCTTTTTCCAGTTCTTCTAATATGTTTTTCTTGTTTTCCATCTTCTATATTTAAGACTTAATTTTTTATTAAAGGTTTAATCTTTCTTAATGTAATTTTCTATTTTTTTTACTGCATGATGGTAAGATGCTTTTAGTGCACCTACAGAAGTTCCTAAAACTTCTGCTATCTCATCATATTTCATTTCATCATAATAACGCATATTAAAAACCAATCTTTGTTTTTCAGGCAGCGTTAATATAGCTTTTTGTAAGGTTAATTGTATTTCGTCACCAGAATACTGCTCATCACTTTCTAAAGATTGTGATAATTCATGTTCAACATCAACTATAGGAATAAAGAATCGTTTCTTTTTTTTGTTTAAGAATGTAATGGATTCATTGGTTGCTATACGGTACAGCCAAGTATATAATTGAGCTTCCTCTTTAAATTTAGGAAGTCCTTTCCAGGCTTTAATTAAAGTGTTTTGCACAACATCATCAGCATCTTCATGGGTAATAACCATTCTTCGGATATGGTAATAAAGTCGTTCTTGGTATTTTCTAACAATTAAATTATAAGCATAGTTTCGAGAGTCTTCTTCTCGAAACATACTAAGTAATTTATCGTCAGAGTAATGTTCCATTTATTGTTGTACCGTCATTGCTTCGTTTCTCGAAATGACGTATTTATTTCAAAAAAAATCCACTAACTAATTTAGTTAGTGGATTTTATATTTAATGTTCTCTACTAAATCTAGAGAGGTTTACCCTTTACGAGCAATTGCTTTTTCTGCAGCTTTAACAATTGCATCAGCATTTAAACCATATTTTTCCATTAACCCTTCTGGAGTCCCACTTTCTCCAAAACTATCATTTACAGCAACATATTCAATTGGCATTGGATTGTTATGGCTTATTACTTGCGCAATACTATCTCCCAGTCCTCCATTTTTCATATGTTCTTCAGCAGTTACAACACATTTAGTTTTGTTTGCCGATTCTAAGACTGCTTTTGCATCCAAAGGTTTAATGGTGTGGATATTTATTATTTCAGCACTAATTCCTTTTTCATTTAATGTTTTGCATGCTTCAAGAGCTTCCCAAACTAAATGACCTGTAGCAAATATAGTAACATCAGTACCTTCTTGTAATTCAATTGCTTCTCCGATTATGAAAGGCTCATTCATGAAAACAGGCACTTTTGGTCTTCCAAATCTTAAATAAACTGGTCCTTTGTGATCAGCGATAGCTTTTGTTGCTGCTTTGGTTTGATTGTAATCACAAGGATTGATTACGGTCATTCCAGGGAGCATTTTCATCATCCCTATATCTTCTAATACTTGGTGTGTTGCACCATCCTCTCCTAAAGTAAGTCCAGCATGAGAAGCACATATTTTTACGTTTTTACCAGAGTAAGCAACAGATTGTCTGATCTGATCATAAACTCTACTGGTAGAAAAGTTGGCAAAAGTTCCTGTAAAAGGAATTTTTCCACCTATGGTCATTCCTGCGGCAATACCAATCATATTGGCTTCGGCTACACCAATTTGAAAAAAACGATCAGGATTTTCATTCTCAAAATCATTCATTTTTAAAGACCCTGTAAGATCTGCACAAAGTGCAACTACATCTTTATTTTCTCTTCCGAGTTCGGTTAACCCATCTCCAAAACCTGAACGAGTGTCTTTTTTCTCTGTGTAAGTGTATTCTTTCATATTATTTTCAGTTGTGACTTTAGTTAAGATTTTTTCCATAGTCTGTATTAATTCACGTTTATATCAATAATTAATTTAGGTTTAATCTATCAAAATTTAACTTGCGTTGATGCACCTGATTTTACTGTAAACCTTTTTTCTTTTGTATAAATAACATTTTTGGCGTTAAGCCCTCTGTAAACTACTCTATAACTTCCTGGTTGAAATACAATGGTTTCTCTATCTGTTAGTGGAGAAATGTTGTAAATACATTCTAATTTATTGTTGTTTTCTAAAAATACGCTGGTAATTCCTCTTCCAGGCAAAAAGAATGTTGCAATTCCAGGTTCAGGAATAAATACTTTTGTGGTATGACTTTGTCTAATGTTTACCTCATCTACATACATTCTTGGGAGGGTTAAAATTTCCAAATCATAATTTCCCGTAATGTATTTAGTGGTTTCTTCAAAATTCTGAACATAAAGTGTTTTCATTTTTCCTTGTTGCCTAACAATGCACTTTAAATTGTCATACTCGTTTAAACCGTTCATTTTAAGTTTTAAATAGCCTTGGGGTGCATCTAAAGCAATAATGTTATGGATTCCAGGCTTAATAATGATGCTATCTTTACTAATCTCTGGAAGCGTGTGAACGGTTAGATCATATTTTAAAGCAGGATCTAAAGGGATGGTGTCGGGTACACCTCTGTGGTTCATTGTGTGAATAAAATTGTACTGTATAGCTTTAGAGTGGTTATCATAAAAAGTCATGTTTACATCTGTTTCTATTGGATCTCCAAAGGCATCTAACAAATTAACCTGAACGGTAGTGTTATTCATTGCTTGAGAAATGACCACATTTAAAACGTTGTTGAATGATTCAGCATCTTTTGTTTCGTAAAATGTTCCAATACATCTAAAAGCATCAATAATTTCAAGGTCTAAGCCCATTCCTATTACAAAAGGCTTTAGTGTTACTCCATTTTTTTGAAGTGCCAAAGCTACCGCACAAGGATCTCCATCACATTCTTCAATACCATCCGTAATTAAGATAATAATGTTTCTACAATTTGAACAAGGCGGAAAATCATTTTTAGTTTGCTCTAACGAGTAAGCAATAGGTGTTGTTCCTTTTGGATATAATTCACCTAAAGTGGTTTTAATATTTTCATAGCCACTACTACCATTAAAGGGAACTTCCAATTTTGTGTCTTCACAACTTCTGTCGCCAGCCGCAACTGAAAATTGATGACCATAAACTCTCATTCCAACCTCTAAATTTTCAATAGATTTAAGGCTGTCCATTAAATTACTCAATAGGCGAGAAGCAACGTTCATTTTTTGCTCACCACTCCATTGTCCAAGCATGCTTTGTGAGGCATCTAAAACAAATAGAATTCTGGTTTTTTGGTTTACCTGGGCATGGGTGTTACTTGATAATGCGAAGCATATCGCTATTAGCAATGCTTTAAGAAAGGTTGTATGTCGTTTTAAAAAGTCCACAGTATTCAGTCTACAAGTCTTCAAATATTAATTAACTATATTTTTTAGGGTTATTAATCATATGGTTTAGCATTCGTCCAATTTCTACTGATTTTTCAGTTTTATCGTTATGAGTTTCTTCATCAATATATTTACAAGCCAAAGAAAAATCTAACCAAACTTGAGTTTCTGAATTTTCCATGTCAGCATCTGAAACTTTTGCAACAAAATGAGCAGGGTATTGTCGTTTTCTATACCCTTCTCCTAAATTGGAGTAAACTGAACGAGAGCATCTTCTTATCTGATCAATTAAAGAATATCTTTCCTCTTTTGGAAAAGTTTTAGTCATTTCAAAAGCTTCCATAGATAAAGCGAATGCTTTTTTGTAAACGGTTAGATCTTTAAATGAACTCATTTTGTTTTTGTATTTTTTGCCTTTTGAAGACTTGAGGATTGTTTTAATAATCTCCCAATGTCTCTTCAAGTTGTCCTAATGCAACAGCAAGCTGCTCATCATTAGGTGCATTTCCGTGCCATTTGTGAGTTCCCATCATGTAGTCCACACCTTGACCCATTTCAGTTTTCATTATTATCATAACAGGTTTTCCTTTTCCTAAGTGTGTTTTGGCTTCATTTAATCCATTAACAACTTCTTCCATATTGTTCCCGTTCATTTCCATCACGTCCCATCCAAAAGCTTGCCATTTTCCTTTAATATCTCCCAAATCCAATACATCACTAATGTCGCCATCAATTTGTTTGTGGTTGTAATCTATTGTAGAAATAAGATTGTCAATTTTGTTGTGAGCTGCATACATTGCTGCCTCCCAAATTTGTCCCTCTTGAATTTCACCATCACCATGAAGTGAAAAAACAACACTAGGATCGTTATTTATTTTTTTTGTTTGAGCAGCTCCAATTGCAACGGATAATCCCTGACCTAAAGAACCACTTGCAACTCTAATACCTTCTAGTCCTTCATGAGTTGTTGGATGTCCTTGCAGTCTTGAATTTATTTTTCTAAATGTTGCTAGCTCGTCAGTGTTAAAATATCCCGAACGTGCTAAAACACTATAGAATACAGGTGAAATATGTCCGTTAGATAGGAAGAAAAGATCTTCATTGGCACCATCCATATCAAACTTTTCAGGGTTATGATTCAGTATTTCAAAGTATAGAGCAACAAAATATTCAGTACAACCTAAAGATCCTCCAGGATGTCCAGAACTTACTGCGTGTACCATTCTTACGATGTCTCTTCTTACCTGACTTGCTGTTTTTTCTAATTCAAGGATTGTTGGCATTTATTTTTGTTTTTATGTGCGATTTAAGTGAACTTTTCAATTGCAAAATTAGTTCAATTCTAAATGAAAATAGGGGGTTTGTTGAAAACTTTAATAACTTGTTACATTAGGGGTGTTTCCTGTTATTTTTTTCTTTTAATGGAATAAAATCTCAATATGGGAATCCTTAAGTGTTCGGGCTTATACTTGAAATACCTGTTGTTGCTTGTTTTGTGTTTTTTGGCAAAAAATATGAGGTACAAAAGGACGTATTAGTTTGTAAATAACTTATTCGTTTTAAACTAAATTAAATAACATAATTTCGCACTTAATTACTAATGAGATGGTTATGAAAATAAAAGTACTTCTATTTGTTCTAATTGCAATGGTTACTCAAGCTGTTTATTCCCAAACAACAGTTGCATTAACACCAGTTGATGATACTCAGCTTGGTGAATCTGCTGGACCAGTAGCTTTAGGAGCACAAAGTAATCTACTTATTTATCCCTGGGCTCCCTCATTTTCGTCACGATCAGTTTTAAAATTTGACCTTTCCCCTTTCTCTGGTTGTGTAATAAATTCGGCATGGTTGGTTTTGTTTGAAAGAAATAGCTTTGGTTCAAGTAGAACAATAGATGCACATAGTTTAACAACAGATTGGAGTGAAAGTTCAGCACATTGGAATTTCCCATGGTCATCGGCTGGAGGAGATTTTATCAGCACTGCAGAGGGTTCTTTTACTCCCGTTTGGACAGGAGTTTTAAAGGCAGATAGTGTAGATTTAACCGCGTCAGTACAAAATATGGTTAGTGGTATTGTATCCAATTATGGCTGGGTATTAAAAGTTGATGTTGAAGATGCTTCGCAACAGTTTTGGGAATTTTATTCTAAAGAATGGACAACAGCGGCTGAACGGCCAGTGCTTAAAATTGCCTATAGCGGGTGTACTCCTTTGCCAGTTGAATTACTTGACTTTAATGCGGTAATCGAAAATAATAAAGTTAAAACGAGCTGGATTACTTCTTCAGAAATTAACAATGACTATTTTTCCATTCAGCGAAGCCAAGATGCTAATACATTTGAACAGATAGGAACTATGCAAGGAGCAGGAAATAGTTCAACACCACTTAATTATGTGTACTACGATAATAACCCAAATCAAGGATTGTCTTATTACCGTTTAAAACAAGTTGATTTTAATGGTTCCTTTGTCTATTCAAACATTGAGTCAGTTTATATGAATCCCTTTAGTGTAATTAATCTTTATCCTAATCCTGCCATAGGAGAATTGAATGTGTTGGTGGGAAGCCCTAGTGATATGGTGGTAGAAATAGAAGTAATTAATGCCATAGGAGAAATAGTGATGCATCACCAAGAAGAAATTGTTGTAGGATACAATACCATAGGGTTAAATACCTTAAGGTTTAGTTCAGGCAATTATATTTTTAAAATTACCCTTCCAACTGGTGAACATATTGAGAAGGAATTTATAAGGAAATAAGAGGGCCTCTTACCTTAAAATCGCTAATCGTTTATTACTTCTTTTTATACCGTTGGTATTCCATTAATAATATAATGTTAATAAACCCTTATTGAGGCATTTATATGTTATGGTTTTAAGGCTACTTTTGACGGTATGAAAATTAGATTGATAGTATTAATAATACTATTTACAACCTTGATTGTTACAACCGCCTTTGTAAAACCATTGGCTAGCGGTGTTGTATTAAATGAAGAGAATGACCCTCCTTTCCTACAAATTGCCACGAATTGGGCAGATTCTATTTTTAATACCTTAACTCCCGAAGAAAGAATAGGGCAGTTATTTATGGTTGCAGCTTACTCGAACAAAGACTCGGTTCATATTAAAAAAATCCAGAAACTTATTTCTAATAATAAAATAGGAGGCTTAATTTTTATGCAAGGAGGACCTATGCGACAAGCCGAACTAATAAATAGTTATCAAAAACAATCGAAAGTACCTTTAATGGTTTCTATTGATGGAGAATGGGGGTTGGCTATGCGACTGGATAGTACTGTAAAATATCCATGGCAAATGACTTTAGGAGCCATTCAGGACGAACAGTTAATTTATAAAATGGGAGTAGATATTGGCGAGCAATGTAAACGCCTAGGAATACATGTTAATTTTGCTCCTGTGGTTGATATTAATATAAATCCTAAAAACCCAATTATTAATGCCCGTTCTTTTGGTGAGAATAAAGAAAATGTTGCCAGTAAAGGAATTGCTTATATGAAAGGAATGCAATCGGTTAATGTAATGGCAAATGCCAAACATTTTCCCGGACACGGAGATACCGATAAAGATTCTCATAAATCGCTACCAACTATTAATCATACTAAAGGAAGAATGGATTCGGTTGAGCTTTATCCTTTTTACAAACTCATTGAAAATGGATTAGCTAGTATGATGGTGGCACATTTAAATATTCCCGCTTATGCAGAAGTTGCAAATACAGCTACTACTTTATCTGAAAATGTAGTAACAGATTTGTTACAAGATTCATTAGGGTTTAAAGGGCTAATTTTTACTGATGCGTTGAATATGAAAGGTGTAAGTTCATTATATAAGCCAGGGGTTGTAGATGTAAAAGCATTGTTGGCAGGTAATGATGTGTTATTGTTTTCTGAAGATGTACAAAAAGGTATAGTTGAGATTAACAAAGCCATTGCTAATGGAGAAATTACTAGAGAAGAGGTGGATAAAAAATGCTTAAAAATTTTAAGAGCAAAACAGTGGGAAGGGTTAAATAACTATCAAGAAGTTGAAAAAGAAAACTTGATAGCAGATTTAAATAAAAGAGAATATGAATTGCTAAATAGAAAGCTTTCAGAAGCTTCGTTAACGGTCTTAAAGAATGACAGTAGTATTTTGCCTTTAAAAAACTTAAACCAACTAAAAATAGCTTCTCTCTCAATTGGAGAGGGAGTTATAAATGAATTCCAACATACCTTATCGCTCTATAATCATGTAGATCATTTTACGATTAAGGAATTAGAGAGTAAAAAGAATGCTGCCTTGTTGGATACACTTCGTCAATACAATACGATTATCGTTTCCATTCATAAATCAAATAAAAACCCATGGAAAAGTTATAAGATAGGAGCAGGAACAAAAGATATGATTACAAATCTTACAAAAAATAACAAGGTTATTTTAACCGTTTTTGCTAACCCTTACAGCTTAATAGGATTTAATCAGATTGAAAAAACCGATGGTTTAATAATGGCGTATCAAAATAGTAAGTACGCTAACCAAGCTGTAGCTCAACTTATTTTTGGTGGTATTGGAGCCAATGGAAAACTACCGGTTAGTGTTTCTGAACAATTTAAAGAAGGCATTGGTTTGGTAGTGGAATCAATCAACCGTTTTAAATACACCGAACCAGAAGAAGTAGGGATTCATTTAAATGATTTATATCAGATAGATTCTATTGCTATAAACGGTATTGTTGAAGGAGCTTATCCTGGTTGTCAGGTTTTAGTAGCTAAAAAAGGAAAAGTGATTTATAATAAATCATTTGGACATCATACTTACGATAAAAAGAGAGCGGTTCTAAATTCTGATATTTATGATTTAGCTTCTATTACTAAGATAAGTGCTTCTTTACTTTCTGTTATGCGTTTACAGGATGAAGGTAAATTTAGTTTAGATTCTACTTTAAGCAGTTATTTGAGTCATTTAATTCCTGATTCTTCTAAGTATGGTGATTTAGGTTTGAGAGAGATTTTAGCACATCAATCGGGTTTACAAGCTTGGGTTCCATTTTATATAAAAACCATTAGAAATAAAAAACTAGACAACATAATTTATTGCAAAGATTCATCTACTTATTATCCATATAGGGTGGCTAAAGATATTTATATCAGTAAGTTTTATCCAGATATTATCTATCAAAGAATTTTAAGAGGTCCGATTAAAAAGAAAGAATACCGTTACAGCGATTTGGGTTATTATTTTATGATGAAAATAATTGAAGCTCAAACAGGAGAGAAACTAAAAGATTATGTAGGTAATATTTATAGCCAAATGGGAATGACTACAACAGGCTATATTCCACGAGAGCGATTTAGTTTAGATAGAATTCCGCCAACAGAAGATGATAAAGTTTTTAGAAAACAAGTAATAAAAGGAGATGTTCATGATCCTGGATCTGCCATGTTAGGCGGTATTGGAGGCCATGCAGGGATTTTTTCTAATGCTAATGATTTGGCAAAATTGATGCAAATGTATTTGAATGGAGGAACATATGGAGGAGTTCGTTACATTAAGGATACTACACTTAGAGAATTTACCAAACGGCAGTTTTGTTATGATGAAAAAGAGAATAGAAGAGCAGCTGGCTTTGATAAACCTTTTTTACAAGGCTTTGGTGGTCCAACATGTGATAGTATTGCTCAAAGTAGTTTTGGTCATACAGGTTTTACAGGAACAATGGCTTGGGCAGATCCTAAAGAAGACATTGTTTATATTTTCTTATCAAATAGAATTTATCCAAGTGCTGAAAATAAGAAGTTGCTTAAGATGAATATTAGAACAAATATTCAGCAGGTTATTTACGATGCTATAAAAAAAGGAGAAAATGAAAAGGTTAACTGAAAATGAAATAGATTTTAATTTAACAACTCTTAAAGGTTGGACGTTAAATGATAATAGAATTATTAAGGATTTTTCTTTTAAGAACTTTAAAGAAGCTCTATCTGCTATGGTTAAAATAGGCGAGGTAGCCGAAGAATTGAATCATCATCCAGACTGGTATAATTCTTACAATAAGCTAAACATTAAATTAAGTACTCATGATGTTGGAGGCTTAACAATGAATGATTTTGAGTTGGCAAGTAGGATAGAGGAAATTATTACTGAAACCAATAAGAAAAGACCAAGAATGAATTCTTAACAGAATGAATTGTTTTAAAATACTAATACCAACATTGTTGTTTATTTCTTGCTCAGATGAGAGTGATAAAATAAATGTAGAACAGAGTTATTCAGTACAAGAAGAAATTATAAGATATTGTGATAATGAGCTTATTCTATTAAAAAGTGAATCACCAAACAATATTGAATTTGATTTTAACTTTGATTTAAGAAATAAAGGATTGTCTGATTTTAAATATATTCAAAAACAGACCGATGTTGATTTGTGTGATGGTAGAAATGAATTTTCAACAACGTTTTATATTTCAAATAATGATTCAATAGAAGCGGCTTTGATTACTGAGAAGTATTGTGAAGGAAACTATTCTTATCCCATGAGATCAACATCTATTATTGAGGTTTTGATTAATAGGAGGTCTCAGATTTTATTAGAGGGTGAGTATTTTGAAAATATAGATAGCCTTTGTTTTGGGGTGAATGATGTAACGCAGAGAGGGATAGATGAGGAGTATTTCCCTAATAGTAGTGGGAGAGCTTTTTATGCCTTACAATGGGATTATGAGACACCATTAGAAGGTAGGGTTAAAGTTTTTGAGAGTTTAATTGATGGCTATTTAATTACTGCAAATAATATTTCAGTTGAGAAGTATGGAAAAGAGCTTTGTAGTCTTAATATGGTTGAATTATTAAAATTGAAGAGTTCTTTTAGATTTATATTAATTTTAAGAGAAATGTGGACGCCTGAGATTGTTTCTGAGACTAAGGGAGTTTTACAATGTGGAACATTTGATGAGTAACGTGAGATGTTCTATGAAAAATATCCTACTTTTGAAGTCTAAATGAAAATGAAAAACACATATTATTACTATTACTTAATTCTAAAAAAGAACTGAGATAGTAAAGGTATGTTAATGATATATTAAGCTCGGTTCAATTGAATCGAGTTTTTTTATGCTAAAAATTATGATGATGAAACAACAATTTGAAAATTACACTCAAGAAGATTTTAAAGTTTGGGAGACTTTATTTGAAAGGCAAGTAGAGAATTTACAAGATAAATCTTGCCAAGAATATCTAGAGTGCTTAAGAGAATTGAACCCAGTTTTAAATTCTGCTAATATTCCTCGTTTCGAGGAGCTAAATAATGTGTTGTTTAAAAAAACAGGATGGACAATTGAAGTTGTTCCAGGATTAATTCCTGTGGGAGATTTTTTTGAGTTGCTATCGCAAAAGAAATTTTGTTCCTCAACATGGTTGAGATCTATGGCTCAATTAGACTATTTAGAGGAACCAGATATGTTTCATGATATTTTTGGACACATACCGTTGTTTATGAATAAAGAGTATGGAGATTTTGCTCAGCAAATGGGTCGGATAGGTGTTCAATTTAAAAATTCAGAAGATGTTCTTCTTGAATTACAACGACTATATTGGTTTACTATTGAATTCGGATTGTTGAAAACGACAGAAACAAAAATCTATGGAGCTGGAATTATATCTTCATTTAGTGAAACAAACATAGTTTATGAAAGTGAAACAGAAATTCTACCTTTTAATTTGGATGAAATTATTAATGCAGATTTTAGAAATGATACCATACAAACGAAATACTTTTTGTTAGAATCGTTTGATCAATTGTATGAAGCTTTAAATAAATATGAAGAGCGTTTAATGAGTTTAGCTTGCCTCTAAATAGTTACTTCTATCATTTTTTGAAATAGAGTTGATGTGATCTAAAATATCCACACTAAAATTAGAATAGTAATGGTTCTTATTGTTAACTGACTGTATAATATCGCTGTAGTTATCGTATTCTGGAGATAAAAAATAAATTTTAACATGTTTAAAATTCAACTTAATAGAATCTATTATTGAAGCATAATTTTCATCTTTAAAATATTCATCAATTACTATAATATTGGGCTCGTAGGATTTTAATTCTGACAAATTAATGTTTTTAAAAGAAAAATCTAAACTAAAATCATAACGAGATAAATTAATATAATCAGCCAAATAACTTTGGTTCGAATTACTTATGAAACAAAATTTTAGCGATTTATGATGGATGGTTTTCATAGAAAAAAATAAGTTAGTAATACAATTAAGACGATTCGTAGGTGGAAATGGTTGGATTATCATTTCAATTTGTATATTTATATTTCATCAAAAAAACAGAATCAATGATTATTATAACCAATAGAAATGTTCAGGAAGGAAAAAAACCAGAAGAACTTTTTGGAAGAAAATTCCATGATAAAAATCCAGATGAATTAAGATTGGCAACTGCCAATAAAATAGGTGGTGAATGGAAGGTAGATATTATTGATGAACATTTTGAAGCAGAAAATGAAGATGAAGAAAAAATGTTTGCTAGTGAAAAAGTATTTAAAGACTTGCAACTCAAAATGAAAAAGGAAAAAAAGAATTGTTTGTTTTTTGTACATGGTTTTAATAATGATTTTAGTGATGTTTTAGAAAGGGGTTATCAACTAGAACAAAATTATAATGTTGAGGTGGTTGCATTTTCATGGCCAGCAAATGGAAGAGATGGTAAAGGAAAGTTTTTAGGAACTGCAACGGGAACTGTGAGCTATTTAAGTGATAAAAGAGAGGCATCTAAATCATACAGTGCATTAGATAGAACATTAGAAAAGTTGGGCAACTATTTTAGGAAATACGATGAAGAAAGTATGGCTTGCAATCAGCACCTATCGTTGTTTTTGCACAGTATGGGTAATTATTTATTAGAGCATTATACATTAACGGGTGGTTATGATAAAACGTGTATTTTCGATAACATAATTATGGCTGGTGCTGATGTAAATAACGAAGGGCATGAGGATTGGGTGGATAAATTGAAATTTAGAAAACGTTTGTACATTACAATTAATGAAAATGATAAAGCATTGTTATCATCACGATTAAAACTGGGAGAAGAGCAAAAACCTCGTTTAGGACATTGGATTAAAAATCTTACAGCTCATATTCCTTGGTATATCGATTTTAGTGATGCAGCACATGTAAATGATAACTCTCATTCTTATTTTGAAGGAGGCCCAGTAGAGAAAAATAAAAATATTAAACACGTTTTTAATAAAATGTTTAATGGAGAAAAGGTGGAAACAGAACTGGAATTAGATAGAGATTTAAATCTATATAAAGTAAGGTAGAATTATGAGCGACTTTAATCCAAAAGAAGATAAAATAGCAGTTGTTATTAAAGATTTTACTTTAAAACGAAAAGGGGAGGGCTTGTTTAATAGATATAGTGAGCCTTATATACTTTCTATGGCTATTGATCAATCAGGAGCTAAAGCTCCGACTATTAATTTTAATGTATTACCATTTCCTAAAGTAAGAAAAGGGGATACGGTAAGTTTTGATGGACAGGGGCATTTAATTTATGGACCTCAAAACCCTGGAGAATTTTTAGCCTATTCTATTACATTTATGGAAAGTGATCAAGATGTTAGAGATGCTGCAGGTGTTATTGAAGGAATTGTAAAATCAGAAGCAGTAAAAGTTGGTGCAAAAGCTCTATTAGTTGCTAACCCTACTTATGCTACTGCAGTTGAGGTAATAGGTAAGCTGAGTGATTTGGTTATTTCTGCCATGAAAAAAAATAAAGACGATGAGCTTTTTAGAAGAAGTGGAACATTGTTAAGAGATGTAACCCCAGCATATGATATTCTTAGAACATATACGAGCGAAAATGATTTTATAAAAACGAATGTTGCCATTATTCCTTTAAAGACTTCTAATAATTTAGGTGCTTCAGGAAAAAAGATAGAACTAGAATAAAAATAAAATTATGGAGAGAGAAAAACATTTATTTTTTTGTAAAAAATGCACTAATAGAAAGTTTTCTAGAGAGAAGGGTATTATTTGTGGATTAACTGGAGAACAAGCCGATTTTGAGGAGAATTGTTCGGGGTTTGTAGAAGACATTGTTGAGGCTGAAAAAATTAACAAGTATCAGAATTACAATGGGTATCATAATGATTCCGTAGGAGGCTGGATAAGGTTTGCTAATTTCATTATAGATAGGGTAGTTCATCTTGCAATTATCTTTATTATTTCATTCATTTTTGCTATAGCCAATATTGAATTTATTTTTAATATGGATAGGGTTGAAGAGATTGTATTTGAGTTGTCGCTATATGTGGTTTATTATATTGTTATGGAGTTTAGTTTTCAAACAACTGTAGGTAAGTTAATTACTGGAACTGTAGTTGTAAATATTGACGGAAGTAAACCAACATTAAAAGTTATTGTAGGTCGTAGTTTTAGCAGGTTGGTTCCTTTTGATGCTTTATCCTTTTTAGGGGGTGGTGCTAGCGGCTGGCATGATAGCTGGTCTAATACGAAAGTAATTAAGAGGCGAGACATGAAAAAGAATGTTCATTTTGATGAAGATATTTTAGACCAAGACCTTTTATCAGAATTTTAAAAAAAAGGACCAATACTTGTTAGCGTATGCGTAATTTAAAAATGATATGATGAAAAATGGAATTACTTTACTTTTGTTAATCTTTATTGGACTAACAAATTACGCTCAAAAATCAAAAGAACCTTTTGAAGTTTATAATGTAAGAAATGAAGAAGATGGCTCTACTGTGGTTTACGCTACCAACAACTATTTGTGTGATGAATCGGTTTTGATAAAGTTTAATGTGCTTAAAAACATGAAAGCAGATGTAGAATTACCGTTTAGAGCTGTTGTTCCTGCTGGTGCAAAGGAGTACAAACTTTTTACACTTGCCATTAAAGATGCAACAAAAGGAAGTCAGTTAGGTTATGTAACGAGTTATTGCCATGGAGATGCTTTTGATGGGAAACATGATAATAGTTATGTTTATACTATTCCTTATCAAGAAGGGAAACAGTATTCTTTAGACCAAGGTTATGGAGGTAAGTTTTCTCACTTTATGAAAGGGAAAACACATGCATTAGATTTTACTATGGAAATAGGAACACCAATTTGTGCTGCTAGAGATGGGTTAATTCTTTTTGTGAAAGAAAATTCTAATAAAGGTGGAAAAACCTTTAAGTTTCAAGAATATGGTAATTACATCACTATTTATCATGAAGATGGAACGATGGCAAATTATTTTCACATAAAAAAAGGTGGTAGTAAAGTTAAGGAAGGAGATAGGGTAAAGGCAGGAGAGGTTATTGCACTAAGCGGAAATACCGGATGGTCTTCTGGACCACATTTACATTTTCAGGTATATTCTTTTGATAAAGATATGAATGTAAAAACTATTCCTACCAGGTTTAGACAAGAGGAGGGTAAAGCAATTGTTTTAAAAAAATCTAGAGAAGGGTATAAATCTGTGCATTAAACTCAATCATTACATGAGGCTTGCGTTACTTTGTTTTTCCATTGAATCCAATATTCTTGTAAACCTTCTGGTGTTGTTTTGAGATTGCTAATAACTAATTTTTCTCCTTTCATAAGAACATTCTTTAGTTGAGTTTTTCTTGCAGTTAAAGCCGGGCTATGATTCCAGCCGCCTACATGATCGAACGAGGTGTATGAATCGCATTTTTCTTTAACCCTAATAAATGGAATAGATAGTTTGTAAATAACATTTCCTGAACCCATCCCTTTGGTAGACATTTTAATGTTACTAAAATCTACTTTAGAATATTCTCCCTTACTATATAGTTCTTTCAACTTGTCACCAACTTCTTTAGACATTTTATTAGAAAATTGGTGAGCGACATCAGAACCATTTATAAATTCAGGACCAGTATAAGTTCCTGAGCAACCATTTTTAGAGCATTCTATTTTATTTTTTTCCAAAACACTGTATGTAGGTTGCGAGCTAGCTATAATTAGAATTGTAAGTAATTGTGTAATCATCTTTCTTTATTATTTTCCAACGTTAAGTGAAAATGCATTTTATACCGATTTGTAATCAAAATGCCCTATAATTTCGTTACTCTCAATCTCTGGCTTTGATTATCTATCGGCATTATACAAAAACCATTGTTAGGTGTTTTGAAATTAAATTGGTATTATATAGTGTACCTGTTGCACAACATTGTTGATAAAGGTATTTAAAAAAATAACAACGATTTATGAGGTAAAAAAACAAACCTCCTTTAAAATAAATAGGAAAATTCTTTTTATTTAGCATTATAGAGTTGTGGAAGGAGCACGATTATTGGTCTTAGTTTTTTCTTTTTTTAGTTTTCACTTTTTTATGTGAAATTTATTGTAGTAATAATACAGGTTCCTATCAATTAAAAAGAAGTGTTTCAATTTTGTCTATTAATAGTAAAAAAAAGACAGGTGTAACAAAATTAGATTACTTAAACTATAATAATTAGGTTTACCATTGAATAAATTTAAATACTATGAAAAAACTACTTCTTTTAAGCATATTTTCAATATTGATTCTACCAACAGGTTTTGGCCAGAGTGGTTACCAAAAAGCTCAAATTCCTAATTATATACTTGCAGACAATGCTCCTTTTATTGTTGCAATAATTACGCAATTTAAATTCACTGAAACTTCTCGTAATGGAATATCACTAACAAGTGGAAACGGTATTACTAGAAAAAAAGTCGAAGATTTTGATTTATCAAAAGTGACTAATCATGACGAAAAATTTTTATTACAATTATATAAGAGTTGTACAGAAGAGTTTGAAAAAATAGGGATGAGTCCTGCTGGATTTATTTCAGAAGGTCAAGCACAATTAATGCTTGATACGGATAAATGGATGAATAGTTTAGAAACTCAGTTTAGTGATGACCAACCACAATTTATGTTCACTATTATTGTTCCTGCAGACTTAGCGAAAGCTAAAAAGGCTATTGCAAAAGGTAAGTTCACATTAGATTTAGTTAAACCTGTTTCGATAACACTGTCTAAGTTTTCAACTGATAGGAAAAATCCACCAAAAGCATATTCTCTTGTAAAGATGAATATGAGTATTGCAGATGGTTTTAAATATATTAAAAAAGATATTGACAGTAAATCTGAAGGCTATTTTTTAAAGTCACTCCCTGCGGATCAAATAGTTAATTTTAATGAAATAATGGAAGAAAGTCAAAGCTCCTTGGATATGTTTAAAGGAGGAGAGGATCTAAATAGCTTACCTAAAGATTTATTAGAATCTACTTTAGTTGTTTATGATACACAAAAGGAAAGATTTATTAAAAAAAATAAAGACATTTCTAATACCGTTATTTATAAAGCTATGACAAAGAATTATCCTGGGAAATTTATTACAATGGGTCCTTCTGAATATGCAGATTATATTAATAAACCAGCATACAAATACATAATGTTGACTCAGGTTAGTGAAATGAAAAAAATAACTAAATCATCTGTTAATGATAGAGGGATTAGTAAAAAAACAACAACAATTGTTCCTTTATTTTACTATTACATAAAAGACATTAATTCCAAAGAAAACTATTACTCAGAACTTGGGAAATCCAACATGGAAGAGCATTCAAAATCTCACATACCACCTGCTTTAAAATACTTTTTTAAAGTGTTAAAAGATAACTACAAATGGTAATTGTTTCGCCATTAGATATAATAAACTATTAATCTTTTTAATCTGTATTTTTACAATTACACCCAACGCTACTTTACGTTTTCGTTTTGTTGAAACCAAATGTAAGATAATCAGCCAACATAATGAAATATAGAGATTGTACCTGTTGCACAACATTGTTGATAAAGGTATTTAAAAAAATAACAACGATTTATGAGGTAAAAAACAAACCTCCTTTAAAATAAATAGGAAACCCCTTGTTTTTGAGAATTATAGGGTTGTGCAAGGACTAGGGTTGTAGGTGATTCGTTTATTCTTAAATAGTAGAATATTCTTGGATTAAAATATCAGTAGGGATGTGTAGTTTGGAGCTTATTTTTCTAATCATATCTAAAGTAAGTTTGCGTTTTTTGTTTAAAATCTCACTTACTCTACTTTTCAAACCGATAACTTCTGCTAATTCCTTTTGTTTCATCCCCATTTGTTCCATTCTAAATTTAATAGCTTCAATAGGATCAGGCATTCCAATAGGAAAGTGTTCCTCTTCGTATTTATCAATCAGAATTGAAAGAATTTCTAATTCATCACCTTCAATTGTCCCTTTTTTTGCGTCAAAAATATTATCTAATCTAGAAAGAGAGAACTCGTAGTCTTTTTCGTTGTTTATAGGTTTTATTTCCATGATTTATAATTCGTTAGCATTTATTTTATCGTATTCAGCATGAGTCCCAAGAAACAGAACCCAGGTAATTTGATATTCAAAATTGATTTTAACAATTAATCGATATTTATTTCCTTTTATGTTAAATACTATTTTCTTGTCTTTGAGAATACTGGCATTTGGATATTCTATTTTTAAATCATTAATATTTTTCCAAGAGGATTTTTCTGTTTCACGATACCAAGTTTGTAATTGATCTTTAGAATCAGAATGTTTAGTCCAAAATTCTCTTAAGGTTCTTCTTGATAGTATTCTCAAAATTATATTTTCTTTAACGAAACAAATATAATAAAAGTTCCCGTATTGGGAATATTTATTCCTGATTTTTTATTTTTGCTAACCTTACTCTATATTTTCGTTTTGTTGAAACCAAATGGACAGTAATCAGCCAACATATTGAAATATAGAAATTGTTGTAGCCAGTTGTTTTTCTTAATATCTTTTTTTGTGAACTATAGAGTCAATTATATCTCCATTCTCTTTATGTGTAATAATATATCTTGTTCTGTCTTCGTATGTATTATCAATGTACATCTCTTTTTTGATGTTGCCATTAACATAATATGTTCGATAGATACTATCCTGTATATTATTTGAAAAATAAGATGCGGATTTTAAGTTACCATTGTCATAATAATCATTGTCCGAACCAATTTGAATGCCATGATTAAACAACCCCATAGGGTCTAATGAATTAATTAAATTTCCTAAGGTATTATTATATTCTCCTACTTGTAATTCTAAACTATCTGCTTTATTAAAAGGTGGAGATTTATAGTTTTTTAGACTAATTAAAATGCCTTTATTATTATGACGGGTTTCAATTCCAATTTTAATATCCATTAAGAAAATAGCATGATGTGCAATTGTTCCATTTTCGTGGAAGCCATAGAAATCTCCATTCTTTTTTCCGTTTTGATAAGCTATTTTCATACGGATTATGGTTTTATCAAACATTTGAAGAGATCCATTAAAAAGTCCATTAACGAGTTCTACTTGCATAGATAATTCTCCATTTGGTTGATATTCACAAAACCTTCCTTGACCGTTAATGATTGTTAAACTATCAAGCTTTATACCCGTACTATCATAGTTGGCTATCAATTCCCATGGTAAATTATTTTTATAAAGAATATCTGTCTTGATATTTCCTTTGGGATAATATGTTTTACAGGGTCCATTTAATAAGCCTTTATTGTAGTTGAATTCTTGTTGAATTGTACCATTTTCAAGGTGATATTTATATTCACCATCATATTCGTCAGCAGACCAGTTGGAGATTTCAGATATTTGTCCATTTTCATAATATGTGGTAGCACGCCCTTCTAATTTGTCTTTTCGGTAATTAAGTATCTGCATTGGTTTTCCACTCAAGTAATATTCTTTGTAAATACCATTCTTAAGCTCTATTTCTTTTCCAATGGAATCTGTTTCTAAAATGATAAGATAATCAGCTTTTTTTGATGTTTGTTTGCCATTTTCATCAAAATAGTATATTATTCTAGATAAAGAATCTTCTCTTTTAGATTCTTCGTTTGAACAAGAATAAATAAGAATAATTATAGTAATTAATAATAGTGTTTTTTTCATTTTTTAATTGGCTACGCCCAATCTATGTTTTGGTAGGGCGATTTAAAAGTACTTATTTTCGTTTTACTAATTAGCCAAAGCTTTGGCTTTGGGGTTTAATTTTTTGTCTTAATAAAACGTCAAAACAAATTTTTGGCGGGGCTTATTAATTGCTTTACTGTTTCAAATTGCTACCCAAATGCCCTATAAAATATAGATGATGTTGGTGGTAGTTATATCATTTTAATACTGTTATATACCCTTTTAAATTATTTTCAATTCCGTTTATGTCTATGTAATTAATAATCCAATAATATGTTCCATCTGTAACAATGGCTCCAGAAGTTGTTCTGCCGTCCCAGCCTATTTCAATAAAATCAGAAGAAAATATTAATTGACCCCATTTATTGAAGATTTCGGTATGGATAGATGTTACCCCATTTACTAAAGATGGGGCGAATAAATCGTTTATTCCATCTTGATTAGGTGTAAATACGTTTGGCATATTCAAAATGATATCACATTTATCATCTATTACATTAATGGTATCTGACGCATAACTACATTGTGTTGTTACACCAACCCAATAAGTTCCAAACTGAGTAACATTGAAAGTTGGATTGGTTGAATTGTCCTGCCATAGATAAGTGGCATTTGTGGTGTTTGGATTAAGTGTCAATGTTTCACCTTGGCATAATGTTGTGTCATTGCCTAGGCTTATGATTGGTAATGGATTATAGTTAATTAGAATTGTATCTGTTGTACTGCAATTGTTTACAGTCACTTCAACCCAATAAGTTCCTAGTTGAGTAACATTGAAAGTTGGATTGGTTGAATTGTCCTGCCATAAATAAGTGGCATTTGTGGTGTTTGGATTAAGTGTCAATGTTTCACCTTGGCATAATGTTGTGTCATTACCTAGGTTAATTAGTGGAGGGGAGTTATAATTTATATTAATGGTATCCGATGTTGTAATTCCACATCGATTTGTTATTTCTACCCAATACATACCTTGTTGTGTAATATCAAAAGTAGGATTAGTGGAATTATCTTGCCATAAGTAAGTAGCATTAAATGAAGATGCGTCAAGGGTTAAAGATTCACCTTGGCACAAAGTGGTGTCATTACCTAAACCAATAGTGTCGCATGGCAGATCAATTATATAGACACCAGCTATGTCAGGCCGGCCCGGTGTTGTTAAAAAGGTAATTTCAATTCCTTGTACGGTATCAGTTGACGTTAATCCAAAATGCAGATTAAAGTCAAGTGGAAGGATGTAGTGTACTACGTTTAAAGTCTGAAAACTCGCACATCCTACCCAATATTGAGGGTAGTACCAGTCTATATTTGTAATCTGTGTCCAATCCGAAGTTTGTACATTGTGGGTAGATGAGTAAAGACCATTTGACAGCAATAATCTAATATTATAATTATCTCTATGATATCCAGTTTCTAATAATAACTCACTACCTGTCATATCCGCCCATGATTGGCTGAAATTTCCTGTGACTATATCCCCATCATTAAAATCAACCCAAATAGAATCATCAGGGAGATCAACTACATAATTACTAATACACCCCAATGGATGAACTGCATCTATTAGGTAGTCCACTATCGTATGGCCTCCAAGTGTTTGTGTATTACCAGTAATTGTCCCTATTATTAAAAACAAGCCTAAAATGGATTTTTTCATGAATTTCTTTATTGACTTTAGATTGATGAAAGTTGTTTTTGTTTGCTAACGATTAGTATATGAAGCGTAGCATCCCCGAAGGGGTGCTATGATTCATATACATTGTTAGCAACTTTTAATTTTTAATAATTCTCTCTACTTTAACATTATTACCAGAAGTAACTTTTAAAAAGTAAATACCCATTGGCTGGTTTTCAATATCTAACTTTAAACTTTTAGTGTTGTATACCGTTTTATTAAATATAACAGCGCCTATTGTGTTTAGCACTTCAACGATTACTTTTCCCTCAAAACTATCATCTAAATAAAGGTTAAAAACTCCTTTGTTAGGATTTGGTACAACCTTTATTTGAGAAGATGTTTCTTTCAAGGTTTCTTTATCTTTATCCTCATTAAAGCTTCCTAATCTAGCGATAGTTCCAGTTGGTTTAATTATAAAAGCATAATCATGATCATTTTCTATTGTGTAACCACTGCCTCGTCCAGTAGAAACATAGTAGGGAACATTTCCTGAACTAAATTCAGGGGCAAATACTTTCATACTTTGCCCTAGAGATTGAACATATGTTCTAGTTAATACCTTTTCTACATTAAGTGAAGTAGTCAGGGTATAATAAAAAGCAACATCATAAAATCCATCATCCAGACCTTTAACAACAAAGTATTGAGTATTATCTGTTATCGGAATAATTGCATCTGTATCATCATCATTACATCCTAAATATTCTCCTGTTGGCTCATTACTGTCGTCTATTATTGAGTATGAAGCATCTTCTACATCTGGAGAAGTACTAATACATGATTTGTATTTGAATTCTCCACCAGGTTCAGTATCAAAAAAGTCAACATTAGGAGTTCCTGTATAATTTAAAAAATTCCCATAATTCTCTAAATTCCCCCAAAAAGCTGTACGATTATGTACCCATCCAATGGCTTCATTACCTGAAACTAGTGTGAAAGCTTCAAGAATAGGGTTGTCATTAGTTGTGCCAGGTGTGGAGCTTTGACTATAGGTTCCTGCATTATAATTAGGATAATCATTTGAATGCGGAAATATCTGAGTTTCAAAATCATTATTTAAATCAATACTATTATTAGTAAAAGCAACAGTGTGCATAAATTGAGTTAATGGATCGAAGTGGCCACTATAATCATGTTGATCATGGCCACCTGGGTCGAAAAATGGAGTATAAGGCCAATTGGGTTCTGGATTGGCATCAGGTATTCCAACTATTTGAGCCCCATAGAAGTGAAGCCCACTGCCAAATAAGCCCATAAAAGATGTTGACCATAAAGAATTATGAAATGTAATCGGATGAAAACGATCTACAATGGGTCTATTTTCCCAAGACCCTGTTTCACCCATAAAAATCGGTTTATCAATTGGGCCACATGAATTTGCAAAGAAACCTGTTTTTGCACTTTTTATTTCTAAGGGTCTTTGTACTAGGTTGGCAATACGATCATCTCCATACTCATGCACATCAATAAAATCAATATTTGGAGCCTTATTATGGCAGTCGCATGCTCCCCATCCAGTACTTACGGTTAGCATTTGGTTCACTTTTATCTCTTCTTTTAAATATGTTGACATTTCGTCTATCCACTCACTAGCAGCTTCAGGAATTGTTTGTCCGTTAAAAAGAGTGCTTGGATAATTATTACATTTATTATCGTAAGCAGGATTGGATACCGTATAAGCATTCTTTCTTAAACGGCCTGGTCCAAAACCATCAATTTCATTGTGTAAATTCAAGGCATACACATGTGGACTATAGCTAATTCGTGACATCAAATATCTCAGCCTATTTTTATGTTCATCTCTAATATCTTCATCTAAAAAATATCCAATATACTGTTCAAAAGCTTGCTCTGGCTCTCCTAATCCATAAAGGTCATCTAAAATTTCTCTGTAAGGGTTGACGTATCCTCCGCTTGGATCAAGTTTATCCCAATACATCTCTTCCCCTCCAGTATTAAGATTTCCATCCTTATCAATTTCAGATGCCGATATACTCCCGTTTTGCAATAAAAAATACAAGTAAATATCTTGCTCCTCGGCCAATTCAACTAATTGATCAATTTCAAATAACGCTCCATTCCCACCTATTTCAGGATTGGAGCCATCATCATAAACCCCTAATTTTTTCCAACCATACAAATAATTTGGAGATATATATACCCTTAAAACATTACCTCCTTGCTCTTTTAACCTTTTTATATATTCATGCATAAAACTGTGCTCTTCTGGAGAAATATCTGAAATACTACCGTAATCATTATTAGGCCCCACAGTAAATCCAACAGGAAATAACATTTCGCCATTATCATTATATGTTAGGTATTTATCATTTTGACCAAAAGATATTGGTCCTTTATTAGTCATAAAATCACCACCCGTATTACATTGGAATTCAAAATCACCTTTGTTCGGGGAGAAATACCTCAATACATCATGAGTAGTAGCATTTTCCTCTCTTATTTTAATGAATACATCTACTTTCCAATTCCCAATTTCAGGAGGGGCAAACCTTACTCTCCAGGGTATGGTAGTTGTAACTTCACCTTTTCCATCTGAAGGATCTAGTAGTGTTGTGTAATCCCAATCATTATAATAAAAAGCATTTACAATTTTCTCTGTGCCACTATTGGTATTTGTAAACTTTACCTGTACATCAACATCATTTTTATCAAATGGATTTAAGTTAGCTAAGCCGATTGTTGCTCTATCTTCATATCTATAAGACCCACTTGTCATTGGACTTTCTACATCGGTAAAAAAACCAGCTACTCTGGTATTTACATCAGCTGGCAAAGTAATCCCTAATTCTAATTTTGCGTATTTATCTATAGCCAGAGGAAAAGGTACAGGGGTAGGTTCAATCCATGTTAGAATATCCTCCATATCGATATGTGCATGAAAGTTACCTGTTCCAGAGAATGTACCTGCGTGAAATAAATCTTTTAACTGAATGTGTTTACCTGATTTATATTCTACTTCTGCACTACCATCATTTACTATTCCTATTAACGTACCGGATGGATTGGATGGAGCTATTATTTCATTAATGTCATCATATAAATGAACTCCCGAACTGTGCCCTGGCCCATTTATATGTAATTGTCCAAATAAACTAGATGAACTAATCAAAAAAACAATAATGAATAAGCCAATTATATTGGTTTTCATAATTTTTTATTTTAAGGTTTATGTTATTGTTTGATTAGTTGTTCTAATTCATCAATTTTCTTTTGTTGAGCAATTGTGTATAATGTTAACTCTTCTATTTTTTGTAATAAAATAGCACTCATATCACTTACTGCAACACCATTCTCTTCCACTTCTTTGGCAGAAGGAACATCTGGTAAGTGACTATTTTCTGTAATAAATTTTTCAACTTCATAAAGCGTATTTAAGCTGTAATCTTTTTCGAAAACAAAATCAGGCCACACATCATTCTGAACAAATACCTCTTGAGCATATAGTACATTACCTATTCTGGTGGTTCCATCACCTTGCACAGTAAAAACTTGATTTGTTCCGTTAAATACTGCAAAAGGTTTATATGTACTGCTATATGTATTGTTAGCCACATTAACTCTAATACCATATTGCCATGAGCCTGTTGGGGTAGCATCAATTTTTATAGCTTTACTACTTGCTTCTATTTCTAATTGATACTCTAAACCAGAAGTGTAAGCTTTTCCAATACTCATTTTTTTCTCGGTAAAAAAGTTACCCTTAATAGACATTTCACCATTATTATCTAAAGCAGCAACAGGCGCCCAGCTTGATACTCCCCAAGTCCATCCTTTTCCTCCCCATTGCGATGTAGTATTCTTTATAGATGAAGATGTTACTGGCCCAAATTGAAATTCACTAGTAGCTCCATAATGAATCTTATAATCATCAGATCCACTATAAAATTTAATTCCGTTGCTATTAGGTGTGTGTCGAATCTTAACCTCATCAAAAGTTTGGCTTTGCCCATAACTTACAGTTACTCCAGCGATTAAAATTCCTAATGTTAAAATTGATTTTTTCATAATAAATTGTGTTACTAATTAATGTTTAGTTTATAATATTTTTTTCAAGTCTTCTTCTATTGTTGCTAACGCCCAAACTATGTTTTTGTGTTGTTTTAAACTTTAGTTTAAAATGATAAAGCTAAAGCAATATAAAATATAGATGTTGTTGGCAAATCGTTATTTATTGTTTTACAAACTTTTTAGTTAGTGTTCTTTCGTCAGTAATTAGTTGAATAAAGTAAATCCCATCAGATAAATCAGTCACATTTATAGTGTTTGTGTTTTGTTTAGTAGTCATAATTATTTTACCAGTAAT
>NVUQ01000016.1 GCA_002401955.1 Flavobacteriales bacterium | reverse complement strand
ATTCCACCTGAAATGGTGGCTGTAGAGGCATAACAATTGGGGCAATCTACCCAGTTCTGAGCATCACCACATTCCTGAGCCTCTACAAAAGAAAAGGTACCCATTCCAGAGAGTATAAATCTAAAATATCTAGGCCAAGGAGACTGTATAGAGGTGAGAAACTCAAGAAAAAATTTACAGAATTTTTCTTCTGAGCATTTTAAAAGATTTGGGTTTACCCTTAAAAGAGAAGTTGAAATTTCTTCATTGAAGATTAGATTCCATTTTAGTGACAACCCATCTTTGAATTTTTCTGACTCTAGGATAAAAAAAACCGATTTTCAACATTATTTTTAGTTATTCATATACATTTCGTAGACAGGGCTTATTTTCCTAATAGTTTAATTCATATTTATACTAATTTAGTGGGGTTATGTAAAAACAAAATAGTTATGAAAAAAATTATACCAATAATTATTATATCTTTTTTCTTTACCTCGTGCGATTGGCATTTGGGTAAAACTAGTGATATGGAATCTCTTTTAGATTATGGATTTTCTGATCAACCAACAAAGGATGTAAGCTCTACTGAATCTACGGACTCACCTAGTACATTTAAAAGTACTGGCACTAAACATTTGGGCATGGATATTTCTCATTGGCAAGGAGATATTATGGCTGCGTATAAGGCGAGTAACGATCTTAGTTTTGTTATTTGTAAAGCAACAGGAGGAGATTATTTTGTTGACCCTGACTTTAGAAATAATTGGAACGAGATAAAGGAAAAAGGACTCATTAGGGGAGCTTACCATTTTTACTTGTGTGCATTTGATCCAATAACGCAAGCAGAACATTTTTGTACTACCATCTCTGATATTGACGCCAAGGATATTGCTCCAATTTTAGATATTGAACAAGGTAGTATGTCTAAAGATGTTTCTGGAGAGCAAATGGCAGAAGATATTTTAGTGTTCCTTAAGGAGGTAGAGAAAAAAACAAATAGAAAACCAATATTGTATACCGATTATGCTTTTGCTCAAGAATATCTTAAAAGTTATGAGTTTGCAAACTATGATTTATGGTTGGCAGAATATACTACAGATGGTGATACGCCAATGGTACCAGATGTGTGGAAAGAAAAAGGCTATAAGATATGGCAAAAAAGTGCTTCTTATCACATAGATACAAAAACAGTAGATCTGGATCAGTATTCTGGACCACTAAGTGAAATTGTAAAATAATATAATCTTTATTAAGTATGAAAATCTCTAAAATATTACCACTACTTACAATTGTAACTTTAATTGGATTATCTCTTTTTGGGGTGTTGGAAGAGCAAGCCTTAACTTTTGTAAGTGATGTTTATAAAAAGAATGGAAGTTTTTTAAAATTAATGACAGAGCTTAAATTGGTTCTTTCTGGAGTTAGTTCTATAAAAATTCCTTTTGTTGATGGTATTTCTGCTGATGTAGGTGTTACAATTGGTAAGGTTCAACACTTTCTTTTAATTACTGATGTTGTTTCATTTTTACAAGTACTAATAATTTCGGTTAGTAAAAGTTGGATTTTAAAGTTAGTTACTGTTGTTCTATTTTTATTAAGTTTTTCTAAAAAAACGAAGAAAACTTGCTCTAAGCTTTTGTTAATGTCATTGGCATTAAGTCCTGGTCTTTCAATTTATTCGGTTGCAGTTCAACAAATTTCTCAAGAAGCATCTATAGATTTTGGGGATAAATATCTTAAAAAATTGGAAGCTTCAGTAGATGCTGTTAAATCCGAAAAATCGGAATTAATGAAGCAACATGCTAGTGATATCACCAAGATTAATAACGGACAAAAAGGAATTCATATTTTAAAGAAGTTTAGAGAAGATGTTGCTTATGATTTCAAAAAAACAAAATTAGATGTTAAAGGGGCTCATGCTAACATCCGCCTTTTATTTAAGGGAGGAGGGCATGAAATATCCAGTAAAATATATGGTTTTTGCTCTATGATTCTATTTACAATGATTATTCTTCCTTTTGGGTATGCGTTATTAATATTTACATTGTTTAATGTATTGTTTGAAAATGGAGAAATGAAGTTGCCTGGAATATCATTAGGTAAATCTAAAAAACAGCAAGGAGGAGATTCAACAAAATCATCTGGTTTTATGAGTAAATTTGGCAGTGTTTTTAAAACTTATTTAAAAGAATTTCATTCGGCTGAAGAAAAGGTTGAACACTCAGATATTTTTCAAAAAGCAAAATCAGAAATAGAAGAGGTAGAGGGTAAAATTGTTTCTAAGGTAAAGACGGTAGCAAGCGGTGAAATTGACCATTTAAAGTCGCACATTACAGATGAAGTTTCCAAAATAAAAGACGAAGTAATGGGTAACTTAAAAACACATATTACTGACGAAATTTCTAAAGTAAAAGGTGAGGTTTCTGATAAAATTGAAGAAGTTAAAACAACTGTTGTAAAGGATGCTGAAAAGATAAAAACAGCAGTTGAAACAAAGGTTGAATCAGTTGAGAATCAAGTAAAATCTAAAGTCTCCGAAGCAGTTGGAGCAACCAACGAAAAAGATGATAATAACGGAGGGGATGATCCAACACCTAAAATATTATCGATATAAGGTTGATACTTTTTTATCAAAAATAAATGATTAAGAAAGTGCGGATAGTAAATGAATATGTAGGTTTTGTATTTTGACTAATAACTTATTTTTCAAACGGCTAATTATTTCCCTTAGAATATTTCTCTAGAATCTATTTTCCCTCTATTTGTACCTTAATTCTCAAACGGTCTATAATCAATAGAGAGTTATTTTATATCGGAAAGTAAAGATTTCTCCTATATCTTATAAAGTCCTGCAGTATGATGGTGCATGGTTTATCATTCATTAATACCGATTTGTAATCAAAATGCCCTATAATTTCGTTACTCTCATTCTCTGGCTTTGATTATCTATCGGCATTATACAAAAACCATTGTTGGGTGTTTTTGAAATTAAATTGGTATTATAATGAGCTCTAAACGTCTTTAAAAAGGTTAAAACCTTTATTTAACATTAACAGCATTTATGCCTTTTTTTCCTTTAACTGATTCTATTTCTCCTCGGGCATCCGTTGTGAAAACAACAGCTTGACCTTCAAACAATAAAGATCCATTATTATCTTCTGGTGTTTGGGCTACGTGTCTCCCTCCAAATAGACCTTCTATTATTGCTACACCATGTGAACTTCCATCGTTACTAGGTGGAAATAACTTTACAACTTTTCCTTCTTCTCCATTATGAATCATTTGTTTGTTAATACTTGTATTACTTTCTTTATTGTAATCAACAAAGGCAGTAGTAATTGCCCCTGTTGCAATTAATGTTAATACCAACAAACTGATTCTTCTTATTTTTTTCATGTGTTTACGTTTTAAAATTATCCCTACTCTTAAAGATTTTCAGGGTGCTCTCCATGTTTTATAATGAACAACAAAAAAAAGGAATGATTTTTTTAAACCGCTTAATAAATAGGTTTTTGAGACGAATACCCCTGTTTTTGAGACGAATTTTATTTGTTTAGACGTGCAAAGAGTTTTTTTAAGGCAATTATTTTTGTTTGGTAGGTAATTCCGATCGGAATTTTATGTTGATTAACGGTCAATTCTTCTTTTGAGATGGCATCAATTTTATCTTTTTGAATGAGAAAGGATCGATGTACCCGAATAAAATTATTGGCCGTTAATTGGGCTTCCATTTTTTTCATGGTAGAACGACACAAGAATTTAGAGGTGGAGGTTTGAATTTCCATATAATCCTTAAAAGCTCGGATAAATAAAATTTCTGCTTCGTTAATTCTCACTTCTTTTTTATCTACCTCAACAATCAAATATGTTTTGGTGCCTAATTTTTTTAAAATTCTATTGATTACTTCTTGTTGTATTTGCCTATTGTAAGCCAATACGTTGGTTTTAAAGCCTGCATAAACCAAAGCAATCACGCATAAACTTACCAGCACCATAAACCACCACGTTTTATAAAATGGTGGGTGAAATTGCAATTGCAAGGTGGTGGATTTTTTACTCCAAGCACCATCAGGAAATTTCCTTGCTTTCAATTCAATGGTGTAAGTTCCTCGTTCGGGGAATATATCCAATCGTAATTCTCGGTTTTTAGTCTGTTGCCATTTATTGGATAATTGGGCGATACGGTATTGGTACTCAATGTTGCCAAAGGAGTGAAAATTAAGCCCTAAATAATTGATTTCAAGAAACCGATCTTCAGGGTAAATGTGAATAATATCGTTGTAATGAATGGATGAATCATTCAATTTAACTTCAATGAGTTTAACTTCTACCTCAGCAGTATCTTTCCTAAAAGTATTCAGGCTAATAACGGAAAGTCCTTTTTTGGTGCCTACAAATAGTTTTTCTTTATGACTAACAATGCTGGTAACTTCGTTGGAAACCAGCCCGTCTTTTTTGGTCACATATTCAATGTGTTGAGCATTGTTCGCCTTTATTTTATTCAAACCTAAATTAGTAGCCACCCAAATGTTTTCCTCTTCGTCTACATGTATGGAAACAATGTCATTGCTTAATAATCCTGCTGCTTTATTGATGTTAATAACCTGATCGCCTTTCATTAAGATGATGCCCACCCCTCTGGTGGCTACAATAAGATCGTAATGGGAAGTGCTAGACAATTGAACTACTCTATATCCAAATAAGGAATCAACTTTCGCCATATCAATAACTTCAGTAGGAGTTCTTTTATAGAGACCGTTAATAGTTCCTACCCAAAAAACATCTTCAGTAACAATTTCCACATCTTCTATTCGATCAAATTTTTTGTTTAATGGAATTGGAGTTAAATCCTCATTTTCATATTTATAAACATCTGTTTTGGTGATAAAATAGAACTTATTTTCATATTGTTTAATGGCAGATAAGCCCGTAGTACGATTGTTAGGATAGATAAAGCCTGTACAAAAATTCATCAATTTTAACTCTTTGCAGTAAATTTCGCAGCCTTGCTGGTAAAAAACGGGATAAAGGGTAAACTGTTTTTTTGCTTTTTGTTGTTTGGGGGCCTGAGGCAGAAAAAATTGATTATCGCTAAACAGCTGTAAGGAATTTAAGTAGGAAATAGCCAGGCTATCCTGATGGATGGTTAATCCTCTAACGTAGTTGTTAGACAATCCCTCTTGGGTGGTATAGGATAAAATATCAAGGTTAGGGATGTAAAATACGCCATGTTGGGTGGTGGTAATCCAATACCCTCCTTCTCTGTCATTTAAACAAGCCGTAACCGTATAAGTATTTAACACATGGTGTTGTTCGTCCAAACCACTTTCTTCTATTTTATAGGTATAAAGCCCATCATTTTGCGTAACAACATATACTTCACCTTTGCCATTCACGTCAATGCCGATAACTCTATTTAAAAAATGCTTGGTTTGGAGTATTTTATTGGTATTGATGTTATACAAAACCACATCAAAGGGTTTGTTAAAAACGATGATGCTATCGGATAAAGGAAGTGCTTCTGATCTTACCAGACTCTTAGTTGAAGAGGAAGCTATATTTTTATTATAGATATAGTTTAAATGATGTCGTTGGTCATAATTTTCTTGTTGCTTCTGGTAATCGTAGGTCATGGATGTAAGCCAGTTGTTTTGGTAATTCGCTATGCTGATGTTATTCCCATTCGTTTGGTCTTTAATAATAGTAAGCTCCCCTTTATCAGAGATTTTAATTAATCCGTTTCCATGAGAACCATAGTATAGGTAATCATGCTCATCTAAATATAAAGAATGGCTGTACTTGTAATGCGGTAATTCTGCAAGCAATAGGTCGTTGTATTGATAAGGTTTTATATGGCCTTTTTCAACATAACAGAGCTGACCCAACATGGATGAGGTCCAAATTCTACCTTTATTGTCTTCATATAACTTAAAAATCACATTGTCTAAGAGTCCATCTTCGGTGTTAAAGGTTTGAAATTCGTAGCCGTTGTATTTCACCACCCCTCTATCGGTTGCAAACCAGAGAAATCCTTGTTTGTCTTGTATTACATCATACACTTCAGAACTGGGCAGCCCATCTTCTACGGTAAAGTTTTTAAGGGAAGGTTGGGGCGTTTGAGCAAATGTAAAGCCACAACAAAGTACTGTACAAGCGAATGAAAGCACCCACTTGTGTATTGAGAAACAATACTTCCTATATTTTTGTACCAATGGTATAGTGCTTTGTTCGATTGTGATGTTGTCATCATCAATAAAGAACAAAAATACTTGTATTATTTTTGATATTGGTAATAACTGTAATTCTGAACTATATTTAATACCCATTTAATTTCAAAACACCCAACAATGGTTTTTGTATAATGACGACAGATAATAAAATGATGAATCTATTGAGTTTAATACCGTGGGTACATTTAGTTATTACGTCATTGCGAGGCACGAAGCAATCTCAATCAAAATAGAAAGATTGTTATGTGTTAAAAACTCAAAAGATACCTCGGGGCTTTTGCTTTCGCAAAACGTGCTCGGTATGACAACTTCGAAAACGAAATCTTACTGAATTTTTACTTCGACTAGAACATCAATTTTTTGAATGCCACCTTTCAATAACAATTGTGGTTTTGAAAACGTCATTGCGAGGTACGAAGCAATCTTATTTAAAATAGCTGTTTGTAGCTTGCAGCTACAAACGGTATTTATTTACATTAATGATGAATCTTTTGAGTTTAATAAACCATTACCAAAAGCAAGGCTACTTTACCAAACGCTTGCCATAAAGCATTTCTAATTCAGCAAAGCTGAAAGAAATGCTATTATATGCTCAAGCTGCAATACTGTTACTTTTATATGGCAAGCTGTTAGATATCCATTACCACAAGCAGGACGCTTGCGGTAGCGGGGGACATTTGCCGTAGTTCTTTTTGGGTCAAGCCAAAAACGAACATGATAAAATAATTCAGTAAGATCATCGACCAAAAATGGATGTTTACCACAGCCTAAAACACCAAGCAATCTCTTGCATCTGGACCCCGGATCAAGTCCGGGGAGGGGTTGGCTCGTGTTGTTGCTTACGTAATTGCAAGTGTTTTGCGAAAACAAAAGCGGGAAGAAATCTCATTGAAAATAGAAAGATTGTTATGTGTTAAAAACTTAAAAGATACTCCGCTCGCTGCCGCAAGCGTCCCCGCTTGTGTTAAAAAAGTTTTAGTTTTAGGGGTTGTTCCAATACATTTCTGAATACAAAACCTTAACCGTACAGTGGTCGAATGCCACAGCGTTAATAAAACAAGCATGTTTTTTTTATTGTTGTAAGAAGGGGTGTTTTAAGTAAAATTCTGGGATGAGAAATTAGAAATAAAAGAATCTATAATTAAACAATTATCATTTCTTACTCTTTTTAGATTTCTTAAATATTTTGCCAATATCCTTCCCAACCTTAGCACCAGTTTTACCAATGCTTTTCCCAACTTTGGCTCCAGTTTTGCCCACATCTTTTCCAACTTTTGCACCTGTTTTCCCTACGTCTTTTCCAGCTTTTGCTCCTGTTTTTCCAACATCTTTTCCTGCTTTAGCACTTGTTTTACCAATAGTTTTACCATTTTTTTTTAAAGACTTAGAGGTGCTTGTCTTTTGTGCTAAAACTGTTGTTGAACAGCCTATAATAACTAACAGAGGAAGGATAATTTTTTTCATAAAATAAAGATAAGAAAATAATTTACATCATTAAGTAATGCGTTGTTTGGTTTTGTCAAAGGTAAGGTTATAATTAAGGGTAAGAAACTGAGGTTTATTTGGTGAGTTTTAAAAATGATGAAAGCTCAGCTCCTAAGGATTATTAAGGAGCAATATCTACAATATGAGCATAAAAAACCTCGCAATTTGCGAGGTTTTTTATTTATTTGAATTAAAACTACTGAGCAGCAATTTCAAATTTAATAATGAATTCATCATCTATCATTTTGTCCCCTAGGTCTTCAAAGAATTTTCCTGAACCATATTTAATGTCGTATAGAGTTCTGTCAATTTTCATTTCTGCAAACGCAGCAAGCTTTCCGTCTTTCATTTCTATTGTTGCTGGAAAAGTAATAGGTTTAGTGATTCCTTTAATTGTTAAGTTTCCAGAAACTATATGCATATTTCCTTCTGTTTTTTTAAAACTAGTAATATCTAAAGTTGCAGTTGCATGGTTTTTAGTGTCAAAAAAATCAGCAGAATTTAAATGCCCTATCAATTTATCAGCCCATTCACCCTGCATGTCTGTACACGTAATGCTAGCCATATCAATTACTATTTTCCCTCCAGAAAGGTGTCCATCATGTAAGTGAATTGCACCTTCTTTAATGCTTATTCCTCCTGTGTGTTGCCCAGAAACTTTTTTTCCAACCCAATCAACGCTACTCACTTTAGTGTTAACTGTTAAAGTGCTATGGTTGTGGTTAGCAAACACTTTTGTGCTAAATGCTGCAAGAGCTATTATGCTCAGTAATAAAATTCTTTTTTTCATGATATTAAGTTTTAGATTATGCTACAAATGTATATATATACATTTTATGAAATTCTTTTATAATTATGAGGTTTTATCAATATTAATGCCAATAATTAGTTGGTTTTATGCTTCTTTTTCCAAACCTGATATTTGTAGATAATGCCTTTTTCATTAATGTAATATATATGTTCAGTGATAGTAACTCTTTTAGGAATAAGCATTTCATTATCAGTAAAAGTAACATTTTTACCAAAATATTCTTCTTTAACCTTATAGATGTGAGCCTCTACTTTATCAAAAACTTTAATTGTTTTGGCGAGACCCTTAGAACTAACTAATTCGGCTTTAGTTTTACCAACAAAATTACTATAATATGTTTTTGGTCCTTTTGGTGAACAAAAGAGAAGCGTTATTGAAATTAAAATAATAACAAAGAGTTTCATATCACAGCTAAAGGTAATATTTTTAACGAACGATGAAACACGAGAACTAACGAGCCACAGTAAAACGTTTAGTTATACTATTGTTTAGTGTTTCTAATCGGATAAAATAGACTCCGTTTACAAGTTCTTTTGTGTTAATGCTAACTTGACTTTTTGAGAGTACAGACATTGTTTTAATTAGTTTTCCGACAGTTGAATAAATACTTATTTTAATGGATTCATTTTTTAAATCTTTAAACGCAATATTTATGTAATCTTTTGCGGGATTAGGAAAAATAGAAGTCTTTTGATCTAAAATATTCTCTTTAATGGAGATAGGTTCTATAACAGTAATAGTAGTGTATGTCGTATCGGCACACCCACCATTATAAGCGATCAGCATTACAGTAAAAACCCCTGTTCCTGTATAAATATGAATAGGAATTGAACTGGTACTTGTAAATGAATCTCCAAAATCCCAATAAAAAGATAAAGCATTTATACTTGATGTAGAAAAGAACTGAATATCACCACCATTTGGCATGTTTAAATCTAATGTGTCATTAGGGCTTGTATTAGTTATTTTAGCTAAAGGAGATATGCTAACAAAAGTGCTTAACGTATCCTTCTTTTCACAGCCATTAGCGTCTTCCCCAATTACCCAATAGGTGGTTGAAAATCCTGGGTATACTAATGGATTAGCAATAGTAGAGTCAGTTAATGTTATTTGCGTATTCCATGTGTAGTTTAATGCTCCAGTTGCGTTTAATTGAATAGAATCTCCGCTACAAATATTTATATCGCCACCAGCATATACGTTAGGTAAACTATTTACAGTTATAACTTGTGATCCAGAATTTACACACATATTAGAATCAGTTATATCTACAGTATATGTTCCTGTGCTAAAAACAGTTACTGACTGAGTGGTATCTCCTGATGGTGTCCAATTATAAGTGTTTTGTGAAGGGGCAGTTAAAGTTACAGAATCTCCCATACAAAAAGTAGTTGGACCACCAAGTGTAATTGTGTTTGAAGGAAGTGTGTTAACGGTAACGACAACGGTATCAACATCTGCACAGCCTAAAGCATTTACTACTGAAACAATATAGGTTGTTGTTACTGAAGGATATGCCATTGGGTTAGCTGTTGTGTTGTCATTTAGCCCTGTGCTTGGAGTCCAAAGATATCCTGTAGCATTTACTGTTGTGGCGTTTAGTTGTGCAGTATCTCCAATACAAATAGCAACATCATTTCCTGCTAGAGCCTCGAGTTGGCACCATTTTAAAGTAGAAAAATCTTTTCCAGAAGCAGGATCATTACTCCCCCCTGTTACATAAATACTTTCTGCAGCATCAATTTCCATAGCAAAAGCTTGATCGCTATTACTTGCTGGGCCATCAAAACGAGCTTCCCACAAAACATTTGCATTACCAGTGTCATATTTTAAGGTTAAATAATCATTATTGGTTCCATTTCCAGCACTATACCCAGTAATATATAGGGCTCCAGAATTCCCAAGTCTCATTTGCTGAGCATCATCATATCCGCTTGAAGGACCATTGTAGGTCTCTTGCCAGATTAAATTTCCAAGAGCATCGTACTTAATAGTAACCATGTTTTCTCCAGTACCTGCCGCCCCCATGCTTCTTCCAGTTACATAAACATTTTGGTTTTGATCGGTTAAAACATCAAAAGCTTTATCTTCTTCATTTAGCACTCCATCATATTTAATTGCCCATTGTTGCGCTCCAGCAGCATTATATTTAATAGTTATATAATCATTTTCTGTTGCTAAGCCACCATAAGTTGCTCCAGCAACGTAAACATTGTTTAGACTATCAACAAATAAAGCTTCTGGTATGTCAAAAAAATTAAGAACACCATCATACCTAGAAACCCATTGTTGTGAACCAGCATTGTCGTATTTGATAGTTGCAATGTCTAAGTCAGTTCCAGTGCCTGTACTGTGCCCGCTTACATAAACATTAAATGATGCATCTAGTTTAATTTGGGTTCCCGCATCAATACTGTTCGCAGAACCATTGTATGAAGTCGCCCATTGTAGAACTCCTGCAGCGTTATATTGTATTGTTACAAAATTACTTCCTTGACCCCCTGCATCTGCAGCGCCTGTTACATACGAATTTCCAAATGTGTCTACAGCAATAGCATAAGCTTCATCAAACCCGTTTGCTGCCCCATCGTAAGTTGTTGCCCATTCTTGTGTTCCTGCAGTGTCGTATTTAATGGTTACATAATCATAGTTAGGCCCTGTAGACGCAGTATAACCTGTTACATAAACATTTCCATTTTGATCAATTGCTATATCTCTAGCTTCATCTAACGAACTAGCAGAACCATTAAATGTGGCAGACCACAATTGAGTACCTAAAGGATCATATTTTATGGTTACAATATCAAAACCATTTGTTGCATCAGTATATGAAGTTCCTGTTACGTAAACATTTCCGTTTAAATCAATAACAAGTTCTTTTCCTGTATCTGTATTTTGCCCAACACTTGAATAGCGAGATTCCCACAAAACATTAACCTGTGCATTGATTACGGAAAAAGAACAGATAAGGGTGAAAACAAAAAATAATTTAGTCCAGTATGATTTTGTAATAGCACGTTGCATAAGTACAGATGTTAAAGTTTAATAGGCACAAAGGTAATTAAAATATCACTAGAAGCAAGTTGAATATTAAACATGGGTAGACGAATGTGTTGAATTTGTCGATAATTAGCATAAGTGTTCTATTTTTTATAGTTTTGCTATCGAATTTGCACTAACTAATGAAACTAAGAAACTTAATTTTAACATTATTTTTATTTGCAGCTCCGTTTTGGGCTAGCGCAACACATGTTGTTGGGGGTTCAATTACCTATGAGCATTTAGGGGGGTCGACTTATAAGATTACCTTTAAAATGTATAGAGATTGTAAGCCACTTAACGCTCCCTTCCCAACTAACCTTGTTATTGAAGTTAGACAACCTGATGGTTCTGTTTTTGTTCCAGATAAAGAAATTACCATACCTTTTACGCAACTCGTAGAGTTAGACCCACCAATTGATACTTGTGCTTTTGATCCTGATGTTTGTGTTGAGGAAGCTATTTATTCAACTATTGTAAATAATTTACCACCAAACCCAGGGGGTTATCATCTTTATTATAGTACATGTTGTAGAAATGCTACAATTGATAATGCTCCAATTGTTCCTACTAATCCAGGAGGAAATGGGTCTGGATATTATACATTTATACCCGATAATAGCACTTTATTAACTAACTCAAGCCCTGTATGGAAAAATTTTCCTCCAGTGTTTATTTGTCAAGGCAACCCTTTAAACTTTGATCATGGAGCTACAGATAAAGATGGGGATTCTTTAGCATATTCTTTTTACAATCCTTTTGAAAAAAATGTACCTACGTTTCCAGGGAATGTAGCCACCTTTACACCACTTATTTATTATTTTGGATATACTGCAAACGACCCCTTAGGAGGATCTAGCTTAAGTGTAAATCCAACTACAGGAGAGGTAACAGGAATTCCTCCTGCCCTTGGTCAATATGTTGTAGGGGTAAAAGTAGATGAGTTTAGAAATGGAGTTTTAATTAATACAGTTTACAGAGATTTTCAATTTAATGTATTGAATTGCCCTCCAATTCCTTTTCCAGGTATTGCTCCAGTAACAGGATGTTCTGGATTGGCAATTAATTTTACAAATGCGAGTACTCCATTAACAGGAAATTCTTTTTATTGGGATTTTGGAGACCCTGCTTCAACAACAGATAATTCTACCTTAACCCACCCTAGCTACACTTACCCATCGATAGGAACATATACAGTTATGTTAGTGGCTCAAGCAGGAACACCTTGTGCAGATACTATTTATGACACATTAACAGTGTCTGGGCTTGTTCCTGATTTTACGCTAACTGATTCTGCATGTGTTGATGATCCTGTTAACTTTTTTGATACATCTGTTCCAACAACAAATGCAACAATAAATAGTTGGGAATGGGATTTTGGAGATAATGGTTCGGCAGTTATTCCTACACCAACACATACATACACAACGCCAGGAACATATGCTGTGCAATTAATTGTTGGAACAACAGCTGGATGTATAGATTCTATTTCTAAAACAATGTTTGTTCAACCCCACCCTGTAGCATTGGCTTTGGACACTTTTGCATGTAAAAGTAATCCGGTTATTAACCTTAACGGTAGCGTTACAGGAGCTACAGGAGGATTATGGGTTGGTACAGGAGTTTTTACACCCGGAACAAATGATCTAAATGCAACCTATACTCCAACAACAGCAGATACTGCAGCGGGCTTTGCTACCTTAATTTTATCTACTACAGGAAACGGACTTTGTCCTGCCGCATCAGATACAATGATAATTACTTATTCTGTAGGGATTACTGCTATTGCAGGAAATGATATTTCTGTTTGTAAGGATAGTGCTTCAATTCCTTTAGGAGGAATTATAATTACAGCATCTGGAGGGCAGTGGGTAACTGGTGGTTCAGGAAGCTTTGTTCCAAACCCTTTTGATATGAATGCTTTTTATGTTCCAAGTCCAGCAGATACCGCTGCTGGAGTAGTGGAGATTTATTTAAATTCTGTAGGAAACGGAAGTTGTTTGCCAGATTCAGATACTTTAATAATAACATTTACATCTACACCAGTAACAACTATTTTATCTAATGATACGGCTTGTTCGGGAAGTGTTTTTGTTCCAATTAATGCAAATTCAACAACAGGAACAGGTTTTTGGCAAACACTTGGCTCTGGTTACTTCTCTCCGAATGACTCTTTGAACACAACAACTTACTTTGCAGATTCATTAGATAATTTTACTGGAACTGTAACATTGATTTTTACTTCTACGAATAATGGAGGTTGTCAAAGTTATTCAGACACCTTAGATCTTGCTTTAATTCCATTACCAGTTGCTAATTATTCATTTGTTTCAGTTTGTCCAAAAGACACTGTTTTCTTTAATGATTTATCAACTTTTACCGACCCTATTGTTTCTTGGGATTGGGATTTTGACAATAGCAATATTGATAATGTTCCAAACACTTCAACAATTTATGATACTTCTGGTATATACAATGTAAGTTTAATTGTTACTTCTTCAAACGGTTGTACAGATACGTTAATTCAACCTGTTTTAGTATTTGCTATTCCTTTGGCAGACTTTGGAGTAGATGGAATTTGTCAGGGAGTTAATAGTTTGTTTATGGATTCATCAACAGTAAGTGGATCAACAATCTCTTTATGGAATTGGAACTTTGGAGATACAGGAACAGACACTGTTCAAAACCCTGTTTATACTTATGTAAATAGCGGAACATATACTGCAGAATTAATTGTACAATCAGCACAAGGATGTATTGATACGGTTGAACATCCAGTAACCATTCAAGCTCCACCAACTGCTGGGTTTAATAGTGCTCCTAGTTCCGTTAAGGTTAATGAAAACTTTGTTTTTGCAGATATTTCATTTACAAACGTGGTAAATTGGCTATGGGATTTTGGTGATACTTTGGGAACATCAACAGATCAACATCCAACTTATAGTTATACATCCGCAGGAAACTATACCGTTTGTTTAGTAATAACTGACATTATGAATTGTATGGATTCAATATGTAATGAGGTAATTGTATTTATGCCGCCAGCAGTACCTAATGCTTTTTCTCCAAACGGACAAGGAAGTAACAATGTATTTAATGTGTTGGGAGGACCATATAAAGATTTGGAATTTAGAGTTTACAATAATTGGGGAGAATTAATTTTTGAATCTGACGATCAAAGTATTGGTTGGGATGGAACTCGTGATGGTGCAGAACAGCCTATAGGAGTTTATATTTTTACTGTTAGAGCGATAACGTTAGACGATGAACAACATACCCTTAAAGGAGATGTAACATTATTGAGGTAGTGAAAGGATTGATGAAGAAATATTATATTTTAGCTTTAATAGCCCTGATGTCTATTAGTATCGGTGTAAATGCTCAAGATTTTCACTTATCCCAACATGATGCTGCACCTTTGTATTTAAACCCAGCCTTGGTTGGTCAGTTTGATGGAAAATATAGGGTTCATGGGCACTATAGAACACAATGGGGAAGCTTATCTTCAAAATCATATAAAACTGCAGCAATCTCTTTTGATATCCCTTTTAATAAAATGGCTTTTGGAGCTCAGATTATTAATAGAAGGGCTGGTGCAGGAGATTATAATGCACTAGGAGTTTTGCTTAATGGAGGTTATAGTTTTACAATAGATAAAGCCAAAACACATAAAGTCTCAATTGGAGTACAAGCTGGAGCTATTCAAAAAAGTGTCGATTTTAATCAATTGTATTTTGAAGATCAATATACAACAGCAGGAGGTGGTACTTTTGATCAATCATTACCTAATGGCGAAACGTTTGGAAACTCTAGCTTTTGGTTGCCAGATGTTAATTTAGGATTGGTATATTATTATGGAAAAGATCAAATGAGAATTAACCCTTTTGTTGGATTTTCAGCATTTCACATTACACAACCTAACGAAACATTTTACGGAGAAGAAAGTAAATTACCAATGCGATACATTGTTCATGGTGGAGCAAAAGTTAACTTATCAGAAAAAATACAGTTAATGCCTAAGTTATTATATATGAGTCAAGAAAACGCACAAGAAACCAATTATGGACTAATGCTTCATTACCATATGGGTTCCTCTGGAGCGATTATCTTGTTTGGACCAACTTATAGATCAGCAGATGCATTTATTTTAGAAGGCGGACTGAAAATAGGAAGTTATGAAGCAAAATTGGGTTATGATTTTAACACTTCAGAATTAAATGATTTTTCTGATGGTAAAGGTGGTTTTGAAATTTCATTAACTTACATCCCTAAAATATTTAAACCTAACCCTATTCAAAATTGCCCAAGAATATGAAGTTGAAAGGAGGGTTAATCATATTGCTTATTTTAGTTGGACAAATTCTTTTTGCACAAAGTAAAAACGAAATTGAAGGGCAAGGAGATAATGCTTATAAAAATGAAAACTATGCCTCTGCGGCATATTTTTATCAAAAAATAATTGACAAAAAAGGAGTCTCTAGTGGTCTTGTACACCCTTATGAAGCACGAAGCTGGATTGCCCCTCCTAAGAAAAATAAAGCCCAGCGAGATTCATTAAAGCTAGAAAAAGGAGACACGAATTCTTATACTAATGATGCTGTTGTATTGCATAAACTGGCAAATTCTTATCATAAAAACCATGATTATTTAAAAGCTGAAAAATGGTATGCTATAGCCGTAAAATATCCTATTGATGAAATAGATGAAGAGTTACAAAGTACTAGATTGTGGTATGCAGAGGCTTTAATGAACAACGAAAAATATGATGATGCAGTTCTTCAATTTGAAGAATTTAAAAAAGAAACTCCAAACATGGAACTTTCTAAAAGAGCTGACAAAGGTATTATAGGATGTTATTATGCCCAAGACCCAAGCTCAACAAAAGAAGGTGTTAGCGTAGTACAGAGCGATTCAAACATAAACTTTGGAACATCAAGCTATGGTGTAAATTATTTTGGAGATGAGATGACCATTATATATGCAGTAGCAGGACCTAATGGTATTGTAAAAGACGAAAAATATCAAGAGGAAAGTAATTTCTTAACTGATTTTTATGTTGCTCAAAGTTTTATTGGAGAAGGATATGGCTCTCCCACTAACTTTAACCCTCCTATCAATACAGAAAACAATGAAGGTGCAGGAGTTTTGTCTATTGATAGAACAACATTTTATTTTACTCGAAAATCAGTAGTAAATAATAAAGATGTTGCTATTTGGGTGAGCAAAAACTTTAACAATCAGTGGTTACAATCTTTAAAGTTAGATGATAAAGTTAATGTAGAAGGCTACAAGTCTATGCACCCTGCATTATCTTTGGAAGGCGATGTGCTTTATTTCTCATCTAATAGACCTGGTGGAATTGGCGGAATGGATATTTGGTATTGTAATCTTGATGATTATGGAGGGTTAAGTGAACCAATTAATATGGGGCCTTACATCAACACTGTAGGAGATGAGGTAACACCATTTTTTAACTATTTTACAAAAACATTGTATTTTTCTTCTGATGCATCGGGAGGTGTTGGAGGGTTAGATATTTATAAAACAACGCACAATGAAGATGAGGATTCTTGGAGCAGCCCTAAAAATATAGGAAAACCGTTTAATTCTAGTAAAAATGATGCCTATTTTATCATTGGTAAAAATCAATCATTAGGGTTTTTATCTTCTGACAGAACTCCGTGTGATTGTGGAAATGAATATGAAGGCTCTGTTTATTGTTACAAGGTTTTTGAATTTGGGCAACCAGATATGAATTATTCACTTAGTGGAACGGTATTTAATGCAGAAACAGACGAAGTAATACCAAACGCTCTAATTACATTTAAAGATATTAAAGGGAAAATGGATCCTGTTTATATTACTACAGATGCACAAGGAAACTACAAAAGAGATTTAGAGGTTGGTTGGGATTTGTTCATGAAAACACAAAAAGCGAAGTATTTTGGTGATGCAGCTAGTCTTTCTACAGTAGGATTAACAGAATCGAAACATTTTTTACAAGACTTTTTCTTATCCCCAATTCCTTTAGGAGAGTTAGAAATACCTGGTATTGAATACGATTTCGATGCAGCGACTTTACGTCCTAAATCAAAAGAAATTTTGGATAAATTGGTAGAGTTCTTAGAGCTTAATAATAACATTGCAATCGAAATTAGATCACATACCGATTCACGAGGGAATGCTGATTATAATTTAAGGCTTTCGAAAAAAAGAGCAGCATCTGTTGTTAAATATCTTGTAGCTCATGGAATTAATCCATCAAGATTAGAATCTCGAGGAATGGGAGAAACTGATCCGTTAGAAGATTGTTCTCAAAATCCTGATTGTGGCGACACAAAACATGGAGAATGTGATTGTCATCAAAAAAATAGAAGAACAGCCTTTAAAACGACTAGTGAAGATTTTAATAATGTTTTTAAAGGGAAATAACCCCTTTCTTTTTTCCTAAATTATATTTTTCTGTATCTTTTTTATTTTTCTGTATTACACATATAGAACCTTTAAAAATTACCTATCCGAATTTTAATAATTCGATTTTAATATAAGGTTCGGTATCCTGCGCAGCGATACTTTTTTTAAATCAGCTTTTACTATAAAAGAGTTGGTTAATGGAGATTTATTATCCAAAATTAAAAGTATTGTTTAACTAAAATTTAGAAATTATGAGCGGAGGCAACCTATCACCCAGACAAAAAATGATTGGAATGATGTATTTAGTGTTAACAGCATTGTTGGCATTAAATGTTTCGAAAGATATTTTAGATGCATTTGTTTTAATTAACACCAGTTTAGAAAGCACAGTAGTTAATTATAAAGAAAAAAATGAAGTATTATATGCTGATTTTAATGCGGCAAAACAGTTTGACCCGGTTAAGGTAACTCCTTATTGGAAAAAAGCACAAGAAGCCAAGAAGTTTTCAGCCAATATAATAACTTCTATTAAAGAGATACAAGTTAAGTTATTACAGACAACAGAAGATCTAAAAAAAGAGGAGGCGGATACTTTACAGTTAAAGTATGCCAACAATAAAGACAATTATGATATCCCAACAAATATAATGATTGGGCAATCAGAAGATGGCTCTAAAGGGTTGGCACGAGAGTTAAAAAACAAGCTAACAGAATATAAAACAGAGATGCTGGCTTTGTTTAGTAAAAAACAGCAGCAACAATTAAATATCGATTTAAAAACAGATGATATTTCAACAAAGGCAGGATTAGAAAATTGGGAAATGGGTAATTTTTACCACACTCCTTTAGCGGCAACTATTACTATTTTATCTAAAATACAAACCGATGTAAAAAAAGTAGAATATGATGTTGTGAGTGCTCTCTTACAAAAATCTGGAAAAAAACAATTTAATTTTGATACGATTGTTACCAAAGTAATACCCAATTCTAACTATGTTTTATTAGGAGAAGATTATAAAGCTGATGTGTTTTTGGCTGCTTTTAGTACCACTCAAAATCCTGAAATATTAATAGGAAAATACGATTCTGTAACGAATAGTTTAATTGATGTAGTAGACTCAATACCTGTAAACAATGGATTAGGAGAGTATGTCGTTCCCACATCACATGAAGGAATATTCACTTATGAAGGAGTATTAAAATTAAAAAAGGAAGGCGGAGCAGAAGAACTGTTTCCTTTTAAATCTGAATACATTGTTGCTAAACCAAGCTTAGTAGTGTCGCCAGATAAAATGAATGTATTTTATATCGGACCAAACAATCCCGTTTCAGTTTCTGTTCCAGGAATTCCTTCAGAAAATATAAGAGCGACAATTACTGGTTCAGGTAATAGAATAACTAAAACGTCTAATGGAAAATATGATGTAAAACTGAGTACAGGTACACCAAGAAATGTTGATGTAAAGGTTACTGCTGTAATGGCTAATGGGGAAACAAGGAGTATGGGTAAAATGACTTTTGTAGTTAAAAAATTGCCTAAACCAAATGCTACTTTTATGAATAGGTCGGGCGAATTTATTTTAACTAAAAATCAGATACGTTCGTTTCCTATTATAAAAGCAAGTTATGGTGATGATTTTGTTTTTACAGGGCTTCCTTTGACAGTAGTTAATTGTAATGTTGAAGTTTATAGACCAGAAGGAAGAGCTTTTGACGATAGAATGAAAACTAAATTTATAACTCCAAAAACTAGGACGTTTTTTGACAGGAAGTTAATGAAAGGGGATAAAATATTTTTTTCAAACATAGCAGTAAAAGATGTAAACAATCAAATAATAAAATTAAATGGAATACAAATTACAGTAAAATAAGTATTAGTTTAAATTTTCAGAAGCGGCCTCAAGGATTGAAGCCGCTTCTTCCATAACAGCATTTTCTAGAATACCGTTTACACTGATCTCTTTTAATCCAGGAATAATAATTTGAGCCACCTTCCCAATAGGTTCAAATAAGACAGAAGAGCTTTTCATTTCAGGATCTATGAAGTTTATTTGATTGTTGATGATGTTGGTGAAATTAATGATTACACTCATTATCAGTCCAAACTTTAACATCCCAAATAATGAGCCAGCAGCCTTGTTTATAAACCCCAAAGCTATCATACTAATTATTTTCTGAAGCATTTTTGCCAACATAAAAACAACAATAACAATCAAAATAAAAGTTACAGCAAAAGAGATAAGAGGCATTATTTTTTCAGAGATATCAAAAGCTTCACTTAGGTATTTAGCAGAAATAGCAGAAAATTTTATTCCACCCCAAACACCCAAACCTAACGCAATAAAAGAAGCAATTTCTATAATAAACCCTTTTTTAAACCCTTTATAAGCACCCCAAATTAAAGGAATAATAATTATGATGTCGAAATAATTCATGTAATTCAAAACTACATTAATAGGAGATTTACTTGCCTAAAAAAGAAAGCATTTATTAAAACCAAATTGTTTATACCTAAATGAGAAGTCCTTACTTTTACAAAATGGAAGAAGCTTTAGCAAAAAGATGGTTGAATGTAGAAAAAATGGTTTTTAGGCGTTTTGGAGAAAAACTTGATGAACAAACTATTTTGTTTATTATTGGTTTACAAGAATTAGGGAAAGAAGAAGCAGAATATAAAAAAGAAGAGAAAGTTGATATTATCCATATAGGAATTTGTACCGTTTTAAGTAAGTATGGTTACTATCAGTTTATAGGAAAAGATGATGAAGGTTGGCCTCATTTTAAAAACATAAAAAAACTCCCCAATGAAATTCAAGGGGAGAATCAACAAACTCTTTTAAAACAAGCTATTGTAGACTATTTTGAAATGTAAAAGGTTATTTTACTTCTACCATTTCGTGATGATCGTTGTTTTCACTTTTTTGTCTAACAGACTCTATTTTAACAACTCTGTGACCACTTAATGTATCGGTTACAGGGGCTAATAACGGATCTAAGTAGTTTTTATAATAAACAACGTCTACATCTAAAACCACAGAAAATTCAAATTCAAAATAAGCATCTCCTGCACCATCAGTTTTTTGTGTTTGATCAACCATTTCATCGTCTATTACACTTCCTGGTTGTCCTGCATTGCCTCCTGGCCAAGCATGAACTGTTGCTCCGTCAGCTGGAGTTCCATCAGCCTCTTGTACATGAACAATTAACCTTGGGCTTCTTTCCTTTTTACTACACGCACCAATTGTAATGGCTACTGTTAATAAAACTGCAATTGTGTAGATATATTTATGTTTCATTTTTTTTAAATTTAACCTCTCAAAACCTTAAATAAGGCATAAATTCTTAATATTGTAATTAACAAATATAATAAATTATCATGACAAAGAAAATATTCCCAGTAATCTTAGCATTAATAACCATCTGTAATATCAATGGATTGGCTCAAAAAAGCGAAAAACAAACCAAGATTTTAATATCTACATCGTATGGAGATATGAAAATGGTGTTGTATAATGAAACCCCTAAACATCGTGATAATTTTATAAAATTAGTACAGAAAGAGTTTTATAATGGAACCTTATTTCATAGAGTTATTAAAGATTTTATGATACAAGGAGGAGATCCAGAATCTAAAGGAGCACAACCAGGACAAATGTTAGGGAGTGGTGGTCCAGGTTATACTGTTCCAGCAGAATTTAACACTAAATTTATTCATAAAAAAGGTGCGTTATCTGCGGCAAGACAAGGCGATAATGTTAACCCTAAAAAAGAGTCTTCAGGGTCTCAGTTTTACATTGTGCAAGGAAAAAAATCAACTAAAATGGAGCTTACTAACATCAGTAAGCGAAATGGAATAACATATACTGGAGAACAAGTTGCAGCATATGAAACAATTGGAGGGACTCCATTTTTAGATATGAATTATACCGTTTTTGGAGAGATTATAGAAGGAATGGATGTAATTGATAAAATTGCTGCTGTTGTTAAAGGTAGAGGAGATAGACCAAAAGAAGACATTAAAATGACAATGAAAATTGTAAAGAAATAGTTTCTAGTTGAATGTTGCTTGTTGCTGGGTTTTTATTATCCAAAGTACAATCAACAAAATACAATCAACAATATTATGCAAGAAAAGATAAAAGAACTGTTAAGTGAAGTTGAAGGTTTTAAGGCTGAAAGTAAAGAACAGTTAGAGGAGTTTCGTATTAACCTGTTAGGAAGTAAGGGGAAGATTAAAGGCTTGTTTGCTGATTTTAAAAATGTTCCGAACGAACAAAAAAAAGAAGTTGGACAGTTAATCAATACGCTTAAGTTAAAAGCTCAGGATAAGCTTGATGAATTTAAATCAAAATTAGCTGGAGGAGAAAGTTCTACAGCCAATGATTTAGATTTAACAAGAACAGGTACTCCAATAAAACTAGGAAGCAGGCATCCTATTTCTATTGTTAGAAATGAGATTATTGATATATTTTCGAGAATAGGATTTACAGTTTCTGAAGGGCCAGAGGTTGAAGATGATTGGCATAACTTCTCTGCATTAAACTTCCCTCCAGAGCACCCAGCAAGAGATATGCAAGACACATTCTTTGTTGAGTCTGATGGAGAAGAAGATATTGCCTTAAGAACACACACTTCTTCGGTTCAGGTTAGGATAATGGAAAATACGGAGCCGCCAATTAGAACACTTTCACCAGGAAGGGTTTACCGTAATGAAGCTATTTCGGCTCGAGCACATTGCTTTTTTCACCAAGTGGAAGGCTTATACATCGCAGAAAAAGTATCGTTTGCAGATTTAAAACAAACACTAATGTATTTTGCAAAAGAGATGTTTGGTGAAGAAACAAAAATCAGATTAAGACCCTCTTATTTTCCATTTACTGAACCAAGTGCTGAAATGGATGTTTCTTGCTCCGTTTGTAATAGTAAAGGATGTAATGTTTGTAAATATACCGGCTATTTAGAGATTATGGGGTGCGGAATGGTAGACCCTAATGTGTTAGAAAACTGCGGAATAGATTCTAAAAAGTATACTGGTTTTGCCTTCGGAATGGGAGTTGAACGTATTGCTATGCTAAAGTACAAAGTCAATGATTTAAGATTGTACTCAGAAGGAGATATTCGTTTCTTAGAACAGTTTAAAGCTGCTTTTTAATAATTAAGGAGATGGACTTTAATCATATCGAATATAAAAAGAAGTTCTACCCTGTAAACAAGTCTCTAGAAAACTATCTCTTTAAATATAAAAGAACTACAAAATTACCCATCAAATATTCAGATTTACTTAATTATGCAGAAGTAATTCCTATAACAAGTAAAGGGAAGAACACTCTTTGGAGTTCAGTTATATATAGACCTTCCGAAATGTCTAGAATTACAGAAAGTTTCATTAAAATATATCAATTACTAAGTGCAGACGGATGTGATATAAAACATTTATATGTGGGGAGTATTGATTTTTGTTCTTATGCTAATTCTAAACCTTTTAGAATAAAAATCATTAATGAGATTAATGATAATCATGATTATTATTATATCAAAAAAACAGATGCCTCCAGAATTTATGGTTTGGAATTAGAACATATTTTATCTCCTAATAAAATTAATTTCTTGAGCGATAAAGAAACCCTTGTAGAAGAACATATAATTGGTATTCCAGGAGATCAATTTATAAATGATTACGTACTAGGGGGAATGCCGTATGATAAAATTCGATTGGCAAAAGAATTTGTTAAATTCAATGAAAGGTGTTTTGTTCGGTTGTTAGGAGACATGCGTTCTTATAATTTTGTTATCGAAATTAAACAAGATTTTGATAAAGTTCAATATAGAATTCGAGCAATGGATTTTGATCAACAATCTTATGAAGGAGGAAAAAATATATATCTTCCTCAGTTTTTTAAGGATAACATTTCTTTTGTAAATTTGGCTCAAGAGCACATATCTCTAAAAACAGCAGAGCAGTATTGTAATGAAGCTAGATCACTTTTGAAAAAAAGATTAATGTTGGCAAAAAACCAATATCAAGAATTGTTAGAAATCATGAAAAATGATACCATATCTAGTCAAGAAAACATTTTTTCATTGAGAAAAGAATTGGCAAAACACTACAAAGATCCTGAATTTGAAAAAGCAGAGTCAATGGGAGAAATTCTTTCGTTAAACATCAAAAACAAACTAGGAATTTCATTTTAAGAAACTTTTTTAAGGGTTCTCATTTCAATTTTGTTAATTGCACTTACCGTTTTTAATATAGAATCTGGAGTTACGGAAATGGAACCTATTTCTAATTCAACTAAAAATTGAGCGAAATCTGGAAAATCTGAAGGTGCTTGACCACAAATGCCAACTTTTACCCCATGGTTTTTTGCTTTAACAATCAACAGTTTTATCAGTTCTTTAACAGCCAAATTCCTTTCATCATATAGATGAGAAACTAAGTGTGAATCTCTATCGAGCCCAAGAGTAAGTTGAGTAAGATCATTTGAGCCTATTGAAAAACCATCAACATAAGGAGCAAATTGATCAGCCAAAATAAAATTAGATGGTATTTCAGCCATTAAATACACCTGTAAACCTTGTTTTCCACGTTCTAAGCCGTATTCTTTCATAATAGATAATACCGCTTCACAATCTTCAATTGTTCTACAAAAAGGGATCATAACTATTACATTGGTAAACCCCATTTCTTCTCTAACTTTTTTTATGGCTAAACATTCTAATTCAAAAGCCTCTTTAAATTCATCAGAATAATATCGTGATGCCCCTCTCCAGCCTATCATCGGGTTTTCTTCCTCCGGCTCAAAATACTTACCCCCTAATAAGTTTCTATATTCATTAGATTTAAAATCACTAAAACGAACGATTACCTCTTTACCATAAAAAGCAGCCGCAATTTTTGAGATACCATGAGAAAGCTTTGTAATAAAAAATTCTTTCTCAGAGGAATAACCTTTTGTTATTTTATTTATCTGATGAGTTAATTCTGAGTCTCCAATTGATTTATGTTTTAAAAGAGCTAAAGGATGAACTTTGATATAATTATTAATAATAAATTCTTCACGAGCTAAACCGACACCCTCATTAGGCAAAAATGAAAATTTAAAAGCCAAATCTGGAGAAGCTACATTTAACATTAAAGGAGTTTTTATGTCAGGTAAATCAGACGCATTAAATATTGATTTTTTGAATTTACATTTTCCTTTATAGACAAACCCTATTTCACCTTCTGCACAAGAAATAGTAACTTCTTTATGTCCTTTTAGTGCAGTACTTCCATTTTTTGTTCCAACAATTGCAGGAATTCCTAATTCGCGTGAAACAATTGCGGCATGGCAAGTTCTCCCTCCTTTGTTTGTGATAATACCTGCAGCCATTTTCATGATAGGTTCCCAGTCAGGGTCTGTCATCTCTGTGACTAATACATTTCCAGGTTTAAAAGATGATATGTCCTTTAAATTGTTAATCACGATTACTTTACCAATACCAATTCTATCACCAACAGCAACTCCTTCTAAAATAGGGCTTACACCTTCTTCTTTGTCAATTTCATATTGAACAATTGCTCCGTTTAATTTGTTAGAGTGAATAGTTTCTGGCCTAGCTTGTAAAATATATAATTCGTTATTGATTCCATCATAACCCCATTCAACATCTACAGGAGTCCATCTATTTAATTTTTTAGAATAGTGCGTTTCAATTTTAACTACAGCATTACCTATTTTTTTAATTTGATCATCACTTAAACAAAATGAATCTCTTTTTGCTTTAGATACAGGAACAATTTTGGTAGGGTCTTCACTTTTTGTACCATCATAAATCATGCGTTTAGCTTTGTCCCCTAATTTTTTTTCGATGATTGCTTTGGTTGGTTTAAAAAATAAATATTCATCTGGCGAGATTGTTCCTTGAACAAGAAGTTCTCCAAGACCATAACATGCATTAATAAGAACAACATCTTTAAATCCACTTTCTGTATCTATAGAAAATGCCACACCAGAAGTGCTTTTATCTGTTCTAACCATTTTCTGAACCCCAACAGAGATTAACGCTTCCATATGGTTAAAATTCATCGCTTCTCTATAAGAAATTGCACGATTGGTAAATAAAGAAGCATAACATTTTTTTATATGTAAGATTAATTTTTCGGCTGAATTAATGTTTAAAAATGATTCTTGTTGACCAGCAAATGATGCTTCAGGTAAATCTTCAGCCGTAGAAGATGATCTAACGGCTACATCCACATTATTTACCCCATACTGCTGTGATAACTTAAAATATGACTGTTTAATTTCCATTTCTATATGCAGCGGAATCTTTGAAGATAAAATGGCTTTTCTTATTAAGCTTCCAGCCGATTCTAATTCAGTAATATTAGAAACATTAAGTGCAGAAAGAGTATCCTTAATTATTGGAGCTAGTTTGTTTATGGATAAAAATTCTTTATAAGCATTTGTTTTTAATGCGAACCCATTGGGCACATTAATTCCTAAAGAACTCATTTCATTTATCATTTCTCCTAAAGATGCATTTTTACCACCAACTGTTGGTATATTATTTAAAGAGATGTGATTGAAGAATAGCGTGTAATTTTTCATAAATTAAAGTTTTAGTAAAGTAGTTTCTTTAAAAAACGTGCCACCTAGGTAGCCGGCACTTAAGTTGTTGGAAATCAGAAGAAAATATGGATTTTTACGAGCCTTTAGAGTTCCAAAATGGGAAGTCCGAACTTTTTTGGGAAACTTTTAAGTAATTTAAATTTGTTTTTTTAAAAACTAAACTTCATAAGCAAATATATTGTAAACATTGGCTGACAAGGGGGTTTAGTACACATTTACCTGTTTTAGCTAGCTAAATTATGTATATTTGAAAATTAGATGAAATTAATGTGAGGGAACTCAAAAGCAGGGTTTAAAATTTTTGGTGTATCAGGTTGGTAACTTAATGATAATAAAACGTTGTAGGTTTGAAATTTCATTAATTAATCAAACGTAGATGAAAAGACTATTATCAAGCCCTATTACAGAATACAAGGATTATTACGATGACTCTAGATTTTCTCTTACGTGGAATCTAGGTATAATCTTATTGGGAGCATTACTTTTTCTTACGATAATTTTCTATTTTGTTAATCCAAAATTCATGTTGTCTCATCTTTTTGGAGTAATTATAATTATGCTTGGGCTGGCGAATTTGTACATATCTAGGCAGTATAAAAAAACAGCAATATTTATTGGAATTTCGGGGGTAATTATTGTTTCTTCCGCTATTTTTCTTGTTGGCAACTCTGTACATGTTCTAGAACCTTGTTGGTTAATTATTATTACACTATATGTCTATTTTGCATTAGGCAGAATATGGGGAAACATATTTTTGATTATTAATATGACTGTAATTTCCTTGTTTCTTGTGTTTTTTGTAAATAAAAATCTATTAAATTTTTCAGGTTGGTCGACTCAGCTTTGTATAGCAATGACACTAGAGTTTGTGCTATGTGGATTAATATTAGGAGCGATTATACACCAGTTTATTGTAACTCATCAAGTTGCAGAGAACAAATTGAAAGAGGCTAATGAAAAATTAAGAAAAAGGAAAATCATTTTAGAGAAAAAAGTAGCAGAACGTACATCTCAGCTAAATGACGCACTAAAAGAAGTTAAGCGCCATGAAAAGAAATTTAGAACAATTTTTGAGATGGCCCCATTAGGAATTGTTATTGTAAATACTGAAGGAGATATTATCGACTGGAATCAATCTATAAACAGTTTATGGGGTTATTCAAACGAAGAAATACGAGGAAAGAAATATGTTGAATTTACGCACCCAGATGACGTAGATATTAGTAATAAGGCATTTGAACAACTGGGGAATAGAGGTGTGGAATTGGATTTAGAAAAAAGATATTTTAAAAAGGATGGGAACTTTTTTTTGGCAATGACCAAAGCTATTGTGGTTAAAGATGTCGAGGGTAATGTAATGTTTTACTTGGTGATGATTACAGATATTTCTGAACGTAAAAATAGAGAGAGTGAAAGGCTTTCGATAATTTGGAAAACGGAGGAGAAAGAGAGACTTAAGTTAGGGAACGATTTACACGAAGGTTTGGCACAAACTTTAGTAGCCATAAAGTTTTATGCCAGCTCTTTTCAATTAGAAATTGACAAAAATCCTAATAAGATATTGGAAAATAAGTTTAAAGAAACGGTAGGGTTACTTTCTTTAGCAATAAAACAATCAAAGTTTCTGACTTACAATTTAATTCCAGATGCACTAAATAGATTTGGAATTCAACCTACATTCTCAGAATTAATTAATACGTATAACGATTTAAAAAAGTTAAATATTGAGTTTTATTCAGGAATAAATTTAAAAAGATATAGAAGGGAAATTGAAGTGGCGGTGTTTCGGTTAACTCAAGAATTTATTAATGTCTTTGAAAATCATATTACAAACAAATTTATTATTCGGATACAGGAAAAGGGTAATAACTTAGAGTTAACATTTTTGATAGAACTAACCAGTTCAGATTGGATTGATATTGAGCATGATAATTTTAAATCGGTTGAAAATAGAGTCTTAGTATTTGATGGTAGAGTTGAGAAATCATTTAATGAGAATTTATTTCGATTAAAGATATTTTTACCTTGTTAGGAGATAGGGAGGAAGTTGGAATTGCCTCCTTTAACGCCAGATAAAAGTTAATGGCAGTTGAAGTTGTCTGTCAAGATATGGATTATGCAATTGTTGAAGTTAAAAATTTCTAATAAATTTTCTGAAAATCACAGCAAAACTTGTAGTGGTTTTTTTACATTTGCTCAACTTAAGAACAAACTATGAACGTATTAATATTAGGCTCTGGAGGAAGAGAACATGCCTTTGCATGGAAAATTGCACAAAGCCCTAAGTTAGATAACTTATATATTGCTCCCGGTAATGCTGGAACAGCAGAAGTAGGAACCAATGTAGAAATTGGAGTAAATGATTTTGATACAATTAAAGATTTTGTGTTGAGTAACGATATAGGAATTGTTGTTGTTGGACCAGAAGACCCCTTGGTAAATGGGATACATGATTACTTTTTAGCTGATGAAAAATTAAAAAATGTCGGTGTAATTGGACCTAAAAAAGATGGCGCGGAGTTAGAAGGAAGTAAAGAGTTCTCTAAAATATTTATGGAGAAACACGGAGTTCCAACAGCAAAATACCAAAGTTTTACAAAAGAAAATTTAGAAGAAGGATACTCGTTTTTAGAAACATTAAAACCACCATATGTTTTAAAAGCTGATGGATTAGCTGCAGGAAAAGGGGTGTTGATTTTAGACGATTTAGCAGAGGCTAAAACAGAATTAGCGAATATGACTAATGGGAAGTTTGGGAATGCCTCTGCAACAGTGGTAATTGAAGAGTTTTTACACGGAATTGAGCTTTCTGTATTTGTTTTAACAGATGGAGAAAACTATAAAATATTACCTTCCGCTAAAGATTATAAAAGAATAGGAGAGGGAGATAAAGGATTAAATACCGGAGGTATGGGAGCAATATCTCCAGTTCCGTTTGCAGATGAAGCCTTTATAAACAAAGTAGAAGAATTAGTGGTAAAACCAACCATTGCAGGCTTAAAAGCTGACGGAATAGATTACAAAGGGTTTATTTTTATTGGTTTAATGAATGATAATGGTAACCCTTCAGTTGTTGAATACAACGTGCGTATGGGCGATCCAGAAACAGAAGTAGTAATACCAAGAATTAAATCTGATTTGTTGGATCTGTTTGAAGGAGTAGCCAATCAAACATTGGGAGAGAAAACCTTTGAAGTAGATGAAAGAACTGCAACTACAGTGATGCTAGTTTCTGGGGGTTATCCTGAGGCTTACGAAAAAGGAAAAATAATGACTGGGTTTGATGCCATTGAAAATAGCATTGCTTTTCATGCTGGCACAAAACAGGATGGGGATAATGTGATAACTGCTGGAGGAAGAGTGTTGGCACTAACCTCTTTTGGTGCTGATATTAAAGAAGCCTTACAACATTCTTTTAAAAATGCAGAAAATATCCAGTTCGAAAAGAAGAATTACCGAAAAGATATTGGATTTGATTTAGTGTAACCTTTTTCACGAAAGAAACACTTCACAAACTTTATTCTTTTTTTTTGTTTAATACCTTGGGCTTGCTCTGAGAATGAACGGAGCGAATAACCTTTACTAAGACAATATATTTCTTAAGTAAAGAACCTGAAAAGGTAACTAGGTTTTTGTGTAAAAAAACAACTATTTTTTTTACAAGTATCAAAAATAGGTAAAATGTGTATTTTAACTCAACACTCCTTAAAAATCAACTTTACCAGATAGTAGTTCTTCAATTTGATCAACAGCAACACGCTCTTGATCCATTTTCTATTTCTTTTGTTAAAACACGCGGATAATTTCCAAATTTGAGAAAAACAGTTGCAATATGAAAATGTCAGAAAACAAAATAATGCTATAAGTTTCAGAAATACAGCAGTTATGCTTTTTTGGAGTAATGTGTGTGGATTATAATTGTTTTAACTAATGTTAATATAATGAAGAAGTTCATCTGTACAATGCTTTTGGCACTCATTATTTGTAATGTTCGTGCAACCCATGTCTCAGGTGGAGACATTTCTTACACCTGTCTTGGAGGAAATGTTTATCAAGTTAGCTTAAAACTATTTCGCGATTGTAGTGGAATTAATCTAGGAACAACACAAACTATAGCACTAACAAATGATTGTGGCTATGCAACCCAATACTATACAGCCTCTATTGTTTTGGATCCAATAACAGGATTGAATTACACTAATATTTCTCAACTGTGTTCTATTGATAGTTTAAACAGTACTTGTTATTCGGGAGGGCTTCCAGGAATGCAACAATTTACATACCAGACAACAATTACGTTAACTCAAACATGTAGTGCTTATCGCTTTAGTTGGAGTGTGTGTTGCCGTAATTCTAGTTCAAATTTAGTGGGACAATCATCGCCATATTTTGAAGCTAGTCTTAATAATGTAGATGCAGCATGTAACAATTCCCCTGTATTTACAGGTCAGCCTATACCATACGTTTGTGTTAACCAACCCGTTGTTTATAGCTATGGTCTAGTTGAGGCTGATGGTAACGATTTAAGATATTCATTGGTAAGTGCTAGGTATAATATAAGTTCAACTGTAAATTATCAATCACCATATACAGGCACTAACCCAATAACCGGAATAAGCTTGGATTCTTTAAATGGACAGCTCACTTTTACACCCACTATAATAGGTAATTTTGTGGTGGTAATTAATGTAAAAGAATATAATAGTTCGGGAATTTTAATTGGTAATGTATTTCGAGACATGCAATTTGTTGTTCAGAGTTGTGCGAATAATGTTGGTGATTATTCTTTAACTACATTTACTAATATTACCGGTTCAGCAATAATTGATTTTTCCAATAACCTTCAGGTGTGTGAAGGGGATAATTTTTGTGTTGACCTTACCTTTACTGATCTAGATATTACTGATGTAATTTCACTTAGTTCAAATGTAGTATCTGTACTGCCAGGAGCAACATTTAATTGGGTTTCTTCAGGCAACATAGCTACAGCAACAATTTGTTGGACTGCAATTTCAGGCATGGCTAGTATTAATTCTTTTACCATAGAAATTAATGATAATGCCTGTCCTTTACCAGGCATAAGTAGCTATACCAATCAAGTTAATTTTATTCCTAATGTAAATGCAGGTGCCGACCAAACACTTTGTTTGGGAGATCTTGTAACACTTAATGCCTCTGGAGGGTCAAATTTTAGTTGGAGTTTAATTTCAGGTGACCCTCTAGTTATTGGAAGTAATATTTCTTGTACCAATTGTGCCTCTCCTGTGGTGAATCCCGCACTAACAAGTATTTATGAAGTGGAAAGCATCGGGCTTCCAGCCACATGTGTTAATAAAGACACGCTAGAAGTTAGTATTGTTCCTAATTTTACTCATACACTCAACCCCACAACCGATACCGTTTGTTTAAATGAAGAAACACAATATTTTACAGATGTAACAACTTCTGGAAGTTATAGTTATGCATGGAGCCCAACAATTTTTTTAAACGACTCTCTAATTGATGACCCCTTTGTTATGCCTACGATACCTGGCACTTATTATCATATTGTAACAATACAAAATAGTTCTGGCTGTATTAAACAAGATACTATTATTCTGGTTGTTTCTAATTCTGCTGCCCCAGCAGCAACCGTAAATATGTCATCCGACACCATAATGATAGGAGATACCGTAAGCACTTCAATGGCCATAGGAACTGCCATTCCAATTGTTTCAGGACCAAGTTTAACCACATTATGTAGCCAAGCCCCAATGAATATTGATATTGGTACACAAACAGGTTTAAACTCTTACTATTCCTATCCTGCACCCTACGGTAATTATTATAAAAATGCCAGACATCAATTTTTATTTACTGTAGCCGAATTAAATGCAATGGGATTTAATGGCGGCAAACTTACTGAAATTGCATGGGAGGTTACACAAATATATGGAACTACAAGTTACCTTGATTACAGCATAAAAATGGGAGTAACAAGCTCAAGTAGTTTGTCTGGTTGGGAAACGGGATTAACCACAGTTTTTTCTCCTCAAAACATTACGATTAATACAGGTTGGAATACCCATGTACTAACTACGGCATATGAATGGAATGGCACTTCCAATATTGTTATTGAAATATGTTACAACAACCTAGCATTAAATTATACCTATAACTCCATTACACCTTATGAATCGACTAGTTTTGTTTCTGCACTATATTATAGAAGTGATGGTGCTGTTGCTTGTTCTTCTAGCTCGTATACTACATCTGCTAGGAGGCCAGTTACGCGATTTACCACCTGCGACATTAGTGCCAACCTCAGTAACTATTCCTTTTTATGGACTCCAACCTTAGGGGTAAACAATCCGACAACCGCTAATCCTTTCTTATATCCAAGTGCAACGACAACTTATACTGTTAATATTGTTGAGAATAGTTCGGGTTGTTTTAATAACCTCGGAATGACTGTTTTTGTAAATAGTCCATTACCAATAGAGTTATTAGATTTTCTTGTTGCCGTAGATAAAAAAAACAAGCTGGTTAATGCAGAATGGATAACTGTTTCAGAAATAAATAATGATTACTTTTTGGTACAACGATCTAAAAACATGACCGATTGGGACGCTATAGCTAAGATTGATGGATATGGGAATAGTAATCAAGTATTGCATTACAAAACCCGAGATTTAAGCCCTTTAACAGGAGTATCCTATTATCGATTAAAACAAATTGATTTTGATGGGTCTTTTTCCTTTTCAGAAACAAAGTCTGTACAATTTAAAGAAGATATCTTTATTTACCCAAACCCAACAACTGGCCTCGTTAAAATAAGAGCAGAAGAACGATTAATCGGACCAATCCATCTTTTAAACGGCTTAGGAAAAATGGTTAATGTTTTTGAAACAGGCACCAATGAGATTGATTTATCAAAGCTAGAAAATGGTTTGTATTTTTTACGCATTAACAAAACCATGACTAAAATTATTTTAATTAAATAGGAGGTGTAAATTTTAGTACCACAATTGTTATTGAAAGGCGGCATTCAAAAAATTGATGTCTAGTCGAAGTAAAAATTTAGTAAGACTGGAAAGTTGAGGGCTGGGGCCCGAAAATCATCCAGCCGCACTTATTTTTAGGAAGAATAGGTTATCAAGGTTTTGCGAGCCTTGATTTTTTTGTTTCGTTTTTTCATCCAAGGAAAAAATGAAAAAGGCTTTTTTCCGCAAGCGTTTGGTAAAATAGCCTTGCTTTTGGTAAAGAGGATTTAACTCAAAAGATTCATCACTTCATTTTCCTAAGCAATAAATTGCTTGTAAAATATTGTTCAGAATGACATCCTGATTATTAAATAATGTAAATAAATAACGTTTGTAGCTTGCAGCTACAAACAGCTATTTTAAATGAGATTGCTTCGTGCCTCGCAATGACGTAAACAAGAACACGAGTCAACTCCTCCCCGGACTTGATCCGGGGTCCAGATGCAAGAGATTGCTTGGTGTTTTTGTGTTGACTAAGGATTTGTAATGGGTTTGTGCCCCCGCTACCGCAAGCGTTCCGCTTGTGGTAATGGATATCTAACAGCTTGCCATATAAAAGTAACGGGATTGCAGCTTGAGCATATAATAGCATTTCTTTCAGCTTTGCTGAATTAGAAATGCTTTATGGCAAGCGTTTGGTAAAGTAGCCTTGCTTTTGGTAATGGTTTATTAAACTCAAAAGATTCATCACTGCATTTTATTATCCCGATAAATCGGGAATAAAATATTATTCAGAACGACAGTTTTGTTTGAGAGATAATCGAACGTAATTTTCAAAACAAAATTTTTTATTGAAAGGCGGAATTCAAAAAATTAATGCCATCTCAAAAGAAGAATTGACCGTTAATCAACATAAAATTCCGATCGGAATTACCTACCAAACAAAAATAATTGCCTTAAAAAACTCTTTGTACGTCTAAACAAGTAAAATTCGTCTCAAAAACAGGGGTATTCGTCTCAAAAGTCCATTTTTAGTATTTATCTGAGGTTTTTTTTATTTCTCTTTACAGCAAGATTTTTAATCTGTTTAAGAAAAAAATTAAGTATTACTACGTAAAAAATTACCGATTAATACTTGCACAAAAGTGATTATAGATTTAAAATATATGGTGAAAAAACCAGTTGATCATCTTCAAAATTTAAGAAGGGCAATTCAACTCATTTTAACTCCATGAGATACTTATTAAAATAGAACGCCTTATGCAAATGAAACACCCTATATTAATCTCATTCTTTTTGATATCCATCATAGGATCAAATGTTAAGGGCTCTATGGGAAATGGTTGGTCAACTGTTATTTTGGAAAATAATTTAGGATACATGCCTGTTCAAATGACACAACTTAGACAAGCTGATTGTGGATTAAGTAATGTAGCACTTACGCAAGCACTCAAAGCAGATGCCGTAATTGATGCATTATCCTACGAATTTCTTATTGAAAATAACAGTTTAGGAATAAATGAAATTATAGCACGACCAAACAAAACCATAAAATTTTCACATGCTACCAGTACCATCGCATACAATACCGCTTACAACATTAGTGCTCGGGCAATTACTACAGCCGGCACAGGAAGTTGGGGGGCAGCATGTCAAGTAACTACAGGAACTCACCCACAAACGCAGCTACAAATTGCCGATTGCGGATCTGTAGGTGTTCCGTTTAACCAAGCCTTAAAAGCCGATAAAATTACCAATGCCACCAGCTATAATTTTAAAGTAGAAAACCAAAGTCTGGGGTTTAGTGAAACCGTATCACGCCCTAACCGAAGTTTTAAATTCACACACCTTACGGGCATGGTTGAATACAATACGAGTTATAGCATAAGCGTACAAACCATTTCGGGTAGTAGTACCAGTGCTTTTGGTACAGTCTGTCAAGTTAGCACCGAAACACATCCATTAACCCAACTACAAACCACAGATTGTGGCATAAGCGAACTTGCTTTTGATCAAGTCTTAAAGGCCGATAAAATTAACAATGCTAGCAGTTATCATTTTAAAGTAGCAATTCCAAGCCTTAATTTTTCTGAAACTGTTATACGACCGAACAAAAAATTTAAGTTGTCGCATATGGCAGCTGATCCGCTATTCAGCACCACTTATGAAATAAGTGTGCAAACAGTGGTTGGAGGTAGCACCAGTTCTTTTGGACCCGTTTGTCAGCTTACCACTGAAGAAGCGATGGTAGAATGGATTGATTTATTTGGTGCCGAAGTATTAACAGGAACCAACACCCTCCAGTCAACTACCGATAATAATTGGATGGGATCACAAGCACTTAGTGCCCAAGTATTAAAACCTAACCAAGACGGATACATTGAATATATTGCTGACCCTTTGCAAGTGAGAAAAATAATAGGCTTTGTAGCGTCACCAGGAGCATTGCCTTTTTCCCACACAGCAATTGATTATGGCATTTATCATCAACAATTTAATGACTTTATGGTTTGGGAAGGCACAAGTATTGTTGCCAACACTAACCCCGTTGTTGGAGGTGATGTAATGCGGATTGAACGTGTTGGGAATATGGTAAACTACTATAAAAACGGTATTCTTGAACATGCTAGTCCATGCACAATTACAGGGCCATGGTATGTATGTGCTACTTTCTACCATCCTACCTCCTTAGGCATTAAATATACTGATATAAAAACCAGCATCACCCGAAAACGGGTGCATGCAAAACCAGTAATAACCCATGCCGACCAAATCAACCCAAAAGGATCCATAAAGCTTAACTCTGGTGGAGGATCAGGAAGCTACACCTATTTATGGAGCACAGGATCTACCAATAAAAATTTGAACAACAAAAACCCTGGCGTATACAGCGTAACCATCACCGATGGAGATGGGGAAACCATTACCGAAACCATTACCATTTACAAAAAAACCAATGTGGTTTGGGCCGATTTACTCGGGGTAGACCTTAGTAATGATGGAAGCACCTTAACGGCTATTGTAGGATACAAGCAATGGAATGTTGCCAAAGCAAAGACTTCCAATTACCTTGCTCCTGGAGTTGATGGTGAATTTGAAGTTGTGCTGCAAGATGCCTTAACACAAAATATGATTGGCTTTGTAAGTGGTGGAGGAACCTTATTAAACGACCTTTCAAACACCTATGCATTTGGATTTTACACAACAAAAAACGGTGAAATATTTGCCACTGAGAATGGCACCAATACCTTAATTAACAATGGTGGAGGAAACTATGTTTCCGGAACCAAAATCCGACTTTCAAGAATAGGAAATACCGTTACCTATTACATTAATGAAATTGCCGTAAGACAGGTACAAATTACTGCGCCAACTGACAACTGGCACCTTGCAGCTAATTTTAATAACCATTGGCCAAGTGAATCATTTATTGACGTAAAAGCAAGCTTTCAAACAGAACGCATCGTGTTGAATGCCCAAGTAAACCACATTAACGCTGTTACATCTGCAGGCACAATTGATTTAACAGTAAGCGGAGGAGCAGCACCTTATACGTTTCAGTGGAGTAATGCATCAACAACAGAAGACATTGCAGGCCTTGTTGCCGGTAACTATGTGGTGAACGTGAGTGATGACCTTGGTGAAACAGCCTCATTGACCGTAAATGTATATGCCACGGAACATCCTTTATGGGTAGATTTAATGAATGCCCAAGTGGAAGGAAACAACCAAGAGAAAATTCGCTCCATTGGAGCAGTCTTAGGGTGGACGCAAACCAGTGCTCGAGCATCAAATTACCTCGACCCAGGTCAAGATGGCGAATTTCAATATACCGTTGGCGATAATACCACCATTAAAATGTTGGGATTTGTTCCAGAAAACACCGCTTTTCCTTCCACCTCCTTAAACTTCCTCCATGCATTCTACCCTTACGATAACAAAGTGGTTTATGCCAGAGAAGGTAACACTAATGTTCAGATTTTTAAGAACCTAGCCGTGGGCGATGTACTTAAAATGACACGTATAGGTTCCTCCTTGAACTATTACGTAAATGATGTTTTAATGAGAACGATTGCCGTAAGCCCTGCCCAACGGTGGGTATTACAAGCTAATTTCTACAACAAGCAGTACAACGAATATTTTAACGATGTGGTGCTATCCTTTTCGGATAAGAAATTAAGTGCAGACTATATTACCACAGACATTACTACGCTCGGAGGTACTGGAACCATTGATTTATCACCTCTTGGAGGAACTCCCCCGTACACCTTTGTTTGGTCTACAGGTGCTACTTCGGAAGATGTAAGCAATTTAATAGCAGGAAACACATCAGTTAGTATTACCGATGCAGCAGCCAATAGCATCAACCTTGATATTCCCATTTATCATAAAGAAGATGCCACTTGGACCAACCCTATTGGCATGGTTATATCAGGAACAAATGATGATATCATCACCTCCAATATCACCACGCAAGGTTATGAAGTTTCTCAAGGACAATCAGCAGCATACCTTGATCCCGGAGAGGACGGAGAGTTTACTTATACACCCCCATTGGATGGTGCCCATCGAATAGTTGGTTTTGCCAAAGGGAGTGTGGCTTATCCCATTGCAATTAACGACTGGCAATATGCTTTTAACCTAAGTACCAAGGTGTATTGCCGTGAAAATAGCAATTCAAGTCCAGTGCAATTAAACAGCGATAACCTGCAAGCAGGTGATAGCTACAAAATCAGTAGAATCGGCAACACCCTTTCTTACTACCGAAATGGCATGTTGGTAAGACAACTAACCGTAACACCTACCGAAAGGTGGTATTTATTTGTGTCGCATAACAATAATATATCAGGTGCTGAAACGAAAGCCGCTTCAACATCATTCCGTGGAGACCCTGTGGTTACCACATGGACATATGCTCACTTGCAGGAACACCTTGATGGATCATTTTACAGAACCAATTCTGAGAACCTGTACGTGTATTATGAAGAGAAATATGTGAACGGTTCATTAACCTATCGCATCAAAAACCAATCGAATGTTGCTGTTGTAGACAACATGAATCTGAACCTGCCTAAAACCTATGGAAAAAACTGGTTTAAGATTGATTTACAACCATTTAGTCTAACAGCTAACGACTACTACGTTTTAGAAGTAGAAAATGAAAAAGGAAGAACACAAAAATTAAGATTTAAATTACAAAACCCATGAAACTAACGCAGATAAATAGCATAGTCATCATCCTTATGATAGGTATAGGGGCTTACCTTCAATACCATCAGCAAGAATCCAAAATAGGCTATTTCGATGGCAACCGGGTATTTGAAGAATTTCAGATGACCAAGGAGCTCAATGCCTCCATGGAAGGAACTGCAAACGCACGCAAGCAATTATTGGACAGCCTACGCTTCAACCTAGAAATGTACCAGCGGCAGTTTAATGGGCAAGAACCATCCGAAGAAGAGATCCAGATGTTTCAAATGAAACGTCAAAAATACATGGAAAAAGAGCGTCAGTTCGAATCGGAAACAAGCCTTCAAATGGCACAATACAACGAACAAATTTTTAAACAATTGAAACAATATGTTGATGATTTTAAAACAGCACATGAATATGATTTGGTTATTGGTTTAGGAAGTGAAGGAATCGTATCTACTTCAGATGGTATGGATGTTTCAGCCTTATTACAAGACTATGTGAACCAACAATACCGAGGCAAATGAATCGTATAATCAACATAACACTTGCAGGTTTGCTGCTAATTGGATGCTCGGCTACACCCGAACAATTAAATCGAAAAGAATACGTAAAATGGATGACTAACCCCGCTAACGGATTAATCGTAAATAAAGCCATTGATCAGTACCAGTTAGAAGTGCAATACCGACCATCAACACTTATCGCTTTGCAAGAAAACTACACCATATCTGCCGAAAATTTAAAAGAAAGAAGCAAAATATTGGACAATTCCTTGAATTTTAATTTTAAAATTAAGGCCAATAACCCTGCACTTAAAGTAATGGATATTGGCAATCAAACCGAACAAGATTATTTCTTAAAGCTGGATTATTTTACCAATGGCATTCAACAAGATTTAAAACTAATTGATGGAACAGATACCCTCAATTGTATGTTCAGTGTTTTTGAACGAACCTACGATTTGGCACCCTATGTCACCTTTAACTTGGCATTTGAAAATACAGTATCCATCCAAAATGACCAAACGATATATTTTGATGGAAGTAAGTTGGGTTTGGGCCCTGTTTACCTCAACATCTCAAAAGAAAAAATTAAGAACATACCAACATTAATTCTCAATTAATTATGACCTTACAAAAATTCAGAAAAAGCAGTACAGCAAAAGGCTTGGCAGTATTTATTGCAATTTCCTTAATCGGAGACCTCATTTTTCCGACCATGAGTTACGCTTTAACCTCAGGACCGGCACAGGAAGAATACGCTAGTTTTGAGCCCATTAGCACCACCAATATGGTTGATCCCTATTCGGGGAGTTTTACTTACAATATGCCGTTGTTATCTGTACCCGGCCCCAATGGAGGTTACCCCATTAACATGGCTTACCATTCGGGAATTAATGTGGAGCAGGAGGCTTCTTGGGTAGGCCTGGGTTGGAACATCAATGTAGGGGCTGTAAACCGAGGGTTAAGAGGTTTGCCCGATGATTTTAATGGAGAAGAAGTAGAAAACTACCTCCATTTAAAAGATTCTTGGACGGCATCATTAGAGTTGCCATTCGGAAAAGGGGCAACAAGAAAAGAAGGCTTAGGATTACCTAAAAGTTCTGGTATCGCTGGGGAGTTGTTTTCTCGTCCAAGCTATGAAGTTTATTACAATAATTACCGTGGTGTTGGCTATCGGGTAAAAAGTAACTTAGGAATTCCAAAAGATAAGTCTTCTAATCTAAGTGCAAGTTTAGGTTTATCTTTTGATTCCCAAGGGGGGTTAAACTTTCAACCAGGGCTAACCGCAGGGTCAAAAAGTACTGATTTGGGTGGAAAATTAGGGTTGAGTGCTACCATTAATTCAAGGAGTGGTTTGAACTCTATCAACATGACTGTAACAGCTAGCAAAGAAAGCTGGAATGTTTGTCACAAAAATTATTCAATTAGGGATATGTCTACTTCAATTGGATTATCCAGCACCCTTTCCTTTCCAATAACAAACAATACCGCTACCATAAAAACACCCATGTCGATAACCAATACTCCTATAAAATTGGACTTGGCGTTTGGAACTATAACTCCGGATCCTGTTACTGGTAATCCCATTGTCACAGGGACAGGTGCTATATCAGGACCAGGTGTAGTTACTTATAAACGCCCTTTACACGGAAACATACAAACCTCTACCATTGCCTATACTGACCCTGACAATAAATTAATTGCCAAAGATGCCTATGGCTATTTAAACAACCAAAATTCAGATGCTACTTCGCTTATGGACTTTCAGCAAGGCGAATTTATGTACAGTAAAAAAATCACCAACCTAGCGCCATCCAATATTACCTATGATGCCTATGCGTTTTCAGGGCAGGGAACGGGAGGGAATTTTAGGCCCTACCGTTCAGAAGTGGGGAACTACGCCAATGCAATTGTCGAAAACAAGACCAAGGAGGCCATTTTTCAAGGAATGGAAATAGGAAACACAGCTCCTCATTTTCATGTAGGAGCTGATGTGCAGACTAGTTTTTCATCTTCAGCCTATAGTGGTAAATGGTCAAAAGGAGGGCCCGATTTGGATTTTCTATACGCAGGAAACAATTACGCTGAATTTGAACCCTACTATTTTCAACTATACGGGGAGCAAACTGCCATATATGACAACAGCAATGACTACCATAACGAAGATCAATTGGCTCATTGGTTGGGCGATACTCCTGTTCGCTTGCAATTGGAAAAGGATATAACGGGTAAAAAGAAGGAAGATCATTTTAAAGCTTCTGGCTTATTTGAAGTGCCAGGCACTTCTGGTCCAATAGCAACCATTGACCCAACTTTACCAGATACGCGGGCTTTGAGTGAGCGCAAAAGGAGATCAACCCACATTTATGCCCTTAATTGGAATGATGCAGCACATTTTGGAAAATCTAGAGGCGTGAAAATTTATAATGAGTCGTATCAGAGAAACAGCCTCAACCCTTTGCCTGTTAATTATACAGGGAAATTCGATGGGGATTTTGATCCCTATACGGCTAGTGGTGGAAAAGCAAAGAACACTCAGCTCGCTGAAATTAACACAGTTCAGCCTGATGGTATGACTTATACGTATGGTATAGCTGCTTTGAATACCGTTCAAAAAGATGCAGCTTTTAGGGTAAAACAAGACCTTAGTAGCTATCGGGTAGGTTCAGAATCGGGTGTAAACATCGATAACTTGAGCCTATTAAAAACAGATGAGTGGCACAATTCCTCTGGTGCCAATACACTTAAAGAAATTATTAAACAAGGAGGGGATCACAACAGATTAGACGAATACGTTTCGGTGAATGAAAAACCAGCCTACGCACACTCATGGTTATTAACACAAGTTACCGCTCAAGACTATGTTGATGCTGATAATATACCCGGACCTTCAGAAGGAGATATGGGCTATTGGGTGAAATTTAATTATAAGGTAATGCAAGACTATAAATGGAGAATCCCCTTTACTGATGCGAACAATATGCCCGGTTCATTTTCTGATGAAAACGACAACATGGGTAGTTATAGCTATGGAGAAAAGGACATCTATTTTTTGGAGAGCATTGAAACCAAAACCCACATCGCTATTTTTAGTACTTCCGATCGTAAAGATGGTTTTGAGTCTTCTGAGTTTGCTACGGAAGCTGACCTAGCCAGCCCCTCTTTTTATCAGAAAACCATGAAAAAGCTCGATAAGGTTAGCTTGTATGCCAAGACCACAATTGACAAAGCAGGTTCTGTTTCGGCAGCTAAGCCAATCAAAGAAGCACACTTTGGTTATACGTATGATCTATGTCAGGGAATCCCGAATAACAGTGGTGCTACTACTAATCTAACTGCCAATGAAACGAGTAACAATGGTGGCAAACTGACCCTTAAAAAGGTACATTTTACTTATAACGGTCTCAATGCAAGAGGAGAACTAAGTCCTTATAATTTTGATTATAATGAAAACGATCAGTTCTCCAACCCAAATTATCACTTTCGAAATGTAGATAGGTGGGGTAATTACAAGCCCAATGTAGATGCAGAATTTACTGGCGAAAATTATGTTGGAGCGGCTTACCCTTTTACACAATTGCCCTATGTAGATCAACATGCCGATTTTAACCACGATGGCACTATAGATAATGTCGACCAGAATCAACGCTCTGCCTTTGCTTCTGCCTGGCACCTTAAGGAAATTAAAATGCCATCAGGCGGCACCATGAAGGTTGAATATGAATCGGATGACTATGCTTATGTAGAAGATCAAAAAGCGATGCAAATGGTTGAAATTCTTGGGGTGACGACTCCTACTGGAGCCGAACCTCAGACCATTTCCGATAGAGCTGATGATATTGCTCATGCCTCTCCAGGTCTTGAACCAGATGAGGCATTGGATCAGAAACACAAAGATGGTAGGGTATGGTTCCGATTAGAACGACCGCTGGCAAACATAGGAGAATTGTACAACGCTTACTTAAAGGGGTTAAAAGACATTCATTTTAAAATTAATGTGTCTTTAACCAAAGATGGAGCTACATCAGATGAGTTCGATTATGTTGAAGGATATGCTTCATTTGATGCAAATAGTTCTGCAAATTACGGTTTAGGGGGTCTTGTGGCTGGAGGTTATGAATACGGATGGATCATCTTAGAACCAGAAAAAACAAAAAAAGTAGGTGTTGTTACCACGCATCCTTTTCGGTTGGCAGCAATTAACTACCTGCGTCAAAATCGATCTGATGTAGTTTTTGGAGGACCTGCTTCAGGCATAAGCCCCCTTTCTTTACTCAGTTTTATTCCTGATTTGATGAATATTGTTACCGGTGGTTTTGCCAACAATCAAATTGTTGCCGGAAGGTGTAAAAGGATGCAATTTAGTGGAAGATCTGTGATGCGCCTCAACTCACCTGATGCCAAATATGGTGGGGGAAGCCGTGTTAAAAAACTTTACATTGAAGAAAACGTTTTTGGTGATGAATTGCCAATAACACAAACCAACAATATTTATGGACAGGTATACAATTACGAAATGGAAGATGGTACCTCCAGTGGCGTAGCCTATGAGCCTGCCATTGGAGGCGAAGAAAGTGCTTTGGTACAACCGATCAGATACAGTGATGGTATCCCTTTTAAATCTGAAGTGACACATTTTATTGAAAAACCCATTATGAAAAACTATTACCCTGGGCAATCGGTCGGTTATCGTAGGGTTGTTGTATCAAGTATAATGCGTGATGTGGATGTAATGGGTGGCGAGAAATACATGACTTATAAAGATTATGACCCTGCTGGCATTGTAGATCCTGATTTGGACAATCGTATGAGCTACAAATCAGCAAGTCCAGTGGTGGAACACCTGTTCCATTCGCCTTATGATTTTCCTGTAGTTGCAAAGCAAACCAGTTTGAGTCTTGACCCAGCCATTATCAGACCAACTATGATTCCTGGATTTTTAACCCGAATGAATATACGAAAAGCAAGAACACAAGGGTATTCGGTGATATTGAATGATATGGCGGGTAAACTTAAAATAATACGCACCTATATACCTCCAAATCCCACTTCAATATCGCAGAAAAATCGGGTTTTGTCTGAACAAGAATATACCTACCAGACCAAACCAATACCCGGTAAGCCAGGTAAATTACAATTGGATAATTCGGTAAGTGTATTGGACGAAGAAGGTACATGTACAGCTGCTATAATTGGGCAAAGCCACGATATTTTTGTAAGCACCCATGAACGAAAAAGCAGTACAGATTCAAAAACTTTGGAAGTAAATGTGGAGGGTATTATGCCAACAATAATTCCTATATGGGTGATTCCGCTACCCATTACCAACCGATCAGAAACTAGTTTCAAAACCGCAGTAACGCATAAGATCATTCACCGATCGGGTGTATTAAAGAGTGTGCGAACTAAAGATCAGGAAAGTGATATTACAACCCATAACTTGATATATGATGGAGCAACAGGACAGCCGATTTATACCTCGGTAGAAAATGAATTTGAAGATGAGCTTTATAGCTTTTCAGTGCCCGGACATCGTATTTATGAAGGACTGGAGGCAGCATATCAGCACCAAAATTTAGAACTAAGGGATATTTTCCCTGGAACTAATCCGGGGGAATTACTATTGCCAAATCTTGTTGCCAGTGCTTACTTTCTGAATTTTAGTGCCGGTGATGAACTTTGGGTTTGGCCTGAAACAGGAGACAAATACACAGACGGTGAGATGGTTACTGTGTTGGAAAGAAATACACAAACCCTGTTATGTATTAAACAAGATGGGAATCTGTTTTCACCTGCAGCTGTAGATCATATTTTGCAAGTGGTTAAACCCGGACACCGCAACATTCAGTCAGCCATCGTAGGTAATATGACTAGTCGAGATGATTGGCGAACTGGTGAATGTAACTTCGGCTTTCCATACGAACAAATGACCAGAAATGTATTAAGTGCCTCAGCAGTTACCATGAACGACTCATGGCATACAGACGCTTCATCTGCCATTGAAGCGACTATCGCTGCAGGATCGCCTCTCAACCCATACAAACTAGGAATGAAAGGGATTTGGAGACCTGATGCCTCCTATGTTTATGTTAAAGAACGCAACAACACTGGAGACATACGTGTGGATGGTGATTTTGAAATGACCAAATCGTTCCCTTGGACAGAAATGTACACAGACCCAAGTACTGCTCTTATGGATAATTGGGAGTTGGCAAATACCATAACACGTTATTCCACCAAGGGCTTCGAAATAGAAAATCAAGATGCCATTGGTGTGTATTCAGCAGCCCAGTATGGTTATGGAGATGCGCTTGTAACAGCAGTTGCTGGAAACGCTAAATACAACGAAATCATTTTCGATGGCTTTGAAGACTACAACTATTATTTAAGCAATACCTCAAATCATTGGAATCTTGGATTAACGGGTGCCCAAATAGTCACAACAGAAGCGCACTCAGGGGATTATTCTTTCCAACTCAATGGATTAGATAGTAAAACCTTTAATGCTGATGTAGCTCCTGATTGTAGTAATATTTCCAATTACGATATTGGTATCAATCAGGTAACCGTAAACGACTGTGGATGCAATGGTAAATTCGCTCCGGAAACAGGGGAAACCTATTATGTTTCACTATGGGTGAAAGAAACAGCTCCATTAGGTCAATACTTGTTAAATTACACAGCTCCCCAGTTAGTTGTTGATAACGGGGTTCAAACAGTAACGTTAGCGCCTTCAGGAAATATAATTGAAGGCTGGCAACAGATCAGAGGAGAATTTACTGTAGATAATTCAAGTACTTCGATGAGTTTCACACTCAACAATTTAGGAACAGCAAATATCTATATGGATGATATACGAATTCATCCTGTAAACGCAGGCTTAGTGAGCTATGTCTATGACGTTGGAAACCTTAAACCTGTCGCTGTATTAGATAATAACAACTATGCCACCTTCTATGCTTATGATGAGGAGGGTCGTTTGGTTAAAACTTCTCGGGAGACCATCAAAGGGATTAAAACAATTTCTGAAGGTAGAACTGGTAACGCAAAAAATCTATAATGAGAAAACAAAGCTTAATAATAGGGTTGATGATGCTTTTTGGAAGCGCTGCTGCGGCACAAAACCTGCCTGCGGATTTGGCTAAATGTTCACAAACCTATCTGGCAGAACAACTGCACTTGGATTACACCGTTACCAATTTTAATTGGGAAGGAAAAAGAAGCATTCAAAAAGGAGAAATCAGGAAAAACAAGCAGAATTACTACTCCGCTGTTGGTGACGAAGCATTTTTAGTTTCAGGGAGAATGTACATCAGCATTGATAAAGTAAATCGGGTGTTGAGTTATCAAAAACTAAACACAAAAATGCCTAAACACGAGCCTCTTAGTGCTGTACAAATTGCTCAACAACTAGAACTTGCCGATACCATTCATTTTGTGGGGAAGCAAAATGGCGTTTCGGCATACGAAGTGTTGTTCTCTGCTGGCCCAGTTGTTCGCATGGAAATTCAATTGGACACCAAAGGGATAAAAAAGATAATTTACCATTATCCGAAAGCAACGGATGAGGAGGAGTATGCTTACAAAAAGACAGTCATCAATTATACAAAAGTTAGTACAGTGCTTTTGGTAAACGACTTGTTTAAAATCAATAAATATTTAGTAAAAAATGGTAGCAGCTACATTAGTGCTAAACAATTTGCCAACTATGAAGTACACAAATTATAGAATAACGATAATAGCAATTTTAGTATTTCTAACAGGGAATATTAGTGCTCAACACACCGCGCAATTTCGAAGTGGACAGAACATAACCTCTAGCTATGGAGCCTTTGTAGTCGAAGACCATCAATGGAAATATATGCGTAATACCCCCAATTGGGCAACTGAGTTTACCAATCATAAGGTGAAAAACTACATTACTCTCGAAAGAAGAGGTGAGGAAGGAACCAGTACCTACTTTGATAATGCTTGGAGTTTAACCTATCAGTTTGATGTGAAAGGGTTTAACCTGACCACCGGACTATTGGAGCCTGCAACAACTTATACCATTACCATCGATTATGATCCGGTATTGAATTATAAGGACATTGCAGTTGTAGAGATCGGTGACTATCACCGCTATTTAGTAGATAACATTAGTGTTGTGCCTACTGGATTAACTGCCGCTGAGATAACAGATGACATCGTTCTTACGGGGCATATGGATATTCAACGCTTTTACAACCTGGATTTAACACTTGCTCCATCTCTTAATTACAATGTTGATGTAACTAATAATGAAGTAGACCTGGATTGGAACTTTTATCCTGGAGCAGCAGAATATGATATAGAGTGGCTATTTAATTACGATGGAAGTGCTGCTGTAACAGCTGCAGATTTTCGCAAAAGAGCAACACGGGTTTCATCGGAAGAAAATAATTATTCCATCAGTTTAATTTATGAATCCTATGTTGTCAATCCATCTTCATTGCATTTTAGGGTGAGGCCCGTTGGTAGAGCTGGTACAAATTTCGAAAAACGTGTGGAGGGTGCATGGGCACCTGTTGCAAGCTATGCCATTATAAGCAGTGGTTTGGTGGATGATCTTTCCTATAAAAATTGGCAATACGGGGCAGCTTATGCTGAACATGGCAAGCGTATGGAGACCATGAGTTTTTATGACGGCAGTGGCAGATTGCGACAAACCGTGGGTAAAAACAATACGGATAATACTACCATAGTTAGTGAAACGTATTACGATTTTGAAGGCCGTGCAGCGCTCAACACCATTGCGTCACCTACAGGCAATAATGTATTGAAATACTATTCAGACTATAGTTTGAATACTGTGGCGGTCAATCAAAAATACAGTAAGCTGGATTTTGATGTAGCCAGTAAATTGGCTTATCCTAGCGATTTATCCCATAATCATTCGCAGCACAATTACAGCTATTATGATCCTACGAACCCCGACTTAAACAATGAAAACGCCTACCTCCCTGATGCTCAGGGTAACGGGTATGCGCGCACCATTTATGGGATGGATGGCCGAGTAAAGAAAGCCAGTGGTATTGGAGAGAACTTTAAAATTGGAAGCGGTCATGAAACCAGCGTTTATTATGGCACCCCTTCTCAAACTAAACTAGATAGACTTTTTGGTTCGGATGCTGGTTATGCTCAACATTACAAAGTAAATGCAACGGTAGATCCAAACGGGCAAGTCAGCGTAACCTACACCAACCTTGCTGGAGCAACTATCGCTACCTGTCTCGCTGGCCAAACCCCTCTTGACCCTTTGGGAAACCCTATGGTAGACCCCCTCGATTATCAAGATGAGCAAGGAGCAATTACCGATGACTTTACCGATTTCAACACCTATGATGCAACATTGCCAGGATGGTCAGTGAACAAAGCACTCTTTGTTTCTGCTCCAGGTAGCTACACTTTTGCTTACGATATTGCCTCTTTGCGTTATCTTAACTTGTGTGATAACACCACTGGCCATGGATGTGCTTATGTCATAGTAATTAACATCTACGATGATTACAACCAAATTATCCACACCGAATCAATGACATACAATACCGGGGAAAACGCCACACCATTATTACCCATTTCTCCCGCCATCACATTTACAAAAGCACTTAACCTTGGGTCTTACACGGTAGAGAAGGTACTGATGTTAGACCAAACCGTTCTGGCTCAGGAATTGGCGGATTTTGAAGCCATTATTGACAACTGTGTTGACCCATTGGGTTATGCGTATTCAATTGATTTATCGGAATGTGAAGACTGCGCCTATACGTGTTCAAACGACTACCCTGTCTTAGGGTCTGCTGATAACCTTAATTGCTTGTTGGCATGTTATGAACCAGCAGATAATTGTGATGCTTTGCTGGAGCGCATGCAAGCAGATATGAGTCCGGGAGGATTTTACTACGAAGAACCAGAATGGATGACCAGCTACGTATGGGATGTAAATGATATGCCTTCTTGGAATAACAGCGGTTTTAATGTGGCTATTGCCGGATGGGCCTATGCTGATAATCTAGGTGTTTGGCAAGAAGAATGGGTAGAACCATGTGTTGGAGGTACAGGAGATGGTTGTTTTACCGCTCCGAATGATCATTGGGAAGACAATTGGAATGGCACTGGACAGGCCAACAGCCTCATACAATACCACCCAGAATATTGCCATTACCAATGGTGTATTGAACCCGAAGTTCAAGCCAGTAAAGCATTCGATCACCAGTTATGGGTGATGAGCTATACACATGCCGCTCATGCTAATTTTGGGTTTGTAAGCGGAGGTTCCCTCGCGAACAACTTTTTATCTTTTGATCCTTTTTGGGACACCACTACACCTATGGATAACCTAGGACTTTTTACTGTGCAGATGACCAATGAACTAAATAATTATGGTGGTAGTGGTAACAGCATGTGGGATATAGTTACCGCTAATGCTGGTACTGGTGCAACAAACGATGAGGTATGGACTCTATTTGTACAAGCATACACCTCTACCAAAGCACAGATAATGGAAAACTATAAAACTGCAGCCGCTGGTTACGGCTGTTTGTATTTGCTTGACGTTAATCCAGCAGATGGAATTGCCGATCAAAGAACATGCGATACAAATGTACCAACTGATTTTAACCTCATTTTAAACGATCAAGACAACGATCCTGAAAACGATGTTTATGATACAGAACCTTTCTACTGTATGACTGCAGGTGCACCAATTATCAATCAATCCATTGCAGCAGGAATTGGTGTGTTAGGTTCAGGATCATTTATCGAAGATTATAACGATAACTCAGATTGTGAGCAACTGGCTTCTGGATCGTTCACCATTTCTAGTGGCTCGGGTATAACCAGCGCTCAAGTAAACATTAATGGAATTGATATAAGCGGTTCGGTGGACTTGTTAACCGGATCACCTACACCAACGGATATGGCAAATAGGTTGGTTGTTGCCATCAATAATCATTTTCCCGCTTCAGGGGCTGATTATCTCGCATCATATTCCACGAATATTGTCACCCTTTACGCTGCACCCGGAACGGGATCAGCAGTTAACGGACATGTAATTGGTTTAGTAGGTGTTCCTGTGAGTAGTACATCAGCAACCGTAGAGGGCGGAATCAATTTTGAAGTTTGCTTTCTAGAAGCCTACAACAATGATGACAATTGTGAGCAAATGGCCACAACAACAATTACCTTGCAAAGTTACTCAGGAGGAGTGTTTACAGGAGCAGATGTGCTGGTTGGAGGCGTTAGCTTAACAGGCGGAGGAGTTAATCTTACAGCCATAGATGAAGTAGAATTAGCCGCGTTGCTTGCCGATCATATTAATATGCGTGCCCACCTCACTGGCTACTATGCTGTTGATAATGTAGACCTTAGCGGAGGGGTTACCCTAACCATTTATGCAGCACCTGGCTCGGGAATAGCACCTAATGGACTTACGGTTACAACAACATTAGCTGCCAACGGTGCCATTGATCCAATGGCTGATGGAACCGCTGGGATTGCATGCCAAGATCTTGCACCATTAAATTGCTTGTGTGAATCATTTAGAAGTGATTTAGATGTGCTTGACCTTAACCAAACCATTGATTATAGTCTCCCCTCAAGTGCGCTGAACATTACTGATGTGAATGCCATAAGAGATGCGTATAACACTCATTATGGAAGTAATGTAGGGTGGATTAATATTACCTCCGCTCATATTCTATCGTGGTGGGATAACTGCATCAGTTCATTAACAACTGACTACGGACAGTCACCCGAAGGGTGGAATGTTACCCTCGAGACATTTGATCATGAACTGGTACCGCAGGATATGAAATGCTGGATTTACACTGATGATTGCGGGTTAGAAGAATTGCAACTGCAAGCTTATTATTCAAACAGTACTTATGCATTCGCAATTGAAGCACTCAAAGCAGAATTTCTGGAGAATTACATTGCACATTGCCTTGGAGTACAACCAGTTCTAAGTAACGCGCATTTCAGTGAAGCACTTTCCGTTAGCTACACCGATAAAGAATACCATTACACCCTTTATTATTACGATCAGTCGGGTAATCTTGTGCAGACTGTACCACCACAAGGAGTAGCACAGGTGCCAGATGCCCAATTGCCTGCGGTAAAGGCCAATCGTGCAACACCAACAGACCCAGCTACACCAAGAGTACTACCCGCTCATTCCATGCAAACGAAATACACGCAGAACAGTTTAAACGAGGTATTAACAGACAATGCACCTGATCACGAAGGAAATCAAACTTGGTACGATAAGATTGGTCGTATACGATTTAGTCAGGATCCTGTTCAGCAGGCCACGGGTAAATACTTGTATATTAAGTACGATGGGTTGGGAAGAGCAGTAGAGTCAGGAGAAAGCGATGAATTGTTTCAATCAGCACCTTTCTTCAATGGTGTTGACGACATTACCTTTCCAATTGCAGGGAATTATCGAACATTCACATTCTATGACGAGCCCGCAAGCAGTGTTATTGATAATTTCTTTAGCGGAGGTCAGGACCCTGATCGCACACTTAGAAACAGAGTTGCAACTACTGCTTATCGACAAGTTTACAACCCCAATAAATTGGTATATGATCATGCCACCCATTATCGATATGATATTCATGGAAATGTAGTTGAATTGTACCAGGAACATACACAACTGGCCGAGCTCAATGACCCCTTATCTGCGTTTAGGTTCGACTTAAAACACATGAAATACGACTTCGATTTAGTAAGCGGAGTGGTGAACCAGCTTACTTATCAAGATGGGTTTACAGACCAGATGATGCACCGTTACGAGTACGATGCAGATAACCGATTAGAGAAAGCCTGGACCAGCATGGATGGCTATATCTGGGATGAAGATGTAGAATACTTCTATTATAAGCATGGGCCCCTGGCTAGAATAGAATTGGGTGACGACAAGGTTCAGGGGTGCGATTATGCCACCACCATTCAGGGGTGGACAAAGGGTATGAACTCAGAAGGACTTACCCCCACCTTAGACATGGGAAAAGATGGGGAGCAGATGGGGCTGGGAAGTTATGCTGGCCTTCACAGCAAAATTGCCTCGGATGTAACAGGTTACACGCTGGGGTACTTTCTGGGAGATTATCAGGATATTGCTTTCAATCCAACAACCGCTCGATTTGATGGAGACGTTTCAGTAAATTCCACATTGAAAACCGAATCGAGTGATTTGTATAACCGTAACGTCAGCAGAATGGTGACTAGCACCCCCTTGTTAAATTCTTCAGCAAATTGGGAAACAAGCACTGTGGGTTATGCTTTCAGATATGATCAGTTGAACCGATTCAAACGCATGCGCAGATCGTTGGATTATACTACAACAACAAATGCCTGGGGCTCATTAGCGTACAATACCGATTATGAAGTGAGCACGGGGTTCGATAAAAATGGAAATCTCCTTCGATTGAATCGCAATGCATACGACCCTGGCAAAGGAGGCAGTGGTAACGGAATGGATCAGTTGGATTACACCTATGATGCAGGCACCAATCAGCTCAATTTTGTTTACGATATTCTAAACGGAACAGAGCAAGATGGGCAGCTAGACGATATCACTTCGCAAACTCCTAACAATTACAGTTACGATGCCAAGGGCCAGTTAATACAAGACAAGGCAGAACAAATAGCCAACATCGTTTGGCGACCCGATGGCAAAGTAGAGAAAATTGAACGTTTTAATAGTGCAACGGTTAACGCTCCAGATCTGGAGTTCCAATACGATGCGTCTGGAATGCGTATACTCAAGATTGTAAAACCCAGAACCGGTGGCATGCTGAGCTCAGCATTGGATTGGGATTATACCTACTATGTGCACGATGCCAGTGGTAACGTGATGGCGGTATACGATCGTGATAAAACCGACCCGGTTGATGCCAATATATTACTGCAAGATGTAATGACCTTAAAAGAACAGTACTTATTTGGTGCAAAAAGAATAGGTGTGAGAAACGCAAATGTAGCTCTAGGGGGGATGAAAACCCAGTATACAACTATGCAATTAACAGAAACGGTGCCTGTATATCCATTGGCTACCTTAACAGGTCAACATCAACGAATCAAAGGGCTTAAATCCTATGAACTCACAGAACACCGCAGCAACGTAATGGCGGTTATTTCCGATAAACGAGTTGTTGAAAATCATGCGGGTGGTCCCGTCTTAGCATTTTCTGCTGATGTTATTGCCGGTAACGACTATTTCCCATATGGTATGTTGATGCCAGGCAGGCATGATGCTATTGGCGGGTATCGGTATGGTTTTCAGGGACAAGAAAGCGATGATGAATTGAAAGGTGAAGGAAATTCGGTTAATTATAAATATAGGATGCATGATGCAAGGTTGGGAAGATTTTTTGCGGTTGATCCACTGGCCAAAGAATACCCAGAATTGACACCCTACCAATTTAGTGCAAACCAGCCAATTCATGCGGGTGAATTAGAGGGGTTAGAAAGCTACGACTACATAGGAGCTTTTATTGACAAGTTGACCCGTTCATTATACTCTGCATCTGGTGTAGAAGATCAGTTGGGCACTTATTCTGGCTCAACATATCAAGGGGATGTTGATAATAGGATAGACCAGGCGGGAAAAGCTGCTAGCGCAATTGTGAAGAATGTACCAATTGTTGACGTTATTAATACTCATGTTGTGGCTGAGATGAATATCAGAATTACTAAAGGCTTTAGAAATACCGATAAAAGGGTTGGTATGGCCGGATATGATATTGATCTAGGTTCAGTTGTGCTTATGGAACTCACGTATACAAAAAATTACACTACAGGAGAAGTTACCGATATGACGCTAAATTGGGTAGGTAAAGACGACCTCGCTACTTTCACCCAAGGACTTAACGGAGGAGTCCCCGTGGGCCCTTGGCTGCACGCTGGTGGCGGAGTAAATCGAGAATACGTTTACAAAGCAATGAGAGAAGGAACTGGTCAAATGGCATTAGAAGTGCAATCCATCAGTACCAGTGCTAATATGGGAGCTTCTGTGGGGCCGTTTTCCGGTAAGGTATCTGGTAATTATAAAGAGGATGGTAGAGGTAGACCGACTAGAGCAACCCTTGAAGTTGGTTTATCAGTGTCAGGTGCTTGGTCCGGACTTAATGGGCTAGCAATTGAAGCGTCAGGGGAAATAAAAGTCATAAATGGAATTGAAATTAAATATGGGATGGGACATGCAAAGCCTGCTAAGTAGGATGAATAGCAGGGTGTTTTTATTGGAGATTCAATAGGTTAAAATAATGTGACGGGTACCCCCGCTAGCGCAAGTTTAGCGAAGCGTAACTTGTGCTGGTTTAAAAGCTAAGTTTTTAACTTAGCCCTCGCTAGCGCAAGTTTAGCAAAGCGTAACTTGTGCTGGTTTAAAAGCTAAGTTTTTAACTTAGCAAGTGTTATAAGGTTTGGTTGTGGTTTAAAAAGCTAAGTTTTTACTTATCAAGTATGGAGTTTTGTTTAACAAAGCCAGAACAAAAGCTTATTTTAGCAGTTGTGAGTAGAAAGTACAAAATACATGATCCAGCAGGCATCTATTTTATAAGCTTTGCAACAGTAAGTTGGGTAGATGTATTTACCAGAAGGCTTTATAAAGATATTTTAGTTGATAGTTTAAAATACTGTCAAAAAGAAAAAGGATTGGTCATTCATGCTTGGTGTATTATGAGTAATCATGTTCATTTAGTTTGTGCTTCAAAAACGGGAGACTTAACAGGAACCATAAGAGATTTAAAACGGCATACTTCTAAAGAAATAACAAAAGCGATAGAAAACAACCAGCAAGAAAGCCGAAAAGAATGGATGCTTGGTATATTTAAAAAAGCGGGAACCTATAATAGTAATAACAAGAAGTATCAATTTTGGCGGCAAGATAACAAACCAATAGAAGTATTTACAAATGAAGTGATCGATCAAAAGATCAATTATATTCATAACAATCCTGTTGTCGAAGGATATGTAGAGCAGGCAGAAGATTATGTATACAGTAGTGCTAAAAATTACGCAAGCGAAGTAGGCTTAATAGATGTAACATTAATTATGTAAGCTAGAAGCTTACCTTGCCATAAGCACAAGTTACGCTTCGCTAAACTTGCGCTAGCTAATTGGCCCGAAAATCATCCAGCCGCACTTATTTTTAGGAAGAATAGGTTATCAATGTTTTTGTAAGCCTTGATTTTTTTGTTTCGTTTTTTCATCCAAGGAAAAAATGAAAAAGGCTTTTTTCAGCAAGCGATTAGTAAAGTAGCTTTGCTTTTGGTAATGGTTTATTAAACACAAAAGATTCATCACTTCATTTTTTATTTGGAGTTAAATGCAACAAAACAGAGATCTGTAGCAAATAATCAGTATATTTGTACCATAATGGTACACTAAATAAGAGTTATGTTGATAATAAGTAGTAGAGAATTTAGACAAAATCAAAAGCAATACTTTGAAAAAGTAGATAACGGAGAACATGTTATCGTTCAAAGGGGAAAAGATAAATCTTATGCTTTAACCCCTATTAGTGAGGATGATATGTATTTTAATGCAGAAATGTTAGAGCGAATCAAAGCAAGTATTTTAGAAGTAGAAAAAGGAGACGTAAAGCAAATATCTTCAGCAAAAGAAATAAGTGATTTACTAGGTTTATGAAATACAAATTAGAATTTTCTAACATTGCTATAGAAGATATTAAAAAACATAAAAAATCAGGAGATAAATCTACTTTAAAGAAAATTGAAAAACTACTCAACGAGTTAATGGAGCATCCTATGACAGGTACGGGTCAACCAGAAATGTTAAAACATAATTTACAAGGGCTTTACTCTCGTAGAATCAATAAAAAACACAGATTAGTTTATTCAATTAAAGAAGAAATTATTACTGTTTATGTGTTGAGTGCATATTCCCATTACGGAGATAAATAGAAATCTGAACCACTGCGTAAAATTAAATTGATCCCCACCCGCTGCCGCAAGTGTCCCTTTTGTGGTAATGGTTTATTAAACTCAAAAGATTCAACACTTCATTTTTCTAAGCAATAAATTGCTTGTAAAATATTGTTCAGAATGACATCCTCATTATTAAATTATGTAAATAAATACCGTTTGTAGCTGCAAGCTGCAAGCAGCTATTTTAAATGAGATTGCTTCGTACCTCGCAATGACGTAAGCAACAACACGAAACTCCTCCCCGGACTTGATCCGGGGTCCAGATGCAAGCGATTACTTGGTGCTTTTGTGTTGGCTAAGTATTTGTAATGGGTTTGTGCTCCGTAAAACGAAAAATTGTATCTACTCAAAAGATTCCTCTGTTCCTTCCGACAAAAAAGTCGGAATCCAATCGGAATGACAAAGAGGGAAGTATTTTCAAAACCACAATTATTATTGCAAGGTGGCATTCAAAAAAATCAAGGTTTTGTAAGCCTTGATTTTTTTGTTTCGTTTTTTCATCCAAGGAAAAAATGAAAAAGGCTTTTTTCCGCAAGCGATTAATAAAGTAGCCTTGCTTGTAGTAATGGTTTATTAAACACAAAAGATTTATCACTTCATTTTTCTAAGCAATAAATTGCTTGTAAAATATTGTTCAGAATGACATCCTCAATATTAAATACCGCTTGTAGCTGCAAGCTGCAAGCAGCTATTTTAAATGAGA
>NVUQ01000001.1 GCA_002401955.1 Flavobacteriales bacterium | reverse complement strand
AGAATCGCCTCTTATTACTGGAATTTTAGATTCTACCATTTGTAATGGTGCTTCATTCGTATTTAATGGAACTACTTATGATGCTAGCAACCTGACTGGCAATGAAATTCTTACTGCTGCAAATGGTTGTGATAGTGTTGTCATAATTAATTTAACTATTCTACCAGACTTAATAGCCTTTTTTACGGGAACACCAAATTCGGGGAGCCTCCCATTAGTAGCAACCTTTGATCAAACAGGAAGCTCTACTGGAGCAGATGTAGTTTATAGTTGGGATTATGGAAATGGTTCAGGAGCTATTGGTCCCAACCCTACCACAACTTTTGATGGTATAAATACTTATGATGTAGAACTTACTGTTTCGGATAGTAATGCCTGTGGTAATGCGACATATGTTGTAACTATAGAAGTGTTTGAAGAATCTGTGATATTAATACCTAACATCTTTACTCCAAATGGGGATGGACAAAATGATTTTTTTACTGTTAAAGGAACAAGTTTAGAGTCTGTTGAAGGTGAAATTTATAACAGGTGGGGTCAGAAGATGTTTTCATGGTCACATATCAAAGGCTATTGGGATGGAAGAACTTTAGCTGGTTCTGAAGCCCCAGATGGAACCTACTTCTATATGGTTAAGGCTGTAGGTATGGATGGTGAAGAATACTTTAAGAAAGGTGGTTTTACCTTAATCAGATAGGAAGCAAAATTTAATAAATCAATATTATGAAAAACTACAAATCAGTACTGCTTGCATTAGCACTTACTATTGGAAATGCTATTTATTCTCAACACCAAATAGGTCATACTACAATAACTTTTCAAGATGCGAATAGAGGGAGTAGGAACATAGAAACAGAAATATATTATCCGGCACAAATGGCAGGAACAAATACAACCGCTGTGCAAGATACTTTTCCTGTCGTGGTATTTGGTCATGGATTTGTTATGTCTTGGGATGCTTATGAAAATGTTTGGGAAGAATTTGTTTCCAAAGGCTATATATTCGTTTTCCCTCGAACAGAAGGTAGTATTGTTAGCACAAACCATCAAGAGTTTGGTTGGGATTTACAATTTTTAGTTAATCAAATGCAACTTGAAGGGAGCACACCGTCTTCTTTACTATATCAAGTTGTGGCTCCAGAAACTGCTTTGATGGGGCATTCCATGGGAGGAGGAGCTGCATTTTTAGCTGCTGATTCGCTAAACAATAATGTGAATTTAAAAACCTTAGTAGGGTTAGCTCCTGCCGAATCTTCAACAAATGGAGTTTCATCTATTAATTCCTCAAAAAACGTAACGGTTCCATCGTTGATTTTTTCTGGCTCACAGGATGGAGTAACTCCACCAACCGATCATCATATTCCAATGTATGATTCTTTAGCGTCATCTTGTAAAACTTTTATAAATATAATTGGAGGAGCACATTGTTATTTTGCCAATTCTAATTTTGCATGCGATTTTGGTGAGGGGACTTCTTCATCAGGAATTTCTATTTCCAGAACAGAGCAACACGATACATATTTTGATTTTTTAGCACTTTGGCTAGATTATACTTTAAAATATAATTGTGATGCTTTCGATGAGTTTAATGATTCATTAAATACATCTAACCGAATTACAAATAATCAAGCTTGTACACCAAATCAAACGCCATCTATTAACGATAATGGAGGCACTTTAACTTCATCTATAACTGGAGTAAGTTATATTTGGTATTTAAACGGCTCTCCTATAGCTAACTCAAATCAGGTTAGTATTGTAGTTAGTCAGCCAGGGGATTACGAGGTAGAAGTCTTTTTTATTAATGGATGTAGCGAAATTTCATCACCTTATACGGTTGTGGCAACTTCAGTTAATGATTTTGGCTTTGATAATGAGTTTTCATTTTATCCAAATCCAACAAGCTCCAAAATCATTTTTAAAAATGTTAATCAAAGAGAATTAGAAACAATAATAATTTATAACACGCTTGGACAAAGTATACACCCATTTCAAATAACAACTAATCAAATAGATGTTTCAAACTTTCAAAAAGGAATCTATTTCATTAGCCTAAGAAATAGTATAAAAAAACTAATCATAGAATAACAAAAAAAATAGCCATGAATAAAATTTATCTTTTTATAGCAATAGCACTTTTTAGTACTATTAACATTAATGCACAAATCAACCCAACTGCTAGTCCTTACGCAAACGATGGTAGCTATACTGTTATGTCAGATTCTAATTTGACAGACTTAAGTTCGCCACTATTATTTTTCTATCCACAAACAGCTGGTACTTATCCTGTTTTCATGTTTCAACTAGGGGCAAATGGTTTTGGTAGTTCTGTAATTAACAGACACACCTACGATTTGTTTATGCAAAATTTAGCTTCATATGGCTTTGTGGTTATTGTAATTGACGATTCACAAGCTGGCTTTCCAAATGGAGCGTCTTATATAGAAACGCATGATTGGTTTAAAAATAAAGTAATTGACCCTGTTCATTGGTTAAACTCTTATGCAGACCCTACCAAGGTGGTTATAGGCGGGCATTCCAATGGAGGAGTAAATGCATCGGCACTATTAGTTGATAGACCAACTGAAATTAATGGTATTATTTTTATGGATTCATACCCTAGTGGTGGAGTATTTGGCATTGGAGCACATGATGTATCAGGATATACTGGTAAGATTTTAACCATGTCTGCGAATGAAAATGACCCTACTGCAAACATCGATGGTTGGAATAAATTTATAAATTCATCATGTAAAACATATGTAGACATTACAGGTTTAGATCACGGTGGTTTTGGCGATTATGTGTTGGCTGCCCAACCAATAGGTCCAATAGGAAGGGTTGACGCTACAGCTACTATTCGTCATTTTCTTGTTAGTTGGATGTTGAGTGAATTTAATGGAGATACACAAGCATCTAATCAATTAATGACTATATCACTTCACCCAAACACAATTCAAAATTTTGTGAATGATTGTGGTTCTCTTCCAACAGGAATAAATACTGAAACTAGTTCAACAACAGCTTCTATATTCCCTAATCCAGCAACCAATAACATCACGATTACAACAGAATTAGCTGCTTCAGAAATTAGCATTACCAATACTACTGGTCAAAACGTTTATCAGAAGACAATTAATAAGTCAAGCTTAAAAATAGATGTGCAAAATTTTCCAAAAGGAATTTATTTTGTGAATGTGAACAACCACATAAAAAAGTTAATTATCAAATAAAATAAGAATTTTAAATCCATTTATTCATTATACAAATTAATATTAAATACTAAAATTATGAAAACACTATTCACATTATCTTTAATCATTTTTACAGGTTTAAGCTTTAACACTTTTGCACAAACACCTTACACCCAACCTATTTATAACTACGATAGCATTGTAGATATTGAATATGGCGTAGCTAATAATTATGCTGGAAATGTTGATACATTATTAATGGATATTTACAAACCCATAGGAAATAGCAATTGTTTACGACCAATTATGATTTTAGCACATGGTGGGGCATGGGTGGTAGAAAGTAAAGAAAATAACAGTATACAAAATATGGCTCGTGAGTTAGCTAAACGAGGATGGGTTGTTGCCAATATCAACTACAGATTAGGGACTAATAAAGCTAGTAACTACACCTCAAATGCATTATGTAATGGCCTCGGGATAGAACCCTGTGTATATGTAGCTGATAGTGCAGAAGTTGAGAGAGCTAATTATAGAGCAATGCAGGATGCGAAAGGAGCTATACGTTTTATGAAAAGTAGAAACTTAATTGACTCAACCGATATAAACAACGTATTTATGGCTGGAGAAAGTGCTGGAGCCTTTATATCAATATCTGCAGGGTTTACAAATAGCATAATCAAAAAACCTGCCTCATGCTACGCAATTGGGAATGCAACAACACCTGACCCAGTATTATTATCTTTAGCATGCTCTGATCCTGTAAATGATCTTTCAAGACCTGATTTAGGCGATATAGAAGGCACACTAAACCTAGGGGGATATGATGCTAGTTTAAAAGGTGTTGGTAGTTTTTTTGGAGGTGTTTTCAATCTCGACCTACTAGATGGTCTATCTAATCCTCCCTCATTATATTTATTTTGTCAAGGCTCTGATGTGGTTGTTAATTACAACTACGGACCTTTGTTTGAAAGATTAAGTAGTGAATGTTTTTCTTTTTTAGGCTGTACCAATATCGGAGATTATCCAAATGCATATGGTGGTGAGGGTATCAGAAATTATTTTGACCTTCTAGGAACAGATACCAACACGTATTATACTGACATAATATACAACTATCAACCTAACAACGACTGTCAAGCTGAAGGACATGCAATTGACAATCCTCAGCTTAGGTTGCAAAATATGGTTGATTTCTTTTCAGAAAAAATCACAGATTCAGGAAATGATCCATCCACGAATAACTGCTCCCCTCTAGCTATAAATTCATTATTGAATGATAATAATATAATAGTAAAAAATCCATTTAAGGATAAAATAGAAATCCAAATAAAGGATCAAGTCTTAAGTTTTAAATATGCATTAACTGATATTTTTGGAAAAACAATAAACCAAGGAGAGTTAAAAACTAGAAACACAACAATAAACACATCCAAACTAGCTCGTGGAATTTATTTATTAAACATTACAGATAAAAACTTCAAACAGACTTTTAAATTAGTTAAGAACTAAATATTTCTAGTATAGATTGTAACAAATCAAAAACTCCTAAAAAAGTTATTTCCCCACCTCATGAAATCATTACTATATTATTCAATTACTCTAAGTGCTATTTTTAGTATGAGTCACACCGTTAAATCTCAAAACTTATTTGACATTAATACTATTAGAAAAATTGAAATTAACTTTTATGATTCTAATTGGGATCATTTACTTGATTCACTTGCTTCTATAACTTCTACTACAGGAAGTGGTACAGGAAGAATATTAGCTAATGTAATTATTGACGGAGATCTTCTGGATAGTTGCGGTGTTAGGTATAAAGGAAATAGTTCATTGGATACGGCTAGTAATAAAAACCCATTTAATATTGACATTAATTATACTATTCCTGGTCAATCTTACTTAGGAAAAGATAAAATAAAATTAGCCAATTGCTATAGTGACCCTAGTATGATAAGAGAGGCCTTGACTTATGAAATAGCAAATCAATATATGGATTGTCCTCAAGCTAGTTTTGTTACATTATACATCAATAATAATTGCATAGGAATATATACCAATACTGAATCGATTGACAATGAATATTTGGATCAATTTTATGGTTCTAGTAGTAATCCATTTTTTAAATGTGATCCAGAATCAATTCAGATATTTAATGGTCAGAATTCCAATTTAGCTTATCATTCAGATTCTTTGGATTATGATGTGTTTTATGACAGAAAATCAGCATATGGTTTAACTGATCTTCAAACCCTATGTTTTAATTTAGAAAATAATCCAAATACAATAGATCAATATCTTGATGTAGATAGAGCTCTTTGGTTTTTAGCATTAAGTAGTGCCTTTGTCCACAATGATGGATACACTGCATTTGCCCATAATTTTTATATCTATAAAATGGATAATGGAAGGTGGAGTATTATGTTATGGGATGTAAACATGTCTTTTGGAGGACTTGTATTTGATGGGGACAGTTTTGGATTATTAAATAGTAATGATTTAGCAACACAAGATCCATTTATTCATGAATCTGCAATGACATATAGGCCTTTAATTGCTCAATTACTTTCTATTCCTCGATATAAAAAAATGTATGTTGCCCATTATAGAACTATTTTTGATGAAAATATAAGTAATAATAATTACTACACTAGAGCACAGTTTATGCATAATTTAATTGATGCAGATGTTCAAAATGAATTATACAGTTCTTATACCTACGCGGACTTTTTAAGTAATTTAACGAATGATTATGGTGCAAATTTTAATTTAAGACCAGGACTTAAGGATTTGATGGATAATCGAACAATTTATCTAAACAGTTTACCCGAATTTCAATATACCCAACCAATAATATCAAACATACTAAACAACCCCATTATACCTAATGCATATGACACTGTTAATTTTACTTGCAACATTACAAACTCAAACTATGCTTATTTAGGTTATCGATACAGCTCTAGAGTTGTTTTTCAAAAAGTTCAACTTTTAGATGATGGAAATAGCAATGATGGTATTGCAGGAGATGGAACTTACGGTGCTCAAATTATTTTAAACGCTTCTGATATAGAATACTATATTTATGCTGAAGATAATGACATCAGCACCTTTTCACCAGTAAGGGCTGAGTATGAATTTTATAAATTAGCTGTTACACCCAACCTTGTTATTAATGAATTATCTGCATCAAATGCCACCATCCAATCCGATCAGGATGGTGAATTTGATGACTGGATAGAACTATACAACAACACTTCTTCTTCTATACAGTTAGATGGTTATTATTTATCAGATCAAAATTCCAACCCTACAAAATGGACATTTCCTACAGGCACAAATATCAACCCTAATGATTATTTAATTATTTGGATAGATAAAGACACCTTACAATCCGGGTTACATACTAACTTCAAGCTCTCATCTTCTGGTGAAACAGTTTATTTATCTGATACTTCAGGAACTTTAGTTGATAAAACAACATTTGGACTTCAAACAACTGATATAACATGGGGAAGATACCCAAACGGCACTGGATCTTTTACTACTATGGTTCCAACTTTTTCTGCTGCAAATGTAAATTGGCCTATCAGTGTTAAAGAAAACATAGTAAAAAGTTCCTTTAATATTTACCCTAACCCTGCAACCAACATTGTAAACATTGAGTTTAAGAACAATGCAAATGAAGTAATTTACATTTATAATCTAATTGGCGAATTAATTTATCAAACTATACCAACGGATAAAGAAGTAATAATAAATGTATCCAATTGGACTAGTGGAGTTTATATTATAAAAACTCAACTTGGTGTGCAAAAATTAATAGTTACTTAAAAAACAACTTTTTAAGTACAAAAGAAAATATACAAAAGTTAATCAACATTAAATTAATTTTTTAACCAAAAAGGAGTCTTTCATAAAAAAAGTGTAAAATAGAAATATATTAAACTTAACATTTACATAATTACAAAATTTATTATTATTTTGTTTCAATCATGAAAAATCTTATTTTATTATTCTTTATGATTCCATCATTAGTATTGGGACAAAACAATGGTACTGACTCTTTATGGAATGTCTGGAATGATTCTGAACAACCTGATTCAGTCAGATCATCAGCAATACTGAGTTTATCTAGATCGTTTCTTTTTTCCGACCCTGATAGTGCAATAAACCTAGCTAAAACTAAATTGAGTTTTGACAATTTAATATCACTTGAATCAAGAACAAAAGGGAAAGGAAATACGTTTAATCTAATTGGTGCAGCCTATTACCTTAAAGGGAACTCAACACTATCATTAACAAATTACCATAAGGCTCTGAAATCATTTGAGGACATTAAAGACTCAATTGGCATAGCCAATACTAGTCAGAATATTGGAGCCATATTTGAGAAAATTGATGACACAAAGGAGGCTTTTACAATGTATATCAAGGCATATAATATGTTTAAAAACCTTGAAAACCTTCAAGGTATAGCCACCAGCGCTCTAAATTTAGGGGTTCTATATCAAAATAATAATAATCTTAAACTCGCTAAAAAATATATAAGTGAATCAGTAGATATTTTTGAGAAAATAGATTATAAATATGGCATAGCTTCCAGTTACACTGCGTTAGCAAATTTTCAATCCGAGATTAATAATTACGATTTAGCATTAAAAAATTATGAAAAAGGACTAGCTATTGCTATTGAAATTGAAAACCAAGTGAATGAAACAGAATGTTTAGCTGGGATGAGCAATATTTATAGATCTCTTAAAGAATATGAATTGGCTATTGAGTATGGGGTTAAATCTTATGAAAAAGCAAAAGAAATTGCTAGTATCATTGACTTAAAAGCAAGTGCCGCACACACACTTTACCAAGCATATAAATCGATAGGGAGTACTGATAATGCATTAAAAATGTATGAAGAATATATTTTATTTGAAGATAGTCTAAAAAGCTTGAAAAGACAGCGAGAAATCCTTAGACAGGAGTATCAATATGACATTGAAAAAACAGAAATTGAGGTTAAAAAGCAAAGAGAAATTGACAAACTAAAAGCATTTCAAGAAAAACTTGTTATGATTATTGGGATAGTTATTCTTCTAATCTCAATATTTGTGTATTTAAGAATAAGACATATAAGAAATGTGAATGAACGAAATCAATTAATTCATGAAATAGAATTATTAAAAGAAAAAAGAATTTCAAGTGTAATAAGTTCCTCCATCAGTCAAGATAAGATGGGATTGGATATGGAGAAAATTGAATTTTTTATAGAGGCCAAATTAAATGAATCTGATCAAAAAGTATTAAATGCACTTTATCAAGACCCCGTAATTAGTAATAAAGATTTGGCAGATAAAGTAGCTCTGAGTTATGAAGGCGCTAGCTCTTCATTACAAAAAATGTATCGCCTCTTTGATATGAAAAGAACAAAAAACATGAAATTAGCTTTAATCATGAAAGCAACACGTATATCAGATAACGAATCTTCTGTTTAGTGGTTAGGTTGTGTTCAACCAGTTTGTAAAATCTATAATTTCTGTTTGTGAAGATAATCTGTACACGAAAACGTCTACAAAAAAACCGCAACCATTTGTAACTGCATAGTTACGCGTGTGTTGCGGTTTCTTTTTGTGGGCCCACAGGGACTCGAACCCCGGACCACCTGATTATGAGTCAGGTGCTCTAACCAGCTGAGCTATAGGCCCATTCTAAATTGAATTAGAATTAAGATGCAATTTTACGTATAAGTTGCCAGTTAACCAATAATAAACTTTACTATTTTATTAGTTTTGTCTTTCTATGGATTTAAAGGGAATTAAAAATATCATTTTCGATTTAGGAGGTGTAATCATTAACATAGATCATCAGTTAGCATTTTCAGCCTTTCAGCATCTCTTAGGAAACAAGTTTGATGCCTTAGAAAAACAATTGCTTCATGAGAATATACTTGAGCGTTACGAAACAGCAGCAATAACTACCGATGAATTCGTCTCTTTTTTTCAAGCGTACAATTCAGGGTTAACCGAGCAATCAATCATAAATGCATGGAACAGTATGTTGTTGGAAATACCTAAAGAACGAATGGACCTAATAATCCATTTGACAAAAAAATACAGGGTTTTCTTGTTGAGCAATACCAACGAAATTCATTTAAAATTTATTAATGAATATGTTAGAGAGCATTTTGGATTATGGTCTGTAAGTGAACCATTTGAAAAAGCGTATTATTCAAATGAAATGAAATTGAGGAAGCCAAATGCTGAGATCTTTAAACAGGTATTGGATGTTAGTAAATTACTGCCTAAAGAAACTTTATTTATTGATGATACTGAAGAGCATATAATTACCGCAAAACAATTAAATTTGAAAACACATCACTTATTAAGTGATGAAACTATATTAGATTTGTTCGATGAAGATTAAGGGAAAACATGAGCACACCATTTGGGTAAATGAAAATGACAATGCCTTAATTCAGGTTTTTGATCAACGTTATTTACCACATAGAGTAGATATTTTTGATATCAGAACAACTGATGAAGCTGCATTTGCTATTAAGGAGATGGTAGTGCGTGGAGCACCATTGATTGGTGTAACAGCAGCTTATGGAATGTATTTAGGATGTATTGAAGCTAAAGATAAAGAAAGACCAAATTTATTTCTTGCTGAGGTAGCAACCAAATTAAATGATACTCGACCAACAGCAGTAAATCTATCTTGGGCTGTACACAAACAATTAAACGCTTTACACAAGATTAAAGATCCTCAAGAAAAAATTAAAGTTGCATTTGATATGGCTAATCAAATAAAACAAGATGATATTAACATTAGCAAGCATATTGGAAAGTTTGGAGTAGAAATAATTAAACAAATTTCAGAAAAGAAAAAGGGAGAACCAGTAAATATTCTAACTCATTGCAATGCAGGTTGGTTGGCAACCATTGATTGGGGAACGGCATTATCTCCTATATATCATGCACAAAAAGAAGGGGTACCTATCCATGTTTGGGTAGATGAAACAAGGCCTAGAAACCAAGGAGCTAACCTAACAGCATTTGAATTGGGAGAGCAAGATGTGGCTCATACCTTAATTAATGACAATACCGGTGGCCACTTGATGCAACACGGAATGGTTGATATGGTGATTGTTGGCACAGACAGAACCGCAGGCAATGGCGATGTGGCCAATAAAATAGGAACCTATTTAAAAGCATTAGCAGCACATGACAATAACATCCCGTTTTATGTTGGCTTACCGTCCTCTACGTTAGATTGTTCTATTATGGATGGGGTAAAAGACATTCCGATAGAAACCAGAGATGAAAATGAGGTGAAGTACATGCAAGGAAAAGTAGACGGTGAAATTAAGTCAATTCTTATTTGCCCGGAAGCTACACCAGCTTTAAATTATGGATTTGATGTGACGCCAGCAAAATATATAACAGGTTTAATAACAGAACGTGGTATTTGTGAGGCGTCAGAAAAAGGAATACGCAGTTTATTTCCAGAAAAATATGATTGATGAGGGGGTTATAAAATTTAATTGTGATTGGACAGATGAACCCATAGGAGTGAGTGTGCCAGATGATTTAAAGCGTTGGAGAGATCGAATGCATGAGCTTCAATTGATAGGTGTTTACAAAGAGTTTAACATTGGTTATGGAAACATTAGTGTTAAAATTAACGAAGGCATTTTAGTGTCAGGAACACAAACAGGAAATATATATCCCATTCGAGATGAAGATTTTTCATTAGTTACTTCTTACAATATGAATACAAATAGTGTAAGCTGTAAAGGGCTTTTAAAAGCATCTGCTGAGAGTTTAACCCATGCTGCGGTTTATGAGGGAGATGGTGATATTCAGGCTATTATTCACGTCCACAATAAAGCACTGTGGTTAAAATTAATGCATCAGGTACCTACATCTGATAAAGAGGTGCCTTATGGTACTGCAAAAATGGCTTCAGAAATTAAACGCTTGTTCGAGGAAGCCAATTTAGCCCATGAAAAAATTATGGTAATGGCTGGACATGATGAAGGCATTATTACATTCGGAAAAAATCTTGAAGAAGCAGGAGCAGTTTTGTTAAAATACCTTAGCTGATTTCTTGGCACAACTCAACTAAAACCCCATTAGTAGATTTCGGATGCAAAAAACATACTAGCTTATTGTCAGCACCTTTTTTTGGTTCATCGTTTAATACAACAAATCCTTCAGCTCTCATTCTCTCCATTTCAGCTTTAATATCTTTTACCGCATAAGCAATATGGTGTATTCCTTCACCTTTTTTCTCTATGTATTTAGCAATGGCACTATTGGGGTCTGTAGCCTCTAACAATTCAATTTTGCTATCACCAACTTTAAAAAAAGAAGTAGAAACACTTTCGCTTTCAACAACTTCTGTTTTGTATGGTGGTTTTCCAAATAGCTTGGTGTAAATCTCATTAGCGGCTTCTAAATCTTTTACAGCAATTCCAATATGTTCTATTTTATCCATGTTTTGAGCAAAAAAATCCCGTTCCGATAGCTATCGGAACGGGATTAAATTTTTATAGTTTCAACTAATTATTTCTTTACGAAAGTCTCAGTTTTATTATCGTAGTTTAAGTAATAGATACCTTTCTTTAAGTTAGAAACATCTACTTTCTCACCAAATCCTTTTTTCACGATGTTACCATAACTATCGTAAACTTCAAATAAAGTTTCACCTGTAAAGTTAACATCAATTTTAGCTTTAATTGGGCTAAAAGAAATCTCACCTAAAGGAGAAATAAATCTTGATGCTTGAGAATATCTTGGCTTACCAGAATAATCAATTTGCTTTACTCTAAACTTGTTTTCACCAGAGTGAGGAGTAATTTTAAATTGGTAGCTGTTTTCAGCTGTTGTTCCATTCCCATCAACTTCACCAACTTTAATCCATTTGTTCCATCTAAATTGTTCAACAATAAACGTTAACTTACCAGTTTCGCTTTTAGTTGTCCAATCAAAATTTCCGTCTGTAGAAATTTTCATAGCAACAATTTCGAAAGTACTTTTTGGTTTTAATACCTCAGGGTTTAACACCTTAGGCTTACAATCATCTTTGTGTTTGATTTTTACAATAACTGGATCTCCAACTTTCATTTGGAAATTAGCAAAATCAATCTCAAATGCACTCGAGTTAACTTCATCAGTAGTTACTTCACCATTAATGGTTACTTCGAAAGTACAGAATCCAACTCCACTTCCTGCAAATGGATTTTGTACGTATAGGTTCTTTCCTTGGTAGTGACCTTCTAAAACAATTACACCTGTTGCACTTACATTAAGGGCAAACAAGGTAATTAAAAGTCCAAAAAATATCTTTTTCATAGTCGACTGTATTAAACCAGTTATTATTATGCAATATTATAACCTTATATTCTATATTCAAAATATTTTATCACTTTTTATCGTAAAAAACACAAGGTTTGTCGAATTTGTTAAATAATATTAAACAAAATAATTTTAGAAAAAATTGACGATTTACGTGTTTTCTAAATATAAAGGCTGTGTTATTGAGATTAAAAATCATTAATTTCGCCTCGGTTAAATTTTAACAAATATAAAGATGTCCAGAATAAAAATTGCAGCGGTATTAAATGAATCAAAAATAGGTTCTGAAGTGTTGATTAAAGGTTGGGTAAGGACTTTTAGAAGTAATCGTTTTATAGCGATTAATGATGGCTCTACAATTAATAACATACAAGCAGTAATTGATTTTGAGAATGAAGATGAAAAGGAATTGAAAAGAATCACAACTGGAGCATCTATTAAAGTGGTTGGTAAAGTGGTAGAATCTCAAGGTTCAGGACAATCAATAGAAATTGTTGTTATATCATTTGAAATATTAGGAGATGCAAATCCAGATGAATATCCTTTGCAACCTAAAAAACATTCATTAGAATATCTAAGAGAAATTGCTCACTTAAGACCAAGAACAAACACATTTGCTGCTATTCTTAGAATTCGTCATGCAATGACTTTTGCCATTCATGAATTTTTTAATGATAAAGGTTTTTATAATATTCATACACCTTTAATTACTGCAACAGATGCTGAAGGAGCTGGTGAAGCTTTTCAGGTAACAACAATGGATTTAAAAAATGTTCCTCTAGATGAAAATAATGAAGTAGATTATAAACAAGATTTTTTCGGAAAAGAAACAAACTTAGCAGTAACTGGTCAGTTAGAAGCTGAATTAGCAGCTTTAGGTTTAAGTGAAGTTTACACTTTCGGACCAACATTTAGAGCAGAAAACTCTAACACAACACGCCATTTAGCTGAGTTTTGGATGATAGAACCAGAAGTTGCTTTTGCAGATAATAATGACAACATGGATTTGGCAGAAGCGATGCTAAAATATTGTGTTCAATATGCTTTGGATAATTGTAAAGACGATTTAGAGTTTTTAAATAAAAGATTGCAAGATGAAGATAAATCAAAACCGCAAGTTGAAAGAGCTGGAGATTTATTTGAGAAATTAAAGTTTGTTGCTGAAAATGATTTCGAGCGTATTACCTATACTGAAGCGTTTCAAATTTTGAGAAATTCTAAACCAAACAAGAAAAAGAAATTTCAGTTTTTAATTGACGAATGGGGAATTGACTTACAATCTGAACATGAAAGATTTTTGGTAGAGAAACACTTTAAGAAACCAGTTATTATTTCTGATTATCCAGCAAACATTAAAGCTTTCTATATGAAGTTAAATGATGATGGTAAAACAGTTAAAGCAATGGATATCTTATTTCCTGGAATTGGAGAAATTGTTGGAGGTTCGGAACGTGAAGAAAGACATGATGTTTTAGAACAAAAAATTAAAGACCAAAACATTCCCTTAGAAAGTGTTTGGTGGTATTTAGATACACGTAAATTTGGTACAGTACCTCATTCAGGATTCGGTTTAGGATTTGAAAGGTTAATGCTTTTTGTTACAGGTATGGGTAACATTAGAGATGTTATTCCTTTCCCAAGAACACCAAAAAATGCAGAATTTTAAAACCGAATAATATTTTATCAAAAAGAGTAATTGCATGGTAATTCCCAATAATATTTGGAATTAATATAAAGTGTGAATAGTTTTGCACTCACGTTCTTTTAATAAAAATAGAATTAATAGTTAAATACTTTTAATTATCAGTGCCGATTCGGCACCTATCAAGAAAGGTGGAGGGATTAGGCCCTGCGAAACCTTGGCAACCAACTGTAAGTCCGTCAGCTGATGGATTGGAAAACTGGTGCCAATTCCTAATTTCTTACCTTAGGTGAGAATAAAGATAAAGTAGAGAAATAAATTTGAACCCTTCTACTTTCTAAGTTGAAGGGTTTTTTTTGGATTCTTTTCTGTCATTCCGATTGGAGCGATAGCGAAACAGAGGAATCTTTTGATTTATATAGAATAATATATTTATGAGTAAAATAAAAGAAATATTAGCAGAAAGAATTTTAGTGTTAGATGGTGCTATGGGCACCATGATTCAACGTTACAAATTAGAAGAGAAAGATTTTAGAGGCGATGTTTTTTTGGATTCTGAAATTCCTTTACAAGGTAATAATGATTTACTATCTATTACTCGACCAGAAATTGTAAAAGCAATCCATGCAGAATATTATGCAGCTGGAGCCGATATTGTTGAGACCAATACTTTTAGTGGAACAACTATCGCGCAAGCTGATTATAAATTAGAGAAAGCTGTATATGATATTAATTACCAATCGGCTAAAATCGCAAAAGAAGTAGCAGCAGAATTTACAGCTAAAGAACCAAATAAACCTCGTTTTGTAGCAGGTGCAATGGGTCCAACCAACCGAACAGCTTCTATGTCGCCAGATGTAAATGATCCAGGCTATCGAGCAATTACTTTTGATCAGTTGGTAGAAGCATATAAAGATCAAGTAAAAGGATTACTAGATGGAGGAGTTGATGTTTTATTAATTGAAACCATTTTTGACACCCTAAATGCAAAAGCAGCAATGTTTGCAGTAGATGCTTACTTTGAAGAGAATAATGTGTCTGTGCCCATTATGATTTCAGGAACAATTACTGATGCCAGTGGTAGAACGTTATCAGGTCAAACAGTAGAAGCCTTTTTAATTTCTATCTCACACATGGATTTACTAAGTGTTGGATTTAATTGTGCTTTAGGTGCAAAACAATTGCGTCCTCACATTCAAACAATAGCAGAAAGAACACCATTTTTTGTGAGCGCTTACCCAAATGCAGGATTACCAAATGAATTTGGAGAATATGATGAAGAAGCTCCAGAAACAGCAAATCAAGTTGAAGAGTTTATAAAAGATGGTTTAATCAATATTATTGGAGGTTGCTGTGGTACAACTCCAGAACACATTAAAGCAATGGCCGAAGTAGCGGCTAAATATGCTCCAAGAGAAAAGAAACAAAAATCATCATTACCAAATTATAGTGGGTTAGAACCTTTGTTGGTTAGGCCAGAAAGTAATTTTGTAAATATTGGTGAAAGAACAAACGTTACTGGGTCAATCAAATTTAAAAGACTTATTAAAGAAGAAAATTACGAAGAAGCAATTTCTGTAGCGCTAAGTCAGGTTGAAGGCGGAGCTCAGATTATTGATGTAAACATGGATGAAGGAATGTTGGAGTCAGAAGAAGTGATGACTCGATTTTTACATTTAATTGCTTCAGAACCAGATATTGCCAAATTGCCAATAATGATTGATTCTTCTAAATGGACGGTTATTGAAGCAGGATTAAAATGTACACAAGGAAAATCCATTGTTAATTCAATTTCTTTAAAAGAAGGAGAAGAAACTTTTTTAGAAAGAGCGAAACTGATTAAACGATATGGAGCCGCTGCAATTATTATGGCTTTTGATGAAAAAGGTCAAGCAGATTCTTACGAAAAAAGAATTGCTATCTGTGAAAGGGCTTATAAATTGCTAACAGAAAAGTTAAATTTTCCAGCTCATGATATCATTTTTGATCCAAACATTTTAACTGTTGCAACAGGATTAGAAGAGCATAATAATTATGCCGTAGATTTTATTAACGCAACACGATGGATCAAACAAAACTTGCCCGGAGCTTTAGTTAGTGGTGGCGTGTCTAATATCTCATTTTCTTTTAGAGGAAACAATATAGTTCGTGAAGCAATGCACTCAGCATTTTTGTATCATGCCATAAAAGCGGGTATGGATATGGGAATCGTAAACCCTGGCATGTTAGAAGTTTATGATAGTATTCCAAAAGATTTATTAGAAAGAGTTGAAGATGTATTATTAAATAGACGAGATGATTCTACCGAACGATTGGTAGATTTCGCAGAAACGGTTGGAGTAAAAAAAGCAGTTGAAAAAGAGACTCAGGAGTGGCGAAACGAATCTGTAGAAAGCAGATTGTCGCACGCTTTAGTTAGAGGGATAGTTGAATTTATTGATGAGGATGTAGAAGAATGTCGTCAAAAATATGATAGAGCAATAGAGATAATAGAAGGACCATTAATGGATGGGATGAATGTAGTGGGAGACCTTTTTGGTGCAGGAAAAATGTTCTTACCTCAAGTGGTTAAAAGTGCTCGAGTAATGAAAAAAGCAGTAGCCATTTTGTTGCCATACATTGAAGCAGAAAAAGGCGAAGGAAGACAATCTGCAGGAAAAATTTTGATGGCAACCGTAAAAGGAGATGTGCATGATATTGGAAAGAATATAGTTGGAGTTGTTCTGGGATGTAATAATTATGAAATTATTGACTTAGGTGTAATGGTTCCTGCCGAAAAAATAATACAAGTTGCCAAAGAAGAAAACGTAGATATTATTGGGCTAAGTGGTTTAATTACACCTTCTTTAGATGAAATGGTACACGTTGCCAAAGAATTAGAAAGAGAAGGGATGGATGTTCCATTATTAATCGGTGGAGCAACAACATCCAAGGTGCACACCGCTGTAAAAATTGAAGAAAACTTTACCAAAGGACAAACAATTCATGTGTTGGATGCTTCTAGAAGTGTTCCTGTTGTGGGTAAATTATTAAACGATCATAAAGTTGGTTTTGTAAAAGAGATAAAAGAGGATTATCAACGTTTAAGAGACTTACATAACAAGAGAAGGGCTAAAAAAGAGTTCTTAAAAATTGAAGACGCTCATAAAAATAAATTCCAAATTGACTTTGAAAAGGACAAACCTGTAAAACCTAATTTTTTAGGGAATAAAGTTTTTGAGAATTATGATTTAAAAGAAATTTCAGAATATATCGATTGGACACCTTTTTTCAGAACGTGGGAATTAGCAGGAAGATACCCTCAAATTTTAGAGGATAAAATTGTTGGTGAGGAGGCAACAAAATTATTTGCAGATGCAACACAAATGTTAAATCAAATTGTTAACGAAAAATGGCTAGAGGCTAGATCCGTTATTGGAATTTGGGAGGCAAATTCGGTAAATGACACAATTATTGAAGTAAATAAGGGAGAAGCTAATTTGCAACAATTAAGACAGCAATCTAAAAAATCAGCAGGTGTTCCGAGTATTTCTTTGGCAGATTTTGTTGCTCCAGCAGCATCTAATATTCAAGATTATTTAGGAGGGTTTGTGGTAACTACAGGTATAGGTATTGAAAAGCACATTGAACGTTTTGAAAAGGATCATGACGATTATAGTTCTATTATGTTAAAAGCCTTAGCCGATAGATTGGCAGAAGCTTTTGCAGAATTAATGCATAAAAAAGTGAGGAAAGAATATTGGGCTTATGCCAATGGTGAGGACTTAAATAATGAAGAATTAATAAGAGAAAAATACCATGGAATACGTCCAGCGCCAGGCTATCCTGCCTGTCCGGATCATACCTTAAAACGAGATTTGTTTAAATTGTTAGATGCAACAAAAATGACGGGAGTTAACTTAACCGAAAGCCTGGCAATGTACCCCACAGCAGCTGTAAGTGGCTTTTATTTTGGAAATGCTCAATCTAAATATTTTGGTTTAGGAAAAATTGAAAAAGATCAAATAGCAGAATATGCTCAACAAAAAAATGTATCTGTCGAAGATGCAGAAAAATGGCTGAGCCCTAATTTGAATTATTAACTTCATCTTAAACTCATCCAAAAATAAGTCTAAAAAGATAATAGACTATTACAGCAAAAAAGATTAAGCTAATTCCAAGTAGAATAGTAAATATTTTTTTTGCCACTTCATTTTTTCTAAAAAGAAATCTTAAGACTAAAAATAGAATCGTAAAGCACAAAAGAAGAAATGGAAATAGGATAATTCCAATAAACATTTATTAATTTTTAAGGTAAAGCATGAATTTACTCATAAAAACTTCAAAAGGCACAATTTTCGCATAAAGTTTAAAAAATTAACTTTGCGCTAATGTTTAAGAAATCAAACATAACACTTTTAACTTTTCTCTTTTTGCTTTTTACTGAAGTAATTAGTCAAAATGCCGATTGTAATAAGATGTTAATCTTAAAAGATACCATTTATCACACCAAAGCAATTGCTGGTTTTGGAGTTAAAAAAGAATTTGATGGAAATGAATTGGCCAATAAAATAAAATTTGAGGAAGAAAAAAACTCTATTTGGTATTTTATAACAGCTCCAGTTGATGGCGTTTTCACTTTCGATATCATTACAGAAAACAAAAATGACGATTGGGATTTTTTGTTGTTTGAATATAAAAAAGCATTTTGTAAACGAGTAGACGACAATGTAATTAAGCCAATCAGATCAAATTTATCTCGTAGCCCAATAACGGGGTTATCCCGAAAAGGAAAAGAAAGTTTTGTTGGAGCAGGCGTTAATGCGAATTACAGTAGACCAATAAGAGTAAAAAAAGGAGGTAGATATGTTTTAGTGGTTAACAATCCAAAACGAGCTGGGGGAAAACATACGCTCATACTTCATTATCCTCAAAAGAAAAAAATAGCAGTTAAAAAAGAAGTGCTTGTAGGAAAAGAAGAAGTAACAAAGACACGGTTTAAATTAGAAGTAAAGAGTGCAGCAACAAAAAAATTAGTTCCTAGCTTTATTAGTATTTCTGGCTTACAGAAAGCAACAATAGAAATGGATTCAACTACAGTTTATGAAACGGAAATCATAAAGAAAAATCATTTAGTAATTGTAGATGCATCGGCAAAAGGTTACATGCTAATTTCAGAATCTTTTAAGGTAGGAAAAAATGAAGTAGATTATTTAGCAGAAATATTTTTAGAAAAAATTGAATCTGGGAAAAAAGTTAACCTTAAAAACATTCAGTTTTATGGTAATCGCTATGATTTTTTACCAAAAGCTAGGAGTTCATTAAAAGCTTTATTGTCTTTTATGAATAAGAACCCTAATGTGGCTATTGAAGTTGAGGGCCATGTGAATGGACCAGGACAAAAAAACTCAAAAGACTACCAAGAACTATCTTATAATAGAGCCTATGCTGTAAAAGCGTATTTAATAAAGAGTGGTATTGATAAAGGAAGAATTGATTTTAAAGGGTATGGAAATTCTAAAATGTTGTACCCCAATCCTAAAAGCCCTTTTCAAGAATCAGCTAACAGACGAGTAGAAATAAAAATAACATCTAATGAGTATCATTCTGGGGATAGAAACTTCCACTAAAATTTGTTCGGTTGCTATTTCTAATGGCGATAAACTATTAGCTTTAGAAGAGGAGGGAGGAGAATATTCTCATTCAGAAAAGTTAACAACTTTTATTCAAAAAGTACTAGACAAATCTAATTTAGAACTAGCAGCTATTGATGCTGTTGCTGTTAGCAAAGGGCCAGGATCTTATACAGGTTTAAGGATAGGTGTTTCAGTTGCAAAGGGCTTGTGTTATGCGTTGGATAAACCTTTGATTGCTGTTGATACACTTCAAGCAATGGCAAAAAACCCCTCTTTACAATCAACCCTTTATTGCCCTATGATAGATGCTCGAAGAATGGAAGTTTATACCGCTCTATATGATTCATCTAACAATATTGTTAAACCAATTTCAGCTAAAATAATTGATGAAAATTCGTTTTCAGAATATTTAAACGAACACCAAATTGTTTTTTTTGGAGATGGATCTGATAAGTGTAAAGATGTTTTAGAAGCTAACCCAAATGCTATTTTTAGTGATAAAGGATTGCCTTCAGCTCAATTTGTTAATCAACTTGCACTAAATAAATTTAACCAACAAGAGTTTGAAAATGTAGCCTATTTCGAACCTTATTATTTAAAAGATTTTATAGCAACAACACCTAAAAAATTACTTTAGAAATTATTCCTGTACCTTACAATCGATAATTTTTTCTTCCGTTTGAAAGATTAACTTTTTTGGAATTTTTTTAATCTCTATGATTTGATATGGATAAGTCATAACAGATGTGGTTAAACAAGAATTCCCTGGTTTAGTTTCTTCAATAATAACAATTATATTAGTTTCAGATTCCTCAACAGATTTAACTCTTATTTTGTATCCGCCAGAATTTCTTTCTCCCATAGCAACCAAAATAAGCTGTTTATTTTCAAAGTCTATTTTTTGAGGTTTTGGTTTCTGAAAGTACTTACTAAAAGCTCTTTCCCAAGCATTATTGTATTCGATTTGATTATAAATAGCTTCGTTTGTTTTCTCAGTAAAACCACTATTGGTTCCAGTATTTAATTCTCTAAAGTCAATAACTTGAGATTTGCTTTCTGTTACCGTTTTTACAGTGCTTTTGTTAGCATTACAAGAGGATAATACTGTAATAGCACAGGAAAAAAAAATGAGAAGAGCTGTTTTGTTTATAGTCATCATAATAAATATTTGCTTGCAGGTGCAACCTGCTACATTCTTCCCATAGGAGTTTTAATTCCTCTATTGCCATTGCATTTTTTGTTACTAGTACACGATGTAAAAGCGATAGCAGCAACAAAAAGAAATAGAAGACTTATTATTTTTATCTTTTTCATCATAGATTGATTATCAATTTATAAAAACAAATATAACAAATTGTGTTCCATTAATTTATTTCATACACTCAAGGTATTTTTGTATGGTATTTTCTAAACCATAATATAACGAATCACAAATTAATGCATGCCCTATAGAAACTTCTAAAAGTGAGTTGATATTGTTTTTGAAAAAGTTAAGATTGTCTAGATTTAAATCATGACCAGCGTTTATTCCTAAGCCCAATTCGTTTGCAAGATTAGCTGCCTTTATAAAGGGAGCAATCGCTTCATCTTTATTCTTGTTAAAATTGTCAGCGTAAGCACCAGTATATAATTCTATTCTGTCAGTTCCTGTTGCTACAGCATTTTTAATATTAGTTATTTCAGTATCAACAAAAATAGAAGTTCTTATTCCTGCAGATTTAAATTCAGAAATAACTTCTTTTAAAAAGTCTTTCTGTTTTGCAGTATCCCAACCAGCATTAGAAGTTAATACACCTGGGGGGTCTGGAACTAATGTTACTTGTTCAGGCTTAACCTCCAAAACTAAGTTAATAAAAGAAGTATTTGGAAATCCTTCAATGTTAAATTCAGTTGTTACAATACGCTCTAAGTCATAAACATCTTGGTAGGTAATGTGTCTTTCGTCAGGTCTTGGATGTACTGTTATACCTTCGGCACCATACTTTTCACAATCCTTAGCAACCTGAACTAAATTGGGTAAATTATTACCTCTAGCATTTCTAATTGTTGCAATTTTATTAATGTTTACACTTAACTTAGTCATTGTAATTAGTACTTTTGATGTAGATATATCGTATATAATAAGTATACAAAAGTAGAAACTATTCGATTAATATGATTGCTTCAGAATTAATATCTTACGACATACCACCTTTAAAACTTTCTGATACAGGTGTTAAGGCTTTAGATTGGATGGAAGAGTTTAAAACTTCCGACCTTCCAGTAATTGATAATAATAAATATATAGGGTTAATCGGAGAATCAGAAATATTGGATAGAAACAATATTGAGGATAAACTTTCTGATTATAATTTGTCTTTTAAGACACCCTCTATCAATGAGGGACAGCATATGTTTGAAGCTGTTTCGTTGATAGTAAAGTATGAGGTTGGGGTTCTTCCGGTTGTTGATAATGATGAGAAGTATTTAGGAGTAATTACTCCGCGTAATATTTTAGAGTATTTTTCTAAAACCATTTCTGTTTCTAATACAGGGAGTATTTTAACGTTAGAAATCAATATTAAGGATTATTCATTGTCAGAAATTTCTAGAATGGTAGAATCTGATGATGCAAAGATATTGGCTTCATTTATTACTTCACATTCTGACTCTACTAAGTTAGAGGTTACCTTAAAGATAAATAAGACAGAAATAAGCAGAATACTACACACGTTTGAAAGGTTTAATTATACAGTGTTAGCAGCATACAATGAGAGTGAATATCATAAAGATTTACAGGATAAGTATGATGAGTTTATGCGTTTTTTAAATCCGTAAAATGTTAACCCACATAGTTAGAACTTCACTGCTGCTGTTTTTTCTTTTGAAATTATCCTGTTTCTCTTTTGCTCAAACTGATTCCAACAAAGTAATAATAAAAGAGTTTAAAATTATTGGAAATAAAACCACACGAGAAAATATCATTATCCGTGAAGTGCCATTTCAGATCAATGATACAATATCTCAAGATGGATTACAAGAGGTTTTAGAAAGAACTAAAAGTAACTTATTTAATACATCACTTTTTAACTTTATTGTTGTTGAGCCTGTTTATTTTGATGAAACCAACATCTCAATATATATAACAGTTGAAGAAAGGTGGTATTGGTGGCCAATACCAATTTTCGATATACAGGAAACCAATTTTAATACTTGGTGGTTAGACAAAGATTATAATAAAGTGAATTATGGTCTTTTTTTAGCTAAAGAAAATTTTAGAGGGAGAAAAGAAACGGTAATGTTACTTTTTCAAGGAGGGTACACAGAAAAAGTAGGACTTAAATACATCATTCCTTACATCAATAAAAAGAAAACAAATGGATTAAGCCTAAAGTTTAGTTACAGTAGAAATCATGAAGTAAGTTATTCAACCACCAATAATGTTCAAGATTATTATCGTTCACAAAGTGATTATGTTCAAAAAGAAATTAACTCAAACATAGGTTATGAGCTAAGACCAAAGTTATATAATAAACACAATTTTAATTTAGAATATACCTATGTAGATGTGGCAGATTCAATTGTTTTCTTTAATAGTGATTATCTTTCTGGTAAAGCAACTTTTATGGAGTTTTTTAGCTTTAACTATACATTTAAAAGAGATAAAAGAAACAATAAAAATTATCCAACAAAAGGAGTTTATTATGATCTAAAACTTAATAAAGATGGTTTGGGCTTGGCTAATGACGAACTAAATTCACTTTATTTTACTTCTCATTTTAAAAAGTTTTGGCAACTCTCTGATAAGTTTTATTTTTCAAGTTCAATAAAAGCAAAATACACAACAAATGAAGGCCCTTACTATTTATATAAAGGGCTCGGATCTAGAAATGATTTGGTTAGAGGGTATGAGTTGTATGTAATAAACGGAGAACATTTTGGGGTTTGTAAAGCTCAATTAAGATATGGCTTATTACAAGACAAGATGTTTAATTTTAAAGCTTTAAAAGCAGATAAGTTTAATAAAATTCCATTAAGCATTTATTTAGGAGCTTATTTTGATGCTGGCTACGTTGATTCAAAAATAAATAATATTGTTAATCCATTAACAAACTCAGTGCTTTTAGGTGGTGGTGTTTCTGCCGATTTTGTTACTTATTATGATATGGTTTTACGACTAGAGTATTCTGTAAATAAGTTAAATGAAAAAGGACTCTTTTTACATTTTATAGCTCCAATTTAAATTATTGATTATCTTCACAAGATAAAAGAACTGGTAAGAGGTGAAAATTGCAATTTATAGTTACAAGTTAGAGGATAAATATTTATCCTTTATCCAGACTTTGTTTCAGAGACTATTAGAAAAAAATGTTGATGTTTTAGTGCATGATGTTTTTTATGCTGATTTGAGTACCCAGATTTCTTTAGATGAAAAACTACAACAATTTAATGATTATAATGACCTTAGTGGAGTTGATTATTTGTTTAGTATAGGAGGAGATGGAACCTTATTAAAAACAGTCACTTTTGTTAGAGATAGTGGCATTCCAATTTTAGGAATTAATACTGGGCGATTAGGGTTTTTAACGAGTATTGCTACCGAAGAAGTTGATAGTGCAATTGATGCTGTTATGTCTAAAGATTTTGATTTAGACACTAGAACTTTATTAAGCTTAGAGACAGAAAACAATTTGTTTGGGGATATCAATTACGCACTAAATGAAATAACCCTTCAAAAAACAGACACATCTTCAATGATAACCATTCAAGTTTATTTAGATGATCAGTTTTTAAACTCTTATTGGGCAGATGGGTTGATTATTTCTACGCCAACCGGATCTACAGCATATTCGTTAAGTTGTAATGGGCCTATTATACTTCCAGGCTCAGGAAATATAATTATTAATCCAATAGCTCCGCATAACTTAAATGTTAGGCCAGTAGTTATTCCTGATGATGCAGAATTGACTTTAAAAATAGACGGAAGGACAGATAATTTTTTGGTGGCACTTGATTCAAGGTCTTTATCAGTGCCATTGTCTATTGAGTTAAAAATTAAAAAAGCAGATCATCAAATTAATTTAATACGTTTAAAAAGTTACGATTTCTTAAATACATTAAGAACTAAATTGATTTGGGGTTTTGATAAAAGAAATTATTAGTATAGGTCAATAAATTAATTTACTCCAGAATAAAATTGTATTTTGATAAAATAAAGTAATATATTTGCAAACAGTCATTTGTTTTCTAAATAGTTATAAAACTAGATATGCAAAGAATAATTATATTGATGTTAATCGTTTTACTTCTTCCTGAGATTTCTCAGGCTCAGAAGTGGAAAAGACAAAGGGTTGAGTACTCTCTTGGGTTTGGAGCAACCAATTTTCTTGGAGATTTGGGAGGTCGAGATCAAGTGGGTAGTAACTTTGTTCAAGATTTTGAGTTAAAAGCTACACGATATGCCGCAAGTTTAGGTTATCGTTATCAATTAGGTAAAGATTGGTATCTTAAAGGAAATTTAATATACGCAAAGGTTAGTGGTGCTGACAATCTAACAGAACAGCCAGCTAGAGCACGTAGGCAGCTAAACTTTAAATCAAATATTGTGGAGCTATCAGCTCAACTAGAATACATGCTTATAAAACAAAAAACAGGGCATTTATATAGACTAAGAGGTGTAAGAGGGAAAAGTTGGTTTAGATTTGAAGTGTATCTTTTAGCTGGAATAGGTGCTATTTGGTATGATCCGCAAGGGGATAAAGATGGCGAATGGCACCGTTTGGCCCCCTTAAATACAGAAGGTCAAGGATTGCCTGATGGCCCTAGCGATTATAGTGGTTTTACTGCGGTAGTACCCTATGGAATAGGAATAAGAAGAAATTTGAGCGGAGGTGCTAGATCAAGACATTTTGGTTCTTGGAGTATTAGCCTTGAATTGACTATGAGAAAAACATTCTCTGACTATATAGATGATGTCAGTACTGTATATTATAATGATGGAGGTTCTGCTTCAATTACAGAAGCTTATGGAGAAAATGCTGGGTATTTTCATGACCCTTCTGGGCACTATGCAAATGGAGGTTATGGTGAGGCTCAACAGAGAGGTGATGATTCTGATAAGGATGCCTACATGTTGGGTATAATATCTATTAATTATAAGCCTGCTAGGAAAAGAAGAAATCTTCCTAAATTTTAAAGAAAACACGTTAATATTTACTATTACGTAATTTATTCGTTAAAACTTCGTTTATAGTGCATAATTATAAGAATGAAGTTTCATAAAATAATAATCCCACTCTTTTTTTTGTTCGGATTCTCAGGGTTTTCTCAACACTCAGAAATAGGAATGCAATTAGGAGCATCTTATTATTTAGGAGAGTTAAATCCATCCCTACATGTTATTAACAAACCCAATCCATCACTAGGTGTTTTTTATAGGAAAAACATAAATAAAAGATATTCACTAAGAGTTGGAGCTAACTATGCACGTTTGGGAGCTGCCGATAATATTAGTTCAACAGCATTTGGAGAGTTTCGGGCACTATCATTTTCTACCGATTTATTGGAAGGATACGGCACATTAGAATTTAATTTTATTCCATATCAAATTAATAATTATGCTACATCAAATTTTACGCCCTATGTTTTTATTGGTATAGCAGCTTTTTATGTAAGCCCAAATGTAGAGGGTGAAATAACAGATTTAGTGAAAAAAGATGTTGTTGCTCCCTCTGTTCCCTTTGGCTTTGGAATTAAATTTAATTTTGTTGAAAACTTTGGGCTTGGAATAGAGTGGGGAATGCGTAAAACCTTTACTGATCAGGTTGATGGTTTAACAGATACTTATATTCATGGGTACCAGTTAAGTAATACTCAGAATAATGATTGGTACTCTATTGTCGGAATTACATTAAATTATAAATTTTTAACAGAAAGAGATCGCTGCCCAGGTGTTATTAATTAGTAATAATACTATCTTTGTCCGACCTTAAAAAAAGGTCTTTGTAAATGGATTATAAATCTCAAATAAATACTTCTGAAGTTCCAGGTCATATAGCCATTATAATGGACGGAAATGGGCGATGGGCAAAAGAACACGGTAAACCAAGAATATTTGGGCATAAAAACGGTGTGCTTTCTGTTAGAAGTGTGGTTGAAGGAGCTGGAGAGATAGGTTTAAAGTATTTAACCTTATATGCTTTTAGTACTGAAAATTGGAAGAGACCAAAAGTTGAAGTGGCAGCCCTTATGCAATTATTAGTTGCAACAATTAGTAATGAAGTAGCTGCATTAAATAAAAATAATGTTCGTTTGTTAACTATTGGTGATTTAAAAAGCTTACCTGGAAACTGTGAAAAAGAGTTGCAAAAGGCAATGGATAAAACGAAAAACAATACAGGTTTAAGTTTGGTGTTAGCGCTGAGTTATAGTTCTAAATCAGAAATAGTTAATGCAGTTAAAAAGATTGCAAAAGAAGTGTCAGAAAATAAGATAGATGTTGAAGATATAACAGACAACATGTTTAATAACTATTTGGATACCGCTTTAATACAAGATCCAGAATTATTGATAAGAACTAGTGGTGAATATAGACTGAGCAATTTTTTATTGTGGCAAATAGCCTATTCTGAATTGTATTTTTCAGATAAATTTTGGCCAGATTTCACTAAAGAAGATTTATTTAAAGCAGTTGTTGATTATCAAAGTCGTGAAAGACGGTTTGGTATGACAAGTGAACAATTAAGTAATTAATTAATGAGAAAGTATATATATATAATATTAGTAGTGCTAGTGCCAACTATAGTTGATGCACAATTTTCTATTAATTCAGGATTGGATGATATTAGTTATTCTACACCAAGAGAATATGAAATAGGAGGGATAACTATTTCAGGAATTAACTATTTTAATCCAGTAACCATTAGAGCCATTTCTGGATTATCAATTGGTGATAAAATCAAAGTTCCTGGAGATAAAACAACACAAGCAATTAAAAAATTATGGGAACAAAAATTGTTTTCTGATGTAGAATTAAGAGCTACTAAAATTGATGGGGATAAGATTTTCTTAGATATACACATTACAGAATTACCGAGATTATCAAAATTTAAATTTACAGGTGTTAAAAAGTCTAAACAAAAAGATTTAAGAGACGAAATAGAATTGATAAGAGGTAAAGTAATTACTGAAAACTTATTAATAAACACTAAAAATACCGTTAGAAGCTATTTTGTAAAAAAAGGGTTTCTAGATACAGAAGTAATAATTGAACAAAAGGTAGATACCAGTGCAGCAAACAATGTTATTCTTACTATTAATATAAATAGAGGTAAAAGAGTGAGAATTAAAAACATTAACATTGTTGGCAATAACTCATTAAAATCAGGAAAATTAAGAAGGTCGTTAGAAGATACTAAAAGAGCAAGAGCATATAATATTTTCACAACATCTAAATATATCCCTCATACTTATGATATGGATAAACCAGAAATTATAGCTAAATACAACGAAAAAGGATATAGAGATGCTAAAATTTCTTTTGATACAGTATATCGAGTAAGCCCTAAAAGAGTAACAATAGACATTACGGTTGAAGAAGGTAATCAATATTATTTTAGAAACATTAAGTGGGTTGGAAATACGGTACATTCAACCAAAGTGTTAAATAGAATTTTAGACATAAAAAAGGGAGAAGTTTACAATAAACGCATATTAGATTCTAGGTTGATGATGAATCAAAATGGCAGAGATGTGAGTTCATTATACTTGGATGATGGTTATTTGTTTTTTCAAGTTAACCCTGTTGAGGTGAAAATTGAAAATGATTCTATTGATTTTGAAATGAGAATTTATGAAGGAAAACAAGCAAGAGTAAATCGTGTAATTATTGTTGGAAATGATAAAACAAATGATCACGTAATAAGAAGAGAGATAAGAACGCTTCCAGGTGAGTTATTTAGTCGCTCTGATATTATTAGAACTCAACGAGAGTTAATGCAGTTAGGATATTTTAATCCAGAAACAATGGGTGTTAATCCTAAACCAAACCAAGAAAATGGAACAGTAGATATTGAGTATGTTTTAGAAGAAAAACCATCAGATCAAATAGAACTCTCTGGTGGTTGGGGCGGAGGTCGAGTAGTAGGTTCTTTAGGCGTTTCGTTCAATAACTTTTCTGCTCGTAATTTCTTTAAGAAAGGAGCATGGAGACCTTTGCCTGCAGGAGATGGACAGAGATTAAGTCTTAGAGCACAATCAACAGGATTAGGATATCAATCTTACAGTATGTCATTTACCGAGCCATGGTTAGGTGGGAGAAAACCAAACTCGTTAAGTGTTAGTTTAAGTCATGTTAATTTAAATAACACAAATGGAGATTTTACACAATCTTTTAAATCGTTTGGTGGAGCTGTTGGATTAGGAAGAAGATTGAAGTTTCCAGATGATTTCTTTACTTTATATAATGAAGCTTCTTATCAGTATTATATAATAGATAATTATACAGTATTAGATGGTTTTTCTGATGGATTTGCAAATAATTTAAGTTTTAAGCACGTGCTTTCTAGAAACTCACAAGGGCCAAGCCCTATTTACCCTACAACGGGGTCAACAACAACTTTAACTTTGAAGCACACTATTCCTTATTCTTGGTTTAGAGGAGGAGCTGATTATGATGCAATGTCTGTGCAAGAAAAAAACTTGTTTGTTGAGTACCATAAATGGAAATTTCAAACCTCTTGGTTTTCAAAATTAACACACGGTAAAAGAGCATTTGTATTAAATACTAAAGCTGGATTTGGTTACTTAGGTTCATTTAATAAGGATTTAGGAACTTCTCCATTTGAAAGATTTTATGTTGGAGGAGATGGGTTAAGTGGAGTTAACCAATTTGTTGCAACAGAAGTTATTGCTTTAAGAGGCTATGGTTCAGGAGATTTATCGCCAAGTTCAGGAGCAACATTTGTTTCTAAATATACTGCAGAATTAAGATACCCTTTTTCATTAAATCCTAGTGCAACAATTTATGGCTTGGTATTTGGGGAGGCAGGTAATTCATGGGATAGCTTTAGTAAAGTAAACCCATTTGAAGTTTATAAATCTGCTGGGTTAGGAATTAGAATTTTTATGCCAATGTTTGGTTTGTTAGGATTAGATTGGGGGTATAGATTTGATCAAATACCTGGTAGAACAGATCCTAATAGCAATACAGAAATACATTTCAGTATTGGTGGAAATATAAACGGATGGTAATTTTGTTAAACCAGCTGTATTTTTCAGCATTAAATTAAGGAGGAAATATTATGTTTAAACAAATAAAAAGTCTAAAAAAAATAGCGGTACTCGTAGTGTTATTTTTAGTAACATCAATATCTTACAGTCAAAGTTTTGCTTATGTAGATACAGAATATATTTTAGAAAATATACCTGATTATAAAGATGCCCAAGGAGAGTTGGATAAACTTTCTATAGAGTGGCAGAAGCAATTAGAAAGAAGATATTCTGAAATTGATAAGATGTATAAAAACTATCAAGCAGAGCAAATTTTACTTACTGAAGATATGAAAGTGAAGCGTGAAGATGAAATCATCAAAAAAGAAAAAGCAGCTAAAGAATATCAAAAAAAGAAGTTTGGAGTTGATGGTGAGTTATTTCAAAAAAGAAAAGAATTGGTTAAACCAGTTCAGGATAAGGTTTATAAGGCAATTAGTGATATTGCAGGATATAAAAAACTAGGAGTAGTATTTGATAAATCGAGTGCTTTAACGATGCTTTATACAAACCCAAAATATAATATTAGCGATGATGTATTAAAAAAAATGGGCTATAAACCGGGAGAAACGAAAGAATAATATATATTTGACAACTAATTAATTATAAGGAATATGAAAACAATTAAGATAACAATATTAATGTGTGTGGTTGCATTGTCAACTACAGCAATGGCTCAAAAAGGAACTAAAGTTGGACATATCAACTCTAACGAATTATTAACTGCAATGCCTGAAAGAACTGCAGTTCAGAAAGAATTAGAGGAGTATGCAAATGAGTTAAAGGTAACTTTGGATGTGATGAGAAAAGAGTACGAAACTAAAGTTGGAGAGTTTCAAAGCAAGCAAGATGTAATGACTGATGTTATTAAGGATACAAAAATTAAAGAAATTACAGATTTAGAAAAAAGAATTACCGAGTTTCAACAAACTGCTGAAGCAGATTTACAGAAAAAAGAGCAAACTTTATTGCAACCAATTATAGATAAAGCAAAAACTGCAATAAATGATGTAGCTAAAGAAAATGGTTATACTTATGTTTTAGATTCTAGCGTAGGTGTTGTACTTTACTCTGTTGATTCAGATGATCTTTTAGCTAAAGTAAAAAAGAAATTAGGAATGGAATAAGAAATTATCCTTAACTTAATCCCGGCTTTTAGTCGGGATTTTTTTTGCTCTTTTTTGAAAAACAATAATCAACATATAAATAAATGCCCAATCGGAATTTTTGATTCTGGATTAGGAGGCTTGTCTATCTGTAAAGAGATTATTAGCACGCTGCCTAATGAGTCGATCATCTATTTGGCAGATAGTGTAAACACACCTTATGGTGAAAAAAACAAAGAAGAAATAATTGCTTTAAGTATTAAGAACACAGAATTCCTTTTAGCTCTTGGTTGTAAAATAATTGTAGTTGCATGCAATACCGCTACAACAAATGCTATTGCTGTTTTAAGAGAAAAGTATAATATTCCTTTTATAGGAATAGAACCAGCAATTAAACCTGCCGCATTACAAACGAGGTCGGGTAAAATAGGTGTTTTAGCAACTAAAGGAACTCTGAGTAGCGATTTATTTATCTCTAATTCTAATCTGCTTAGAAAACAATTAGAAATAATTGAGGTAGAAGGTGCTAATTTAGTTCGGTTGATTGAAAATGGACAATTAGAAGAAACAAAACCATTGTTAAAGCAATACCTTATACCCATGATAGAACAAGGGGTTGATAATATTGTTTTAGGTTGCACACATTATCCTTTTTTGATTCCTATTATAAGAGAACTTATACCAAATCATGTAACGATTATTGATTCTGGTAAAGCGGTGGCAAAGCAAACTCTAGCTGTTTTAAGTGAGAAAAAAATGTTAAATAAAAATGGACAAGAAAATTCAACTACATATTACACTAACAATAGCGTAGAATTGCTTAAAGCATTTTTAAAACGAGTTGAATTGGAAGAGGGTGCAATTATTTTTAAAGAATTCTAAACAATAAGGCTTTTATACAATTTCTCGTATTTAGGAAGTACAATGCGAATATCAAATACTTTAGCTTGTTGGTAAGCATTTTCTTTAAATTTTTCTAAAGTTATATCATCAGAAATAATTTTTAAAGTGTTTTCTGCCATGGCTTTAACATCACCAACATTGCTTAAAAATCCCGACACCCCATCCTTATTTACTTCAGGAATACCACCAGTATTTGTTGAGATAACAGGTGTTTTTGCAGCCATAGCTTCAAGGGCTGCTAAACCAAAACTTTCCGATTCTGAAGGAAGAATAAATACATCAGAAGCAGATAAAATACGCTCAGTATCTTTTACTTTTCCTAAAAATTTAACTAAATGACAAACATTTAACTCCCTGCAAAGCTTCTCTAAGCTACTTCGTTCTGGACCATCACCAACCATTATTAGTTTTACTGGTTTTTGTTTTCTTACTATGTCAAAAACCTTAAGAACATCTTCGGTTCGTTTTACTTTCCTAAAATTAGAAACGTGTACCAAAATTTTCTCATCATTAGGAGCAAAAGATTTTTTTAATTCAGCTATATTTCCGTTGTACTTATATTGATCCAAACAGATAAAGTTAGGAATTACTTCTATTTCTCTTTTAATCTTAAAGTGCTTTAAAGTGTCTTGTTTTAAGCTTTCAGAAACTGCGGTAACGGCATTAGATTCGTTAATAGCAAAAGTAATTACTGGAGCAAAAGAGGCATCTTTACCTACCAAAGTTATGTCGGTTCCGTGTAAAGTGGTTACAAACGGAATTTTTATACCTTGAGATTTGAGAATTTGTTGAGCCATATATGCTGCAGAAGCATGAGGTATAGCGTAGTGAACGTGCAAGATATCTAGTTTTTCGAATTTAACTACATCAACCAATTTACTAGTAAGAACTAATTCATAAGGTTGGTAATCAAACAAGGGATAATCAGAAACTTTTACCTCATGGTAAAAAATGTTTTCAGAAAAAATATCTAAACGAACGGGTTGTTGGTAAGTAATAAAATGAACTTTATGACCCTTTGCAGCTAAAGCTTTTCCTAACTCTGTAGCAACAACACCACTACCTCCAAATGTTGGGTAACAAACAATCCCTATATTCATATCTACACTATTTCTTAAACAAAAATAATGAATAGCAAATGACTAACCTAAACTTATTATTGGATCGCTTTAAGAATTTTATTACTTCGGCTTTTAATACCAGCACTTGCATTGGGCATTAAATATTCAATACTTGCTTTAAGCTCAGGTACAATATCAGGATATTTTTTTGAGAGATTAAAAATAACGGTCATACTAAATGCTTTTACAGCAATTGGCTCGTTAGGTGAGTTGAGCAATTTGAAACTCACATCTAAAACGTTTCCCTCGTGCTTTTTAGGAATTTCTACAAATTGAAAAGCACGCAAGATATTTCTATTAATTGAATCGTGTTTGTTTGGCTGATTTAATAACTCAATAAATAAACTATAATATTTATTAAGTAATTGCGGATGCTTTTGAGCAATAAAAGACATTGGCCAAGCAGCACGCTGAGTAATTTGTACAGGGCCATCAATAAAACACTGCATTAACTCTTCCATTTTTTGAGTAGAAACACAAACTTCATTTACAATAATAGTTGTGTTAGATTTTGAATGACCTTGTTCTAATAATGCTCTAAAATCCATTATCGTAAAAATAGAAAATAATTTTTGAGAAGAGATTGCGTTATTTTAGTAAATTTGAGTTAGTGAACATCTATTATGGGATTTATCAAAAAAGAAAAAAGAAATTTCGATTACAAACCTCTTTATTATAAAGGTGAAGGAAGTCCGTATGAGCTTAAACATAGATTTGATGAATTCCGAACCAGTGTAGGAGAAAAGAAAAATTTAAAAGGAAAATTTAATGTAGCTATTAATGAATTCAAAGCTTCTGAAAATGGCGGTTTTAATAAAACTATCATTATCATTATTGCTGTTTTGGTTTTGGGGTTTTTATTTTTAATTGACTTTGACATCTCAATTTTTCTGCCATTAAACAATTAAAAGTTCAACAAAAATTCTTTTGCATGGCATTTAATCTAAAAGTCAAAATAACGATTAGTTATTGCTGTTTTAATTCCTACAAAAACCATATTGGTTGAGGTGTTCTCTACACTATTTTTATACATTCTATTGGTAACTCCAACCTGAAACAACAGTTGTGATTTCGGGTTAATGATATATGAAACCTTTAATGTAGAATTAATAATATCTGTAGTTAATCCTTGTGTGGTATAATTTCCATATTCGTTAGCTCTATTGTTATTCGGAATGTATAAATCCTGACCAATACTAGCTGTATCGTTAATTTCTAAACCAATTTTAGCAATAGTTGTAATGGCTTCAATTAACCATCTTTTTTTCTGATAAGTTAAACTTGCCATAGCTTCATTAAAATTAGCCCCTAAAGGATGAGCTAAAGGAGAGTTAAAGTGAGTATAACTCTGTAAAGTGTGTATTTGAGTTGGAGAAGTTGAAAAATCACTATGAGTGTAAGTGAAAGGCCTAACCATATTGTATTCTAATTGTAGCGTTAAATTTTTAATCCACATAAAGTCATAAGATTTTAAACCAAATTGGTATCCATATTTGTTTGCCCACCAACCTGTTCCTGCTTTAATTTCATCTAATTTAAATTCATCTAAAATTAGTTGACTGTATAGAATGTTCTTTTTTCTGATTTTAAACTTCATACTTCCACCAAGTAAAGCATTGTCAGAAGAACCTTGAGCATATTCTGTAGGACGCAAAAAGATTACAGGGTTAAAATAATTGATGTCATAACCTCTATAAAATTCTTCTTCTTGAGATTGCCAAATAATGCTTTCAAACAAACCAATGTTCCACCATTTTGTTGCATTAATACTTAGGTAATGAATGGTTGATAGTTTTTGAAAATAGTCTTTCATATTACCATCCGAATTTCTGATATCTTGATAGTTTGTATATAAAGCCATGTATTTTAATCTCCAGATATTAGCGGTAACCTTAAGGTAAGGGTAGCTATTGGCATTGTCAGATAAAAATAAAGAACGGTATCCATCGCCAATAAAGTTCTTACCATAACCTAACTGAAAAGTAAAGTTCTCATCAGCGGTAAATGTAATATTGGCCTGCCCAAAAAATGCTTGATCGTTTTTAGAATAATCATATCCAGGACTAATGTTTTTATTCTGAACTAAAGCATCAATGTGCGATGGGTATTTAGAATGATCAGTTAACATTGCAAATTGTCCGCTCCATTTTTTACCAAAACTACTTTGTATATTTAATCCAAAAGCAGTTTCATTTACCGTTTGAGAAGTGGTGCTGTTTTTTTCTACCGTTAAACCTGCATTAACGATTGGGTCGATAATTAGTTTAAACTTTTTTCCTTTTGATTGGATTAGGTTTTCGTTTGTTAATTTGTTGAGGAATCCAGAATTAGTTGAAGTGTTATAAGAATTGATAATGGTATCAAAATCGGCAATTTCATTTTTAGCAAAAGGTTTAATGCTCGTATGGAAATTTTTTAAGGTGTCAATATGTTTATTGAATAAATTAGAAAATGTACGTTCGTTAGTAACATTAAAGTTTTGTGCATTTAACTCAGTTAAAAATAGCATTAATAAAACGGATGATATGTAAACGATACGTTTATGCATTGAGCTTCTTTTTTTCTGCTTTTTTTCTTTTCAGTTTAATAAAAAATGGAATTTGAATTAAGATTAAAACGCTGCTAATAATTACGATAAATGAATAACTTGGATCAAAACCTTGAGCTACTACTGCCGCCCCAATTGTTAGTATGCTAAAAATGTAAATTATAATTACTGTAGACTTGTGTCCTAAACCTAAGTCCATTAGTCTATGATGGATGTGGTTTCTATCTGCTGTAAAGGGCGAAACTCCTTTTACTGCTCTTAAAGTAAATACTCTAATGGTATCAACTAAAGGATATACCAAAATGGACATTGCAAGTATAGGTTTAGAAATATTCTTGATAGCTTGAGGTAATTCTTGAGCTTCGTACTCAACCAATTCGATAGCCATTACTGCAATTAAAAAACCTATGGTTAATGATCCTGAATCGCCCATAAATATTTTAGCAGGATTAAAGTTAAATCTTAAAAACCCTAATAAAGCACCAGCCAAAGCAAATGACAAGACAGCATAAGTCCAATCTCCAGCATAATAAAACCAAAAACCAAAAACGGTTGAGGCAATAAATCCAACTCCTGCAGCTAAGCCATCAACACCATCAATTAAATTAAAAGCATTTATTACTACGATATAAGTAAAAATAGTAAGCATGATTCCTGCCCATTCAGGTATTTCTCTTATGCCAAATAAACCGTGTAAACTGGTCAATTTTACTTCTGCCATAAAAACCATAATAAAGGCTACTACAATATGTGCTGCTAATTTCTTTACTGGAGCCGTTCCAATAATATCATCTTTCATCCCTACAAAAAACATAATTAATAAGGAAGGAATTAAGTATTTTATTACTCCAATATCATTTATTGGAAGCCATAATAAAAAAGAAAATAAGGTTCCTGCAAAAATCATCATACCTCCCATTAATGGGACTTTTTGGGTGTGAATTTTCCTGTCTTCAGACGGATCATCAAACAGGTGTTTAATCTCTGCAATTTTTATAAATGAGGGTGTTGAAAGCAACACTATCATAAAAGAGGTAATTATAGGTAGAATTAATTCTTGCATAATGGAGTTCTATTTTTTTTTACTTGTATCATATCAATAATTATCTGCTTACATTGTGTATTAAAAATCGTTATATAAATTTCTTAATGATGTTCTAAAGCCAAAATAGAGGTAATTAGTTTCATGAGTATAATCGAAACTAGGAATGTTTTCTGTTCGTTTAGTTAAACCTATTATAATGCTCATATTATTTTTGGGATTAATAAGAAACCCGAGATGAGCTTGGATAATAGTTAGTTTAGTATCAATATTGGGTGTTGACAATAGGTTTCCTTCTTCATCTACGAAAGGAGGGGAATTATTTTCAGAAATAAAAATATTTCCCCCAATAATATCTGAGTTAATCAGGTTAATTTTTGCCTGAGTAAATACGCGTTTATATTTATAATTAATAATCCCAATAACTTCATTAAAGTTAGCTCCTGAGGGATGTGCTAATGGTTCGTTGTAATTAGAATAGGCTTGCAATCTAGTATCGGAAGAATAAGTATAAGCTGCTGTGTTATTGTATTCTGCTTGTAGAGTTAAATTTGGTATTCCAAAATATTTTGCTCCAATTTGATAACCGTATTTTGAAGCTCCATCATAAACAAACTGATTGTAGATGACTGCTTTAAACGGAAGCTTGATTTTTAGATTTGTACCTACCACTGTATGATTTACATCATTAAAACCTGTAGTTGCGGTATTAACTCCAATTACAGGGTTAAACTGCTGCCATTGCAATGGTTTGGTTCCTGTAGAGTCTTCTGTTTGCCACATAGTGGATTCAAACAAACCAAGGTTTAACCACTTGGTAGCCAGCCAGCTGAAATAATGCGTGCTCATTGATTTTCGTTGAAATAAAGCTTCTCCAGTTGATCCATCTTCTCTTCTTGTAACAGAAGATAAAGACGCATTTAACTTGGTATATTGAAATTGATCTTTTTTACCAAAAGTGGTGATGATTTTCCAAAAAGGGTAATTAAATGAAGCATCAGATAAAAGTAATGAACGGTAGCCATCGCCAACAAAGTTTTTACCCGTTCCTAATTGAAAATTGAAGTGTTTACTCGGTGAATAGGAAATATTAGCTGAGGCTGAAGAAAAATCATAACCTTGGTCAGACTTAAACCTTTTCCATCTTCCTTGTCCTGGAATTACTTTTGTAGAATTTGCATAATCATCTAAATAATCTGGTAACGCCATTTGGTTTTCATAAAGAGATGTTTCAAAAGAAAAATTTTCTCCAACATTGGCTCTTACAATAACTCCTCTCGTATTTTTGTATAATGATCTTCCAGATTTGTCTTCACTGTCTTTACCCATTTCAAGATTCCATTGTGGAGATATTGACATGTAAAATCTACCTGTATCAACCGCTAAAAAATTCTCAAAGAATAATGATTGATACATCCATTTAAAAAAGTTGCGTGATTTTTTTTCTGATTTTTTGACGTTTGCTAAATAGAATTTATGTTCAGAGTCAGATAATATAGAATCTGAAATGTTTTTAATAGCCGACTGATTAATTGGTTGAAACGAAGTATGAACATTATTTCCAAAAGCATTAAACACTTTCTGATTAACCAAACCAAACTCCCTATTTAAAGGCAGGTTTTGTTGTTGCCCTTTTGAAATAATTGGAGCAATTAGCACAGTTAAAACAAGTATATGTCGGTAAAAATTATTCAATTATTACATTACTAAATTAACTCATTATTTAATTTGCAAAAGAGCTTCACTTACCTTTTCAACTGGTAATTGACATGCTTTATTATAACATACGTATATCATCGTCTTTCCGTTGACTTCCTTCATTTCTAACAAAGGTAATTTACTTTCTTTAATACTCCCAACTACTAATTTATTGGGAATGTAGCTTACATTAAATTCTTTTCTTTTCTCATGTGCTTTTTTTCCTGAAATAGCCAATTCATAAAAGGGTTTCACGTTGTTGAGCATTAAAATTCCCCAGTTAGAATAACCAGAAATATATTGTGGAATTTGTGCTTCAATGTTTTTTAACATTTGTTTCGATTTTTTGGTATAATCCTCATTGTAATAAAACTCCCCTAAAAGGAATAATGCTTTAGCCATGCTCGAGTTGGATGCAGGTATTACATTATCGGTTAGTTCCATTTTTCTTGCTACCAAGCCTTTTGCATTGTTTGATGTGAAAAAGAAAAAACCAGTTTCAGCATCATAAAAATGAGTAATAGCATAATCGGTTAATTGCTTGGCATGGGTTAACCATTTTTCATCAAAAGTAGCTTGATAAAGCGCAATCAAAGCTTCTGTGGTAAATGAGTAATCTTCTAAATAACCATCTAAATTACTAACGCCATTTTTGTAGTTGTGATTTAAGCCTCCGTCTTTTCTAATCTGAGTAGATACAATAAAATTGGCATTTTTTAGTGCTGCTTTTAAAAAGGCTTCTTCACCAAAAACATTGTAAGCATCTACGTATCCTTTTAGCATTAGTGCATTCCAAGAGGTAAGAGTTTTATCGTCTAATCCAGGTCTTATTCTTTTTGCACGTTCCTTTAATAAAATGGCGTTTATTTTTTTAATTTTTGTTACCACTTCTTTTTCTGAAATATTAAAGAGTTTGGCGATTTTAGCATTGTCTTTTTTACGTAATAAAATATAATGCCCTTCCCATTTCCCTAATGAATTAACACTGTAGTATTCTTTTGCAAAATCATAATCATCTTTTAAAACAGTCTCTAATTCTTCTTTGCTCCAAACATAAAATTTACCCTCTTCACCCTCGCTATCAGCATCTAAAGATGAGTAGAATGCTCCGTTTTTAGCGGTCATTTCTCGTTCAATATATTCTAAAGTTTGATAAACAACGTGTTTGTATAAGGGTTTTTTAGTGAGTTGATAAGCTTGAGAGTATAAGGAAACTAATTGTCCGTTATCGTACAGCATTTTTTCAAAGTGTGGAGCCTTCCAATACTTATCAGTAGAATAACGTGCAAAACCACCACCAATCTGATCATAAATGCCTCCGTAAGCCATTTTATCTAATGTTAGCTCAACAACATTTAAAACTTCTTTATCTTTTGTATGGTAATAATACTGCAGTAAGAATTCATAATTATTGGGCATTGGGAATTTTGGAGCACTGTTTCCGCCACCTTCTACATAATCAAATCGTTTTTTTATATTGACAACACCAGCTTCTAAAACATTCATAGAAAAAGGAGTGTTGTCTTTAACCATTGGTAACATTTCGCTGGTTCTTATTCCTTCAGTTAGCTTTTGTGCGTATTCGTTCACATTTTCGGGTGCAACTTTATATTCTTTGGCAACATTGTTTAAAATTTGTATCCATTGGTCTTTCTGAAAATAAGTTCCCCCGTAAAAAGGTTCTCCCGTTGGTAAAGCGAAACAATTTAATGGCCAACCACCTCTACCAGTCATTAGTTGTACAGCATTCATATAAATCTGATCAATGTCTGGGCGCTCTTCCCTATCTACTTTTATACAGATAAAATTATCGTTCATTAATTTAGCAACTTCTTCATTTTCAAAAGATTCATGCTCCATAACATGGCACCAATGACAAGCAGAATATCCAACACTAATTAATAGTAGCTTGTTTTCAGCCTTTGCTTTTGCTAAAGCTTCATCTCCCCAAGCATACCAATTTACAGGATTATGAGCATGTTGCAATAAATAAGGGCTAGTTTCATTAATTAAATTATTGGTGTGTTTGTGTTTGGTGGTATCCATAGCAATTTCGCTTGCTTGATTTTCTTTAGTTTTCTTAGAGGCAATATCAGAACTTTTTCCAGCACAAGAAATAATAGAAAGAAATAATAGTATTGCTGTTATCAATGAAAATGATTTCAAAATAAAGTTAGTTTTTTGATGTTTCAAATACTTGTTGAGCGAAAATACTAAATTTACAAGATGAATAATATTCTTATCCTATTACTTTTCTTTTCACCACGTGTTTTGATTTATGTAGCATATAAGTTTCATGCAAGTGATAAAATAATAGTTAGAGTTTAATGTTTTCTGTAAAATCTACTGGAATTTTTTTACTGATGCCTTTTGCTTTCGCTTTTATATCTCCTTGGACTTTAAGTTCCATTGATGATTGGGTAATTAATCCCATCATAACAGAAAGGCCTCCAGAAGCAATGTCTTTTAAATCAGATTTAATGGTGAAACGGTAAACATCGTTTGATTTCTTTTTGAGAGTTACTTTTTCTTTGATTTTAGCGGTTCCCATTTTTTTTCCTTTCAGAAAAAGTGTTAAGTCAGAATCAACAATGCTAATATTGTATTTATTGGGATTCTTAATTTGCATGGTAACTTCAATATCAACGCCCTTTGCTGAAATATCTTTTACTCCAACATTAATAATTTTTACAACTTGTACCTCTTTGTATTCAAGGCAGCTTGTAAATATTATTGCAGTTGCGATATAAACAAGAATTAGTTTTAGATTGGCAATCAATTTCATAATTGAGGATGGATATCTGAAATTAGAGATTGATAATTACCAACCTCTAATTTTAAATTATTTAGAATACTCTGTAAAGTATTTGAAAAATAAAGGAATCGTCTCAATACCTTTAAAGTAATTAAATACACCATAATGCTCGTTTGGAGAATGTATCGCATCAGAATCTAATCCAAAACCAAACAGAACAGATTTTAACCCCAATTCTTCTTCAAATAAAGCAACGATAGGAATACTTCCTCCGCTTCTTATTGGTATTGGTGTTTTTCCGAAAGAATCTTGCATGGCTTGTTTGGCAGCTTTATAGCCAATAAAATTGGTTGGAGTTACATAGGGAGTTCCACCATGATGCGGTGTTACTTTTACTTTAACCGATTTAGGAGCAATAGACGTGAAGTATTCTGTAAATAATTTTGTGATTTTATCACTGCTTTGGTGCGGAACTAATCGCATAGAAATTTTCGCATAAGCTTTTGATGCAATTACTGTTTTGGCTCCTTCACCAGTATAGCCACCCCAAATTCCGTTTACATCAATTGTTGGTCTAATAGAGTTTCTTTCATTGGTGGTATAACCTTCTTCACCATCAATATCAGATAAATCTAATGCTTTTTTGTATTCTTCAACACTAAATGGAGCTTTTGCCATTTCAGCTCGTTCTTCATCAGTAAGAATTTCAACATCATCATAAAATCCAGGGATTGCGATATGGTTTTTATCATCACGCATTTTAGCAATCATTTCGCATAAAATGTTAATAGGGTTGGCAACAGCTCCTCCATATAACCCTGAATGTAAATCACGGTTTGGTCCAGTTACTTCCACTTCTACATAACTTAAACCTCTTAACCCTACAGTAATAGAAGGGGTTTCATTAGCAATAATTCCAGTATCAGAAATTAATATAACATCAGCCTTTAATTTTTCTTTATTTTCTTTTACGAATTTTCCTAAGTTTTCCGAACCAACCTCTTCTTCACCCTCTATCATAAACTTAACGTTACAAGGTAAAGAGTCTGTTTTTATCATCGTTTCAAATGCTTTTACGTGCATGTACATTTGACCCTTATCATCACAAGATCCTCGTGCAAAAATTGCCCCTTCTGGATGAGCTTCAGTTGTTTTAATTACAGGCTCAAAAGGTGGGCTATCCCACAAATCTATTGGGTCTGCAGGTTGTACATCATAGTGTCCGTAAACTAAAACAGTTGGCAAATTATCATCAATAATTTTATCTGCATAAACAATAGGATGACCTGCTGTAGCACAAATTTCTACATTGTCCGCACCAGCCTCTTCTAAACGTTTTTTAACTTCTTCAGCAGTTTTTGCTGTGTCGGCATCATAAGCAGAATCTGCACTTACCGATGGAATTCTTAATAAATCTAACAGTTCGTTAAGAAACCGTTCCTTGTTTTCTGAGATGTAATTATTGATTGTAGGCATATCTTTATTTTTTTACAAATATAATTAAGTTAACCCATTTCAGTAATAAAATTAAATTCAGACAAAAAACTAATGCTTAGACTTTAAGCTTTTTTGTTTTTTTTGTTCTAATCATTTAGTGAAAAATTCTGTAGTTTGTTCATTGTCAGGTCATAAGTGTATTTTAGGATTCCAATAATTTAAAAAATACTTAACGATTATAGCAGGCTTTTTACAGTCTTAGATCGACTTGTATATATAAAATTTTAAATTAATGAAAAAAATAGCAACCATATTAGCTGTATTGCTTACTCACATTAGTAATGCTCAGTTGACGGTTTCAACTGGAGTGTTGACTCCAACACAATATGTGCAAAATGTATTGGTTGGTGGAGGGGTAACAATTTCTAATGTTACATTTAGTGGAGACCCGAATCAAATAGGAACATTTGATGCTACTGGTACAATCCCTTATTTAGGATTAAATAATGGAATTATTATGGCTACTGGAGATGTTGCTTTGGCAATTGGACCAAATACTCTAGCTTCTGGTAGTGCTTCGTTGGGTGGAGGAAATATGGGAGCAGGAGATCCTGATTTGGATATACTTGAAGGTACTGGGGTAGGAACAAATGATGTAGCAATTTTAGAATTTGACTTTGTGCCAACGGGAGATACTGTAAAATTTGATTTTGTTTTCGGGTCGGAAGAATATCCTGAGTTTGCTCCGCCAAATGGGAATATTAATGATGTTTTTGGTTTCTTTTTAAGTGGACCAGGAATTGCAGGTCCATTTTCGAATAATGCTATTAACATAGCTTTAATACCAGGTACAACCCAAGCAGTTTCAATAAACAATGTAAATTTAGGGTCTAATCCTTCATATTATGTTGATAATCATACGGCTCCGGGTGTGCAATCTGTAGAATATGATGGTTATACCACAGTGTTAACTGCTATTGGAGCGGTTCAATGTGGGGTTCAACATCATATCAAAATAGCAATTGCTGATGCCTCTGATGTCGCTTGGGATTCAGGAGTTTTTCTTCAAGGAGGAAGTTTTTCTAGTAATACGGTATCATTGAACTCTAATATTGATGTGGGAGGAGGTGATTCAATACTATATGAAGGTTGTGGGTCAGTTTTATTAGATTTTGTTAGAACTAATACGGCAGATACTGCAACTTATAATTATATTGTAACAGGTACTTCTGACACTGCAGATTATACCATTAGTGCGAGCAGTGTTGTTTTTTTACCAGGACAAGATACCGTTACTTTAAGTGTTGATGCACTTCAAGATGGATTGGTAGAGCCATTAGAAACTGTGGTTATTGGATTAATTCAGACGATATGTAGTGTAATAGATACACAATCAATTACTTTCTACATTAGTGATTACCCACAAGCCGTTTTAACCATGCACGATACATTAAAAACTTGTGGAAGTACCGATTCAGTTCCTGTATGGGTAAATGTTTTAGGTCCTCCCCATACTATTGCTTGGCAAACTATACCTGTACAAACTACAGATACCATTTGGGTAAATCCAAATGCAACAACAACTTATACGGTTACAGTTACAGACACTTGTGGTGTAAATACTGTAATAGATAGTGCGATAGTTACCGTAGTTGTTCCAGCACCAGTAATTTTAACTACGCTTAACGATACTTCTAAATATTGTCCGCAGGATAGCATAATGGTCTATGTTACTCCTTCTGGAGGAGGGGGTGGCTATACTTATTCTTGGAGTCCTGGAGGAGCTATAGATAGTAGTATTTATGTTAGTCCAGGCACTACAACAACATATATTGTTGATGTATTGGATATTTGCGGATCAACAGCTAAAGATTCAGTTACGATAACGGTTCCTAATTTTGTTCCATTAACCAATATAGTAACAACGAATGACGACACAATTTGTCCGGGAGATCCTGTATTATTAAATGCTAATGTTGCTGGAGGTGTTGGCACCTATTATTTGTGGAATAATGGGCTTGGAAATCTAATTCCTTCCAATGTAAATCCAACAGTAACTACCAATTATATTCTTACGGCACAAGATAGTTGTGGAGCTATAGTGTTAGATACGGTATTGATAAGCATTGCTCCAAACAATTTACAGATTAACTTACCAGATTCCATTAAAATGGATTGTTTAGACGAAATAATTTTGTTAGACCCTGCTATTACTGGGGGGAATGGTGCTAAATCATATTTGTGGAACACTACTGAAACTACACCAACTATTCAAGTTGCTCCAGTAGTTACTACAAAATATAATGTTACGATATCTGATGCTTGTTTCTCAACTATTGATTCAACAATAGTTGTAGTGCCAATCTTTAACCCATTAGAATTAAATGTAAATGCAGATGATACTGTTAATTGTCCAGAAGATCCAGTTATTTTAATAGCAAATATTACTCCTAATACAGGTTCAGGACAAACATTAGTTGTTAATTGGACAGATGGGACAACTAATTTTACAGGAAATAATTTAACGGTAAACCCGACTACAAACACTACCTATACTGCTTTTGTTAAAGACACTTGTGCTAAAGATAGTGCTAGAGCTTCATTTACAGTTACCGTACCTAATTACGCTCCATTGCAAATAATAACGCTTTCTGATGACACATTAATCTGTCTTGGAGATAAAGCTAGTTTGGTTGTTTTAGCTTCGGGTGGAAATGATCCATATACCTATTCTTGGACAGGGGGAGCTTCATCAAAATCTATACATGTAGCCCCTACATTTGATAGGACTTACAATGTTGTTATAACAGATGATTGTGGTAGTCAAATAGATTCTTCAGTTCGTGTTTCTTTGACCAACCCAACAGCGGATTTCTCTTATGAATACATTAGCCAATTTGATGTAGAATTTTCAGATTCTTCTTATTACAATATTGTATCTCATTGGTGGACTTTTGAAAATATAATATCTACTGAAGTAAATCCAATACATACCTTTTCCGGAGATGGTCAATTTGATGTATGGTTAAAAGTAGAAGATGAACACGGCTGTTTTGATAGCATTATGAAAAGGATTATTCCTCCACAGTTTGTTTATGCACCAAATTCGTTTACACCAGGTGGGGATGGCTTAAATGATGAATTTAAGTTTATAGGAATGGGGATTAAATCGTTTAAATTATTGCTTTATGATAGATGGGGAGAGTTATTGTTTCAGACCGAAAACATTGGTAACGGATGGGGTGGTAATTACAAAGGAAATCCTGTCCCTGCCGGAGTTTATATTTATAAAGTATATGCAGAGTCTTACGAAAACATCATCTTTGAATCTGCAGGAAATATAACGTTAATTAGATAAGAATATCGCCAGTTATTTCTTTAGGATGATGTAATTCAAGCAATTTTAAAATTGTTGGAGCTAGATCATGCCAATTTAATTTTAAAACACCCAACAATGTTTTTGTATAATGCCGATAAATAATCAAAGCCTGAGAATGAATGTGACGAAATTATCGGGTATTTTGATTACAAATCGGTATCAGTCATTTTTTCACCTTAAAATTGTTTTTAGGCTGTTTTAGGAATCCAATAGTTTAAAATTATATTTAATAGGGATGGCAACCTTTTTATGGGCTTAATAGTCTTGTTTATAAATAGATTTGTCGCGAAAATGAAAAAAGTATTAATCATATTAGCTGTATTGCTTACTCACATTAGTAATGCTCAATTAACGGTTTCATCTGGGGTGATGACTCCAACACAATATGTACAAAATGTATTGGTTGGTGGAGGAGTAACAGTTTCCAATGTTACATTTACTGGAGATCCAAGTCAAATAGGGTCATTTGATGGAACAGCAACAACAATAGGAATAGGCCCTGGTTTAATGTTAGGTTCAGGAGATGTAAATGGAGCAATCGGTCCAAATAATGATGGTTCTATGGCGTTGCCAGTGGGTGGTTTTATGGGGCCTGGTGATCCAGATTTATACGATATTATTAATCCTACAACCGGTACTACTGTAAGTGTTGATGCGGCTGTGTTAGAGTTTGATTTTATTCCTACAGGAGATACAATAAAGTTTAATTATGTGTTTGGCTCTGAAGAGTATTTAGAGTTTGCTCCTCCTACAAATCCAATGGGAGTTAACGATGCGTTTGGTTTCTTTTTAAGTGGACCAGGAATTGCAGGTCCATTTTCAAGTCCTTTAGCATTTCCAAATGGATCAATAAATATTGCATTGATACCTGGAACAACTACACCTGTTACTATAAATAATGTTAACCCAGTTACCAATCCAGCTTATTATATTGATAATGGAGATGGACTTACAGCTCCATTTAGTACCGGGGTTCAATATGTGCAATATGATGGTCTTACCACAGTTTTAACCGCAGTTTCAGAAGTTCAGTGCGGATTGACCTATCACATTAAAATTGCAATTTCTGATGCTATGGATGGAAGTTGGGATTCAGGAGTTTTTCTTCAAGCCGGAAGTTTTTCTAGTAATATGGTATTATTGAGTTCTAATGTAGATGTAGGAGCAAATGATTCAATACTATATGAAGGTTGTGGATCAGCTTTATTAGATTTTGTTAGAACAAATACAACTGATACTGCAACTTATAATTATATTGTAACAGGTACTTCTGACACTACAGATTATACTATTAGTGCGAGCAGTGTTGTTTTCTTGCCTGGACAAGATACCGTTACTTTAAGTTTTAATGCAATACAGGATGGATTGGTAGAACCATTAGAAACTGTGGTTATTGAATTAGTTCAGACGATATGTAGTGTAATAGATACACAATCAATTACTTTCTACATTAGTGATTACCCACAACCCGTTTTAACCATGCACGATACATTAAAAGCTTGTGGAAGTACCGATTCTGTTCCTGTATGGGTAAATGTTTTAGGGCCTCCACATAATACTTCTTGGAATACTACACCTGTACAAACTACAGATACCATTTGGGTAAATCCAAATGCAACAACAACTTATACGGTTACAGTTACAGACACCTGCGGTGTAAACACTGTAATAGATAGTGCGATAGTTACCGTAATTGTTCCAGCACCAGTAATTTTAACTACACTTAATGATACCTCTAAATATTGTCCACAGGATAGCATATTGGTCTATGTTACACCTTCTGGAGGAGGAGGTAGCTATACTTATTCTTGGAATCCTGGAGGAGCTACAGATAGTAGCATTTATGTTAGTCCGGGTACTACAACAACTTATGTGGTTGATGTAACAGATCTTTGTGGAACAATAACAAAAGATTCATTAACGATAACGGTTCCTAATTTTGTTCCATTAACAAATATAATTACAACTAACGATGTTACTATTTGTCCGGGAGATCCTGTCGTTTTAAATGCGAATGTTTCTGGCGGTGTTGGAACTTACCTGTCTTGGAATAATGGAGTAGGTACAGCTGTGCCTGCTAATGTAAACCCAACAGTAACTACTAGCTATATTCTTACGGCACAAGATAGTTGTGGAGCTATAGCGTTAGATACTGTATTGATATCAATTACACCTTCTAATTTCCAGATTAACTTACCAGACTCTATTAATATGGATTGTTTAAATGAAACAATACTATTAGATCCAGCCATTACTGGAGGAGCAGGAACAGAAACATATTTATGGAGCACTACTGATACTACAACAACTATTCAGGTTGCTCCGTTGGCAACAACCACTTATTTTTTAGCTATATCAGATGCATGTACAATAACTTCTGATACTGTAAAAGTGGTAGTGCCAGTATTTAATCTTTTAGGATTTGGTGTAAATAACAATATACTTGTAAATTGCCCAGGAGATCCAGTTGTTTTAATAGCAAATGTTACCCCTAATACTGGTTCAGGAGAAACATTAGTGGTTAATTGGACAGACGGAACAACTAATTTTACAGGAAATAATTTAACAGTAAATCCAACGACAAATACAACATATACTGCTTTTGTTAAGGATACTTGTGCCAATGATAGTTCTACAGCCTCATTTACTGTTGCAGTTCCTAATTACGCTCCATTGCAAATGACCCTTTCTGATGACATGCTAATCTGTCTTGGAGACCATATTAGTTTAGGTGTAGGAGTATTAGGAGGAAATACCCCTTATTCTTATTCTTGGACAGGCGGTGCTTCATCTGATTCTATTCAAGTAGCACCTACTTTTGATATGAGTTATAATATTGTTGTAACAGATGCTTGTGGTAGTCAAATAGATTCTTCGGTTAGTGTTTCTGTGGCTAGTCCAACAGCGGATTTCTCTTATGAATACATTAGCCAATTTGATGTAGAATTTATAGACTCTTCCTATTACAATATTAGTGCTCATTGGTGGACTTTTGAAAATATAATATCTACGGAAGTAAATCCAATACATACCTTTTCCGGAGATGGTCAATTTGATGTATGGTTAAAAGTAGAAGATGATAACGGTTGTTTTGATAGCATTATGAAAACGATAATACCACCCCAGTTTGTTTATGCACCAAATTCGTTTACACCAGATGGAGATGATTTAAATGAAGATTTCAGGTTTAGTGGAATGGGAATTAAATCGTTTAAGTTATTGATTTACGATAAATGGGGAGAGCTAATGTTTCAGACCGAAAATATTAGTAATGGATGGGATGGTAATTACAAAGGAAAGCCAGTTCCTGCTGGAAGTTATGTTTATAAGGTTTACGCAGAATCTTACGAAAACATCATCTTTGAATCTGCAGGAAATATAACGTTAATTAGATAAGAATATCGCCAGTCATTTCTTTAGGACGATTTACTTCAAGTAATTTTAAAATTGTTGGAGCTATATCGGCTAATGTTCCATTTTTAATTTCTGAATAATCGTTGTCAATTAAAATACAAGGAACAGGGTTAACACTATGTGCCGTGTTTGGAGAACCATCTTGATTGATTGCAAAATCTGCATTACCATGATCAGCAATAATAATGAATGAATAATCATTTTCAATTCCTTTTGTTACGATACGTTCTACACAACTATCAACTTTTTCTGCAGCAGCGGTAATGGCAGAGTAAACACCTGTGTGTCCAACCATATCAGTATTGGCAAAGTTTAAACAAATAAAATCTGTAGGTTGATTCTCAATTTCTAATACTATTTTTTGAGTAAGCTCTTCTGCACTCATTTCCGGTTGTAAATCGTAGGTGGCAACATTAGGCGATTTTGCCATTAAACGTTTTTCGCCATTAAATTCAGCCTCTCTACCGCCCGAAAAGAAAAAAGTAACATGAGGATATTTTTCTGTTTCGGCAATACGTATTTGAGTTTTATTGTTGGCTTCTAAAACTTCGCCAAGGGTGTTTTTAATGTTGTCTTTATCGTAGATAATATTAACATTTTTAAAGTTTCTGTTGTAGTTGGTCATGGTAACATAATGTAAGGGAATCGTTTTCATTCCTTCACTGGTTAAGTCTTCTTGCGTTAAAGCAATGGTTATTTCTCTACATCTATCGGTTCTGTAATTAAAACAGATAACTACATCATTTTCTTTAATTGTAGCAATAGGGTTTTTGTTTTCATCAACTTTAATGAGTGGTTTTATAAATTCATCCGTTAAATCGTTGTTGTAAGATTCTTGAATAGAATTTACTAGATTAGTACTTTTTTCTCCTTCACCGTTAACCAGTAAATCATAGGCTTTTTTAACTCTTTCCCACCTGTTATCTCTATCCATGGCATAGTAACGACCAATAACAGAAACTAATTTTCCAGTAGAATTAGTTAAATGATTTTCTAAGGTTTCAATATGTTTTTTTCCACTTTTAGGATCACAATCTCTACCATCGGTAAAAGCATGTACAAAAACATCATTTACCTTATTTTCTTTGGCTAAATCACATAATTTATAGAGGTGGTTTTGATGAGAATGTATTCCGCCATCAGAAACTAAACCCATAAAATGAACAGCACCATTATTTTGTTTGGCGTATTTAAAAGCGTTTAAAATAGTTTCGTTATCAGCAATAGAATTATCAGCAACAGCATTATTAATTTTAGAGAAATCTTGGTAAACAATTCTTCCGGCCCCAATGTTTAAATGACCAACTTCTGAGTTGCCCATTTGTCCTTTAGGTAAACCAACATGCTCACCATAAGTTTTTAATGTTGAATTAGGGTAGTTATTTAAACAGCTATCAAAAAAAGGAGTGTTAGCATTGTAAATGGCATCCGATTGGGATTGGTCGCCAATGCCCCAACCGTCTAAAATGATAAGTGCTACTTTTTTTGAACTCATAACTAACGTTTTGAATTACAAAGTTACTATCAATTAACAAAATAAGGGTCCTCTAATCTGAAATAAAAGGTAGTTATTGAATCACAATTTTACCTGAAGAAACTTTTCCATTACTGTCAGAAATTTGATAAAAATAGATGTTGGCATTTAGATTCCCTTTGTTTATCTCAAAATAGCCCTTTTTCATTGTGTAAGACATGTCAATAGATTGCCCTTTAATATTCCAAACTTTAAGAGTGTAATCATTCCAATTTCTGTGTCGAGGGTTAAAATAAATGAATGATTTACCTGTTACAGGATTTGGATAGACATAAGAGTTAGATTCTACTGGTCCAGAAACCTTATCTATTCCTATAGCAGTATAGTTTAGTAAAGGGTCGTTAGCTAAGATACTATCCACATTTATTAGTTCATCGCCAGTTTGGTAAGTGATAAATTGAAAACCATCAAATAGCATTTCATCATTAGAACCGGTTCCTACAGTTATAAGTTGAGGAGGATCAAATGGATTGTGGTGGTTATGATGAGTATTATCAAAGGTATGATCAGAATGAAACTTGTGGTCTGAAGGAATTTTTACTAAATTTTTATAGGTATAATATTGCTGGTGTTCAAAATCCCAATTATTTATTTTCATTAAGTCAACAGTATCTAGGCTTACGGTATCATAAGCATAATTTAAAATTTCTGTACAGATTTGATGTGAGTGCGGAAATGCGGAGAATAAAGAGATGTCAAAAGAATAGGTGTTTGCCTCTGTTGAAAAGCTTTTAATCTGTTCAGGGCCAATCCAAAAATCAAATCCCCAATATTGTAAAGGAACAAAGTCATAAACAGGACGAATTCCTGGTTCTCCAATAGGATAAAAGTAAAGCCTTATTTGGCAAGTTATGGATTGCCCTAAGGTTCCTGAGGGAGTATGTATTTGCATAATAATATCTCCATTTGCCGGTATTTCTATTCCCATTTTTAATTGAGTAGAATTTGGAAAAACAATAGGTATAGATCCAGGGGCCCATGTTCCTATTGCAATGTCTCCAAGTATATTAAAAGAGTTACCCGTGGTGTTTTGCAATACATCTCCAGCAGTATCTGCTTTAATTATAGAATGATGAATTAAGTCAGGGTTTCCAGGAACAAATTCAATAGCTCTTACATATCTGCTCTGATTCATTGTTAACGGAATAATAAAAGTGTTATATGCATCATTTGCTCCTGCATTACTACTAAAGGGAGTCATATTAATAATAGTATCTGGAGTTCCATTGAGTAAGTATTGTGGATAAACAGGTGGTGCTGGTAATAGGGCTGGGTTCCCTTCTAAAGCACCATCATTTATCCATGCTAAAATGGTATCTCTATCTGCTGGAGAAAGAGGTCTTTCATTAATAAAATGCATGTAAGATGTATCTGGAGCCCAAGGGGGCATTTCACCATCCTGTATTGCTGTTTGCATTGCAGTAGCCCAAGGAGCAATATCACTATAAGTTAACATAGAGAAAGGTGCACCACCACCAACCCTATGGCATGAGGTGCAGTTCCTGTATAGTGCTGGAGCAATATCACTATAGGTGGTTTGAGAAAATCCAAAAAATGATAAAGTAATTGTTAAGATAAGGATGGTTGTCTTTTTCATTTTTCAAAATTAACAAATAACTTTAACTTATTAACAATAATTTCGGCTTTTAATATTTTGAGTATTTTTAGAGGATGAAGAAATGTTTTTTAATTCTTGCTTTATTTTCTGTTGGATTAATTTATTCTCAAGATTCGACACATGTGGAAAAATGGGGCAATGGTGTATTAAAAATTGAAGGGAAGTACTTGGGTGAAAAAAAACAAGGGGCATGGAAAAAATGGAATGATAAAGGTGAATTAGTTGAAATATCTGAATTTGATCAAGGAAATTTAATGTTAAAAACAGTCAATGAGTATTATACCCATACTGAAAACTTGTTGTACGCAAAAAGAATATTTAAAATCAACAATAAACTTCTAGCAAAGCGATTATACTCGTTTCAAAACAATAAAAGATATACTTTAATAAACTACTATGATAATGGTAAAGTAAAAAGTGCCGGTCAAATCTTAAATGATCAAAAAAATGGAAAATGGATTACTTATGATGAGGATGGGGCTGTTTTAAGTAAAAACAGATTTAAGGAAGGGGTTCATATGAATAATCCAAATGATCAGATAATAAAAGCGGCAGAAAAAGAAAAAGAGAGAGAGGTGAAAGTGAAAAAAGATAGTGTTGAAAAAGAGATGCTTAAAATAAAAGCGGCAGAAAAAGAGGTGAAAGTTAAAAAAGATAGTGTTGAAAAAGAGGTGCTTAATAAGAAATTATATAATAATTATAGCTTTAGCGAAGGGTTTTATACCAATAAAAAAGGAGAATTAATAAACTGTTACTTTAAAGATGGGTCACTCAAATCTGATAAACTAACATATAAGATTGACCTTTATGAAAAAGAAAGGATACTTCAGTTAAATAATGTAAAAACATTTAAATTTAAAGAAAAAATATATGAAGTTATAGATGTTATTAGGTTAAAAGCTTGCAGTATGATAGGAACTCCAGTTTATGAGAATAAAATAACAACTAATATCATTAAAGGAAGTATTAATCTTTATTCTACCACTGTTCGGTGCTCAGTTCTGGTAAATAATGAAGAATATGGTACGGAAACTACAGAAGTATTTATAGCAAAAAAAGGACAGGATGGAGATTTTCATGAAATGGTTCTTCAACACAATGAATTTAGAGGATTAATAAAAATACTAGTAGAGGATAATGAAAAAATTATGAGGGAAACAACTTTTGAAGAACTAGAGTATAAGGATTTAGTATCAATTATTAATAAATATAATTCAAGCAGAAAAGATACTGTATCAAATCGAAATAATCTACTTGACGGACAAAAAAAGAATTCAATAAGCAAACCAAGTTGTCCTTGTTTTATTAGGTTGAGCAGAAAGATATTTGCATTAAATACAGTGGTAAAGACAAGAAAAGAATGTTGTCTAATAATGTCTGGTCTTAACGAAACTAGTCTGTTAAAAGTGTATTCATCCAAACCTAATAAAGGTTTGGAAAAGTTGTTGAGTAAGGATGTTAAAGGAAAGAAGAAGATAAAACTGAAACTGTCTATATTGGAATCAGGAACATATAATATGACCTATAGTGAAAATAAGTTTGTTGGTGAGACAATTTTAATCATAAAGTAAGATTTACTAATAGCCAATCTCCACTTGTAAAATATTAACGTTATCACCACACCCAGCAGCAACAATCAAAAGGATTAGATATGTTAGGAGATTTTTCACTTTAGATGGTTTAAATTAACGATTGCAATTTTCCATCCAGTTTCTGTATCTACTATTTTATTAAACCTTTTAAAAGAGTTTTCTGGATTAATACCCTTTGCCAATGCCCCAAGTGAAGCAATAATAACAATAGTTGATGCTGTAGCAATAGTGGCACCTCTTACAATGGTTTCTGGTTTCTTGTAGGCAATTGCCTTAATATTCTTTAGGTGATATGTGAGGATAAACGTATTTTCATCCTCTGCAAAAAGCTTAGATTCTTTATAATGCTCGATTGATAAGCTGTCTTTTGTAATTCTAACAAGTACTCCCTTTTTCCATGTGGAGTCATTTGCAATGATGTAATTTATTTTTTTTCCTTCTTTTACAGTATGGCTTTTCTTTTCCTTTGAGAATTGCAGGCAGTAAGAAGATTCTTGCCCAAACCCATGGCTTCCAACAAGCAGTAAAACTGATATGATTAATAGATGTTTTTTCACTTTAGTTTTTTTTCTAATTATTGAGGTAATGATATAGGATAATAGAACAAGAAAAAATATTACTGAAAGTCCAACCCCCGTTAGAAACAACCAAATAATTACATCATGCTGTTGTGGTATGTAAGCGGCAAGTATGTGCTCAGATGAGAAAAACCAAGTTATCCATAATATTAAAAGAATAGATACGTGTATGAGAATATTGTGTTTGGCTTTCATTAAAATTATAGAATTCTTCTAAAGTAACGAATAATCTCAACTTTTAATATTTTCAGTACTTTTAGAGGGTGCCATTGAACATCAATTTATGGAGAAGATAAAGTTAAAACATATAAAGTTATATATTGAATTTAGTGGTGAGTATGCTCTTATGTTTGAGGGAGGTGTAAGCGATGGAGTTCAAAAGAGAATTACAAGTGAGCAGTTTGCTTTTATTGATTGTTTGGTCTCAAATTTACAAATAATTGAGGCGAATTATGCTGGAAAAAACTATGTTGATGGGATAAAGAAAAGTACTGATAAAATGAGGGAGGAGATAGAACTTGATGCTTATAATGAGATTGTAAATAATATGAATTCTTATCAAGAGACGAGGAAACCTTCATATTTTATCAAGACGATTAACTATCTGTACGGAGTTATGAAATTATTTTCTGTTTTTCTAATTGCAATAATATGCTTTGGTTTATATAAAGGGGATGAGCCTAATGATGTTATTTATTGGTACATTGGATTTATAAGTTTAACTATTATACTTTATCCAATACTTAAGAAAGATGCTAAATAGACTTTTCATACTACTAATTGGAGTTGCTTTTGTTGGGTGTGGGAGTGGATATTATACACCTTCTGAAATTATAGATGAAATATAGGGGGGGACAATTTTAAATAAAAATGGAGCGAGAGCTTTATTTTAGGCTAAATCATTAAGCGAGACACAGAATAGGAATGTGTATGTAACTGTTTAGTTTCAAAAACACACTTAAACATCATTTATGTAACTATATAGTTACATGTAATTAAATATAATTGTAACTAAATAGTGTCATATATGGTATAATATCCTATATTTGTTACTAAATAGTTACATTATGTTATTTTATGCAAAGTTAGACGGTGAAATTTTAGAAGAAATCGGAGCCAAAATTAAAGGTCTCCGCAAAAATAAAAGGTACAACCAGGAACAATTGGCAATTAAAATTGGTGTGAGTAGAAAACATATTAGTGATATAGAAGCAGGTAGAGGGACTAGCCTCTTGATTTTTATAAAACTGCTAAAGGAGTTTAACAAAACAGAGAAGCTTCTTGAAATTTTGAATAGTTCACCTATCTCGCCAAAAGAAATGTATGAAAAAGAGAATAAATGAGTTCAGCTAAAATATCGATATGGAATACTACCGTGGGTTACATCTCGTGGGACGACAGAAACAATACTGCAATATTCGAGTCTGATCAAGAATATATTGATTCTCCATTTAATATAGCTCCTTTGATACATCCAGATAAAAAAGAGTTATTGTATGGGAATAACTATCATGAGAAATTTAACGGAATGATACCAACATTTAATGACTCACTCCCTGATTCTTTTGGTAACGTAGTATTCAAAGAATGGTTAGAACAAATTGACATGGATCAATCTCAAATGAATCCAGTAGAAAGGCTTCTGTATGTAGGTGGTAGAGGGATCGGAGCAACAGAGTATCATGAAGGGAAAGACATTCCCAACATAACACATAACTTAGATTTGTCTGAGTTGGCTCAAATTTCAGATAAAATCATCAAAAGAAAATACGAGCAAGAAGATTTCGTGCATAACCCTGATGCGTTAAGAAATATTCTTACGATAGGATCATCTGTAGGAGGTGCTCAAGCAAAAATATTAGTAGCCATAACGAGAGAACAAAAAAAAGAAAATGAAAAAATATTAGCTGGAGATATTATTCATCACATTCCAGTAGATTACTACATTGTTAAATTGGAGCATGATTCACAGGATATTTGGAATCGGGAAAAGAACTATGTTGAATTTGTTTATAATCAAATTGCTAAGGATATTGGAATTAATGTAGCTGATTCAAGACTCATTTGTGAAGGGGGTAGAGCTCACTTTGCTAGCAAAAGATTTGATAGAGTTAAAAATCGTAAGGTTCACAAACAAACAGTAAATGCTCTTACTGGATTTTTTGGAAAGAATACCGAATTTTCATACGAACATATATTTAGTGTGATGGAACACCTTAAGCTTCCTAGCAACCAAAAGGAGCAGTTGTTTATGCAAATGGTCTTTAATGTGGTGGCTTCTAATAGGGATGATCATACCAAGAATTTTTCCTTTTTAATGGATGAAAAGGGACGGTGGTCATTATCTCCAGCTTACGATTTAACCTTTCCTTTTGATCCTTACCAGAGCTTTATAATTCCTCATAAAATATCTATTAATGGTAAGGTAAAAGGTGTTAATCGTGAGGACATAGTAGCCACAGCCAAAAAAGTAGGGATCCTACACTATAATGAAATAATAGATAATGTTGTGGATAAAGTAGCTACTTTTAGTAGCAGAATAAAAGAATATGATTTAAACCAGAAGACTGTTCAGCTTGTTGCTGCAGATATAGATAAGAATATTCAAAGGGTTAAAATTGGAGCGAATAATAAGTAGAATTTTGAAAAGACTAATTTGGTAGTGTAGCTATGTTAAATTTAGAGTGACTTAAGTATACGCCTTAAAATCTAGTAAATACAAAATGATTGGTGTGCTAGTTTATAACATAGTCTATATTTGTAACACAGGTTTAATATCAATTTGAGATTCCTTTAAATCCGAGTGAAAATCGATAAATACGAATATATTTTTCCTTTAAACACCCTTTTTTACACAACAAACCCTTAATTACGAATTATTATTTCGCAATAAGTTACTGTTTTCACGAAAAACCACCTTAAACACGAAAAATAATTTCCTGAATAAGTTATTTTTCACGAAATATGGACTACATTTGAGGTAATCAATAAGATAAATGAATAGTGATGTACATACATTTTAGAAAAGATTGGACAGAATTTAAATGGGATAGTGGGATTTTACTGCCTTATGTCAGTAAGGCTCGTGAGCTGCAAGGGCGGTTAATTGGTCGAATGGAAGGAATCGGTTTTAAACTGAGAGAAGAGGCGGTTCTGTATACCCTGACGGAAGACATTGTTAAATCTAGTGAAATTGAAGGTGAAATACTGAATCCTGAAGAGGTACGTTCTTCTGTTGCGCGTAGGCTAGGCATGGACATATCTGGTTTACCCGAGGCCAACCGTGATGTTGAAGGAGTGGTGGCAATGATGATGGATGCTACCCAAAATTTTCAACTTGAATTGACCAAAACAAGAATGTGTGGATGGCATAACGCTTTATTTCCAACTGGTTACAGTGGATTGTATAAAATAACTGTTGCCCAATACCGAGGAAATAAAGACGGGCCCATGCAAGTTGTCTCCGGAGCCATGGGAAAAGAAAGGGTACATTATGTTGCTCCTGAAGCTGATAGATTGGAGACTGAGATGAATAAATTTATCGAATGGTTCAATGCGAATGACAGCATGGATTCGTTAATAAAATCGGCAATAGCACACTTATGGTTTGTGAGCATACATCCATTTGATGATGGCAATGGGAGAATGGCCAGGGCTATAGGAGATAAACAACTTGCTCGGGCGGATAAAACGAATCAACGATTTTATAGCATGTCTTCGCAGATCTCGAAGCACAAGAAAGGATATAACAATATGCTGGAAGCTACTCAAAAAGGGAATATGGATGTTACGACATGGCTGGTGTGGTATTTAGAACGCTTGATCGAGTCGTTGGAAGTAACGAATGAAACACTTTCCAAAATATTACTTAAAGCCAAATTTTGGGAAAACCACCAACAAACCCAGTTCAATGCTAGGCAGCTCCACATGGTGAATAAACTGCAGGATGATTTCTATGGGAAGTTAAGTTCATCTAAATGGGCAAAAATGAACAACGTTACCTCCCGTACAGCACTAAACGATATTGAAGATTTAATGCAAAAAGGAGTGCTAAAACCAACCGAAGAAAAAGGTAGAAGCACCAATTATGTGCTGATCCTTCCTGTGTTGGAATAAAAAACGCATCCGTGGGCGATCAGGTCATGGCCTAAATTTGATATAGTGACTTAATTCTTTGGTTCAACCTTTAGTATTGGGTGGTAAGGTGCTTTTGGTGGGTCCGACCCAAGCTCCTTCTTTACTTTTTCTGATAAGTGTTGTTCAGGGAGCCTCTTTTTTGAATTGCTTTATTACTTCTTAAAATATTTAGACCATTCTAAACTAACGTTAACGAAGATGGCAATCATGTTAAATCAAGACAGATTTGTAATATCAATTTAATTTCAAAACACCCAACAATGGTTTTTGTATAATGCCGATAGATAATAAAAGCTCTTATCATTTGTTGATGAATATTTTTCTGGAAATCGTTATGTTATCAATAGTGAGTTGAACGAAATAAACTCCTGATTTTACATTCTGAAGTTCAATTGTTTTTTGTGATGAATTTATTTGAGATAATGTACTCTCTAGCAGCCACTCATCTAAACGTTTATGGTTAGAATTAACGCTCTGCTTTGTTAAATGCAAGGGATTTGAGTTCTTGTTCAGCCCTTGATATTCCATATTTTGTTGCGACATCTTTCCAAGGTCGTACAGCAGTTGTCACTTCATTTATTATTTCTTTAGCTTGTTCTTTTGATAATCGAAAAAACGCATGTACTTCCATAGCAAGTTCTAGATCCAAGGAGTTATCATTGTCAGAGATATTTAGTGTCAATCCAGTATCAGTTTCTACGGGGTTAATGTCGTAAGCAGGAGATAATATCCAGCCCCCTTCTGTTAATATAAAGCCATGGTTTCTAAGATGGTCATCGGTATTTGTAACACAGATACTAAATACTATTCTGCGCCATAACTCTTCGAGATCTTCGTTTACATTAGCTCCATTTTCAGCAATAAACTCAGCTAGCTCAAGATAGCTTATTCCATCGTTATGATCTTGTCCATCAGCATATCCTAGCATAGTCATTGCTGAGGCAAAATGTATTCTTTTCCCATCTCTTGTTCTGTCAAATCGTTTGGTTAAGAATGTGTAGTATTTTGATGAGAATTTTTGGGCTTTCGATTCAGCCATTTGAATACCTGCTGCAATAGCTAGTTCATAAGTAACTATTTCCCAGCCACCTACATCCCCTCCGTCATTTCTGCTTGGAAACTTGGCAATCCATAAACTTTCATCTTTTCCAACAATACTAGCCTTTGGTCTAGCACCTCCTAAGGAAGTACCTGGAGCAATGAGCATGTTTAACCATTTTAAGTATTCAGGGGCTTCAGTTATGTCATCTTGCTCTAGTTTCAAACTTATTTGTTCTAATTCTCTAAGTGATGTCCATGGTGGACTTGCTAGCTCCCTGTTGTTGTTTAAAAAGTCACCATCTATATCTAACTTAAATCGTAATGCTCCCATTCGATGTCCATCAAAAACACCTAATAGGTAATCAGTTTCAAACAACTTTTGCTCTGCTCTTTCTTCCTTTCTTGCCATTGCCGCTTCTTTTCTTCTCATAAGTAAGCGTCCCCAGCGGTCAGGTGAGGAATCTAAAAACAATCCGAAATTCTTCTGATTAGTACCGAGGTGTTGTAATCCAGCATATAGTTGTAGCTCAGGATCGAGAAGTTGGGCTTGGTCGTACGTTAGCCATTCTTTATTATATTCAAAAGAAAATATTTCTTTACCCTTCAGTCTCTCAGAATATAATGCTCCCATCAAGATGGGGGCCTCTATCCCTTGCCAATTTGCGTATACATGTAGGCATCTTTTGTTTTCCTGTTTAGCCATTACTTATTCTTTCGTTTAGGAGCTCTTTCTTTGGTAGTTAATTTAGCATCTTGAAGTTTTCTCCCAAGTTTATCATCCTTTGCTAACTCCAAAAAATCCTCGCCTAGCCCTAGCACCATTAATACTTGTAAATAAGCACCAATACTTACTCCTGGGTCACCATTCTCAATGTGATACAGCGTTGTTCTGCCAATGTTTGCACGTTCAGCTACCTGTGCACTACTTAGCTTTCGTCTTAATCGAGCTAACTTAATATTCTCACCAACCTCAATCAGTATTTTTCGTGCTTTTGGTAATAAAATTATTTTCTTGTTAGCCATAACGTTCGTATTTACATACAAAAATATGTAATTATGTTCGTATTTACAAACATTATGAATATAATCATTCTTTTAAAGAAAGTGAGACAATTTTAAATGAACGAGATATAATTATAAGATAGCCAAATATTCAGAGGATCAAAAGTTAAATATTACTCATCATTTTCTGATAAGATGTTAATCAGAGTTGAATTAATATAAACGATTTCACGGCCAATTTTTTTAGGAGGATCCAATACTTTTAGTTCAACCAACCTATTTAAAACAGATGTTGCTGTTTTTCTAGTTTTTGCTTTATACTTACTATTTTCACTTAGGTGTAAGGCTTTTATATATGGTTGGATAAATATCGCTTCAATGTATTCTTTATCGATTTTCGAATCTCTCTCATTTACATAAGCTAAGGTTTTCGATTTTTGTTGATTTATTTGTTCGATTTTATCTATAGTGTAATTAGCTGTTGATTCTACAGCTTCCAGCATGAACAATAGCCATGGTTTCCATGCTTGCCTTTCAGTCACGCCTTTTAGGCAATATTGGTAATCTTCTCTATTTTGACTGATATATCTACTAAAGTATGCAATGGGATGTTTTAGTATATTTTTATTAACCAAGTAGAGAACATTTGCAACTCTCCCTGTACGCCCATTTCCGTCTATAAATGGATGAATTGCTTCCAACTGATAATGGGCAATTGACATTTTTATTAATGGAGGATAATTATACTTTTCGTCATCATTCAGAAACTCAATCAGGTTCTCTAATTTTTCATTCAAAAGGGCATTGCCTAGAGGCGGAGTATAAACTCTTTCTCCAGCACCTGAATCTGAGCCTCCTTTCGATAGCCAAACTTCTTGCAAGTCCGTTCTTACACCTGCCGTTGAATCTTTAATTATTTGAAATAATCGAATTAATATTTCTTTATCAAGTTGTCCATGGGATTTTAAAAGGTCTATACCTTCCATTAATGACTCTCTATACCTTATTACTTGCTTTGCTGCATCACTTCTTTGCTCAGTAGCAGATAATGCTAATGCTCGATATAAACCATCTGTTGTTGTTACTATATTTTCGATTTTCGAAGATTCTTTTGCCTCTTGAAGAACAATAGTATTTACCATTATTTGAGGGTCATCCAATGTATTGGTTATGCCATCTAATTTGGTTACAGCTGATCTTGCCATACCCCATTTATGTAGTATATCATTATCAATAATTTTCTCCTCTATAGGAGGAAGTAATGGCAACTGATTGTGTGGTTTATTTCTATCGTATGGTTTCATATCACTTTTATTATCAGGGTAAATAAACCGATATTTTACCCCAATAGCAATATTAGGGGTATTATTTCAAATAATCAAACTTATCAGGGTAAAAAATACAATAATTTACCCCAATAGCGATAATAGGGGTAAAAAATGTAATAAATAACAGATCAGGGTAAAAAAGGAAATTTATTACCCCTAATTATTTGTGTTAAAGAATATCTATTTTATGTTTTGGTGCTGACAGCTTATACCGTGGACTATTGCAGTAAGGTATCCGCATAAAATTTAACATGGCTTAAATATACATCTCAAACCTCAATGAACACTGAATAGAGAGTGTACGCTTTACAAAAAGGGACTATTTACTAAAAAAGCCTCGTAAACAATGTTTACAAGGCTTTTAGTGAGTGGTGCCTCTAGGAATCGAATCCCATAAAACAGCAATTTTCAATTGCTTGGTTTTATGAGGACTCTCGAAAATCAATCAAATCGGAGATTTGCATATTTTCCGAACCAGGGACACATGGATTTTCAGTGCATCCGTTTATATTACAATTTCCTTCTGTATGTATTTCTGTTGTTGGGTTGTAGCGTTTTTAGTAAAAAAGCCAATTAGTCCACTTTTATGCGATTTTGTGCGGATTAGTCCACTTTACATTTTAACTTTCCAAAAAATAATTCAGAAATCTTCGAGAAAGTGAAGGAGTTTAAGCTTTGGAAGAGGTGAATTATTTTCTTGGAACGTAATCAGACCTAACAACCTTCGTTGTCACAGTTCTATAAGGATTAGGTATATCATTATATGGGTAGTAATTCTCATGAGGGTCCTTTATTCGTTCTTTAACATTTCTAATACCTCCGTCTTCAATAACTATACGTCTTTTGTCAATGCCTAATGCGATTACTTTTATAGCATAATCTTTCACACGTTTATTGGAAACGAATTTCTTTTCCGTACTATCTCTGTAGCCAGTAATTTGTACAACAAGCGTTGGATTCTCTGTCATTATATCATGTAAAACATTTGCTGCATCCAAAATAAGAGAGTCACCCTTAATATGAGTAGCGGTATTATGTGTATAGCTTAAAATAGGCAACATTGGTCCACAACCAGGGCTGTACCTTAACTCATATTCATGGAAGAATAGTTTGCTTTCAATGTGCCCTACAGTAGTCTCTTTTCCTCTTGAGTTAATATGTTTGCTTTTAGAAACATTTATTGAATAAGATGTATTTGAGTCTAATTCACAATAGAAAATACCATTGCTATCTGTTTTAACTTCTCTTGTTGTGCCATCTGTACCCATTATTTTTACTGTTGCATTATTAATGGGTTTCTTCATCTCAAAACATTTGACAATCCCCTTTAGATGAAAGGTTGGTATGCTGTTAGATGATGTATCAGAATTATCTTGTCCAAACCCACTCATTCCAACAAGAAGTAAAACGATTAAGATTAATAGAGGATTTTTCACTTTAGTTTTTGATTTTTCATAAGTTCTTCAACTTCAAATATTTTCTCTTTAGGCCACATTTCATTTGGTTTTATTTCTTTTGCCTTTGTGTAGTAATTCATAGCAACTTCATATTCTTTTAGAAATAATTTGCCATCGGCTGCTTTGATATAGTAATTATACAATTCTATTTTTAGGTCTGAGTTATTATTTATATCCACAGAGTCTGCGGAAATCCAATTCAATAACAACTCTAAACTAATTATATCTAACTCTAACTGACCATATTGCTTTAGAAAGTCTTGAGAACTTATTTTATTGCCTTCTTTGGAGAAAAACAGTTTTCGTAAATTCCAAGTGGCAGCTTTCAAACCTTTACTTTTTGATAAAGTTACGGTCTCTGACCATTGCCAGTACTTATTATTTATGCCATCACCCCAATATAAAATAGTGGTATCACTATTTGCTTCTTGCCCAAACCCATTGAGTCCAGCCAGAAGTAAAATTGATATGATTATTAACTTATTCAACTATTTCCAAATTAATTGTTTTACCATTCTCATCAAATTCTATGGAGAGATACTTGATGTACTCTGGGTCAATATTACTACCATATTTTTCTCTCACTAAATATTTATATTCTTCGTTTTTCATTTCTTCTGGTTCACCTAATAAATAAATTATTTCAGACATGTGAATTCCAATTAAAGTATCAGATTCCAATAAGTCATCCAACATGTTTTCTCTTACATCTGTCAAGTGCCAATCAAGACCTTGCTCTTTCCATATATTAGAATCAAACTGTTGTTTGTCACCACATCCAGTTGAAGCAGCAACAATTAAAACGGATAATATGATGAACAGCTTTTTCATTTTAGTTCTTTTCCTGTCCAAACACCAATATACTCATCGTTAACACCAGATAATGTAAACACCAATCCGTTATCAGTGAATTCGGTTTTTACTGAATTCATTAGTTCTTCATCCCAAAATTCGTCTCCATAATCAAAGTCTAAGACTTCACTATTGTAAATCATTTCTTGATTTTCATCGAGCATTACTATGAAGAAGTAATTCGGATAGCCAATGTCATAGTATTCATCATATCCAGTGCTTTGGGCAACTAAAAGGAATTCTTGGTTGTATTTATCTAAATTCTTTCTGTAGGCAATGAAATCGTGAATTTTGTAATCTGTATAGTATATCTGTCCGTTGATAGTTATTGCATACCATACATTAAAAGTTAAAAACCATTCTTGAGTTGTGTCCTTGTAAATCTCTTTATAGAAAATAGTATCTACCTGTATTATGGAGGACTCTGTTAGGACTCCAATAGGCTTTGCTGTGCCTAAATCATTAACTCTATCAAACAGTGCAATTACTTTTTGTTCAACGTTTAGAAATGCACTCTTGTCATTATTAATAATTTTTGATTGGGGTTGAATAACACTTGGCTTAAGACCAATCAATTCCTTGTCTGTACTTTTCGTTGTGTATACACCAACAACAACGTCATAATAACTCTCTTGTTGAACTGTGGTTTGCCCAAACCCATTGAGTCCAAGAAGTAGGAGGGATGATATAATGAGTAGGTTTCTCACTTTATTATTTTAATGGATGGGTTAGATTCAATTATAACATTTAATAGTGAGTCTAAGTCTTTCGTATTGAACTGACTATAAAATTCCATTTTATCATTATTAATAAAAACTGATAATTTATAAAAATGTTCAGTAAATATACTTGCTTTCCCAACTCTATACTGAATAGCGTTTATGTTTGACGTTTTAATTTCTGTTTTAGCTAATGGTATTAATTGAAATAACAATCCTTTATTTATGGTTATTGTATCCCTATCAACTTGGATAGTCAGTATTCGAGTAAGATAAATAGTTAGTGCAAAAAGGAAACAAGCAAAGATTAATGAAGCTGTATAATTGAAATATAAATAATGTACAAGAGCACTAATTGAGGAGCATAAAACAATTAGAACATGTAAAATATATGATATATCAGTTTGTATTTTGAATATTAACTTCTTCACTCCACCAAAGTAACCAATAATCTGAACTTTTAATATTTTGAGTAGTTTTATAGGATGAAGAAGGATTCATACTTAATCAAGAGTATTAGCTATTTATATGGGGTGATGAAATTGTTTTCAATATTTCTAATTGCGATTATTTGCTATGGATTGTATAATGGAGATAAGTCTAATGATGTAGTTTATTGGTATCTTGGTTTCATCGTTTTAACAATTATACTTTATCCATTACTTAAGAATAATGGTAAATATGTTTTTAAAACATTGAACGATGAAACTATTCATTTCTCATTATTGTTTACTAAGGGTTTAACTCTTAATTCTGATACTATCAAAGAAGTATACATATTTACCCTTTTAGGGTCTCTTTATGAATACAAGATTATTTCAAATACAGATGAGATTATAATCAAGAAAGAATTAATAAAAAAAGAAGATATAAAGCGGTTTGCAGTTAGTAATGATATTACTTTAATCGAAGCAGAAATCTATCACGGTGGAGAACAAACTATTTTGCACCAATCAAGCAACATTATATAATGAAAACCAAACTCATCATATTACTAATTGGAATTGCCTTTGCTGTAAACTTAAAGGCTCAGTCAATAGCTAAGTCTTGGTATTCTGAAAAAGACAATATTTGTCTTGTTTTGGATTCTGTTGACAATAGCATTGTTGTAAATGGATGGTTTGAAAAAGGTGCTTATAAAGTTGTTAGAATAAAGTTTAAAGTAAAAGATGACAAACTTAAATTAATCTGTAAAAGTAATCAGAGGATTTTTCCTTTAGGTTGGGAAAAAGAAAGGTATTGGTTTGAAATACGCAATCTTACAGATGAAAAGCTAACGCTTAAGCTATTACCAAGTAACGATGGGTTTATAGAGGAACTCTTCGGTACATATGATGAAGTTATTTTAGATGTTCAGTCAAGTGATTGTTACGAATTGTTAAAGAAAGGATAGGTAAATGAAAAATAAACTTATCATTTTACTGATTGGATTCACGTTTGTTGGTTGTGCAAATCGAGAATTAAGAGGAAAGGTTAAGCCTTTTCCAGATAATAAGACATATTTAGTTATTGAAGATGATCATGGCGGAGGTTGTGGACCGATACTTATTGATGGAAAGGAATGGCAATTTAAAATTGGTGAAAAAGGGAAAATTGAACCAGGGATACATACCGTTAAATGTGGTGGTGAATTAGAAATTACAATTAAGGAAGGAACAACATTTTATTTCGACTATTGGGGGCCATAATAATCTGAACTTTTTATTTTTTTGTAATTTTATAGGCAATGAGGATACTTTTTTTTATAGTTGGATTATTTGTGAGTGTGAGTTTTTACTCTCAAAATGGGATGGGTGAATATGATACCCCTCTATATTTGAGTGAAATTGGAGAATGTCCATCGTGTGTTGAGATGTTGGTTGTTAATGATACAAATAATATGTCAGAGTTAGTTAAAGAATGTTCTAATATAAGCTTGCTAATATTGGAAAATACTTCTATTGATTCCCTTCCCTCGTATTTTTCAGAGTTTAAAAAATTGGAAAAAATTAGATTGACAAAAGTTCTATCTGTTCCTTCAAATTTTGAAATAATTGAGAACCTTAAGTCATTAGATTTGATTGAATGTCAGAACCTTAAATTTGATTCAGTTTTTTTTAAATCAATTTCATTAAATCGTCTAAAAATATGGGAGTGTAGTGATTTAAACTTGTCTTATCTTAGTGCTTCAACCATATTCTTTGCGAGGAATAAACTTGGTTGGAATAATGGTAAAGAAATAATTATTGATAACTGTAAAGAACTAATTGTATTTGAATCTGATTATAACATTGTATATGATTTAAACTTAAGAAGTCATGTCAAGAAAATGCATTTTGAAATGTGCGGGGATGTTATTATTGGCGATAAATTCTATGAAAAATTCAATCGAATTAGTGAAATAGAGATAGGTAGGTAAATTATAAGAAGTTTCAAATTGTATTGAATATAATTGTCCAAAACTCCACTCCGTTTTCAAAAGGACTCCACTCCGCAAAAAAAGTGTTATTAACTAAAAAAGCCTCGTAAACAATGTTTACAAGGCTTTTAGTGAGTGGTGCCTCCAGGAATCGAACCAGGGACACATGGATTTTCAGTGCGTCCTACGGAATTGAAAATAACTCTTGTAAGTATTGGTGTCGTTGGGGTGTAGTGTTTTGTGTTAGAAAGGTGAAAAGTCCACTTTTGTACGATTTTGTGCTAAAATGTACGCTTTAGAAGCCGCTCTTAATTGTATGTTTTTCATGTAAAAACAGTTTTAGTTTTTATGTCTCACTTTTTAATACCATTCCGTAGAATGTCTCCATCTAATGTTTTAATGAAATGTCCCTTTGGAAGTAATGCTTTTTCTAAAGCCAAAGCCAATGTCGTTTTTCCGGCTCCAGATAAACCAGTTAGCCAAATAACTTTGCCTTGCTGTTCAATTAATTTCTCTTATTCATAATATCTTAGATATTAAGATTCTACTAAATGGATACGCTTCTATCCTTTTATATTGTCATAGGCAACTCTTGAAAGGCGAGAAATTGTTTCCTGTTCTTTTCCTTCAGGATTTGCCCAAAAAGTGTTATTTGGAATAGAGAGAGAATGTTTATGCATATCGTTGATTGTATTTAAAATATTAGGACGTATCATGTCCGGAAGAATTTCTACTTCATAAATTTCGTCAATACTAGTTTGGTAAATTACTTCACCAACTACTGCATTAGTAGGCATATGAATAACTTTAACTCCTGCAAAATTTGCTTTGTCTGAAAATGAGAGTTTTGCAAAAGTGCTTGAGTTTTTTCTAAGCTTGGAGAAACCAATAAATGCATAATCGTTATAGATACTTAATCCTCTACAGAACCCATCAAACTTTTTAATAACCTCATAAGATTTTTCAGCTATGTTAACCTTAATAAATTCACCGCTTGCAGAAAGTAAAAGGTATAGTTCATCTTTATAAATGGTAGGAGAATGAGGCATTGCTAATTCATCCAAAATAATTTCGTTGGTTTCAATGTCCATCAAGATTCCCCCTGCAGCAATATTATCTCTCCAACCTTGGCGAGTGTTTGTTTGGCCAAGTGCAGTAACATATTTGGGGGCACCATCAACCATAACTAAACCATTTAAATGGCAGCGATCTTCAGATGCTAACTTATCGATGAAAGGAGGTTGCCAAAAAGGTTTAAAATTAAAGTTGCCATCAACCTTGCATAAACAAGAGAAAGAGCTGTTGATGGCATATATGCAATCATTTCCAAATGATATATCGTGCATATCTACCTGTCCCGTATAGAAAGTTACGCGTGGTAACCATAAACTGTCGTAAGTATTCGGTTTATTAGGATAACTATTAGCAAGCTCTCGTGAGTTCTCTAGTAGTAAAACCTCATCTTTAGAAGCTACTAACATTTTATCACCATTAACTGCTATTCCCATTGGCTTATTAAAAGTTCTAGGGAGGGTTATTAACCTTTCTTTATCAGGGTTTGGGCTTATAAAAACAAGTTTTCCTGCTTGATATGTTGTTAATGCTATCGTGCAATTTAGACTTAATAAAAGTTCGGGTAGCTGCGGGCTATAATTAGCTGAGAAAGGTGTAGGGGCTGGCTTAGTTTGATTCATGTTTCAGTATAATAAGGTTTAAAAGTGCAATGATTCTAGAATAAAAGAGCCTAGCACCATGCTAGGCTCTTAATTCTACTATCGGTTGATTATTTTTTGATCAATTTATAAACTAAAGATGTTTCTCTAGTATATATTCTCATAAAATAAATCCCATTACTTTCATTGGTTAAATTGATAGAAACATTGTTTTTTAATGTTTTTCCTGTTTCAATCTCTTGTCCAGTGATAGAAGTTATCGTGTAGTTAATTTCGGAGCTAATGGCACCAAAATTTAAGTTAACGATCCCGTTGGTAGGGTTGGGGTAAAAAGATACCTTATTTGCAGTTAACTCGTTTATTCCTGTAATAACAACATTTTGACAAGCAGAAGTATCAATACAAGAACCATTAGTAATTTCTACAGCATAATTCCCATTTGTAGTAGCTGTAAAAGATTGGCCTGTTTCTGCTGGGATAACAGCGTTGTTATTATCACAATCTAACCATCTGTATGCAATAGAACCACCTGATTGGTTAGCAGTTAACGTAGGAGTAGAACTATTGTCCACTGTGTTGTCAAGATTACAAGAAGTGTTTTCAAAATAGTAAAAGTCTCCGTTATAGTTATGTGACAAAATGTCCATGTCTCCGTCATTATCCAAATCAGCAAAAGCAGGTCCAGAATAATCAACTATACCAGTTAACGAGAAAGGATTAGTTTGGAGTAACCCAAAAGTTGGGGAACTAACAGTTCCTGTATTTTCATAATAGTAAAAATCACCAGAATAATCTCCAGCCATCAAATCAAAATCCCCATCACCATCGAGATCAATTAAGGATAGCCTTACATATGAGTTAAGACTTGTTAATGAGAAAGGGTTAGTTTGAGCAGCTCCAAAAGATGGAGTGCTGGCAGTTCCTGTATTTTCATAATAGTAAAAATCACCAGAACCATCTCCAGCCATCAAATCAAAATCTCCATCATTATCTAAATCTTCAAAATTAGCGCTAGAATAAGAACCTAGATAAGCCAATGAGAAAGGGTTGGTTTGAACAGCTCCATAATTTGGAGCACTAGCTGTTCCTATATTCTCGAAATATTTCCAATCACCTGAATTGTCTCCAACAATTAAATCTAAATCCCCATCATTGTCTAAATCGATAAATTCAGGATCAGAAAAGGTTCCTGGAATTGACAATGAAAAAGGATTGGTTTGAGCACTACCAAAAACAGGGGAACTTGATGCTCCTGTATTTTCATAATACAAAAAATTCCCATATTCATCTGCTGTCATTATATCTTGATCCCCGTCATTATCTAGATCTCCAAAAGATACACTAGCATTAGTGAAATCGCTCATAGTTGTTAATGAAAAAGGATTGAATTGAGCAGCTCCAAAAGTAATCTGAGCATTAGCTTCTTGAGGCATAAAAGCTACAGCTCCTAATATTGCAGCCGTAACTACAGATCCTTTTTGGATACTTACTTTTAAGCTCATTAACTTTTCATGCAATCGCTCAATGTGCTTTGTAAGAATGTTTTGTCTTCGATTATTGCGACTGGCTAACCTTAAGTTTTCTCTTTTTTTGATGTACTTGTTGTACCTAATTAAAAGCGAATTAAAAATGTGTTTGTTTTTTTTCATGTAAATATATTTAGGTTTAAGTGTGTAAATTATATTGTTATAGGTTAAAATTCTTCACGTATCTACATGAAAAAATTAGAAATCTGAGATTTCACGAGTAGACTTAAACATTTGTGATGTAACGTTCATTTTTTCATTATTACAACCTCATGTATGTTTAAAACCCTATCTTAAAAATAAAAGGAAAAAGCCTATAATTAATACAGCTAAAGAAGCTAAAACAAAAACGAATTGTTCCTTAATTGGAATTAAGGAGTTTTTATTAAAGACTCTAGAGTAGGTGTATCTGATTATTTTTTCCATACTTTTTTATAAAATATCAAGTATCAACAAAAACAAAGGAATAGTAATTAATAAAATAAATACTACCGTCACAATTGTTACTAATGCCTGTTCGCGAAATGGAACACTTGCATTTTTTTGATAAAATGTTCCAAAGAGTGTTGTTATAATTCTTTCCATCATGAACTTATTATTACAATTGGAAAAACAGTTGAGTGATTCAATGCTTTATTAAAAAAGGTTGATGCATATTTGTCAATACGGCAGTTATTTTCTATCTCTATAATTACTGCTGTTATGTTGTTTTGCTCAATCATTCTTTTTGATTTTCCAATTAGTTTTTTAATGTTATAGGAGTTAATTCTTTCTTCTTTAGAAACAGATACTATTAGTAACTGTTCTTTTGTAATTAATAATCTGATCATCTGATTTATATAATCTCAACATGTCTGTTGTTTCTATTTTAGGGTGCTTACTTTAAAACAGTAACATGTCCGTGTTTTGATTTATTAATTATTACTCTTCCATCCTTATAGCTGTATTTAATAATGTAAGGGTAGGAACCATCAGGAACTATATTTCCTCCTGCCGTTCTGCCATCCCAAGAACCAGTAATGTTTTTCCAAGATTTGAGCAATTCTCCCCATCTGTTAAAAATGAGAACTTCTAGAGAAACTAAATGTTCACTAACAACAGTAAACTCATCATTGTGTCCATCGCCATTAGGTGTAAACACATTGGGTGCCCATATTGTAAATGGGCAATCCTCAATCACTTCTATTTGATCATATCCACTACAACCGTTTATATCAGTTACCGTAACGTAGTAGCTTCCTTCAGTGCTAACAGTTATGGAATGGGAAATACTTCCATCGCTCCAGAGGTAAGAATTAAAGCCATTACCAGGAGTTAAGACAATTAACTCCTTACAGATGCTAGTATCTTCACCTAAATTAATTTCAAAAACTGGAAAAACTGTAAGGTTTAATGTAACAATAGAGTCACATCCGTTAGAAGAACCACCTATTATGGTATGTGTAGCCGTATTGTTATTTGAAGAATAATTATTGCCATCTATCCATGTATATGATCCACAAGCTGTTTGTACATCTGTGCCATTAACTGATGGACTAATGGTTAAGTCTAATGTTACTATACTATCACATCCGTTAGCAGCTCCATTTACTATGGTATGAGTGGCTGTATTGTTATTAGAAGTATAGATGATTCCGTTTATCCAAGTAATAGAATCACATGCGGTTTGAACATCTATATCGTTAACAGCGTTGATGATGGTTAAATCTAGCGTAACAATAGAATCACATCCGTTAGAAGCGCCACCAACTATGGTGTCAGCAGCAGTGTTGTTGCTAGTCGTATAAGTAATTCCATCAATCCAAGTAAAAGAATCACAAGCCACTTGCGCATCAGTACTATTAGCGGTATTGTTGATTGTTAAATCTAAAGTGATGATAGAATCACATCCGTTAGATGCGCCACCAAATATGGTGTCAGAGGCAATGTTGTTACTTGATGTATAAGTAATCCCATCAATCCAAGTATAAGAACTACAAGCTGTTTGTATATCAGTACTATTAGCAGTGTTATTAATTGTTAAATCTAAGGTAATGATAGAATCACAACCATTAACAGAACCACCAACTATGGTGTCAGAAGCAGTGTTGTTGTTAGAAGTATAAGTGATTCCATCCATCCAAGTATAGGATCCACATGCCGTTTGTACATCCGTACTATTAACTGCATTGTTAATGGTTAAATCTAAAGTTGTAATACTATCACATCCATTAACGGATCCGCCAACTAAGGTGTCAGAAGCCGTATTGTTGCTAGTCGTATAAGTAACCCCATCAATCCAAGTATATGATCCGCAAGTAGTTTGTACATCTGTACCATTAACGGTTGGACTAATGGTTAAATCTAAAGTAACAATGGAATCACATCCGTTTACCGATCCGCCAACTATGGTGTGAGTAGCAGTATTGTTACTAACCGTATAAGTATTTCCATCAATCCAAGTATAAGATCCGCATGACGTTTGTAAATCTGTGCTATTAACTGGATTGCTTGCAACATTATTTTCAAAAGCTCCTATATCAGAAATGTTAGCTCCAGAGAAAACATTAAATCTAGGAACACCTCTTTGATCTTGTACAGGAGCTACTCCATCTAAACCTGCATCTATTGCTGGACTTGTGGGGCAAACTGATATTGCGTGAGTTAAAGTGGTTCCACCGTTCATTGCTAAAGCAGCTAATATTGGGTCAGCTCCAATTACATTTCCAGTAGTGGTTCCACCAATTGAAGCTGTTCCAGCCGTAAATATTAAATTATATCCTGTTGTAGAAGTAAATGTTCCCCATGTATCTTCATAGGTAGTATCAATAGCTATAAATGCACCATCAAGGGAACTGATATTGTTGTTAGCCAAAAGCGTATTGTTAATGTCAATATTTCCAGTTCGGTTAAAGATTCCTCCTCCTAAACCAGAACCTTCTAATCCTCGTCCGGCCCATCCACCAAGTGAAGTTCTTTCATTACCACCTAGCGCCTCATTAAAAGCGATTGTAACATTGGTAGTTGTAATATTTCCTCCATTATTGAATATTCCTCCTCCAAAACCAGCTCCTCCGCCACCGCCTCCTGCGGAAGAACAACAGGCGTTATTTCCATCTCCTCCACCAAATCCACCAACACCCACTGCATTGGCACTTGAACCCGCAACGGTTTTTGCCCCTACGGCTCCTCCACCAGCACCATAACCACCATTTCCTCCAGCACCACCGCCAGCGCTTTGTCCACCACCGCCACCGCCACCAGAATAATCTCCAGTAGCGTTTCCGCCTGCACCTGCACCAGCAGCACCTCCAGCTCCTGGATTTGGACCTGCTCCAGATTGACCTGGCGGATTCCAAACCCCATTATTTGCTGATCCACCTGATCCTCTTCCTCCCATAGCCTGATTGCCTGAGATAGTTGAATTTGTTATGGTTAATGTTGCTCCATTTTCGTTGTAAATTCCACCGCCAAAGCCTGGGGTTGAGCCACCACCCCCGCCACCATCTACTGCTCCAAGTCCTTCAGATCCTATAGCTGTATTTGTTCTTATTGTAACATTCATTAGGGTAGCGATTCCTTGATTTGAAATTCCGCCACCAAATCCACCAAACTCTGTAGTAGTGCCATCTAATAAATTTGCGGAATTAGAATAAATTTCGCTATTGCTGAGAGTAAGAACACCTTTGTTTAGAATTCCGCCACCATAATTTGTTTCTATGAAACCTCCTGTAAAGGAAACTTCGTTCGCAATAAGTGTTCCTGAAGTTTTTATATGAATAACTCTATCTAAATTATTTCCGTTAATTATTGTGGATTGAGCGGATACACCGTTTATGGTAAGTGAGCAGCTAATGTCTAAATCACCTGTTGCAGAAGCATTTTCATTCGCCCCAGCTATGGCTAATGTATAAGTAGAAGCTGAGAGTGTGATGGTATGAGCCCCTCCAAGCGCATTACTTTCTTGTATTGCTGCTCTTAAGGTGCAATTTCCCGAGCCATCATCGCAAACGCCATCTCCCGGGTTTACATCTACTGCATCTAAAGTTGAGTTAACGGTAAAATTTTGAGCTATTAAAGGAGTGCTCAAAGATAGTAGGGCTATCAATGCAGAAAAAAAGAGCTTCTTGGTTTTGTAAATTTTCATAATTTTTATTGAGTTCTTGTCTGTTGTATTCATTACTTTTTTATTTCGTTTTAACTATTCGTTCAACAACTTGAGTGTTTACAGTTGTCACTTTTATAAAATAAGTTCCATGCGGCATCTTGTCTAATGTTATTATATTCAGATTAGATGTTAGTGTTTTGGCATAGATTGTTCTTCCTAAGTAATCCACTACTTCTAACGCAGCTGGATAAGTGGTGTTTTCTGATAACTTTATGGTAAAGCTATTTTTGAAAGGGCTTGGATAAATACTAATGAAATTTGATTGCTCACACGTAACTGGTCTTATACCGTGATATTCATAAGCTCCATTAAAATCCGTTTGTTTTAAACGGTAGTAAGAGATGCCATTCATTGGGTTATAATCCGTCTCAAAATAACTTATTACTTGATTACTATTTCCTGCTCCAGAAGCAACTACAACTTCTTCCCATGATATCGCATCAATACTTTTTTCTATTGTAAAGAAATCATTATTAATTTCAGTAGCTGTTACCCACTCTAACTCAACATGATCTACATCTAAATTGGCTTCAAAACTAATTAAAGTGATAGGTAATGCTGTGATAATCATATCAAGGGTTCCTAATGTAAACTTCCTGTCATTTGTAATTCCTGTTGCATTACCTGGTACATTAGCAAACTCATAAATATCATTACCTAAAGATGTAGCTCCAGAAATTGGTGTTTCATCAGAAAATACTCCATCATTATCAGTATCTATAAGTAAGCAAAGGTCAGTTGCAGTTATAGATCCTAGCCCAGTCAAATCCCACCTCATGTCAATATTTTCAACATCTATACTTAAAGTATTATTGGCGTTTCTTTCACTTACTCTCCACACCCTTTCTAAACGAGCCTCAACACCTGCAGGAATATCTGTTGTTGTAGGTAGCATTGCACCATTGTCATGTCCCCACATTAGAAATTCATCATCTCCCAAACCTGTTGGATTTAAGATTCTCACTATACCTGTCCCCTGAGCATCATTATGAATATTAGCCGCATCTACTCTTCCAATACCTGCCACATCATGATCATAATCTCCTCCCCCCACATCATCTCTAGAATAACAATCGTTTGCCGACAATGAAAATCCATACTTAGCTGATAAATAATTATTTACAATAATTGTTTGAGCTGTATTTAATGCGAAATTATAAATGATAAATTCGTAAATATATCCCCTTAATCCTTGGTTCCAATAGCTGCAATGACGACCAATTTGAGGAGCAGGTGGTGTTGATGGTCCATTAGCTTCGGCCGCACTCCCTTCAAGGGAGTTATTATAGAAAATTTGATAATCCACTCCATAATCTCTTCGATACTCAATAACTTTTGCGCTATTATTAATTGCAGTTGTTGTAGAAACTCCTCCTATAGCTGATCCCGCATCTGTACGTTTTTGATAACCATATCTGCTTGGGTTTACTAGCTTCAAACTAAACAATTCATTTGTAGGAGAAACTCTATCTATCAAATAATCTCCACTACCATTATTATTGGTTCCTCGACCTCCAACTGCAGTATCTTTAAACGCCATAATATATGTAATACTACTGTTATTAGCTATCCCCATTGCTGGGAAAGAGATGAATTGATTCCCTTTAACTCTTATTCCTGGATAGCCGTTTTGAGCATTTAATTCATATTCTGGTTGGTTAGCAACAACAGTACTAAATCCATTAAGCCCATTACCCGAAACATCATTCCATTGCCTCACATTATCACCAGAGGTAGCTGGAGTCGTTCCCGCATCAGAGTATACATTAGCATCAGCCTTAACCCAAATAATATTCGAACTAGAGGTGCCAACTCCGCCAGGGCCAGTTTGCGCTTCAACTAATTTAGATAGGAGAATCGCTAAAAATATAATTGTTTTCATTTCCCATCTCCTATATTAATATCAACAGCATCAGTAGTTGAGTTAACGGTAAAATTTTGTGCTGTTGATGTTACACAAAACAACAGGCATATTTTAAGGGTAATTAGGTTTGTTAAGTAGAATCTTTTCATAATTGTCCGTTTTTAAAATGACATGTACTAAATTATCTTCGAATGAAAGGTTTTATATCACGAATGCTAGTGGTTATGATAGGCTGTGTGATGATTCACGCATCATTCGTGAAGTTATTTACTTCATTTTTACAATTCGTTTCACAACTTGTGTGTTATCAGAAGTTACTTTTACAAAATAAGTTCCGTTAGGAAGATCATCTAATGCAATATTCGTTGTTGGTGTTTCTAATGCTTGAGAATATACTTTTCTCCCTAAATAATCCATTACTTCTATCCTAGCTGGATAAATGGTATTATTTGATAGTTTAATTGTAAAGCTATTTTTGAAAGGGCTTGGATAAATTGATATTTCATCAGACGTTTCACAAACAACTGGTCTTATACCGTGATATTCAAATGCACCATTAAAGTCTGTTTGTTTTAAACGATAGTAGGTTGTTTCGTTAGTTGGATTATCATCTGTCCAACTGTAATTTTTCAATGTGGAACTATTACCATTCCCATTTATGGTTCCAACAGCTTCAAAACTTACTCCATCTTCGCTTCTTTCAATTGTAAAATAATCGTTGTTAATTTCTGAGCTAGTAGTCCAGTTTAATGTTGGCATTTCATTAATGCAGTCTGCATCAAAGCTTGATAGCTCTATTGGTAAAATAGATGCTTCACCAACAAATATTTCGTCAATTGCTGCGTCACTCCTAAATTCTGTGCCCATTTTTCCTTGAAATCGAAATTGAACATTATCTCCTGCATAGGTGGAAAGGTCTACAGTTACACTATGCCAATTAGTTCCTTGATCATAACGCTCATTAAATAATATAATCCAAGAAGTAATTCCCATGTCATTTGATATAAGTAGTCGGATACGCCCCATATGTTCACCGTACATCTGGTAATAAAATGATATGCTTGGGTTGGTCAAAGGGCTTAGATCAAAACAGTCAGATTCGATGTAGGCTAATTTGTTTGCTGTTTGTATATCTTCCCATTCTATGTACATATAATAATCTGTATTATTTGCAGCACTTCCAACTGATGATGATGGTCCAGTTAGGGTGGAGGGTGTGCCCCATCTGTCTCTTGTCCAGTTAAAATCATCTCCAGATACATTGCTCCAATTCCCCAAACCTGATTCAAAAGTTTCGTTATATGGATAAGTATTAATAACGGCTGTACAGGTTTGTGTTAGCCCTTTGAAAGGTAAAAGGGTAAATATAAGTAAGGTGATAGTGTAGGTTAAGAAGTCTAATCTTTTCATAATTGTCTATTTTATTTAACAATTACTAAATTACCTTCAACTCAAGGGGTTTATATCACGAATGGTAGTGATTGTATGGGGTGAAGGGGATTTCACGAATGATTCGTGAAGTTATTTGAACGGGGTTTAAGGCTGGAACTCGCTGTTCTTCTTACTTACTAGAGATGTCTGTGGCTTTTACCACCAGGTTAAGTTTATTGTTGTTGGAAGACTTTAATTCAAAAAGCTTATACATTTTTCTAAGTGATGAACTTGTTCCTTGATAGCTGAGGTGAACCTGTTCGGCTAATGACTTATTATCTATCATCGGGTTGTTCAAAAGGGTATTCAAAATTTTCCAATCTGTTTCATTAAGTTTGGCATCAATAGCATCCTCAATTTTTGTCTTATCCAAAAGTTGCTTGGGCTCTTCCAGATTGTCTACAATGTTTTTTACTAATGATTTTTGTTTCAATAATTCGATCTTGTGCAATAATTCATTTTGTTCTCTTTTAAGATTTAAAAGTCTAATCCTATAAAACAAAAAGAATAGAATGAAGAGTAGAATGCCTCCAGAAAAGAAAATATAAAATTGTCGTTGTTGTTTTAATTTGTCAATTTTTTGTTGTTTTAAATCTAGCTGTTTCTTTTTTTCATATTCATATTCATATTCCTTACGGATAACTTCATTTTCGTTTTCATTTTTTTCTAAACTATCATTTGAGGTCACAAACAATTCAAGCATGGCTAATGCTTTTTTATGCTCTCCTTGAACCTTATAACACAAGTGTAGATAGTCTGCAGCAGTACTCATTATTGCCAGTTGGTTTATTTCTTTAGCTATTGTTAATGAGCTGTCTAAATAAACGATAGAGAGATCTATATTACCTAGTTTGTAATGTACTTCACCTATATCTTTCAATACGCCAGCACGTACATAATTGTTTTGTTTATGATTATTATTTCCAAGAACTAACATACACTCTTTAAAATATCCTAATGCGAGTTGATATTCCTCTTTTTCGATATAAATTCCACCAATATTGGCAAGAGTAGTTGCTTTCCCATTTTCATTTCCATCTTCTTTAAATAGATTATGAGCCTCTCGAAACACGTTAAGCGCTGAATCTAATTCACCTTTTTCGGTATATACGATTCCAATATTAATAAGTGATTTAGCAATTTCATACTGATTATTTGTTTCCCTATTTAATGTTAAACCTCTCTCAATATATTCGATTGCTTTTTCGTAATTTCCAAGCATAGTATAGAGTATGCCAATGTTGGAAAGCGATTTTGCCTCTTGAGGTTTATTCCCCAATTTATTACTTATGGTTATTGAGCGCGTATAGTATTCGATTGCCTCTGAACATTTGTTTTGGACTGTCCGAGCAAGACCTTGTAAATGTAATGCAGCCGCCAACTCTTTTTCGTTTCCTAATTCAGTTGCATATTCAAATTGTAATTGAGCATAGTGAAAAGTGCTGTCAGGATAAGAATAAATTGATGACCTTGCTAAAGTTGAAATAGCTTCAAAACGAGCAGAATCAACTATAGATTCATCTTGCCAAACACCCCATAAAGAGTCTGAATTCGTGTGTCCAATGCTAAGGATTGGAATGAGGAGTAATATGAAAAGTATTTTTTTCAACCAGTTGTTTGTTTTTAGTTGGCGAATATAAGGATAAAATAAAAATATTTCACGAAAGCAAGGGGGTGCACATGTTGTGGGTTTAACAAGACTCGAACTTTTTAAGATTGGATGTGATAAATTTAGACCATGCCCTAAGCCAGCACACTTAGATCTCCATTTTTATTGGCTTCAGAGGTGTAAAGAAATGCTTTTATAGCTTTTTCATGGTTAAAATTTTGTCTCTTTTCCCAAAGACTAATAAATACCTCCTGAATCATATCTTCGGATACAGAAGTATCTTGCACATATCGATATCCAAATGCACACAAAACCTTAAAGTGGTGATCGAAGATCCTCTTAAAGACATTTTTATCAATATTCGGTATATCTGTATGGTATTCGGATTTCACTTAACTACTCTCTTAGAATTTTTCTAAATTAAGAAATTCATATTAAATTAAATTTTTACCGTTTAATATTAATTCACTAAAAATAAGTTAGAGAATAAGAATACCTTCCGTAGAAATGAATGGGCTTGTACCCTTACTCAACCCTCTTTTAAATGTTCAGTAACACCAATGTCACTTTTGAAGTCAAGATACATACCGAAACAATCTATTAGTAGAGTTGGTTTAACTAGTTTTTGTTTAACATAACAACTACTATGTTAAGTAGGTGAGTTCTCTTTTGAATTACTTTACTACTTCTTAAGATATTATTTTTATTTAACACTCGTTAAACTAATGTTCAACGAGCGCTAGGCATTGCATAATTCCGATTCTCAACAAAAAAAAGGTGAATCTACACTGGGTAATCCACTTCAGGTAGAACCATCTGAAGTTCCTTTTTCACTTTTTGGTTAAGTTTGACTAAAAGTGATATGGGCTCCACTACCTCATTATTTTTATTCAATCAAATAAACTGCTAGAATAATATATGTGCAAGGTAACGGAGATGTAGAAGATGCTGAGGGACACATGGATGACTGGTCCATGTCCCCGATTAAAAATCTATCCTAAAATAAAGAGTTATAGAGAGGGCTCATGAGCCAAAAGTACGCTCCTCTTTTAAAAGTAGTACGCTCCGCAAAAAAAAGGTTTTAACTAAAAAAGCCTCGACTACAATGTAGTCAAGGCTTTTAGTGAGTGGTGCCTCCAGGAATCGAACCAGGGACACATGGATTTTCAGTCCATTGCTCTACCAACTGAGCTAAGGCACCATTCAAATGGTCGGCAAATGTATAAAAATATTTCGTTCCTAAAAACAAATCATCATACATTTTGTAATTTCGACCATATTTTTACAATGAACTTAGTAATAGACATAGGAAATACTTTTGTAAAACTTGCTGTATTTGAGGGGGATAACTTGCTTGAGTTAGCTCAGGAGGAGCATCTTTCATCATCAATAATAGATGTGTTTTTTTCTAACTATAAGATTAAAAAAGGCATTTTTTCCTCTGTAAGAGAATTTGGAGAGGCAGAAACTTTGTTAAAAAAGTATAATTTCTTGAAGTTAACACACCTAACCCCGTTACCTTTGCAAAATCATTATAAAACACCCGAAACGTTAGGTGTAGATAGAGTTGCCGCTGTTATTGGTGCTAAAAGTAGTTTTGAAAACACTAATTTATTGGTAATAGATATCGGAACTTGTGTTACTTACGATTTTATTAGCTCAAAAAATGAGTATTTCGGAGGTGCAATTGCTCCAGGTTTTGAGATGCGGTTTAAAGCATTGAATCACTTTACAGGGAAATTACCTTTAATTAATTTTAATAAAAAAGAATTAAAATTAATAGGAGATACTACAGAAAGTTCAATTGTTTCGGGAGTTTATAATGGAATGAAAAATGAGATAGAAGGAACAATTAACAACTATATTTCACAATATGAAACCTTAAAAATAGTTGTTACAGGAGGAGATATAAACCTATTTGATTTAGAACCAAAAAATCGCATCTTTGCAGACGAATTTTTGGTACTGAAAGGATTGAATGAAATTTTAAATTATAATGAGAATCAATAAGCTAGTAACTGCTCTTTTTCTTTTGTTGATAGTAAATACAACAGTATTTTCGCAAGCAACAACAAACTCTCCGTACTCAAAATACGGAATAGGTGTTGTTAGAACTCAAGCCTTTACTCAAGGGTTTGGTATGGGAGGTGTGGGAGTTGGCTTAAGAACATATAAAGATATTAATTTACAGAATCCAGCAAGTTATTCGGCTATTTCTGTAGTAACCTTTGATGTTGGCTACACAAACAATGCCTTAACATTAGATGATGGCACAGAAACTCAATATCAAAACAATTCATATCTCGATCATATTTCTTTGGCTTTTCCTGTAGTAAAAAATGTTTGGGGAATGAGTTTTGGTGTTTTGCCTTACTCAAATGTTGGTTATAAATATGATGAGGTAATTAATGATCCTATTGCAGGAAATATTAGTTTTTATAATGAGGGGTCAGGAGGAGTCAATAAAGCCTATTTAGGAAATGCATTGGCAGTAAAAGTAGATTCTACTTCAAACATTTCGTTAGGTGTTAATGCTAACTTTCTGTTTGGATCCATAAATCATGATCAAAGAGCAATTTATGGAGATTTAGCTAATGCTTATAATGTTTGGAAAGTTAGGGATTATTCTGTGGCTGATTTTGGTTTTGATTTTGGATTACAATATCAAAAAACATTTACAAATTCGGATGATGAAAAGTACAAATTAACTATCGGAGCTACTTATGGATTAGCTTCGGGTATAAAAACGAAAAGAACAGAAATTATTCGATCTTTTTCAGGAACATTTGATTTTGGAACAATAAAAGATACAATAGAGTTTATTGAGGAGGTTGAAGATGTAATTCAATTGCCTTCTGAGTTAGGTTTTGGTGTTTCTTTAGAAAAAGATAACAAATGGTTGTTAGCGGTAGATTATAAAGTATCAAATTGGGGAGCAATTGAAAGTAATGATGACTTATACACTTATCAATCTAATTCTTCTTTCGCGTTTGGAGCTCAATTTATACCGAAACATGATGGAAGTAATTATTTACAAAGAGTAGCTTATAGAATAGGATCAAGATATTCCAATTCATACTTAACAATTAATGAGGTTGATTTTTCTGAGTATGGCATAACTTTTGGAATAGGCTTGCCAGTTAGAAGGGCAGAAAACAGTTACCCTAGATTGAATTTTGGTTTTGAATATGGAAACAAAGGAACAACAGAAGCAGGATTGATACAGGAAAAGTTTTTTAACATGAATGTAGGAGTAACCATAAATGCAACATGGTTTAGAAAAAGAAAGTACGATTAATAAAAAATACACATGAAACGAGTTAGAAGAATTGACTTTTATAGCAAGTAGTTTTTAAGCGAGTTCCATGTAACAATGATAAAAATAATAAAGCACATGAAAAAGACAACATTAATTTTAGCAGCATTAATCATAAGTGTAACAACTTTTGCTCAAGGAAAATATGGTGCGACACCAGAAGATAGTATTGTATGTATAGAAAGTTTAATCTATAAAGATTATTTAAAAAGTGAGCCAAAACTAGCTCATGAATTATGGAGAACAGCATACAAAACTTGTCCTCAATCTCAAAAAACATTGTATACTAATGGTGTTAAGATATACAAAGCATTAGCCAAAAAAGAAAAAGATGCAGCCTTAAAAAAAGCTTATTTAGATACGATGTTTTCAATATTTGATCAACGAATAGAATATTTTAATGAAAGAGGTAAAGTTCTTGGAATGAAAGGGCAATCTATGTTGAGTACAAAACAAGATAAAGAAAAAACATTTGAAACATTAAATGAAGCAATTAATTTAACTGGAGATAAAACACAATCTGGAACTTTGGTTGCAATGATGTTTACCACTATTAACCTAGAAAAAGCAGGTAAAAAAACAAAAGAAGATGTTGTTAAAATGTTTGAGAAAACATTGGCAATTTGTGCAGCTAATAAAGGAGGAAGACAAACTGAACGATATGCAAAAGCAGCAGAGAAAATTCAAAATATAACATCGCCTTATTTAGATTGTACAGTTTTAGTGCCCTTAGCTGATAAAAACTTTGAAGCAAATAAAGCGAATTTAGATTGGTTAAGAACAAATGTAAGGCTGTTAAAGAAAAACAAATGTTATAAAGAAGATGCAGGAGCTGTTATTTATGGTAAAGTTGCTGAAGCATATTTTGCTCTAGAGCCATCGGCTAATGGAGCTGCGGGAATTGCAACAATATATTTAGGTAAAAAAGATTATACCAAAGCAATTGAATGGTTTCAAAAATCTGTTGACATGTCAGAAACAGATGATGAAAAAGCAGAATACACATTAAGTATTTCGAAAGCACATTCTTATAAAAAGAGTTATTCTCAGGCAAGAACGTTTGCTTTAAAAGCAGTTGGTTTGAAAAAAGGATGGGGAGCACCTTATATTTTAATAGGAGATTGTTATGCCCAAAGCTCAAAAACTTGTGATGATGGAGAATTAGGAAGGTTCGGGGCTTATTGGGCTGCAGTAGATAAATATAGAAAAGCAAAGGCTGTTGATGCGTCTTTAGCAAGTGCAGCAAATAAAAAAATAGCAAGTATTTCATCTCGTTATCCAGCAACAAAAGATGTGTTCTTTTTTAATAAAAAAAATGGCGACCCTTATACTGCTGGTTGTTGGATAAATGAAGCAACTACTATCAAAACAAAATAAGTGAACTTTAATAAAGGTACATTAATGTATACAAAGATTATCCCGGTGCTATTTGCATTCGGGATTCTTTGTTCTTGTGAGAATGATGTTGAAGAAATAGCATCGTTAACCAAAAAGGAAAAAGTGCCAATTAGTAAAGGAAAGAATGTTGAGTTTATTTATTCTGAAAAATCAGATGTAAAGATTAAAATTACTGCACCTTTAATGGAAGAGTATGGTGAGGATAAAAATAAATACATGGAAATGACAGAGGGCATTAAGGTGTTATTTTATGATTCCTTATTAAATATTGCTTCAACCTTAACCTCAAATTATGCGATACATCGAGTTTCAGAAGATATAATGGAAGCAAAAGATGATGTGGTGGTAGTTAATGATAAGGGAGAAGTGTTAAATACAGAGCATTTAATTTGGTTAAAAGATTCAGCTAAAATATATACAGAGGAGTTTGTGAAAATTACCACAGAAGATGAAATCATAATGGGAGATGGGATGGAGGCGAATCAAGATTTTACCAAATGGAAAATTTACAATATAACCGGAATAATAAATATCAAAGAAGAATCCGATTCTTTAAAAACAGATTAAAATGGAAAAAGTAGTAAAATTTTTACAGTATATGTGGTTAATGGTTGCAATTGTTAGCTTTTGTATAGCTTGTTATCACCTAGTGTATACAGGTGTGACTGACGCATTATTTTTCTTCTTTTTTACAGCAATGGCAACCTTGCTATTTTTTGTTAGAAAACGACAATTAAAGCGTTTTGAAAATATGTCGAAATAAACGCTTACTTTTAAAAGGAATTTTTAAACACCAATGACTCCACTTTTTTGGATTTTATTATTATTAGCAATGTTTGCCTCTGCACTATTTTCAGGCATTGAAATTGCCTTTGTTTCTGCTAATAGGTTAAAAATAGAGCTAGATAAAAATAAAGGTGTTTTTTCAGCAAAAATTCTTTCTTCATTTTTAAAACAGCCTGCTAAATTTATTGGAGCAATGCTATTAGGAAATAATGTTGCTTTAGTAATATATAGTATTGTTATGGCTAAGTTTTTAGAGCCATTAATTATCACTTATATTTCGGAGAATGAATTGATTATTTTATTGATTCAAACAGTAATATCAACTATGGTGGTGTTGTTTTATGCAGAATTTTTGCCTAAAACCTTGTTCCGAATCAATCCAAATAAAGTGCTTTCTATTGCCGCTATTCCTTTAATAATTGTGTATTATATATTGTTGCCATTTACTTATTTTACTGTAGGAGTATCAAATATTATTTTACAATTGTTTAAAGTAGATACTTCCGAAAGTGATTTGGCTTTTTCTAAAATTGATCTAGAAGATTTTGTAGCTAATATTCAAGAAAGCCAGGAAGCAGGCGAAGAGGTAGATACAGAAATCCAGATTTTTAAAAATGCATTAGGTTTTTCTGATGTGAAAGTTAGGGAGTGCATGATTCCGAGAACAGAAATAACAGCCATGGAGGTTGATTCCTCAATAGAAGAGTTGCAAAAAAAATTCATAGAAACAGGCTTGTCAAAAATTTTAATTTTTAGAGATTCAATCGATAATATTATAGGTTATGCCCATTCTAAAGAGTTATTTAAGCAGCCAAAAACAATTAAATCTATTTTACTCCCTGTTTCTATTGTGCCAGAGGTGATGTCTGCCAATGAAGTATTAAAAAAATCCTTAAAAGAAAGAAGAAGTGTAGTTGTTGTTGTAGATGAATTTGGAGGAACTTCAGGTATTTTAACCATTGAAGATATTATTGAGGAAATTTTTGGAGAAATTGAAGATGAACATGATAGAGAAGAATTGACAGAAAATAAATTGGAAGAGAATCTTTATCAGTTTTCTGCCAGATTAGAAATTGATTACCTCAATGAAAAATATAAATTAAATTTACCAGGCTCGGAAGAGTACGAAACTCTTGGAGGATACATCATTAGCATCCATGAAAGTATACCAGAAAAAGGAGAAGTTATTAGCTCACAAACAGCAGATTTTACGATTGATAAAGTAAGTAATAACAAGATTGAACTGGTTACAATGCACCAAATTACTTCCGAAGAATAAACCTACTTTCTTTAAAGCTCAAAATCAATAGTATAAAACTTGCTGAACGCTTTTATTTATCGAATGACAATCGTATATTCGCAACCCAAAATAAAATTAAATGGCAGTAATAGGAAAAATTAGAGAAAAGTCAGCATTAGTGATGATTATAATAGGAGTTGGAATGTTAGCATTTTTACTTCCTGTAGATCAAATTCAACGTTTGTTTGGCGGTAATGATAATAATCTTGGAGAGATTGGAGGTCAGGAAATTACTGGTCAAGAATTTAATCTAAGATATGAGAATAGTGTTAGTTTGTGGGAAAATCAAAATAAAACCACAGCAAGTGTAGAACTTAGAGAATCTTTAAAAGAGCAGGCTTGGAACGAAATTATTAGAGAAATAGTTTTAGAAAGCCAGTTTAAAGAATTAGGAATTGCGGTTAGTTCAGAAGAATTATTTGATATGGTTCAAGGAAGTAATCCTCATCCACAAGTACAACAAGCTTTTACTGATCCGAGTACTGGTCTATTTAATCCAACACAAGTATTACAATTCTTAAAAAGCTTAGAAACAATGCCTGCTGAAAACAGAGATCAGTGGTTGTCTTTTGAGGATGGTATCGAAAAAGAAAGAGTAGCTTCTAAATACAATACTTTATTATCGAAAGGTTTATATGCCACTTCGAGTTTGATAAAAAGAACTTATACTGAGCAAAACGAACAACGCAATATAAAATTTGTTGCAAAAAGATATGTAGCTGTTAATGATAGTACTGTCCAAGTTACAGATGAAGAGTTAAAAGCTTATTATAACGAACACAAAGATGAGTATAAACAAGATGCTTCTAGAGAAATAGAATATGTAAAATTTGAAGTAACACCATCAGAAGCTGATATTGCTGAAGCTAAAGCATGGATAGAACAAACGGCAGAGGAGTTTAAAACAACAGATGATGATTCTTCTTTTGTGGTTTATAACTCTGAAATACCATTAGATGAAACTTATTATGGACCAGATGCAATGCCTGTTGGAATTGATTCAGCATTTTTTCATCAAGAAGTTGGAGCTATTACTTCAGTTTATGAGCAAAATGGATCGTTTATGGTAACAAAATTATCTTCAACTAAAATGATCCCCGATTCAGTAAAAGCACGTCATATCTTATTAAAGACAGCACAGCAATTTGCAATAGATACATTACTAGAGGCTAAATTGGATAGTGTTAAAACAGAAATAGAGAATGGTGCTGATTTTGCCGCAATTGCTACAACAATGTCAGAAGATGTTGGTTCTGCAATTGAAGGTGGAGATTTAGGTTGGTTTAGAGAAGGAACAATGGTTCCATCGTTTAACGAAGCTTGTTTTGATGGTAAAGTAGGAGATATGGTTATTGTTCAATCTCAGTATGGATATCACTTAATAGAAGTGTTAAAACAGGCTGATAAAAACAGAAAAATACAATTATATACTATAGGAAGAAAAAACACACCAAGTAACGAAACGTTTAATGCTGTTTTTGCTAAAGCAAGCGGTTTTTATTCTAGTAATAATTCTTCAGAAGCATTTACAAAAGCAACTGAAAGTGATGAATATGCTAAGTTTGTTGCTACGGATGTGAAAGTTGCAGATAGAGATATTCCTGGAATGACAGGAGTTAGAGAGCTAGTAAGATGGTCGTTTAACAATGAAGAGGGGGCTGTTTCTGATCCATTTACTTTTGGAAACACATATGTTGTAGCTCATTTAGCTGAAGTTAGAGAAGAAGGAATCGCTACTATGGAGCAAGTAGAAATTCAAGTAGAATTAGGAGCAAAAAAGAAAAAGAAAGCAGTTATGTTTATGGAAGAGATGAAAGGTGTTGCTAGTTTAGATGAGTTGGCTACTAAAACCGGAGGGACGGTAGAAAGTGCACCTAATGTAAATTTTTCTGCTTATGCAATCCCAGGAATGGGTCAAGAGTTGAGAGTGAATGGTATGGTTTCAACTTTGCAGCAAGGGCAAATGAGTATTCCTATTGAAGGGCAAACTGGAGTGTTTGTTGTTCAAATAGAAACAGTTACTCCAGCAGCAGAAACAACAGATTATACAGCAATTAAAACGCAATTGAACCAAAGTAACGGGTCTGTTACAGGGCAACTATTAGAAGCATTAAAAGATAAGTATGGAGTAGTTGATAAGCGTTATAAGTTTTATTAACTAACTTAGGAATTCAATCTTGAGATAAAAAAAAATAGGAATAATTTAAGATTATTCCTATTTTCGTAGGTGCTTACTTTTAAAGTGTGAGCGGTTTAATATAAATTTCCCAAATATGAAAAAAATTCAACTAATAATAATCCTTGTAGGAACTGTTGCTATCACTATGTATAGCTGTTCTAAGGATGAGATTAAAGGCTGTACAGATGGACTAGCCTGTAACTTTGATGAAGGAGCTACTGAAGATAATGGTACTTGTACTTATGAACTAAATTGGCTGCGAGACATAAATGGTGATGGATTAGGTAATCCTTTTATGACAATTATAGACTGTAACCAACCCGCAGGATATGTACTGAATCCATGTGTTGTAAATACTTATTATCAAGATTTAGATGGTGACGGGTTAGGTCATCCTCTTGTTACTACTCAAGCATGTGATTCAGTTGAAGGTTATGTTAGTAATGCTAATGACTTTGATGAAATTCCTGTTCCGACTCAAAGAGCAGTAATGACTTATGTTGGTGCTACCTGGTGTGGTCCATGTGGTGATAATGGTGATCCAACTAAAGCACATATTGAAACAACTTTCGGAAGTAACGTGGTGATATTAAATGTTCAACGTGCTGATGGAGGTGTAATTACTAATACAGGTGAGTTTGGTCATACTTTTGGAGATCCGTTTATGAATGCTTTTACACCAGCAATTACTGGAATTCCTCATGCATTCATGTCAGCTGCTAATCATACAATGACAGAGGCGGGATTTTCAACATCAACATCACAGTTTGATAGTGAAATAGGTACTATTCTTGGAACTACTGTACAGGTTGGAATTAAGGCAGATGCAACATTATTAGGAGGAGTGGTGACAGTTGTTACTGGATCTCATTTTTATACCGCTGTTGGGGAGCAGTATATAGGAGTGTATCTTCTAGAAGATGGAGTAATGGCGAATCAAACAGGACCTAATATTGTTACTAGTCATGAAAATGTGATGCGTACAGCGGCTTATACTGGTAATGCTTTAGGTATTCAGTCAATAGGCGCTTTTGCTGGTGGAGGATTTTCTCAAGGAATTTATTCAATTACCGTTCCAACTACAGTAGTTAATACTGCAAATTTACAAGTCGCTGTTGTAGTATATAAAGCTAATGCTGCAAATGGTATTTCAAATGCTATTTTGGTTGATGTAAACTAATAATAAGAAACAATTTATTGAAAAGCCTGTGTATTTACACAGGCTTTTTTGTTTTGGAGAGAAGCAAAATAAATGTCAATTATACCAATTATGAATCAAAACACCCGTTATAAGCTTCTAAAAAATACTTGTTATGTGTAATACTTAAAATTTGATTTACAGATAGTTTGTTTTTGATAAAATCGTGTAACCAGTTTTTTACATTTTCTAAATTTTCAAAGACTCTATTTTTATAATCTTTTTTGATGTAAGCCCAGATTTTTTCTGAAGGATTTAGTTCAGGAGAATATGGTGGTATCCTTATAAACGTAATGTTTTCTGGCATGTCATATTTTGCTAAGGAATGAAAACCTGCGTTATCTATTACTATTATTTTCATTTCATTTTTTTTGTATTCAGAAAACGCCTTGATATATTCATAGAATATTTCACTTGTAGTTCCCTCTATTTCATAGACAAAAGAATCTCCATTTATTGGTGAAAAACTTCCATATAGGTAAGTATTCTTAAAGGCATGCTGATACTGGACTATAGGTTTTACGCCTCTCGCTGTCAAACATCTTCCAACATGTGTCTTTAACCCAAACCTGCTTTCATCTTGAAAATACAAATTGAATTTCTTGAATTTACTACTCTTGTCTTTAATTATTTGATCAAGTAATACTGGAAGTTTTTTTAAAAGTCTCAAAAGCTACTTCATCCTTTTTATAATGAGATTTTCTCGGCTGTTTTAACTTGCATCCAAAGTTTGTAATCATAAAAGAACGCAGTGTTTGGTAGTTGATATCAAGATTAAGTTCTTTTTTTACCCATAGAACTGCATCGGTATAGCCTTTTAATGGATTAGTGCTGTCTTTTAGTTTCTGATCAAGTAAATCCTTCAACTTATTTGGAACTACTTTTCTATGCCTCCCTCCACTAGTTGATTTTAATAAGGCTTCAATACCTTGTTCCTGGTAAATTCTCATCCAAGCATATAGCGTTTTTGCATCAACTCCTAAGTGTTTCGCTAGCTCTACTCTAGTATCAAACTGATTATTTTTAGTTAACTGTAAACTTTTTATGCGTTTCTTAACTTTATATTTTCGGCTTACTCGGTAAAGTTTATTTAACTCTTCTTCACTCTCTTTAATGCCAATTATTACTCGTTTTCCCATATAATAAAGGTACACAATTTTCTGAATATATCAGGCGTTTTGTTTCAGAATTTGTATAACTTTTGCACAAACAACTAAAATACCCGATCCTAATTTTGAACAAGCATTAATTAATTTGGGCTATGATGAAGGCAAACCAAATGGAAAAGTGCTCACAGCTAACATAAGTAAAATCAAATCACTAAATGTATCTTATCTATACATAAGTGATTTAACAGGGATAGAAGACTTCTCGAGTTTAACTTCTTTAAGTTGTTATAACAATCAACTTACTAGCTTAAATGTAACTCAAAATACTGCTTTAATCTCTTTAGATTGTTCTTCTAATCAATTAACAAATTTAGATGTTACGCAGAACACTTTATTAGTAGAATTAGATTGTCATACAAACTTATTAAAGAGTTTAGATGTAACCCAAAATACTGAATTATCTGATTTATATTGTGATGAAAACAAGCTTCGAAATATAGATGTAACTAAAAATAAGCTGCTAACTATTTTTGTGTGTAACAACAACGAAATAAGCGGATTAGACGTCTCAAAAAATAGTTTCTTAATCTATTTATGCTGTTTCTCTAACCAACTCAGCAGCTTAAATTTACAAAACGGAAACAACGAAAATCTAACTTTTCTTTTTGCTCATATTAATCCTAACTTAACAAGTATAGTTGTAGACAATGTTAACTATTCAAAAACTAATTGGACAAATGTAGATCCAGTTGTTTCCTTTAGTTCGAATAATCAATAAGGTTAAAATAACTTGTTTAAAAACTCTGTAATTCCTCTTGTGCTTTTTCGTAATCTTCAGGAATTCCGATATCTATAAAATAACCATCATCAATAAAACCAGATAAGTTATTTTTTGAGCAATATTTTTCGAAATAATCTTGTTCCATTGAGAATTGCTTTGGAAAATCTAAGCCATCAAAAATATTGGTTTGAAGTAAATATATGCCTCCATTTATTACCCCTTCTTTACAAAACTTCTTTTCTGAAAAATTAGTAATTCGTAACTCATCATTATGTTCAACAGCACCATAACGATCAAAATCAGTTAACGGCTTTAACGCTAGGGTTACATCAGATTTTTTAGATTGGTGTTGTTCGTCCATTAATTCTATATCAACATCAAAAAAGGTATCTCCATTAAAAACAAATACATTTTCTGAAGCAACTTGCTCTAATGCTTGTTTTATTGCTCCACCAGTTCCTAAGGGTGAATCTTCTATTACATAATGTATTTTACATCCCATATAAGAAGAACCAAAATAATCGACAATTACTTCATGTTGATGGCCAACAGCTAAATAGAATTTTGTAATTCCCTTCACCAATAAATCATCTAATAAAATTTGTAAAAATGGAACATCATTAATTGGAGCCATGGGTTTAGGAACATCTTTTACAGATGTTAACCTTGTTCCAAATCCTCCTGCTAATATAATGGCTTCGCTGGTCATTTTGATGTCCAAGTGATTAATCCTTCGTTAGTAAAATGATACTTCCTAACTCTTCCTCCGAATTTAACTATTTCTTGTATTACTCTAAATCTTGTATTCCCCGGACAATAAAAAAAGAAGAAACCTCCTCCTCCAGCACCAGAAATTTTACCTCCTAAAGCACCAACTTTTTTTGCAGCTTCATATATTTCATCAATTTCTGGATTAGTAATTCCTTCAGCAAGTTTCTTTTTAAACTTCCAGCTAAAATCCAATATTCCTCCTATTTCATTTAAATCTCCTTTAAGAAACGCCTCTTTCATCCTGAAAGATTGTTCTTTTAGCTTGTCCATCGCCTCTATTGAAGAAGCTTTGTTACTCTTAATATTACTCGTTTGTTTTTTAATAATCTCAGCAGAAACTCTACTTGTTGCTGTATTATAAAGCACTAGATTATTCTCCAATTCATACAACACTTCTTTTCTTATTCTTAAGGGGTTAACAATTACTTTATTATTCTCAGAAAACTCCATAAAATTAACGCCACCAAAAGTTGCCGCATATTGATCTTGCTTTCCTCCAGCCATAGCTAAATCTTCACGTTCAATTTCGTAAGCCAATTTAGCAATATCATATTCGCCCAATGGTAATTTTAACCACTCTACAAAGGCTCCTAAAATAGCAACAACCATAGTAGATGAAGTTCCTAATCCTGATCCTGCAGGAGCGTCAGAATAAGTAGTTAAATCAAATGAAAGTGGCTTATCTGTAAACTGCTTAACAATCCTATTGTAAACACCTTTATGTAAATCCAGCAATCCATCTGGCTCTATATTTTCTACAGTTTCCGTTTCAAAATACTCATCCCTATCTTCAGCACTAAAAACTATTTTACCATCTGTTCTTTCAGTAATCGTTGCATAAGAATACAAATTAATCGTTGCATTTAAAATGGCTCCGCCATAATCATCTGAGTACGGACTTACATCTGTTCCCCCTCCTGCTAAACCTAATCGTAATGGTGCTCTACTCCTAAACATAAATCTTTTAAAACGGAAAGATAACTATTTTGTTTGTTGATACAATAAGTTAATACTGTCTATCATTTTTTTCCACGTATATTTTTTCTTTTCTTCTTTTACTCCTTTTATAAATTCTTCTGAGCGATTATTTGCATAAAAATCTACCAAAGCATCAGCAACTTCTTTTTCATTTGGATTGGTAACATAACCTACTTTATTGTGTGGAACAATTTCTTTTAATCCTCCTACATCAGTAACCAACATTGGTTTTTCAAAATGATACGCTATTTGTGTTACACCACTTTGTGTAGCGTGTTTGTAGGGCTGAACAATAATGTCTGCTGCACAAAAATAGTTTACTACTTCTTCATCCGGTATAAATTTAGTAGCTAAAATTACCGAATCTTGAAGTTGATGCTTTTCAATCAAATCCATGTAAACTGTATCATCTTCATAAAATTCTCCCGCTACAATCAATTTAATTTTCCCATTGTTCAATCGTTCATCTGCAAAAGCTTTTAATAAAATATCTAAGCCTTTATACTGACGGATAATTCCAAAAAACAACATATATCGAAATTGAGAATCAAGATTTAATTCTTTTAAAGCTTCCTCTCTACTTTTTGAAGCACCAAAATTATCATACAAAGGATGTAGCGAAAGGAGTTTTGGTTTTTCACGATTAAAAGTGTTTAAATCATCCAACACACTTTGCGACATGGCAATAAATCCGTCAACGCTATTTACAAAGTAATTATTCAAAGTATTATCTCCAATACGTTTTTCGTGAGGTATAATATTATCAACCACTACAATAACTTTGGTGTGTTTGTTTTTTCTAATTCTACGTGCAATAGTTCCTAAGCTAGGAGCCATAAAAGGAATCCAATATTTAAAGATTACAATATCTGGCTTTTCTTTCCTTATCCTATTTCCAATCTTTAGCCAATTAAATGGATTAATGGTATTTACTTCTTGTGTAATAGCTATATCCGTTGGTTTTGAACTAGATGAATACTGTGTTTCACCAGGAAAGAGAATTTTTGGATATTGAAGTGTAAACGTACTTATCCTTACCTCATCCTTATTTTCTTTAAAGGCTCTTGCAAGTCGTTCAATAAAAACTGCTATTCCTCCTCTAAAAGGGTGTGCTGTTCCTACTATAGTAATTTTCATGTTAGAGTTATTAGAATATACTAATGAGCATCCTACTCAATAATTATCCGCAAACATTGTCTGCTAGATTTCTTTTTCGATGTTGTACTGATTTCTTGTTGGAGAAGTTCTTGATATTAATTCGCCTAAAAAACCTGCTACAAATAATAATGACCCTAAAATCATAGCAGTTAATGCTAAATAAAATTCAGCTCTGTCGGCTATTAATGGTGCTCCAGTATTAATAAATAATTTATTTACTCCTAACCAAAATGAAATTAAAAAACCTACTGCAAACATTAAAGTTCCTAATGAACCAAACAAGTGCATTGGTCGTTTTCCGAATTTTGAAATAAATGAAATGGATAGTAAATCTAAGAAACCGTTGATAAAACGTTCTAAACCAAACTTGGTAACACCATATTTTCTTTCTTGGTGTGAAACTACTTTTTCAGTTATTTTAGCAAACCCAGCCCATTTAGCTAGTACAGGTATGTAACGATGCATTTCACCATAAACCTCAACGGTTTTAATTACATCTTTACGGTATGCTTTTAATCCACAATTAAAATCGTGCAAGTTGTTTATACCTGACATTTTTCTAGTTGCCAAATTAAAAAGCTTGGTGGGTATCGTTTTTGTTAGTGGATCATAACGCTTCTTTTTCCATCCAGAAACCAAATCCCAACCATCTTCAATAACCATTCGATACATTTCTGGTAATTCGTCCGGACTATCTTGCAAATCGGCATCCATGGTAAAAACAACACTGCCTATAGCCGCTGCAAAACCTACATTTAAGCCAGCAGATTTACCATAATTTCGTCTAAACTTAATCCCTTTTACATTGGAGTTTTGAAGCTTTAATTCTTCAATAATTTTCCATGAACCATCAGTACTTCCATCATCTACATAAATAATTTCGTAAGCAAAATTATTATCGTGCATTACTTTACCTATCCAATCAGTTAATTCCTTTAAAGATTCCTCTTCGTTTAATAGAGGAATAACAATGGATATGTCTAATTCTTGGTTCATTTCCGTCAAAGATAACAAAAGTATAGTTGAATGTCATTCTGAATTCTGTTTTGTCTAAAATTTATTTTAACAACAAAACGAAATGAAGAATCTCTATTTACATAGATTCTTCACTACATTTTATAGCTCCGATAAAATTGGATATAAAATTTTATTCAGAATGACATTGCAATTTAAAAGATAATTCTACTTTTGCAGCGGGCAAGTCTTATACAACCAGCTCCTTTTGAACTTCCCCAGGCTGGGAACAGAGCAAGGATATTAAGTTGAGCGGTGTGATGTAAGTAGCTTGCCCACTTTTTACCTCTTCAAACACTTAATTTTATTACACTTCTTTCTTTGTTTTAGGAAAACATCCGCAGATTCTATTCTTACATAGTTTTTCCTAATATCAACACTTTTTATTGACTTTGGAACTATTTTGCTCCATATATGCTCCACTTTTTTAGCATCAAACACCCTTATTTTATTAATCAGGCAGCTAGGTTGCCACTATATTTTCAAAAAACTAATAAAAATGAACTAAGGTAATTGCGAGGAGAGAGAAATGGTGCAATAGCAACGAATGTCATTCCGATTGGAGCGTAGCGTAACAGAGGAATCTATTGAAATCTGTACTAAAAACTCAAAAGATACCTCGGCTTTGCTCGGTATGACAATGCTTAATAATCTACATTTACCACATCAAAAGTAATGAAGTAACTAATGTTTTAAAAGCCCCAATCCTTTCTTATTTTAAAGATGAGGTTTAACGGATGTATATCTGATTGCCCCGCTGACATTTACTTTTTACAACTAAAACTTGATGGAAAAACAACTACCAAGAAGATAATGAAACAGTAACTTTTTTCTATTTTTTTCGTTCTATACAACAGTCATTTATCTACTATGACAAGCGTTGTTAAACATATTATTTTATTTTCACTTATTGTTCTTTTTCATATAAATGTACAATCGCAATACTTATGCGAAAACGAACATAAAGTAATTCATAAACAAAAAAGAAAGGTTAAAAAGAAATGCGAAAAAATAGTTGATGCTTGGGTAATCCAACACAAAGACTCTTTAAATCTACCAAAAAAACTAACGTTTTCTAGATTAAAATTTAAACCTGAAGACAAAGAAACCCATAAAGAAACCCACTACAACATGTGGTACCAGATAGATTCTTTATTGTGTATTACTAAAGATATTGAATACATTAAAGAAGCAAAAAAAAAATTACTAGAACTGCAACTTGTTGTATTTGATATAAGAAGTGAGTTTAGTTTTGGTGATGCGGAAAACCTTGAAATTAAAAGTGTAATAAATTTTGAGTTTGATATTGAAGGAAATTTAATTAGAGCAGTAATTAGAAAGAAAAAAAACAGCCCTTTTTCTGAAACTCCTTACCATTAAATTTGTTTTCCGTTATATTTATGAAACCATAAATTCCTTAAAATGAAAAAATATATTCTTATCCTATTCGTATTGTTAAGCACAACTATTTTTAGCCAGTCTAAAAAAGAGATCTTAGTTCAAAAATGGAAGCTCAATAAAGTAGAAGAGTTTGGTCAAAAATATCCTCCTAACGAAAATCAAAAAAATGATATGATTGATTTTTTTGAAAATGAAAAATTTGAAGGCATTATAGAAAACGAATATGTAGAAGGAATGTGGTTAATTGATAATAATAAACTGATTATATCCATCCAAAAAGAGCACACTAAGCTCAAAATTAATTGGACAAAAGTAAAAGCTTTCAATAAAGATAAAATTGCCATAGAATATCAGAATGGTGACTTTATTACCTCCACATTAATTTTCATACCAGCCAAATAATCAAGGTTTTATACACAACACTCACCTCCAAAAGCCCTTTATTTTAAGGGAATAACTAGTTTATTAACAACGAAAAAGCAATAAGCTCTTTTTACGATTTTATAGTATATTGAATTTTTGATTAACTTTAGTGAAAATTTAGAAAAATGAGAACTTTAATAACCCTAATTACAATTACCTTTTGCTTTAATTTATCTGCACAGTCTTTACAAGAATCATTAAATAAAGCACTTAAAAAAGAACAAACAAATACTGAGGAAAACTCTTTACAATCATCGCTTAACAAAGCATTAAAAAAAGGGGACGCAACCATTACAAGTTTTGAAGCAAATGTTGATTTAGAGTTAGATGCTGTTCAATTAAAATGGGAAAAATCATTCGCTATTAATACTGCATCTTATATTATTGAAAAAAGTGCCAATAAAGAAGACTGGCTAGAAATTGCAACAATCTATGGTGCTCCTCACGTGAACCAACCAACTGAATTTTTCCATTTAGATGATAATCCATCAAGTAATCTCTCATATTACAGGCTAAAATCAATAAATAAAGATGGAAAAGAAAGTATTTCTAATATTGTTCCAGTCAACTATTTAAAGAAACAAGGTGCTACTGCAGGAATGAATTTACATCCAGATTTTTCTGAAGATTATAAAATCATCAATATTGCTTTTGAAGAGGTTTTTGAAAAAGAAATCTTAATAGTTATTAGAGATAAAAGAGGAAACGAATTCTATTCTAAAGTAATTATTAATGTTGAAGATGATTCCCTAGTAGCTGTACCTATTGAACAAGAAATCCCTAAAGGTGATTACTTGATTACTGCTACTTCTGAAAACCAAATTTATAGCCAGAACGTTATCGTTCTTTAAACGTAAATCCAAAGCAAAACAGGCTTCTCTTTTGTTTTAAGCACTCCATCCATCTCTTTCATAAAGTTATTAGAAACTGCTGGACAACCCCAACTTTCTGATATTTCTAAAGGATATATTTCTTCATCTGAAATTCCCCAAGAATGAAATACAATAAACCTTTTGTAAGCGTTATTATTCGTTTTTTCTAAACCGTGTAATTTATAATTAATGTTTATTCCAAAGGTGCTATAGCCTCTTTTACCAATCTTGTATTTCCCTAGAGACGAACAATGACTTTCAGGAATATTACTAAACTGTGGTGATTTATTGGCATCATAACTTGCTAGGTTACCACAACTTCCATTACTACACATACCTGATTTTAAGATAGAATCTCCTTTTAAATCCCACAGGAAAAATCGTTTTTTCCCTGAAGGGATTTTCATATCTACCAAAATGCAGAGATCAACATTCATATTATTTTTGGCACAATAAGCTTTAGCTAGTATTGCCTTGGTTTTTAAGCGATGAACAGTCTCTTCTTTTAGTTCTGCTTTTGTGTTGCAAGCAAGCACTAGAAATATCAATAATATCAAACAAAGTTTAGGCATTATGTATTTATTTAAACTCTTCACGTCACCCAGAACTTGTTTCAGGGTCTAATTTAGATGCTGAAACAAGTTCTAGGTGACGGAGTTCGTTAGTTAAAAATCACTTAACAGCTTTTCCTGCTAATTCTAATGGCGAACCAATAGTAGGTACTAAACGATCCAACTCATAAACATTTTTATAACCGTAACCATAGAGGTTAATAAATGTTGGAATATTAAGTGCTAATGGAGTCATTTTTCTAGCAAAATACATTTCATCTTTATCTAAATTATTATTACAGTAAATAAGAATCTTAGTGGTTTTTGATGGTATTACTTTAGCTAATTTTCCAGCTGTAAAATCAGAAAAATTAAGATGAACTGCTCCTTTTACATGTTTCATATCATACATTTTTTTTGATCTTGTATCTAAAACAATTACATCTTTTTCTTTAGCCCATTTCATAAAATCTTCTAACGAAGCCATATGTGTTTTACGATGCTCTTCAGCTTCTATTGTAAGTTTAGTAAACCCAGAATAATCTATATCTGCTTTTGGGTATTCTACTGGTTGTTTTGGTTGTGCCGATATGTTTAATGTAATTAGTGTAGTTGCTATAAATATTAGAGTTTTCATAATAAATTGATTTTAGTTAATAGATTTGTTAATACTTCTTTTTAGGAACAATTTGAAATTGAGCTTGAATTTCATACCTCAACTTAATAGGCTTCATACTTAAATCATTTTCCTTATTTGATGAAGAGTTTTTTCCTGCGGAAGGAACACTTACAGAAGAATTAGAAATTGCATTTAACCCTCCATTATTAATAGTAGTGGTTCCGCCATAACCACCTCCCCATCCCCAATAAGGATGATGTAACGGATAACCTCCATGATGTGAAGTTGTTGTGGTTCGTTTAGAATCTGCTAATTCCTCAACAGCTAATACCACCCCACATTCTTCACCAACTGATTCTAACAAATAATTTGCTTTTTCTTTAGCCGCTTGCATAGCTTTTTCTTTAACCATCTTTCTGTACTCTTGTATTTTTTTATTGCTAGATCCATTCAAGGTGATATTCACAATTCCTTCTTGTCGAATATCACTCTCTTTTAATTTTTGCATCATTTCATTTAATTGAGCAGAGGAAGAAAGTTTCACTGTCAAGTTTTTTTGCACCAGTGTATTCCTAAGTGTATTGTGATAATGATACCAGTAAGACCAATAATCATGTCTGTATTTCCAAGTAAATTCAGAATTTACAGTAATATTTTCAGTACCAATCCCTATGTCATTTACTGCTTGTATAATCGCCTTTTCAATTTTATTAATACTTTCTTTCCCTTTATTTTTATGTTGATGTTGAAACCAATATTCTCTAAAAGAAATGTCAACCAAAATTTCATCTGGAGGAACCAGCATATCTGCGCTTCCGGTAACAGTAATTATTCTTTCTGAACTATTATTATAATTAAAACTGCTCGGAGTTTTAAATGCAACTAGTGCAAGAATTATAACGATAATGTAAATTGGGTTAATGCTTAAATTTTTCATATCTGTTTATTTAATAATTATTTTTCGAAAGTGAAATTTTTCGATTTTGCCTGAGAATGAATGGCATTTATCATTGCTACATCAAGAGAACTCCCTTCTTTCTCGCCAGCTTCTTTCTTTTTTTCTGAAACAAACTTATTTCGTTTAATACTCAACTCTTTAATGGTTTTATTGATTTGAGTTCGTTTGGCTGTTTTCTTGGCTAAATGTGATTTTCGTTGCTCAAGTGTCATTGTCTGCATTTCTTTTGGTAGCTGCTCTTTCTTCACTTTACTCATGTCGAAACTTTTCTCTTTATTGGCATCAACTAAATCCCATTTAGTGTTTTTGTACACATGAGAATTCTTCGACATAATTCTAGATACTTTGTTTTGCTTACCATATTTTTCTGAATTTACATCTTCGGATAACTGCATAGCTTTTTTAGAATGACCTAAGCTTCCGTAAGGAACATAAGTATCATTCAAATCAGTATTTAGCTCATCAATTTGATCATCATAAGGTGATTCTATGTAAACTGTTTTACTGTTATGAGAAATGCTCATGTAATGACCTGTAGCACCATTTTTCCATCCAGTTCTTAATCCTTCATTAAAATCTCCACAAAAAATAGTGTTAATCGTAATGCCTTTGTTACTTGCTTTTTTACAAGCCTCATCAGGATTAACACTTCCTTGGTTAAATGGTTCGTTACCAGCAATAAAAAGCAATTTTAAATCTTCATTTCCTGCTCCCCAATCCAATTGATTGGTAGCAGTTTGAATTACATGTCCGCAATATTCTTCCCCTCCATTAGTAGTTAAAGCAAATAAATCTGCTGAAATCTGATCCAAATCTGAAGTTAATGGCGTTACCATTCTAATATAACCTTCAGATGCTGGCAAACCATCGTTACCGTACTCATACAAAGCAATTTCTAATTTAGGGGCTACTCCTTCGCACCTTGCTGCTGCCAATTCGTTTACAATTTTCCACAATTGAGATTGTGCTTGGTTAATTAAACCGTTCATACTGCCACTAGTATCTAGCAATAAACCTAATTTAATGTGTTTAGCTGGAGGTGGTGTTGGAGGATCTGCCTGAACAGTTTCGGTGCAAGCCATTCCGAATACAACCAAAAACAACATTGCTAATGGTTTTTTAAATTTTCTGATAATTTTAAATGGATTCATAATAGTTGGTTTTAAATGATTAATAATTAATTTGAAATTTTGTTTTAACGCTATATTTTAATCTTATCTCAGGAATACTTTCAAAACTTCTATAACTCGACTTTAAATAGCCTCTTGTTTCAATTTGCATATTATTAGTTGTGTGATTTTTAGTAACATCTAATTCAACTACAGAAATAACTCGTCCAATTTTTTCGTCAATACTTTCTAACAGATAAGAAGCTTTTTCCTTTGCGGATTTCATTGCTTTTATTTCTACTTCTTTCTTATATCTCTCTATATTCTTATTGGAGATTCCAACTATTTTAATATCAACAACCCAATCCTTATTTAGACTTTTTACTAGTTTTAAGAAATTGGTTTTTTGATTTAACTTCAGAACTATTTTTTTTGATTTTTTTGATGCTTTTCTACTATTCCACCAATAGTACCAGTAATACATTACATTCAAATTATAATAAGATAATTGTTTTTTATTGATTTCATGAATACCTAAAGCTTGCCAAAAAGTTTTTTCAAGGTCAGCTATTCTCTCATTCCCTTGTTCTTCTAAGGTGATTTCAAGTTCAATTTCATCAGGAACAACAAACATTTCAGCAGTAGCCGAAACAGTTATTGTACTATCTTTTATTTCTAGAGCACTTAAATTATTTGTAATAAAGATTATTACTATTACACTAATTAATTTCTTCATTTTACTTGTATTTTAACGGTTAAAGTTTCTACTAAACTACAAGTGAATCAAAGGGATTTCAACCCAGAATTAGGGAACAGGTCGTTTAATTGAGTTAAATGCCCTGTTGTATTAGTTAAACCGAAATAGATTAATTAAAACCCCTTACAAACAAGGTTTTATGGTATTTTCTGATCTTATAATTATAAAAGAAATGGTACATTTATCAAATCAAAACTCAATTTAGATTGATAAAAAAGATAACATATTACTGTTTAGTATTAACACTTTTATTTAGTGTTCAGATTGTTGTTGCACAAGAGCAAACAAAAGATGAAGTCTATCAACAAAAGAAAAATCGCTATTCTAAGTTTAGTAGTAATTCATCCTTTTCACCTTCTCGAGTAAATGAAGTAAGAAAAAAACTTAAAAAAGCTAAAACGCTATTTAAAATCAGCCCTGAAGAGGCATTAGATTTAGTTCATGATGGATTATTAATCGCTATTAAAGAAAGTTACTTAAATGAAGAAGCGGAAGCTTACCAAATTTTGGGTGAATTTAATTTCGATTTAAATGAATACCGTCTCTCCTTTAAAAATTATAAGAAAGCAATCGCTATATATACCAACTTACAAGAGGCTTCGGATAACCTTAAAACAAAAAAAAACATTTCTTACCTCCAAAAATTAATCAACCTTTATTATCCTACCGGAAAATCTGCTGAATTAATAGGTGATTATAAAAGCAGTATCCATTATTACAATAAGTATTTAATGTACACCAAATCATCTGATGATGTTGTTAAAGTAAAAATTGCTTTAGGTGATGTTTATCTTAAAAATAAAGATTTAAAAAATGCTGAAAGTAACTATCAACAAGCACTTAAAACGGAAGAGAAAAGAGATAATAAAAGCGGAATTGTTAATCTTAATTTAAAATTAGGAGAACTAGAAACAGAAAAAAAGAACACTGTAAAAGCAATTGAATATTATAGGAGTTCACAAAACACAGCCCTACAAATTAATGACGATCAGTCAGTAAATCAGGCATATACCGATATTTCTAACATCTACGAAAATGAAAACAATTTTGATGAAGGAATTCAGATTAATCAAGAAGCTCTAAATTATAATCAAGAAAGAAATAACAAAGTACAAGAATCTCAAAACAACATTGATTTAGCTAATTTTTTAATTAAAAATGATAAAGATGAAGAAGCAATTGAATACTTAGAAAACAGTATTATCATTGCTCAAAAATCTGGTGATATTAAAAATAAAAGTAGAGCATTTAAAGCTTTATCAGAAGCTTACGATAAAACTGGAAAAGAGTCTGAAGCTCTAATAAAATACAAAGAATACCTTATTCTAGAAGACTCTTTATACAACATCCGGAAAAAGCAATTAACAGCTCAAAACAAAAAAGGTGCAATGTTAGAGAATGCTCAAAACAAACTTTCTTTACTAGAAAAAGACAAGCAACTCAGCGAAAACACCATTGAACTCTTAAAGAAAGAAAGAATAATACAAGAAGAGTTTATTAATAAGCAGCGTATTCTTACCTATTCTTTAATTTTAGGGATACTGATTCTTATCATTACTGCATTCTTAGTTTATAGAAGTAATAAGGCGAAAAATAAAGCCAATAAATTACTGGTTTTAAAATCATTAAGAGCTCAAATGAATCCTCACTTTATTTTTAATGCGTTGAATTCTGTTAATAGTTTTATTTCTAAAAATGATGAGCGTGCAGCTAACAGATATTTAGCAGATTTTTCTCGCTTAATGCGCGATGTAATGGAAAATTCTCAAGAAGATTTTATTTCTCTTTCTAAAGAAATTGACATTTTAGAAGTCTATTTAAAATTAGAAAATCATCGTTTTAAAGATAAATTCGATTACTCTTTTAATGTGGATGACAGTATTAACACAGAAGATGTTGTAATACCACCAATGTTAATTCAACCCTATATAGAAAATGCTGTGTGGCATGGATTACGTTACAAAAAAGAAAAAGGATTTTTAAAAGTGAATATCAAACAAAACAAAAACACCATTATTGTTACCATTGAAGATAATGGTATTGGAAGAAAAAAATCGCAAGAAATTAAAACCGACAATCAAAAAACACAAAAATCTACAGGAATTAAAAATATCGATTCTCGTTTAAAAATTATTAGTGACATCTACAAAACAAAGCTAGATGTAATTATTGAAGATGCTGATAAAGTAAATGAATCTGGAACAATTGTAACCGTTAAAATTCATCAAGATAACCTTTAAAAGATTAACCATGAGCAAACTAAAAGCCGTAATAGTTGAGGATGAAGCCGCTAGTAGAGAAACACTAAACAATTACCTTGCTAAATATTGTACTGATGTTGAAGTGTTAGGCATGGCTGATTCTGTAAAAACAGGTTTAGAAGCCATAAAAAAACACAATCCTGATGTTGTTTTTTTGGATATTGAGATGCCTTATGGTAACGCTTTTGATTTGTTAGAATCGCTTGATGAAATTGAATTTGAAATTATTTTTGTTACTGCTTATAGAGATTATGCTATAAAAGCGTTAAACCTCAGCGCAGCATATTACATTTTAAAACCAATTGACATTGATGAGTTAGTTTCTGCAGTTGATAAGATTGTAGAAAGAAAAAAAGAGGGTGATGCCAACTTCCACACCAAAATTTTAATGGATAACATTAAATCAAATACCATTCAGCATAAGAAAATTGTATTGCCTCAGATGGATGGTTTTGAAGTGATAAATGTGTGTGATATTATACGAGCTGAAGCCAATGATAATTACACTAATTTCTATTTAACCAATGGTAAAACGTTTTTGGTTTCTAAAACATTAAAACATTTTGACCAACTTTTATGCGATTTTGATTTTATTAGAACACACAAATCTCACTTAGTAAATTTACAATACATCACCAAATACATTAAAGGAAAAGGCGGACAAGTTCGCATGTCTGATGATAGTTATGTTGATGTTTCTGCTACTCGAAAAAAAGAATTGCTGGAGCGGTTTAAATAGACCCCCTTGAGTTTCCCCTTAAAAAACTTTAATTTCGCTTAACAACATGTAATACCATTATTGGGTGTTTTGAAATTAAATTGGTATAAGAAACATTAAAACGTTCCGGATGGCACAGTTATGTTTGTATCACAACTAGACAATATTTGGTTACTAAAAAGAAACTAGTTGGCTTAAAACATAATCGAATTAACAGGCAATAAATTAATTGTAGTTTATTTAGATAGCAATGAAAAAAATGGACTGGTTGAACTATTCGGAGAAGAATCAATAAAGTTTAACCAAAGTAAAGTCATCTGTAATGGTTATTATAATCAGAAAAACAAATAATCTGTACCTTTGCATCAATGAAAAACTTATATATTATATCAGGTTGCAATGGAGCAGGAAAAACAACTGCTTCCTATACTATATTACCTGAAATATTAAATTGTAAAGAATTTGTGAATGCAGACGAGATTGCAAAAGGGCTATCTCCCTTTACTCCTGAAAACGCAACCATTCAGGCAGGAAGATTAATGCTTGAAAAAATTAATACTCTAATTAAATCAGACAAAGATTTTGCATTTGAAACAACGTTAGCGACAAAGAGTTATAAAAAATTAGTAGCCCGAGCGAAAGAAAATGGCTACAAAGTTACTTTACTGTTTTTTTGGTTACGAACTCCCGAATTAGCCTTAAAACGAGTTGAGATTAGAGTTAAAGAGGGTGGGCATAACATACCTACAGAGATGTAATCTTAAGAAGATATAATAATGGTCTAAACAATTTCTTCAACATATTTAAATCAATCGTAGATGAGTGGATGTTTATTGATAATTCAGGAAGTCCCTATGAAATAATTGCAGAGGGAAATATAGAAACTGAAAACATTTCTAATAAATCGCAATGGAAAATGTTAAATAATAATTACGTTAAATAATTGAACTATGGAAAATAGAGATAAAATATTAAAAGGTCTTGAACAAGCATATAAGAAACTTGTAGAATTTAAAAAGTATAAAAAGACTCCTATGGTTATTGGTAAAGACGGAAAAGTTATTGAAATACCTTATGAAAAAATAAAAACTACCGCTAACCCTGTATATACTTCATAGCCCCAAAAAGCTGACACACATGCCATTCAAGGCACACACATGCAAGAAACATAAAACGTTTCCAACAAGAACGTTGGCAGCTATATGATTACAGATATGAAACTATACATATTATCAATAATTTTAAGTATTAGCTGTATTCAAGGATCAAGTCAAGAAACAATAAGAGTTGATCAAAATATATCCTCAAAGACATTCATTGGAAGTTGGGAATCATTAAAAAGAATTTATCCTTACAAATCGTATTTGATAATAAAGAATGATAGTACCTTTCACTTTGAATATGGAGCTTGTTTAGCAAGTGGACTTTCAAATGGGAAATGGGAAATGAAAGACAATTTAATAATATTAAATAGCTTTAAACCTGACTCTTGTATGCATCTCTCACTTTTTGAGGGCGACTGTATTACAATAAATGAAATTGACACCTCTAAATATGCAATTGAAAAGACCATTTCTAACTGTAATCCTAAAGATGAAACAGAATACATAGAATTTAGAGACGAAGAGTTTTACATTGTCAATGACACATTAAAGCATATAATAAAGAAACCAAAAAGATGTACTGTAATAAGAAATGACTTTTTAAAACGATAAAAGATACACCCCCTAACATCATCTATATTTTATTGGACAGTAAGTTAGCAAAGCAGTAAATCATCAACGTCAAAACTTTGTTTTGACGTTTTAATAGGAAATTAAGTTAAAAACAAAATATAAACTCTTAGCTACGTGCAGATTTGAAACTTTCAGCTTTCAAATCCCGCATTACGCATAGTCAGGAACGTTAAGCAAAAAACGACACGGTAAACAAACATCGCTTAACAAAGCGAAAATTCAACGTTATTTTTCAAGACAAAATCTTCGATAACTTAACCCTACTCTCTACTCTAAAATGAAACTAAAAAAAGAACTATTTAAGTAAACGGTTCCATTATCAACACCTGTTCACATCTTTATTTGGTTTCACCTTAAAGCCTGTCTATTTTTGGTAACTAACTTAAACGGTTTTTAATGAAGTTTTTTATAGATACAGCAAACTTAGAGCAAATAAAAGAAGCTCAAGATTTAGGAATATTAGATGGTGTTACTACCAACCCATCATTAATGGCAAAAGAAGGAATTAGTGGTGATGAAAATGTATTTAATCACTACAAAGCCATTTGCGAAATTGTTGATGGTGATGTTAGTGCTGAAGTTATTGCTACCGATTTTGAAGGAATGGTTAAAGAAGGCGAACATTTAGCTTCTTTACATAAGCAAATTGTTGTTAAAGTTCCTGCTATAAAAGAAGGGATAAAAGCCATAAAATATTTTTCTAACAAAGGTATTAGAACCAATTGCACCTTAATTTTTTCTTCTGGCCAGGCTTTATTGGCTGCCAAAGCTGGAGCAACTTATGTATCACCTTTTATTGGTAGATTAGATGATGTTTCTACTGATGGTGTTGATTTAATTGACAGTATTCGATTAATTTATGACAATTACGGTTATGAAACTCAAATTTTAGCAGCCTCTATTCGTCATACCATGCACATTATTCAATGTGCAGAAATTGGTGCTGATGTAATGACTGGACCATTAAATGCAATTGTAGGATTACTAAAACACCCTTTAACAGAAAATGGATTAGCTCAATTTTTGGCTGATCACGCGAAAGTGAATAATTAAAGTGTTTATTTTTATTTTTCATTGTATCATTACCAAATAAAGTTTTTAAATTTTAAAAACTTTCAACTTTTAGACTTTATAACTTATTATGCTATTATCCATCCACCCAGATAATCCTGATCAACGAAAAATAAATCAAGTAATAAAAGTCTTAAAAAAAGGTGGCGTTATCATTTATCCAACTGATACAGTATATTCTATGGCTTGCGATTTAAATAATCGTAAAGCAGTTGAGCGTATGGCTCAGATCAAAGGAATAAAAATTGAAAAAGCTAACTTCTCTCTTATCTGCCATGATTTAAGCAACATATCAGATTATACCGTTCAGTTTAGTAATTCAATTTATAAAATGATGAAAAGGGCTTTGCCAGGACCTTATACATTCATTTTAAATGCAAACAATAGTGTTCCAAAGTTATTTAAATCTAAAAAGAAAACTATCGGTATTCGTGTTCCAGATAACAACATAGCAAGAATATTAGTAGAACAATTAGGTAATCCTTTAATCTCCACATCTGTGCATGACGATGATGAAATTTTAGAGTACATTACCGATCCAGAACTCATACACGAAAAATATGAGAATACTTTAGGCTTAGTAATTGATGGTGGTTATGGACAAAATGAAGCCTCAACAATTATTGATTGTACAGGTAATGAACCAGAGGTTATCCGTGAAGGAATTGGCTCTATCGATGTTATTTAGTTCTTCAAACTACTTTTTATTCCGATAAAATAGTTTATTTTTATCCTTTAACCTTAAAAATTAAACTATGAAAAAACATTTACTTTTTATTTCAACTATGTTGGTTGGATTTTCTTCGTACGCTCAATATGAGGGCTTTGAGAATTGGACCAACAATTCAGTAGAGACTCTTGATGATTACGAAACAATGGTCAATGAAAATGCAATTGTTGGATCTACTACCACTTATAAATCTACAGATGCTTTTACTGGAACCTATTCAATAAGACTAGAAACAGTTCAAATACCAAGTGGCGATACTATTTTTGGTTTTTTTATGAGTGGTGATTTTGAAAATCAAATCCCTGGTCAAGCAGTAACCCTTTTTCCTTCTGGTGTAGACAGTATTATCGGGTATTACAAATACGATATACAAGCAGGTGATTCTGCAGTATTTTCTTGTACAACCTTTATTGCAGGAACAACTACTGGAGGAGGTATATGGTATATAAAAGGAACTCAAAATACATGGAAAAGATTTGCTTATCCTATAAATGCAATATTATCTGACTCCTTATTACTGGCTTCTGCAACAGGGGATCCTGTTAATGATTTTAATGGAATACCAGGCTCATGGATACAATTTGATGATATTCAAATAAAAGGACTTGGAGGTACTCAGAATTTAGAAAATTACAGTTTTGAAAATTGGTCACCTATTAACTGGGAAGAACCAAATGGATGGGTGACTACCGCATCATACTCTATAGGAGAACCAATCTTGGCTGTTGAAAAAACTACAGATCAATACGCAGGAAGCTTTGCAGCTAAGTTAACTACTGTAGAGAATCAACAAGGAGATACTATTGGAGGACTTGTTACAAACGGTGATTTTGGATCAAACGGGTTTACAGGAGGTGCCCCCTATACAGCTAATCCTATCGGTGTAGAAGTTTATTACAAAAACACCCTTTCAGGAACTGATACCTCTTGGCTAAGCATAGAATTTAAAACTACTAGTGGTTCTCTTGGGCAATATGGTGCTCAATTAACTCCTGCAGCAAGCTACACATTGTTTAGTCAAGCTATTAGTTTACCTTCAACTCCAGACACGGTATTGCTAGGTGCATTTTCAGGAGATAATCCAGGATCTCAATTATTTATAGATAACATTGATTTTGTATTCCCTGTAGGAATAAGTGAAAACTTAAGGGTTGAAAAACTAGTTGCCTACCCTAACCCTGCAACAGATGTTTTAAAAATTAAATTTAACATCCAAAATAATAATGATGTAACCATAAGACTAGTTGATGCTCTAGGTAAAGAGTTAACTAATCGTTCTTTAGGTCATTTATCCTCAGGAACGTATAGAGAATCATTCAATACTTCTAGCTTCTCTAAAGGGGTTTATTTTATTGAATTTACTTTAGATAACGAAAAAGTTGTTGAACGATTTATCGTTAAATAACATATTATATTTAAAAAGGCTTGAGCATTTGTTCAAGCCTTTTTTTATTTGCCTAATTCTTTGACTTTAGATATCTTCGTAAAATTACTTACAATGAAAAATTTACTTACACTATTACTTGTTACCCTTATAAGCACCAGTTCAAACTTATATGCCTCACATATTCCTGGAGGAAACATAACCTACCAATGTACAGGAAACCCCAATGAGTATGTTATTACTCTGGAGTTATACGTTAATTGCCCGAACTCCTTAGGGAACCAATACATGATAACTACTTATAATGATTGTGGATTAACTAATCCATTTATTACTTTAATTCAAACTGGAATAGAACAAGAAATCTCTTCTGCCTGCCCTTCTCAAACAAGTTTGTGTAATGGAGGAACATTACCTGGTATAAAAATGTTTACCTACGAAGCAACTATTACACTACCTGACACTTGTGATAGCTGGAAATTTGTGTATGACATTTGCTGTAGAAATACATCTTCAAATCTTTCGGGTGCTAGCAGTAATAATATATACTTTGAAACCATTATGAATTCTCAAACAGCACCTTGTGATGATTCGCCTTACATTACTAATCAACCTTACCCTTTTGTTTGTGCAGGAATTCCACAATCATATTGCCCTGGAATTGTTGATCCAAATGGAGATAGTATATATGTTCAATCAATAAACCCTATGGGTACAAATGGAACCCCAATTGCTCATACTGCAGGATATAGTGCTGCAGTACCCCTTAATAATTTTACACTTGATTCTCAAACAGGGTGTATTACATTTAATCAAGCTACTCTTGGAAACTATGTGGTTTCCTATTTAATTGAAGCTTATGATAATGCTGGCAATATGACTGGCTCTATTGTTCATGATTTCCAATTTCAAGTACTTAACTGCTCCAACACACCTCCTATTTCAGGAGGAATTGTATTAACGAGCGGAAATGCAACATTGTTAGGGCCAGGCTTATTAGAAATTTGTGAAGGAGCTTCTACTTGCTTTGATGTAACATTTACTGACATTGATGCACTTGATACTCTAGCTATAGACACAGCATTAAGCAGTTTATTCACACTCCTTCCGGGTGCATCAATTACTACTACTGGCATTAATCCATACACTGTTAGTATATGTTGGACAGTTCCTGCAGGAAGCAATTCATCATTAAGCACAACTCTAACTGTTAATGACGGTGCTTGTCCAGTTATAGCCAATGCTGCTCAATTAATAAACTTCAACATCATCAACAACACAACAGTAAACCCAGACATCACGATTTGTGGAAGCCAAACAGCTCAGCTATCAGCAGCTGGTGGATCAGTTTTTACATGGACAAGTATAGCTGGAGACCCAATTAATGTAGGGTCAAATTTTAGCTGTAATCCCTGTAGTAACCCTATTGCTTCACCATCTGTAACAACTACATATTTAGTAACTAGTGACTTAATAGCGGGGTGTGGTAGTACAGATACTGTTATCGTTAATGTAGCTCTAGATTTTACAATTACAGCATACGGAGATACCTTATTGTGTGCTTCTTCAGTAGTTCCAATAGGTGTTAACATGAGTCCATTGGGTAGCTACACAATTAATTGGACTCCTGCAGCCTCATTAAATGATCCAACCATTTCAACACCTCTTGCTACCCCTTCAGAAACAACTACATACAACGTTACGGTTACCTCAACTTTAGGATGTAGTAAAACTGACACCGTTAACGTTTCAGTAAACCCAACTCCTATCCCTACTATATCACCAGGTGATTCTACTTTTTGTGCAGGAACTCCAATACAATTTGATGTATTAACGTCTACTCTAGTAGATAATTTTACAGGAAGTTTTGACCCAAGCCAATGGTCTACTGTTTCTGGTGCTTCAGTAGGAAACCCTTGTGTACCATTTAACGGTACTGCTTTAAATTTTGATACTCCAAACAGAGAATTAATAAGTAACTCTTTATTGACTTCTAATTGCACAACATTTGATTTTTGTTTATGGATAGGAAACGATATTTCTACAGGAGTAACAGGCTGTGAAAATGCAGATTTAAACGAAGATATTGAATTAAGTTATTCTACTAATGGTGGTGCTACATGGATCACTATCCAAACATTTTTAACTTCAAATTGGGACACTGGAGGTCCTTATGCTAACGTTTGGCAATGTTTTTCTATTCCAATTCCAGCTGGAGCTTTAACAAATAACACCCAATTTAAATGGGCTCAAATTGGATTTTATGGCACAACAATAGACAATTGGTCTATAGATAATATTAACTTAAGCTGTAGTAACAATAACTATATTTACTCTTGGTCTCCAGGAAACACATTAAGTGACTCTACAATTACTAACCCTATTGCTACACCAACAGTAACTACAAATTACACCTTAACTGTAACAGATACTGCTACTGGTTGTTCTACTAGCAACTCTCAAACAATAACTACAGTGGCAAATTATATATTACAATTAACTCCGGATGATACTATTTGTGTAGGAAATACAGTTAATTTTAATGTTGCAACAAGTGTTCCTGGAACGTATAGCTATTTATGGTCGCCAGGAGGATTGTTAAGTGATTCCACAATTTTTAATCCTATAGGAACATTTAACACTCCTGGAACGAATCAATTTATCATCACCGTTAGTAATGGCTCATGTATTGTTAACGATACTGTTAATATAACCGTTAACATTTGTACTTACATTAACGAATTAGGAGATTTATATGATATTAGTATTTTCCCTAATCCTAACACTGGTTCGTTTAACATAACAAAACCTGCTAATTTAGACCAATCAATTAACATCCAACTATATACAGTTGAAGGTAAATTGATTTTAGAAGAAACTTTAAACAAATCTCAATCAACTACTAATATTGATATTTCGAAGCAAAGTAAAGGGTTATATTTTATCCACCTAAGAATAGGTGATGAAAAATTTGTAAGAAAAATCATGAAAAATTAATTAGTGAGTACTACATCAAAGAATCAATTATCGCCATGGAAAAATAAACTACACGAAGTAATTTATGAAGCCGACACACGAGCAGGAAAATGGTTTGACATCGTTTTATTAATTGCTATTTTTCTGAGTGTTACCACTGTTATGCTCGAAAGTGTTAACAGTATATCTGCCTTATATGGAGAAGAACTTAGAATTATTGAATGGACCTTTACCATTTTATTTACTATAGAATACATTGCTCGATTGGTATCAATCGGAAAACCTTTAAAATATGTTTTCAGCTTTTATGGAATTGTTGATTTTATTTCTATCATTCCAACCTATTTAGGAATATTTATTACTGGAACACATTCATTAGCAATTATCAGAAGCATAAGATTGTTACGGGTTTTTAGAATTTTAAAACTCGCACAGTTTATGGGTGAGGCCAATGTTTTAATAAAAGCACTTAAAGCCAGCAGACCCAAAATAGTCGTATTTTTATTTGCACTATTAAGCTTAACATTTATTTTAGGAACACTAATGTACCTTATAGAAACTCCCGAAAGTGGATTTACAAGTATTCCAAAAAGTATCTATTGGGCAATTGTAACGTTAACTACTGTTGGGTATGGAGATATTGCTCCGCAAACCATTTTAGGGCAGACTTTGGCTTCTATTATTATGATAATTGGTTATGCCATTATTGCTGTACCAACGGGTATTGTTGGTGCTGAAATAGCTATAACAAGTAAAAAATCTAATACACAAGTTTGTCCAAGCTGTTCTTTAGAAGGGCATGATGATAACGCTAAACATTGTAAATTTTGCGGAAAATCACTATAGTTTCATCCTAGTCTTTTTTACCTTTAATTGATTAAAGCTTTTTCATAAACTTAAAATTGGATATCTTTACATCTATGTTATAATTATGTTTATGAAAAAATTATCCCTCATTTTATGTATTCTTATTTCTTTACATGGCTTTAGTCAGATAAGTCATGGAGGAAATCCAGTTAGTTTTAATAAAAATCTATCTACTGCGCCAATCCACATTACACCAACTTTAAACCTTCAATCCTATATTAAAGAAGATAAAATAACAGATACCCATAAAGACATTGCTTGGCGTTTTGGTATTGAGCAATTTGTAAATTTAAACCTTAACAATTCTGGTGTTTGGACAACCCTTTCTAACGGAGATAGAATTTGGCGATTAACCATACAATCACCAAATGCAAAAACCACTAACTTAAACTACAGTGCTTTTAATTTACCTATTGGAGCTACTTTCTTTGTTTATACTAAAAATGAAAGACTAGGTTCTTTTACGAATGAAAATAATAAAGCAAATGGCCAATTTTCTACTTCATTATTAAAAGGAGATTATTCAACATTAGAATACTATGAACCTGCTGCTGTACAAGGCCAAGGAACAATTGAAATTTTATCCATAATACATGGCTATAGAGATTTATTTAACCACGCTAAATCATTTGGAAGCTCTGGAGCTTGTAATGTTAATGCTATTTGCGATACTGCTTTTTGGGGTAATGAAATACGATCTGCAGTAATGCTTTTAACTTCAAGTAATTCTAGGATCTGCTCTGCTGCTTTAATTAATAATGTTTTACAGGATGGAACACCCTATGTATTAACTGCTAAACACTGCAACCCCTCTTTTAATAATATTTTTATGTTTAACTATCAATCTTCAGATTGCGTAACAAATATTGATGGAATAACATCTCAAACAATAAGTGGGTGCACTTTAAGAGCAATAGATATTCCTTCAGATTTTGCACTAGTAGAACTCTCAAGTGCTCCTCCAGCAAATTACAATGTGTTTTATGCTGGTTGGTCTAATATAAATATTGCTCCAACAAAAGGTACAGGAATTCATTTTCCGTCTTTAGATGTAAAAAAGATTTCTCATGATGATGATAACGTTATTGAATCAGGCTATTATAGCTCAGGTAATGATCACTGGGAAGTATTAGATTGGAATTCTGGCACAACTGAGGGTGGTTCTTCTGGTTCTCCTTTATTCGATCAAAACCATAGAATTGTTGGTCAATTACACGGAGGAAATGCCGCTTGTGGAAATGATGCTTTTGACTATTACGGAAAATTCTCTTACTCATGGGAAACCAACACGCTTATTGGTAAACAATTAAAACATTGGTTAGATCCTAACAATTCTGGAGCAACTACTCTTGATGGCTATGACCCAAACGGAGCAACATTAACAACAGATGCTGTTTTATTAAATATTGATGGAATCAACTCTTTTATTTGCGGAGATTCTATTTTCCCACAAATCACTATTAGAAATCATGGTTCAAACACATTAAATTCATTAACAATTAATTATGAATTAGATGGTGGAGGTTTTAACACCTTAAATTGGACAGGAAGTTTAGTTTCTTACGCTTCAGAAAATGTTACTCTACCAACATTTTATACCTCTAATGGACCTCATACTTTTATTGCTACATGCTCGAACCCTAATGGAACTTTTGACGGTAACCCGATGAATGACAGTGCTTACGTTAATTTTACTTCTAACAGCAATCCTGTTTTAGCAACAATGGATTTAACTACAGATGATTATGGATCAGAACTATCATGGGTAGTTAGGGATAATACTTCTGGAGCTACACTGTTAGAAGGTGGTGGCTACCCAAATATTACTGGCGGACAAACATATAATGAAACCTTATGTTTATATGGAGGGTGTTTTACATTAACTCTTTATGATAATGCATCTACACCTGATGGCTATTGTTGTAGTTTTGGAAACGGATCAACATTAATAACAGAAAACAGTAGTGGAGATACATTAGGTATTGATAATACCTTTAGTACAGATAGTATTAATTTTGCTTTTTGTATGGATTCCTTAACGGGAATACACGAATATACAAATGCCTCATTTAATCTTTACCCTAATCCTAACACAGGTATTTTCACTATCATTACTCAAAGTAAAAAACCATTTAATGTTGTAATTTATGATGTGATCGGACAGGTGGTATATAAAGAAGAAAATATAGCTCAAAACACTACTCAATTGAATTTAAGTAATAATAAAAAAGGAATCTATTTAATTTTAATTGAATCAGAAAAAGAAAGAATTGTAAAGCGACTGGTTATCCAATAATACCAATTCAATCGCTACAACTAACCTCGCATATTGCCATTGGCAACAATCCTTTTTCCTCCATTTCTGGATTTATTGTATTTAGGACCACTATAAGAACATCCTAATCCAACTAAAAAGATAAACAAAAGTAATATGGAAAATGTTTTATTAGACATAAACCAGTTTACGTCTAATATGAAAAAAAGTTAGTGAAAAAAGAGGCTATTTACCCCAAACATGGCGATTCTTATGCTTTTTAAGTCCAACACTACCAGAAGAATTGATTCTTTTCCCTCCATTTCTAGATTTGTTGTATTTGGTACCACCGCAAGATTGTAATGAAACCGTAAGAGGTACCATTAAGCTGCATAAAAAAAAGAATGCTAAGAATTTGCTTAAGAATGACTTTTTCATTTTACAAAAAATTTTATACCGCTAAAGTTAAACTTTTTATTTATAATAAACAAAGTTGACCTATTTAATTATACAAGGCCTTTATACGCTGCAATAGTGTTGGATGTGAATAATTCATGAAAACATAATAAGGGTGAGGGGTTAAATTACTCAAGCTATCTACCGAAAGTTTTTTCAAAGAACTTACTAAAGGATCAGCACTATACGTAGTTTTAGCATAGTCATCTGCTTCATATTCATTCTTACGAGAAATCACATTCATTACTATTCCTATTAACATAGAAAGTGGTGAATACAACATTGAAAAGACAAGTAAACCAATATGAAAACTTTTTTCTTGAACTCCTAAAGCCATCGAAAATTCAGGCTTATTAATTACTAAAGATAGAATAAACAACATCACTCCTATTTGAACCACAGAAACAACCATTGTAGTTAATGTATGCTTCTTTTTATAATGACCAATTTCATGTGCTAAAACCGCTGTAATTTCTTCTTTAGAATACTCATTAGCCAAAGTATCGTATAATACAATTCGTTTTTTAGAACCTAAACCACTAAAAAAAGCATTTGCTTTAGATGATCTTTTTGATCCATCCATCACAAATAAATTATCCAAATTAAATCCTACCTTTTTACAGTAAGTAATAATTTCCGTTTTTAACTCTCCTTCTTCTAAAGGTGTTAATTTATTAAATAAAGGAACAATAACTGAAGCATAAAACATCGTAATTAAAATCATGAAAATGGCAATCGCTCCCCAAGTCCACAGCCAAAATAATTCTCCAGTATAATTATAAAACCAAATAAAAAGCATCATTAATCCACCCCCAATAATTACACCTACCAAAGCTCCTTTTAGCTTATCTAAAATGTATGTTTTAATCGTTGTTCGATTAAAACCAAATTTTTCTTCAATTACAAAAGTGCTATAAATAGAAAATGGGGTAGTTAAAATATCAGAGGCTATCATTAAAATGACAAAAAATACTAATGGTAAAAAAAGAACATGATCAGTAATAGTTCTCGCGTAAGCATCTACAAAAGCAAAGCCTTTAAAAAATAACATTGCTAAAATCAACACAAAACTAAAAGTTGATGAAACAGTAGAAAACCTACCTTTTACTTTATCATAAGCACGTTGTTTTGCATACTTTTCTTCATCATAAATTCCTTTTAACTCTTCTGGTAATGTCTCTGATGAATTTTTATCATTTAACCAATCCATCCATCGCTCCAACAAAAAATTGACAACAATAATGGTAATAATGATGTTGAATATTGTTTCTGGTTTCATACCTATCTACTTAACTTATCAAACTCTTAATTCCTAAATTCTTAATACGCTCCATTTCGTTTTCGTAAAAACCACTCTACACTTAACAAAGCAAGCAATACAAAGAAGATCCACTTTAAACTAATCAGTTCTTTTAAATCGTTTTCTTCATAAATAATAGAAGTAATATCAGTGTTCTCATTAATTGCTTTAGCAAGCGCTCCGGTTTGTGTTGGATAAAACAGTTTACCACCAAATTTCTCTGCAATATTTTGTAATAACTGATGATTAGCAATAGTGTTATTTGCTTCTAACAATAATTGTTTAATTTGAAACTTACCTGTTTCTGTATAATCTTTAGTCCCAAATTTAACCTTGGCTTTATAGTTATAAAAACCTGCTGGTAAAATTCCTGCATTTAATATGTATGAAGTTGAAGTTCTGTTAAAAACAAAATCATATTTATCTCCAGCGTCTTCAAACAACTCAAGGGTAATTTCTGGATCATTTACCAACTCATAACTATCATTGTACAACTCGCCATTAAACTGAATTATTTCATTTTCGAAATAATTGTTTTTAGTAATAATTCTAAACTTACTTTTATCCTCTTTAACAGATAAAAACTGAACTGTTTTATTAATCAATTCATTAAAAGCATCATGATTTTTGTTCTTTAGGAAATCTTGCATTCGCCATTTCCAAATTCCTTCGGCAGCCAATATTGCAGACTTTTTACCGTTATCCTGAAAAAACACCATTAACGGGCTATCTGTTTCTACACTCCCTATTTTCTGATTTAACAATACGTAACCATTAGTTTTTAATTGATAATCTCCAAAAGGACCAACAACTGGCGGCATTGTATTTATGCTTTTAATGGTATTTTCAGACAAGGTAAACAATGGGAAATTATTAGTAAAAGCCGGTAAAATTTCATTAAATCGATTACCAGATTTAGCAATGTTTAATCCAATATTTAATGAATTGTATTTACCAATATTGCTTTGATTTCCTAAAAAATAAAGAACAGAAACATCACTTTCTAATGCCTTTTTTAAAGTAGGGCTTATGTTACTTGGGAGTTGATGTACAACAACCAAACTATATGCCTCTGTATTCCCATCAAAATCACTCATTAACTGATTGGTTACTTTGTAATTCTCATTATTCTCTATACTCAATTTTAAAGCTTTAACATCTGGATGAGGAGCATTAGCAAGAATTAAAATGTTTTGCCTCCCATCTAATACCTCAATATAAATATCTTTTACATTGTTTATAGTACTTACCTCTCCTTCAATAGTTGATAATGAAATTTGATAATGCTGTACCCCTACTTTTTCAGCTTCAAACAATACATTCTCGTTCATTACAAAACGTTCTGTATTCAATTTATACTCTTTAGCAAACAATTTTTTTCCATTATGTGTAACTGTTAATCTCGTTTCATTTCCTACACACTGTAAGGCTTCTGCAGCAATTTCTATCGGAAACTGATTACCTAAAAAAGTAATCTTATTGTGGATGGCTTCTTTTAAAATAATGTCTTTTTGAATAGATGTATCACCTAAAGCAATAGTATAAATCGGAAACTCAATACCCGAATTAAAAACTGGGTTAGAGCCTTGATTAAAAATACCATCTGAAGCTAAAATTAAAGCACCTACATTTCTGTTGTAGTATTTATTGCTTATTTCATCAAATACATTAGATAAATCCGTTACTTTTTTAGAAAAATCTATTTTATCACCTTCCTCTAAATTCTGACCAAAAGTGTAAGTTTTCACTTCATACTTTTCTTCTAAACTAGCTTTTAAATTTTTTAGTTTTTCTAGATATTCGGTTTGATAAAATGCTGAATCTTTATTTAATAATATAGAAGATGAATTATCTTGAGCTATTACAATTACTGGCTTTTCTACCTTATTAAATAAGGTTTTAATAAATGGTGATAACAATAGAAATGCTAAAATTGTTACCAATAAAAATCGAAAACTGGCCATTAATTTAATAAGCCATGGAGCAATTTCATTAAACTTTTCTTCTTTACGATACAATACAAAAGCATAAATAGCTCCTAGTAAAACACAAAAAATGCTAAACCAAAGTGGATAGTCGGTAATGATATTTATGCTTAGTAACAAAGTTATTTCTCTATCTATAATTATATCTTAAGAGTGTCAATTCGAATTATTCCGATTTTTATCGGAATTTATATCGAGCATAACTCTTATCTTAAAATCATTGGTTCTCGATACATTCAAAAATAACACTTCGATAAACTCAGTGTAAAATTTTGGAACACTCGAACTGACAATGATTTTAACCAAAACGTAAATGTAGGAAAATCTTAAATGATAAGGGATGAAGACTTGATTTTCTCCTTAAAAAACGATAACTTCGTTTAACACTAAGTTATATATCACACTTTTTGAACAAAGCCGAATTATTGAAACGTGAAAAGAATAGTGTTAACAGCCTTTTAAAATAGATGCCAAAAAAAGATAAACCATTTGCGACATTAGATGACATTAATGCCATTGTGCTAGTGGCAGATTCAAATGGACACATCGTTTTCGCTAATAAAGCCATAAAAACCATTCTGGGTTATGACCCACAAGATATGCTTGGGAATGGTTGGTGGGAGTTAACTTCTTTGGGGGGAAATATCGATACAAGAAAAGCAAAAACTGCAGCGATGGCAACTGGAAAGACTGATCTTAAAGACAGGCACCTTTTCGAAAACCTTTTGCCCGCCAAGGATGGGCGTAAAGTTTGGACACAGTGGACAAATACACGAACCGCTGACGGATATCTAGTAGGTATTGCTCAGGACATAACAGAAAAGAAGAAGTTAGAGGAGGAAATCATAAAAAAGAACCTTGAAAATGAACTGTTGCTTAAAGAGATACACCACCGAGTAAAAAACAACCTGCAAGTCATAAGCAGTTTGCTCAACCTTCAATTTAACAACATTGATGATAAACTGGTTCATGAAGCACTTTCCAAAAGCAAGGATCGTATCAACTCCATGGCTCTTATACACACTAAGCTCTACCAATCAGGAGACCTTGCCTCAATCAACTTTAGTGATTACATCAACCAACTCACGGCATCCATTACTGCCAGTTATTCTATCCACAACAATATAAAATGTATAGTAAAGAAATCGGTCGCGAGTTTTGACATTGACCTTAGTATTAATCTGGGGCTTATTATTACCGAATTGCTGACCAACGCTTTCAAACACGCATTTAAAGGCAGGCCAGATGGGGAAATTCAGGTGGAGTTGACCTACAAGGCTGGCAAATACAAACTCATTATTGCCGACAATGGAATAGGCATAACGGATAACATTAATACCCACCAATCTCTCGGACTTGAAATTGTTGAAGCTCTTACTGAGCAAATTAATGGAACAATAGATGTTACTTCTAATTGTGGACTTAAATACGTAATAACCTTTGAAAAAAAGAAAACGGTAGCAAACAAAACCTAAACTGTATTAAAATGCAGTTTAACCGAACTTTTAAACAAAACAACTTACTTCTTCACTCTGGTATAAACCACCATTTTGGTTTCAAAGAATTCTTCTTTAAAATAATCTGATAATGGGTAAAGATGTACTTGCTTTTTACTTTCTTCTATTTCTTCAGATAAATCCCCACCTTTTAAAAATAAGAGTCCATTTTTTAACTCATTAAAACTCTCAGGGTGTAATTTTCCTTTTACCCAAGGTATAAACTTTTTAATTCGAGCAACAGCTCTAGTTACCACAAAATCAAATTGACCCTCTACTTCTTCTGCTCTTTTATGGTAAGCTTTTACATTTTCTAACTCTAATCGGTTAACTACCTCGTTAACCACTTTTATTTTTTTACCAATAGAATCTACTAACACAAATTGTACTTTAGGAAACAATATCGCTAAAGGTATTCCTGGAAACCCACCTCCTGTACCAACATCTAATATTTTAGTATTGTCCTTAAAATCAATCACCTTAGCTATTCCTAAAGAATGTAAAACATGTTTGATGTAAAGTTCATCTATATCTTTTCGAGAAATCACATTAATTTGGCTATTCCAATCTTTATATAACGGTTCTAGTTTAGTAAACTGTTCTATCTGAATTTCAGATAAGTTTGGAAAGTAATTAATGATCGTTTTAATTGATGGTTTCATATGTTTATTCTGCTACTTTTTTAATTACTCTTTTCCTTTTTGTCTTGAAACAAAAAGAAAGAAAAAATTCAAGGCTTACAAGAATTTGACAACCTAAATTTCATAAACTCTAAATGCAGCCGAGTGATTTTCGAGCAAGCTCTCAACTTCTCGGTTTTACTAAGATTTTATTTCTTTTAGAACATCAAATTCTTGATATGCCTATCCAAAATAAAAATTCGCAATCCTATTTTTTTTTGATTTCTTAACTCCTATCTCCTGACTACTTAACTCCTAAAAACTAAATTTTCCCTTTTTTGTTTTGCATTAGCTTATAAAGTTGCTCTCTGGCTCTAAAAAGTTGTGCTTTTACAGTTCCTAAAGGCAATTCTGTTTCAACAGCAATTTCATCGTAAGAAAGCTCTCTAAAATAACGCAACACCACCAATTCTCGGTAACGAGGTTTTAGCTTGTCTACGATTTCTCGCATAATTCTAATTTTTTGTTTTCTCACAAAACGCTCCTCAGGATTAAGGTTTTCTGATTTTATTTCAATACTCATCCCCCCACCTTCTCCATCATCAATCGTTTTATCTATTGACATGGTTACCATTTTTTTCTTTCTGATAAAATCAATGCAATTATTAGTAGCTATCCTAAACAACCAAGTACTAAATGCATAATTAGGTATGTATTGATGTAAACGGTTAAATGCTTTACCAAATGCTTCAATAGTCAAATCATCTGCATCATCAGTATTTTTAACCATTTTAAGCATCATAAAATAAATGGAATCTTTGTATTTACCCATTAATTCAGCATAAGCTTTCTCATCCTTTTTATCTCTAGCTCTACAAACTAGCTCAAAGTCAATTTTTGCTTTTGGTGATAAATTTGAATTCAATTCCATTTAGTTTTTTTAATAATTTGATTTGAGATCACTAATATAGGATTAAAAATCATAAAAAATATTTCATACAGAGGAGATAAAATAATTAAATCTTTTCCTCCAATTTTATTTGCCGACAACTTAAAGACAAGCATTTGAATGATATAACGAAACAAAAATACCGCTACTATTAGATAAACAGGCTTTACCATAAATACTAAAGCGATAAACAGACCTATAAATAACAGCTGAGAAAATTGCAATAGTCCTAACATAATTTTATGCTTAAACTTATAATGTGAACCTGTTAAAAAGTGGCGTTTTTTCTGTCGAAACCAACCCTTATAAGTCGTTTTTGCGTTGGAGATGGTATGTGAATTTGCATGAATCATAATTTGGGTGTTTCTCCTGTTAGCCACTTCATTAATAAACAAATCATCATCACCAGATAAAATATGTTGATGTGATGCAAAACCTTTGTTCTTAAAGAATATTTCTGATTGATAACCCAAATTTCTGCCCACTCCCATATAAGGAAGTTTGGCCTGAGCAAAAGATAAATATTGTAAAGCAGTGTAAAATGTTTCGAAACGAATTAATTTGTCCAATAAGCCTTTTTTACGCTCATAAGCTCCAAAACCTAAAACAATGTTTTTCTTTTTAATATACTGACTCATCAACTTTATCCAATCTGGTGATGCTGGCTTACAATCTGCATCAGTTAATAAAACGTTATCATATTGTGCCGCTTTTATTCCTAAGGTTAAAGCAAACTTTTTACTTCCGTAAAAGCGATCCGTATCAGGAACATTAACAATTTTTAGTGTTTTATACTGTAATAAAAATGCTCTCAAAACATCTTCTGTATCATCTACAGAGTTATCATTTACAACAATTACTTCAAATTTTGGATAATCTTGGTTGAGATAAGCTGGTAAAAACTCTAATAAATTATCTCTTTCATTTTTTGCACAAATAATTACCGAAATAGGTAACATTTCTTCGTTAGTTTCTTTCTGCTTAAAAAAAGCCAATCTCGTAAAAATAACTAGGTAGTAATACAACTGAACAATAAAAGCTCCAAGGTAAATAGCTATTAAGTAATCTAACCAACTATTAAATTCTATAAACCTTATCAATTCTTTCACATCCATTTCTCAAATGTAACCCGATACTTTAGGCTAAATAACTATCTTTGGGCAAGTTTTTAAAACCAAATAGTTAATATCGTTAATGGATTTTACATTAGAAAAAAAAGACCCTCAATCTAAAGCTAGAGCAGGAAGAATAAAGACAGATCATGGCGAAATAAAAACACCTGTTTTTATGGCTGTAGGAACTGCTGCAACAGTTAAAGGGGTGCATCAAATTGAGTTAAAAGATGATGTTAAAGCTCAGATAATTTTAGGAAATACTTACCACTTGTATTTAAGACCTGGTATCGATGTAATGGAAAAAGCCGGTGGTTTGCACAAATTTATGAACTGGAACGGACCAATTCTTACAGATAGTGGCGGATATCAAGTCTACTCTTTATCGGGAAGAAGAAAAATTAAAGAAGAAGGAGCTACTTTTTCTTCTCACATTGATGGTTCTAAACATTTATTTACACCAGAAAACGTAATGGATGTACAACGAAAAATTGGTGCAGATATCATTATGGCTTTTGATGAGTGTACGCCATATCCTTGTGATTACAAGTATGCAAAAAATTCTATGCACATGACCCACCGTTGGCTAAAGCGTTGTTGTGATAGATTTGATAGTACAGAACCTAGATATGATTATAACCAAACTTTATTTCCTATTATTCAAGGAAGCACTTATAAAGACTTAAGAAAACAATCGGCAGAAAAGATTGCTTCGTTTGAACGAGAAGGAAATGCTATTGGTGGCTTGTCTGTTGGTGAGCCTGACGATGAAATGTATGAAATGTGCGAAATTGTTACGGATATTTTACCAGAAGATAAACCGCGTTACTTAATGGGTGTTGGTACTCCATTAAACTTATTAGAAAACATTGCTTTAGGCATTGATATGTTTGATTGTGTAATGCCCACACGGAATGCCAGAAACGGAATGCTTTTTACTCAAAAAGGAACCATCAACATTAAAAATAAAAAATGGGCGGATGATTTTTCTCCTATCGACCCTGATGGAACAAGTTATGTAGATAGCTATTATTCTAAAGCTTATTTAAGACATTTAATCCATTCTAAAGAAATTTTAGGAGCACAAATTGCCACCTTGCACAATTTAAGTTTTTATATGTGGTTAGTAAATGAAGCTCGCGAACAAATTATAGCAGGTACTTTTTACGATTGGAAAAAGAAAATGGTTAAACAATTAGGTGAACGACTATAAGTGCTTAAAAAAATTGACATATACATTATTAAGAAATTTTTAAGTACATTTTTCTTTACACTAATTCTAATCATTGGTATCATCATTATTTTTGATTTATCAGAAAGATTAGAAGAGTTTATAGAAAAGGAAGCTCCCTTAAAAGCCATTATTTTTGACTACTATTTAAACTACATCCCTTACCTAGCCAATATGGTTAGTCCGTTGTTCATCTTTATTTCTGTTATCTTTTTCACTTCAAAAATGGCGAGTAATTCAGAAATTGTTGCCATCCTTTCTGGAGGTATCAGCTTCAAAAGATTACTCAGACCATTTTTAATTTGTGCTTTTCTTTTAGCTGGCTTATCCTATTACCTTAACAACTTTATGATACCTGATGCAAATAAAAAACGTATCGCGTTTGAAGAGCTTTACTATAGAAATAAACTAAGAAATTATTCGCAAGATATTCACATGAAAATTAACGACAATACCTTTATCTATATGTCTAATTTTGTTGTAGATTTAAATTTAGGGAACAATTTTTCGATAGAACGATTTAATGATAAAGGTGAACTGGAATACAAACTACTTTCAGACAATGTGAAATGGGATTCGACTATTAACAAATGGAGTATTACCAATTATGTTGAACGACACATTAATGGATTAAACGAAACAATTACAAAAGGAGAAAGAAAAGATACCGTACTTAATTTAAAACCCGAAGAGTTTAAACGCAGGAACAACTATGTTACCACTATGGATTGGTTTGAACTTAACGATTTTATTAAAGAACAAAAATTTAAGGGCTCACAACAAGTTATTATTTATGAACTTGAAAAACAACAACGAGGAGCCTACCCTTTTGCAACATTTGTTTTAACAATAATAGCCGTTTCTATCTCTAGTAGGAAAGTACGAGGAGGCATTGGTTTACATATCGGTATAGGCTTACTAATTAGTTTCTCTTATATATTTTTCATGCAAATATCCTCAACTTTTGCTTTAAACTCAGGAGTTCCAGCAATAATTGCCGTTTGGATTCCAAACATACTATTTAGTGTATTGGCTTTATACCTATTAAAAAAAGCCCCGAAGTAATAACTAAAGATTCTCTCCTTCTGCTCTTTCGGTTGGAGTTGAAAAGGATGTTTCTTGGGTTGTTGTTTTAAATGCACTTTGTGCTGTTCCCAAAACCTCTACAACAGTACTATTTTCACACTTAATTGTTCGTGATTTGAATTTCCCCATCAAATCAAAATCGTGTGTTGCCATTAATATTGCTTTACCTTTCTTACTAATATCAAAAAGCAATTTCATTATTTCTTCTGATGTTTCAGGATCTAAATTCCCAGTTGGCTCATCAGCTAAAATCAAATCTGGTTCATTTAACAATGCTCGTGCAATTACTACTCTTTGTTGTTCTCCACCAGAAAGTTCATGAGGAAACTTATAGCCTTTGGCTCCTAACCCAACATTCTCTAACACTTCTGTAACCCTTTCAGTCATTTTGGCTTTGTCTTTCCAACCAGTTGCCTTTAAAACAAATTTTAAATTTTCATCAACACTTCTATCGGTTAACAACTGAAAATCTTGAAAAACAATTCCTAACTTTCTTCTTAAAAAAGGAACTTTTCTTCGCTTTATCGTTTTTAAATCAAAATCACAAACCGTTGCTTCTCCTTCTTGCAAAGGTAAATCACCATAAATGGTTTTTAGCAAACTACTTTTTCCAGAACCAGTTTTACCAATTAAATAAACAAATTCACCTTTATCAATTTGCACATTTACATCTTGTAAAATCAAGTTTTTTTTCTGAAAAACTTTAGTTGATTTAATGTCTATTATCATAGCTTTAATTTGTCATCTTCAACTTAACTGAAAATCTATCCCTAAGCATAAATTAAATATGCGTTAACAAATATATCTAATAATTCTACTAAATTGGTTATAGCAAGTATTTTAAAATGAAATAATGTAAACATTCTCACGTTGAAAACTAAAGGGATTTAGAAAACCACCACGCTGTATCATTTCTAATTTTAACCATTGTAAATAGTCAGAAAAGACACTTTTAATTTGAAAAACGTAATCATCATACTTGTTTTATTTTGCACTGCAAATACTGTAGTGTCTGGTCAAAAAACAACTATTTACACACATCAAAACGCCTCTTATAATACAGCATTGGAGCTTTACGATAAAGAAAAGTTTAGTGCTGCTCAAGAGAAGTTTGCGAGTGTTTTAAAACAAATTGACGATAAAAAATCAGAAGTAGCAGTAAACTCTCAGTATTATCATGCCATTTGCGGATTAAACCTATTTAATATTGATGCAGAAAATTTACTCATTGAATTCATTTTCGCTTATCCAGAAAGCCCGAAGGTTAAATTAGCTTATTATCATTTAGGGCGTTACAAGTTTAGAAAGAAGAAATACGATGAAGCCCTTGACTGGTTTGCTAAAATAGATATTTACGATTTAGATGATGATGAATTAGCTGAATATCACTTTAAAATAGGTTATAGTTATTTCAAAGAAAATGAATTAGATAAAGCCTCTAAATCTTTATATGAAATAAAAGATGCGGATACTAAATATACTGCTCCGGCAAGGTATTATTATGCACACATTGCTTATCTGCAAAAGAAATACGAATCGGCATTACAAACTTTTTTATCATTAAGCGATAATGAAAAATTTGCACCTATTGTACCCTATTACATTACTCAAATTTATTTTTTACAAAAAAAATATGATAAAGTAATTGAATATGCTCCAGCTTTATTAGAAAAAGCTATTCCTAAAAGATTTGCCGAAATTGCTCGATTATTAGGTGAAGCTTATTATAATACTGATAAATTTAACGAAGCAATACCCCATTTAAAACGCTATCACAAAGAAAAAGCTTATGCTGCAAATCGTGCTGACAAATACCAATTAGGTTATGCTTATTATAAAGTAGATAGTTGTGGTTTAGCTATAAAATGGCTAAAAAAATCTATTGCTAAAAATGATAGTCTATCTCAAGCAGCTCATTATCATTTAGCTGAATGTTACTTAAAAACTGGAGAAAAAAGATATGCTCAAAACTCTTTTAGAATTGCTTCAGACATCAATTTTGATCCTCAAATAAAAGAAGATGCCTTGTTTAGTTTTGCTAAAATTTCTTACGAACTTTCATTGCACCCTTACAATGATGCCATTATAGCTTTTGAAGAATTTATAAATACCTACCCAAACTCAACCAAACTAAACAATGCTTATGAGTTTTTGATAGCTGTTTATTTTACAACTAAAAACTATAAAGCAGCTTTAACTTCTATAGAAAACATTAAGGTGTTAGATTTAAAACTAGAGGAAGCTTATCAAAAAATAGCTTATTACAGAGGTGTAGAATTGTTTAACAACAGAAAATACCCCGATGCAATTACTCACTTTAATAAATCTGATAAATACCTCATTAACAAAAAAGTAAAAGCTCAAAATAGTTATTGGAGGGCAGAAGCAAATTATCGATTAAATCAATATCAACCAGCTATTGGGGAGTTTAAAAACTACATTTTTGAACCAGAAGCAATTGCAGCTAACGAGGTAAACAAAGCACATTATGGACTAGGATATGCCTACTTTAAACTAAAAGAATACAATAGTGCCAACCAGTGGTTTAGAAAATATGTTCAAAATGCGAAAGAAGAAAACACCAAAACTAAAAATGATGCTTTAAATAGAATTGGTGATTGTTTTTACATTGATAAAAAATACAAAGCAGCTATTGAATATTATGATAAAGCAGCAATGTTAGGCCTAGATAAAGTAGATTACTCTTTGTATCAAAGTGCTATTACCAATGGCGTTGTAGGTAATCATACAGACAAAGAAAACTTGTTAAACACATTAATTAGCAGAAGTGAAAAATCTCATTTAATGGATGATGCTATTTTTCAATTAGGAAAAACACAAGAAATTTTAAATGAAAATAATAAAGCATTAGCAAATTTTCAGCTTTTAATTCAAGATCACCCAAACAGCCCTTATTTAAAACAAGCGTTAATTAAGGAAGGTTTAATTTACTATAATCGTAAAGAAGACGATAACGCACTTGTTGCTTTTAAAAAAGTGGTAAACGATTATCCAAAAACAGATGAAGCAAATGAAGCTCTCAAACAAATTAAAAAAATACACATTGATAAAGGAGAACTTGCTGATTACGAGAATTACCTAGCAAGTATTGGAGGAGCCGATTCATCTGCACAAATAATGGATGCTGATTATTATGAAGTTGCAGAAAACAGCTATATGAAAGAAAATTGTTCTAAAGCGGTTACAAAATTAAGTAACTACCTAGAAAAATACCCAAACGGAACTTACTCCTTAAACGCTCATTTTTATAAAGCCGATTGTGAATATAAATCAGGTTTTGAAAATGAAGCACTACTTGATTTTAATTATATAATTAATCAACCTAAAAATAAGTTTACAGAAACTGCCTTATTAAGGGCTGGCGAACTAAATAACAACTTAGGAAAAACCGAAGAAGCATTAAATAACTACAGTAAGTTAGAATATTTAGCTGACATTCCTGCTAATACATTTAAAGCTCAGGTAGAGCAAATGCGATTGAATTTCCAATTGAATAATGCTGATGCAGCAATTAAATATTGTGAAATTGTAATTAATAAAGATGCTGATGATGCTAACTTGATTACTGAAGCCCATTTACTTTATGGTAAAATAGCAATGGCTAAAGATGATTACAATTTAGCATTAACAGAATTTGCAACAGCTGCCTCTTCTAGTAATGATTTTGGTGCAGAAGCAAAATACAATGTAGCTTACATTATACATCTTAGAAGTGAATATGATAATTGCGAAACAGAGGTGATTAGCTTGATTAAGAAATTCCCTTCTTACGGTTATTGGATAGGAAAATCATTGATTTTATTAGCTGATAATTATGTTTCTAAAGAAGATTTGTTTCAAGCTAAGTTAACATTAAACAATGTAATTGATAACAGTAAGTTTCCTGAATTAGTAAATACTGCGAAGGAAAAATTAGCAAAAATAGAACTAGAAGAAGCTGCTTTAAGAGTTGTTGAAACTGAAGAAGAAATTGATATAGAATTATTTGATGATGCTGAATTCCAAAAATTATTTAATGAAGATGAAGAAATAATTGATGAAAAACTTCCTAAACTAGATATCCCTGAAGCAACTCCAGAAACAGAAACTGAGCTAGATACTAAAATTGAAGAAACCAAAGATGAAGTAGAAAAAAGGTCAGAAGATGAGTAATTCTAAGAACATATTAACCGCCCTTCGTTATTGCGAAAGTAGCTTGAGCGGAGCCAAAAGGAAAAGAAGCTATCTTTTCCTAACAGGGTTAGTGATGTTGTTATTTTCATCAACAGGATTTTCTCAAGTAAATAAATCAAGAGATTCTACAGAAATAATATCTATTGACCCATATAAACCAATACTTTCTGATGCTTTCAAAATAAAAAGCAATCCCAGTATTAAAGATACCAACAAGCTTATTCCAGAATTGAAATACAGTTTTTTAAACAAACAAATTCCTGTAAGTTTTGAAATTGATCCGATTAAAGCTGCAAAAATTAAAGGGGAACCTTTGGTAAAACTTTACCGTGGTTATGCTAAAGTTGGTTTCGGAACCAACGCTACTCCACTGGCTGAAATTTATTACAATGCCAAAAGATCTAAAACAATGTCTTACGGAATTTATGGAAAACACTTCTCTTCTAAAGGTATTTCTAGTATTGATTATAGTGGTTTTAGCGAAAATAAATTAAATGTTTTTGGCAAACATTTTTCTAAAGATTTTACTACTTACGGTAAGTTAGGCTACACCAAAAATGTAAATCATTATTATGGATTTCCAGAACAAAACGCTCCAATTATTGAAAATGCTGATGCCATTAGACAAGAGCTCGATAAACTTAGTGCTGCTTTTTCTTTAACCCGAAACTTTACCGATAGCAGCCAATTTGATTACAATTTTGATATTGATTTTCATAACATTAATGACCTATACCAAGTTTCTGAAAACCATTTTGAAGCCAACGGTAAACTGAGTAAATACCATAAAAAAGAACTTTACGCTATTGGTATAGACATGAATTACAATAAACTAATAAACCCTTTAAATCAAGACAACAACATGGTGGTAGGGCTAAATCCTCATATTAAAACCAGTACAGATAAATGGCAATTTCAAGTTGGAGTTGGTTTGTACTTAAACTCTTATCCTAATACAAAATTCCATTTTTACCCACAAGCAGAGTTTAAATACAATGTAGTAGAACACATAGTTATTCCTTATGTAGGAATTAGAGGTGGGTTAATTAGTAATAATTTAAATGACTTCTATAATGAAAACCCTTTTATTAATACGGAATCATTAGTGATACAAAACAGTAATCAGAAATATGATATCTACGGAGGAATTAGAGGAAGTTTAAGTTCTAAAATAACATTCAACACCAGTTTTAGTCAACAAAAGATACAAGGGATGCCCCTTTATGTAAAAGACTTTAGCAACCTTATAGAAAACAAGTTTGTATTAGTTTATGACACCGTAAGCTTATCAAAAGTAACAGGAGAATTAACTTATCAAAAGCTAGAAAAAATAAAGATATTATTTGGTGGAAATTACTACAGCTATAGTACTAAAAATGAAATTGAAGCTTGGCACAAGCCTAATTTTAAACTATCGTTATCTGGTATTTATGATTTGAGTGATAAAATTATGGTACGAGCAGATATTTATCATTTTAGCAAACAATACGCTAAAACACTTAACACTATAACGACTAACAATACTGTTACAATTGTTGAAGATGCAAAAGAATTAGATGGTGTTTTTGATATTAATTTAAGTTTTGAGTACCGCTACACTAAAAAATTATCTGCTTTTATTCAGTTCAATAACATTGCTTCTACTCCATATAAAAAATGGGACGATTACCCAACTCAACGTTTTGGAGTATTAGGTGGATTAACATATTCTTTTTAGCTCGTTTTCAAACTAAAAACTATCAGTTAAAAAAATCTGTAACCAAACTGCTTTTCCTTACTTTTGATTTTTTCAAAATTTAAATGCAATACAGTAAAGAAAAACAACTCCGTTACGATAGCGCTTATTTAAGAATGGCATTAGAATGGGCTAAACTTTCCCATTGTGCTAGAAAACAGGTTGGAGCATTAATTGTGAGGGATAACATGATTATTTCTGACGGTTACAATGGAACACCTACAGGTTTTGATAATTGCTGCGAAAACGAACTAGGAGAAACCCTTTGGTACGTTCTACATGCTGAAGCAAATGCGTTAACAAAAATTGCAAAATCTAACCAAAATGCAAATAATGCGACACTTTACATTACTCTTTCCCCATGTAAAGAATGTAGCAAACTAATATTGCAAGCAGGTATTAAACGCGTTGTTTATATTAAAGGCTACAAAGACAGTTCTGGATTAGATTTTTTAAAAACATCAAAAATTGAGCTCACTCAAATAGAAAGTTTAGATGAGTAAAAACAAAAGCATTATATTCATATTTCTTCCTTTAATCATTGCATCATGCATTGTTTTCGGAATATTTTTAGGCGCTTTTTTAACTCCTTCCAACTCTAATGATAAAAATTTAATTTTTTCTCAAACCCAACGATTTAATACTGCTACTAAATTAAACGAAATCTTAAATTTTATTGAAGAGACTTATGTTGATTCTGTAGACAAAAAAGACTTAACAGAACGTTCCATCACTTCAATGCTTACCACATTAGACCCCCACTCCTATTACATTCCTGCTAAAGATTTTAACGGAATGAATGATCCTTTAGAGGGTAGTTTTGAAGGCATTGGTGTTGAATTTAGAATAAAAGATGATACCATTTTAATTATCTCACCAATAGTAAACGGACCATCCGATAAACTTGGCATTAAAGCAGGAGATAGAATTGTAAAAGTAGATACTACAGATGTTGCTGGTGTAGGAATAACCAACGAAAAAGTAATTAAACTTTTAAAAGGCCCTAGAGGAACTACAGTAGAAGTTAAAATTATTAGAGCAGGATCTAAAAAGAAAAAGCATTTTGTTATTGTTAGAGATAAAATACCAATAGTTAGTATTGATGCTCCATACATGATTGATGAAAAGATTGGTTATTTACGTATTACTCGTTTTTCTAAAACCACTTACTCAGAATTTCTTGAGGCAGCTCAAAGCCTCAAGAAAAAAGGCATGGAAAAACTTATTATCGATTTAAGAAGTAATGGTGGTGGAATTTTACACGCTGCAACCAAAATTGCTGATGAAATTTTAGTGAAGAACAAAATGATTGTGTACACTGATGGAAGAACACGAAACAAAGAAAAAGAATTTTCTACTTCTGGTGGGATTTTAGAAAGCTGTGAAATTGCCATTTTAATTAATGAGAACTCCGCATCGGCTAGTGAAATTTTAGCTGGAGCAATTCAAGATAATGATAGAGGAACCATTCTTGGAAGGCGTTCATTCGGCAAGGGATTAGTACAAGAACAAGTAGTGTGGCCAGATGGATCCGCGTTAAGATTAACCGTTGCCAGATACTACACGCCAACCGGAAGATGCATTCAAAAAGATTATGGAACCAACATTGAACAATACCATGCAGAAGCTTACAACCGTTACGAAAATGGAGAGTTATTATCTGCTGATAGTATTCAGTTACCTGATTCATTAAAATTTTATACTCCCGAAGGCAAAGTAGTTTATGGTGGTGGTGGTATTATGCCAGACATTTTTATTCCGCTAGATACTGCTAACGGAACTCCTTATTTATATGAATTAAGATATCGAGGAATTATTCAAAATTTTGCTTTAAACTATGTAGATAAACAACGTACAGCATTAAACGGGAAATATAAAAATGCCATTGCTTTTAAAAACAAATTCAACATAAATAACGATTTGTTTAATAGTATTATAAAATATGCCGAAGAAAACGAAGTAGAAAGAAACCTATCTGAAATTATCACATCCAAAGAATTAATTTCTAGAGGTTTAAAAGCTGCAATTAGCCGTAATCTTTACAACGATTTTGGTTATTATGTCATAATTAACGATTATGATAAAACGGTTCAAAAAGCGGTAAAATCTTTTAAATAATTCATCATGAAAAAAGACATTAACCCTCCTCTTGTAAAAGATATAGCTGTAGCTGTTGTAAAAGAAAAAAACGATTTACAGGAATACATATGGAACGTCTATATCATCAACTATAAGAAAGAAACCATTAATGAAGTTTTGGTTACCTCTAAAGGCTATTTAAAAGATTTAAAAGGTATTGAAACAAAAACATCTGTACTACGCCATGCCATAGGTAGCCTAAAATCAAATGATTATGCTATAATAGAACCTATTATGGAGAATGTATTTGTTTTACATAACGAATATTGGGTCAGCTATTTTAGTAATGGTAGAATACTCGATAAAAAATACATTTTTTTAGCGGAAACCATTAAAGAAGAAAACCTCATTAACATACCTGTTTTAAACAAACAAGGGGTAATGATTAAGTAAGTGTTTTACTTTCTTATTAATAAACAGCTAACTTCATTAACACTATAATGTAAAGAACATTGAAACGTTCCTAACACAGTTGGTAAACGAATTTTTCGAAAAAACAGACTTTCTCATTTCCTAAAAAAGTACTAACTTGTGTTTCTGAATTTAAATACAAAATATGCTCACAAAACTTAACCTAGAAAAAGTACTTTTCCTAGATATAGAAACAGTTGCTCAAAGTCCTGAATTTTCTCAATTAGCTGAAGATTTTAAAACCCATTGGGAACGGAAAGCTAACTTTATAGGAAAAGAAAATGAAACTGCCGAAGATGTTTATGGTAGAGCAGGAATTTATGCCGAATTTGGTAAAATTGTTTGTATTTCTGTTGGTTTTATTAAAATGGAAAACGGAGTAAAAACACTGCGTTTAAAATCTTTTTATCATGATCATGAAAAAGTTTTATTATCTGATTTTTTTGAATTACTAAACAGTTATTACAATTACAGAGATGCACAACTTTGTGCACATAACGGTAAGGAATTTGATTTCCCCTACATTGCCAGAAGAGCTTTAGTCAATGGGATTACTATTCCTGAAATTTTAGATTTAGCAGGTAAAAAACCTTGGGAAGTGAATCATTTAGACACCTTGCAATTATGGAAGTTTGGAGACTACAAACATTACACTTCATTAAGTTTATTAACAACTATTTTTAACATCCCTACCCCAAAAGATGATATTGATGGAAGCATGGTAAATGATGTTTATTGGAAGGACAAAGATTTAAAACGTATTGCTATTTATTGCGAAAAAGATGTTATCGCTTTAACCCAATTATTTCTTAAATTTAGAAACGAAAGTTTAGTTGAACTAGAAAACATTATCACACTATAATTTATGAGAATATCTCTAAAAAACACACTTCTATTATTCCTCGTTTGTCTTTTATTTTCTTGTGGTAAGAACAAAAGTCCTTTTTATGATGAAATACTAAGATCAGAACAAGGGCATTTTAGAGGAATTGAAATTGATGCCAATATAGAAACCGTTAACAATCTAGAAAATGAGGAGTTTTTAAGAGATAAAATGACTGATTATCTACATTATGATTATGAAATAAGTATGGGAAATACCTATACGGCAACCTATGATTTTTCTGAAGATAATGAATTATACGAAATTGAAATTGCTGTATTTTTAGATGTTATTGAAGATGCTGAAATGCTTTTTAATAATTTCTCTAATCATTTTAATAGAAAATACAGTGTTGGAAAAACAGAAGATGATGGCTACATAACTTGGCATACACATTCAAGTAATTCGAACAATCGAGTAGCTATATCAATGATTAACGATAGTGAAAGTTATGGTTTTATCACTATTTTAGTTAGAGATTTAGACTACTAACTGATAGACACTTAGAATCTATTCATCTTCAATAAATTGGAAATAGTCTAAACTTTTATAGGTATTAACATTATTTCTTGTTTTATTTTTTAAGAAAACGTAGTTTTATTGCCCCTGTCAAGATTAGTTTTAGAATGAGCAACAGAACATTATTAGAAATAAAAAACTTAGTAACCGAATTTTATACTGAGGGAAATAGCATAAAGGCTGTCAATGAAATTTCTATCACTCTTAAAAAAGGAGAAACCATAGGAATTGTTGGAGAGTCTGGTTCTGGAAAATCAGTTACCTCGCTATCTATAATGAGTTTAATCCCTGATCCTCCAGGTAGAATCACTAACGGAGAAATCTTATTTCATTCTAAAGATGGTGTTGTTGATTTGGTGAAAGCAACAACAAAGGAAATGAGGAGTTATAGAGGAAATGATATCGCTATGATATTTCAGGAGCCTATGACTTCTTTAAATCCAGTTTACTGCTGTGGCGATCAAGTTGCTGAAGCCATAATGCTTCATCAAAACGTGAGCAAGAAAGAAGCAAAAAACTTAACCATTAAATTATTTAATGATGTTGAACTACCTCGGCCAGGAGCGATATACGATGCCTATCCTCATCAGATTTCTGGAGGTCAAAAGCAACGAGTAATGATTGCAATGGCAATGTCGTGCAGCCCTAGTATCTTAATTGCCGATGAACCAACCACCGCACTAGATGTAACAGTTCAGAAAACAATTCTTGAATTGATGTTGAAATTACAGCGAGAACAAGATATGGGAATTCTATTTATTACCCATGATTTAGGTGTAATTGCAGAGTTAGCCGATAAAGTAGTTGTAATGTACAAAGGTAAAATTGTTGAACAAGGTAATGTAATGGATATTTTTACCAATCCTCAACACCCATATACAAAAGGCTTACTTGCATGTAGACCTCCATTAAACAGAAGGTTACAATGGCTGCCAACTGTTTCTGATTTTATGACCATTGATGATAAAGGTGTAATGCGAGAAACTAACAAATCGGTTACAGAAGTAACCAATAGTTTAGTTATTACTCCTGAAGAAACAGCAAAAAAACACGAAATATTATACCAACAAGAACCCCTTTTAAAAATTAATAATTTAAAAACACATTTCCCTATAAATAAAGGTTTATTCGGAAAAGCTAAAGAATATGTAAAAGCAGTTGATGGAGTTAGTTTTGATGTTTACCCTGGAGAAACACTTGGTTTAGTTGGAGAATCTGGTTGTGGAAAAACAACTTTAGGACGAACAATCTTAAAACTAATTGAGCCAACAAAAGGTCAGATTATTTTTGAAGGAAAAGATTTAACCGATTTAAGCAGAAAAGAAATGAGAGCGTATCGTAAAGAAATACAAATCATTTTTCAAGATCCTTATTCATCACTTAATCCTCGTATCACAATTGGAGAAGCTATTATGGAGCCAATGCGTGTTCATAATGTGTTTAACAATGACACAGAGCGTAAAGCTAAAGTAATGGAGTTACTTAAAAGAGTTAGCTTATTAGAACAACACTTTTACAGGTATCCACACGAGTTTTCTGGTGGACAAAGACAACGTATTTGTATTGCTCGTTCATTGGCATTAAACCCTAAATTTATTATTTGTGATGAGTCTGTTTCTGCATTAGATGTTTCAGTACAAGCACAAGTATTAAACCTTTTAAACGAATTAAAAGAAGAATTTAACTTTACCTATATTTTTATTTCTCACGATTTATCTGTTGTTAAATTCATGAGTGATAGAATGATTGTAATGCAGGAAGGTAAAATTGTTGAACTTGGCTTAGCCGATGAAATTTATGCTAATCCAAAAACAGCATATACTAAACAATTGATTGATGCTATTCCTAAAGGAGAAGTGAATGACATTAAAACTTCTATTGCAAAAAAAAAAGATAATTTAGTACTAGCCTAAGCTCAAAAAATGGCAAAAACAAAAGTAAAAACAGCCTTTTTTTGCCAGAATTGCGGTTCTCAATATGATAAATGGAATGGTAAATGTACCTCGTGTAACGAGTGGAATACCATTGTAGAAGAGCTAGTAAATAAGTCCAACCCGAATGATGTTAAAGCAACTTTTAACACAAACAGAACCAACAAACCTCAACAGTTAGATAACATTGAAATTGCTGATATTCCTCGCATTAAATTACCTGGAACAGAATTAAATAGAGTACTTGGTGGTGGATTAGTTCCTGGCTCATTAATTCTTTTTGGTGGTGATCCTGGCATAGGAAAATCGACCTTAATGTTACAAATGTCATTACGATTAAAAGGTAAAAAAATACTTTACGTAACTGGTGAGGAAAGTGAGCAACAAACTAAAATGAGAGCAGATAGAATTGGCAACAAAAACCCTGACTGCTTTATTCTAACAGAAACTTCAACACAAAATATATTTCACCACATTAAAGAGTTGCAACCAGAAGTATTAGTAATAGATTCTATACAAACTTTACATACAGCAAATATCGATTCTTCACCCGGAAGTATTTCTCAGGTTAGAGAATGTACTTCTGAACTGATGCGTTACGCCAAAGAAACCAATACCCCTGTTTTTTTAATTGGACACATTACCAAAGATGGACACATTGCTGGTCCTAAAATTTTAGAACACATGGTAGATGTTGTGCTTCAATTTGAAGGCGATCGTAACCATATTTATCGTTTATTACGTTCAATAAAAAACAGGTTTGGCTCCACCAATGAACTTGGCATTTACGAAATGCATGGAGCAGGCTTAAGAGAGGTTGAAAACCCTTCAGAAATATTAATTAGCGATAAAGCAGAGCAATTAAGTGGAACCGCTATTGGAGCAACCATGGAAGGCAACAGGCCTTTATTAATAGAAATACAAGCCTTAGTGAGCTCTGCAGCTTATGGAACACCTCAACGTTCTACAACAGGTTTTGATAGCAAAAGATTAAACATGTTATTGGCTGTTTTAGAAAAACGTTGTGGATTTCGTTTAGCTTCTAAAGATGTTTTCCTAAACATTGCTGGAGGATTAAAAGTAAATGATCCCTCTATTGATTTAGCAGTTATCAGTTCTATATTATCTTCGGGAGAAGATATTTACATTGATTCTAAAGTTTGTTTTTCTGCCGAAGTAGGTTTATCTGGAGAGATAAGACCAATTAGTAGGATTGACCAACGTATTATGGAAGCTCAAAAGTTAGGTTTTGATAAAATATTCATCTCAAAATACAATAAAAAAGGGCTTTCTTTAGAAAAGATCAAAATAGAAATTGTATTCGTAAGTAAAGTTGAGGAAGTTTTTGGGCATTTGTTCGGATAAACACCCAAAGTAGACCTACACCTTCTCCACATCTTATTGCTAATAAGTTTCTCATAAAAAAGGATTTTTTACTTGTATAAAATAGAATTTTAAACTTTACGTTTAATAGTTAAATCATTGTCAATTCGAGTGATTCGCCTAAAGCGAATCGTATCGATAATCAATGATTTAATATCAAAATTATGTTCTCGATAAAATTTCGATAAAAAAAATCGAAATCACTCGAAATCACATTTTGAACAAGGCCAATTGTGAAAAAATTAAAAACCATATCAATAATACTAGGTGTTATCATCGCAATACTTGTGGTGATAGGTGTTGTTTTTTCGACTATTTATGAGAATAAAGTAAAAGCCTTTATCATAGAACGCATCAACAACAGTATTGATACAAAGATTAATGTAAAAGAGGTTGAGTTTTCGGTCTTTAAGAAATTTCCTTATGCATCATTAGAATTTAAAAAGGTAACTGTTGATGAGGTAACCAAAAATGAGAAAAAAGGGACCTTGTTTTCGGCTCAGTCCGTTTATCTTCAATTTAATATTATTGACATTTTAAATGAAAACTACACCATTAAAACCGTTCAGATAGAAGATGGTATCGTAAATATTAAAATTGACAAGTTCGGTAATGATAACTATCATTTTTGGAAAACCTCTGGGAAATCGGAAAATCAATTAGCTATTGAATTAGAAAAGCTTACCATAAAACATGTAACATGTTACGTTTTAAATGAATACAAAAACATTGATATGAGTATTGAAGCTATTGGTATTTCATTATCTGGGAACTTTTCTAAAGATGAATTTACCCTTAATACTCAAGCCAATTTAATGGTTCATCAAATTAATGAAAATGAAAAATCTATTTTAAAAGATAAAAACATCATCATAAACACTTCTTTAGCGGTTAATCAAACTACCCAAATATACACCATAAAAAAAGGAGAAATAGAGTTAGAAAAACTTCACTTTAATCTTACAGGAAAAATCATAAATAAGGAAGTAGGTATTGATTTAGACATCAAATCTGAGGGCGAGGGATTAGAAATTGAAGAACTATTTTCTTTATTTCCAGAAAAGCAAAGAGAAGCTTTATCAAGTTATAAGTCTGAAGGAAAAATTACTTATTCCTCAACTATCAATGGCGAATTTTCCATTAAAAATTCTCCTTCTTTTGATGCTAATTTTAGTATAGAAAATGGTGTTATCACTGAACGTTCATCAAACAAATCACTTACTAATTTAAGCCTAACAGGAAGTTTTACCAATGGCAAAAATAACAACAGTAATACTTCAGAACTTAACTTAAATGATTTGAGTGCTAATTTTGGTGCGGGAAATATTTCTGGAAATTATGTGATTACCAATTTTTCAAATCCATACATTGAATTTAACTCTAAAGCCAATATAGACATAGCAACAGCTAAAGATTTTTTTAAATTGGACAGCTTAGAAATAGCCAATGGACAGCTAGAAATCAACCTCAATTATGATGGTTATATTAAAGAACTTAGCGATATAAAAGCATCTGAACTAAGGAGGCTAAATGCAAACGGAACAGCTCGTTTAAGTAATACCAATCTAAAATTAATACATGATTCTAAAAGCATAAAAAACATTAACGGATTATTTAAGTTTAACAACAATGATGTACAAATCGACACCTTAAAATTCCGTATTAACAACAGTAATTTTGAATTAGACGGAAAATTTAAAAACTTACTCGCATTTTTATTTGCCGAAGGAGAACAATTGGCTGTTAAAACCAATTTCTACTCCAATAAACTAAATTTAGATGAGCTATTAACTAATAATAAAGAAGACAAAAACTCATCTCAATACACCTTAAATTTACCTAAAAACGTTGTATTAAATTTTAGAGCTAATGTTGATACATTTCAGTTTAGAAGATTTACAGCAACTAATTTTAAGGGAACCATTCAGCTAGAAGATAAAGTGCTAACTGCCACAGATGTATCGTTTAACGCCATGCAGGGAAAAGTATATGGGAATATTGCCTTTGATGATTCTAAAGAAAATGAAGTGTTGATTACCAGTAAGTTAAGTGCGAACAAAGTTGATGTTTACGAATTGTTTTATCAGTTTGAAAACTTTAATCAGAAAGCAATTAAAGCCGAGAATATTAAAGGAACAACAAACACTACTATTGAATTTGCATCCATTTTTGATAAACATCTTAAAGTAAAGAAAGATAAAATTTATGTATTGGCCAATGTCAATATTAAAGATGGAGAATTGATAAACTACAAGCCTGTTTTAGCACTTAGTAAATATATAGAAATAGAGGAATTAGAACACATTAAATTTAACAGTTTAGAAACACAAATAGAAATAAAAGATCAAACTGTTTACATTCCAAAAACTGAAATAAAATCGAATGCGTTAGATTTAACCTTTTCAGGAACGCATACTTTTAATAATGAAATTGATTATCGCTTTAAAGTACTAATGAGCGATGTTTTATGGGGCAAAGCGAAAAACAACACTAAGAACTCTGAATTTGGTTACATTGAAGATGATGGCTTAGGAAGAACAACATTGTTTTTACTCATGACTGGAACAATAGATGATTACAAAATAAGCTATGATACAAAAGGATTAAAAGAGAGCTGGAAAGAAGATTTAAAAGAAGAAAAAACAACGCTAAAAAAGATATTAAACAAAGAGTTTGGTTGGTTTAAAAAAGACAGTATCATTAAAAAAGAAGAGAAACCAAAAGATGATGGTTTTATTATAGAGTGGGAAGAAGAGGAAGAAGGAAAAGAGAAGAAGAAACAAAAAAGCAAGACAAAAAATAATAAAACAAAAACAACCAAAAAGAAGAAAAAGAAAAAGGGTTTAGGAAAGTTTATCGATAAAATTGCCGAGCCTGATGATGAAGAGTTCGAAGATTTTGACAATATTTAGTGTATAAAAACTTTAAATTATTAGCAAAAAAAAACTCCTAACTTTTAGGTATATATTTTTTTTAAATATCTTTGACAAAAAATTGTTAAACAGGCACAAAACCTAAAACAGTATTAAAACACAGTTTAGCCATAACGTTAGCAAATATTATCACACTTAACTTACATAAATATTACATGAAGTATCTTTTAATGTATTGTTTGCTTTTCTTTTGGAGCAACCTAATTTTCTCACAAGAGAAAAGTGAATTCGATTTGTCAATTAAGATTTCTATAAAAAATATCTTTGATGACATCCGCAACGATAGCTTAACACTGGCATGGAAAAAAACGCTGATTAAACACGAAGAGTTTAGCCAAAAGGGTAATTTGAAAGGAATATTAGAAGTAATGAATTGTCAGGGGAAAATTCTGTCTATAACGGGGAATATGACAGCGACAATAGAATGCTATCTCAAGAGTCTAGATCTTATTGAAAGGTCTGATTCTCTAATTGTTTCCAAAGATTTCATTTCGTGGATTCAACATTACAAAGGCTTGGTTCATGCAAATATTGGTAATTGTTACATTGAGCTTCTTGAATACGAAAAAGGTATATCTTATTATAACAAAGCAACCCTCACATTTCAAAATACACCTATTTCAAATTCAATTACTGATTCTCTCATTTCTATGCATGTTGCCACTACATATGCAAGTAGAGCAGGTGCTTATATGGCAATTGAGAAAATTGACTCAGTAGAATCAAATATTTCAATGATGTACAGGATTTCTGATAGTTCTTTAGTCTATCCTTTAAATTCATTTATTTGTATTACACAATCTAATATACTATTATACAAAAAGGAATACAAGAAAGCATTGGACATGATAGAGACTGCAATTGAATTAGACTCTATAAATAGAGACATGGTAAGATTGTCACACAACAAAATGCAAAAAGCAAAATTACTTTATTTAAACGGTGACGAAAAACAGTCGGTGGCACTTTTCAACGAATGTTTAACCCAATTCCAATCCAACGAAATTAAACTAGCACCCAGCCGTGTTTGTTTGTCACAACTGTATGATATTTACCTTGCCAAAAAAGATTCGATTACAGCCTTGACCTATTTAATTCGTTTAAATGAAATAAATGACACACTTAACGCAATAAACAACCAAACTAAAATTGAATCAATCTTTCTTGTTCAAGAATTCAGAACTCTGGAGTTAGATTTGGCTAGAGGCAAGAAAGAAGCGAGGTTAAAAGAAGATAAAAACAAATTAAAATCAGCATTGATTGGCGTTAGCTTTATACTGATTTTATTAGTGATCTTGTTTATTGGGCATCAAATGCGCAAGAGGTTCAAAAGAAAGATTGCATCTGGAAAAAAAGAAATAGCCTATTCCTCTACACAGCTTGTGAGCAAAAATGAAGTGATAAATAGTACTATTTCAAAGCTAGAGACACATTTGTCAGACTTCTCAGAAAGTGATAATGTTCAATTAAAGAGTTTATTAAATGATTTGAAAGGGGAAATTAAAAATGAAGACTTTTGGGATGATTTTGCAATTCGCTTCAAAGATGTGGATCCAGGTTTTCATGAAAAACTTATTTCTCTACCTAATCCCTTAACAAAATCAGAAATTCGCTTGTGTACATTCATTAAACTGAATTTTTCTACCAAAGAAATTTCTAACATTACCAAACAGTCTGTAAATAGTATTAATGTGGCAAAATATAGACTCAAATCTAAATTAGAATTGGATAAAAATCAGACCATAGAGAGCTATTTCGTAAATCTTTAAGCTTCGTAATTGACAATAAATTAAGTATCGATTCTAAAATAGAGCAACTTGATTCGTAATTACTCTCTCAAATTTTATGATGAAAATTGAGAGGATAAAGATAAGCTATAAGTGCAGTAATAGTATTGGTAATAAACCCATTAAAAGAGCGATGACTTGAATGTGTAATTTGCTATTTATGTAGCTAGTTAATTCACTTAAAACTATTATGTAAGATTTTATAATAGCTTTTTTTATTTATGTAAGATTTTGTAAGACTATAATTAAGGATTTTAAACTAAACTAAGAGCACCTTTGTAAGGTAATAACAATTGTTGTTATCCTCTCAGAAACTAGTATTCAAAACCTTGCAAAAAAGTATAAAACAACAGAAAGTTAAATTAACAAAAGATGAATACAAAGATGCTTATTTCAACATCCTTAATCCTATTGTTTTTATTCTTTACTAATAGAATATAATAGTGAGAGGTATTTAAATAATATCCAGAAGTGAAAAAGCGATTAAGCGGGAGGAGAATTTTAGGGGAAAGGTTATTTTATCAATAGAGTAGATTAACATAAAACTGAGGATAAAATAGCAAGGATTAGAAAAATAATATAAAATGTTAAAGCAGTCAAAACAATAAAGATGTTTTAATGCCTCGTAGGGCTTGCCCCGAGGTTATTTACATTAGCAATTATTATATGTCTTAATACTAGATACTTTATGATTAAAAATGATTTACAAAAAACTGATGAATTATTTATGTTAAAACACAAATGTCCTATTTGTGGAAAAATAAAACACAACCTAAAGAAAGTATTTACAGAAAACAATGCTCAGTTGTTAAAAATAGAAAACACCTACATCTCATGGTGCGAAGAAGTTAATGAACATATTCTTATTAAAAAAAATCAACTCTTATTTTAAGATCTTCTTCTTTGTTTTTAAATAACTGAGCTTAAATAATGACTAAATGTGACCACGAAATTGGGTTTTTAAGTAATGGTTAGTGTACTAGATAAAATAAATGTGGCAAATGGCCCCAACTTTAAACCACTACCTATCACTATAGGAAATGGTCTGCCAAAAGTTGATAACGTTATAGGAGAACACCTTGCTGAACCACTATTAAATAGAACTCTTCTCAATAAGTAAAAAAACAAGTTCTAAAGAGATTTAAATTAACCTTCTTGAATAGGATAATTTCTTAAACCTAACTCAATAAAATTTTGAAACAGCCGTTGTAGTACTTAAAATTATACCATGACAGCTTCAAACACGATTAAACCAACTAAAAAAAATGAGATATTACTTTTACCTCTTAGTTCAATTTTAATTACATTGTTCTTTTGTTTTATAGATGAGGGTTATTACAATTTTAATTGGATGACAGATATAGGAAACTGGATTACATTCTTTATCTATGCAATCTTAATTTTTCTATTTCAACTATTATTGTATAAGGTGGTATTAAAAAAGTACCAAGGAAAGTATAAAGCTGTACTTAGTATTGTACTTGGAATAACATTAGGATTTTTATTTGCTATCGGAATTATATTTATCTAGAAAACTTAAAAGAATCACTCCTTAACAAATCGAATCGACTCACCTTCAAAATTTAAGAAATAAACACCCGAAGACAACTCCTGAACAGAAAGAGTGGTTTTTCTTGTTTGATTTAGTCTTCTAGTTGACACCTCTCTTCCAACAACATCTCTAATCATTAACTGACCAGTTTTTGCTTCTTTAAATGTTATCGTTATTTGTTCTTTTGCTGGATTGGGATAAATTAAAAAAGCATCATTATCAAACTCCTTAACACAGGTGAAAGTAAAATCTACATCAACCATTTCGGTTGCCTTTATTGAAATATTATGAGCTGTATCAATTACTATAGAATTTATTCGACCACTGGGTACACTTAAATTATCATATCGAATATCGTTAGTGGCTGCTGCTCCAACTAAAATGGTTTCAGATGCTGTTCTAGCATGGTAAACGCTTAAATCATCTACATCATAAATACAATCACCACTTCTAAAAGAAATGGCATTTCCAAGCATTATTGGTGAACCATCTTGCCAAAAATCAGCATAAACATCATCTACGTAAACTTCTGTTATTCCTGTGGCTTTATCGTAAACAATTTTATAATCATACTCTTGCCCTGCATTAAAATTGTAAACCACATCTTTTTCTAATGAAAATACATTATTATTCACCTTATAGAATTGCAGTTTCCCATCATCTTGTCTAAACCAAACAAAGTAAGAGTTTCCTCTATTGGTTTGAGAAGCATCATCACACATGTAATGAAATCCCGCTCGTTTATTACTTCCTACTCCGCTAATGGTAGCCTTGTAATGGTAAAGAAATTTCCCACTATTGTTTTGATCTAATACAGTATATATATTGGTGTTAGAATTAGCCTCATCATTCTGATTAAGTTTTGTTCCTAGTATATTCCAAACACCCGAAGAATCAATCCAATCAGTATGAATAGCAACATCAAAATCATCATTAAAAAATCCATTATCTTTATTTGCTCTCCATTCTATGTTATCATAATCTGCTACCTGATAAAACTGATGCATTACTCCACTTCCTCCAACATTATCAGCATCAGTAAAATTGCTTGTAAAATCTGCTACTGCACTTGGAGCCGGTGAAGCAGAAATAGCTGTTGTAGGTTTAATTAAATCTGGAATAACAGAAGTGAAATTAAATTCAAACCCAGGAGCATCATTAGCACAATCGGCACGAATTTCTAATAGCATACTTCCTCCAGTTGATGTTATAGTGGCAGGAATAGTTGTTCCTGTATAATATCCAATTAAAGGAGACAATGTAGTAGTTCCATCATAAACGTATAAATAATCCCATGTACTTTCTACATCAAACTGAACGGTTGTTAAGGTAATGCTACTTGCATTAGTTGGTTGAATTAAAATGAGATCTCTTTCTCCTGTATAATTCCCAGTAGACCCTCCATTATCTGTTATTACTCCAGAACCACTTGTAATTGTAGTAACCGAAGTGGTATCATTAATTAAATTATCATAATATTTCCAATCCCAATTTGAACCAGGATCTGTATGACTTTGATTAGGGTAATGTTGATGTCCTTTAATTTTAACACAGCTTCCTGGAATACTAGATACATTGTAATTTGTTGTAGGAGCCCAAGGAAAATAAGCAGTTCTTAATGGATCAATTCCGTAACCACTTTGCGCAATGTCTCTAACCAAATCGGCTGACGATTGATACATTGCAGCAGTATACCAAGTAGAATCATTTACAAAACCTTCATGCTCTAAACCAATGGTATAAGGATTTTCATTACCAACATGCCAAGCCTTCTCAGATTCCAAAACCATTTGTGTTACCTGTCCATCAGACGAACGTAAAACATAATGTGCTGATACATTTGCACTACAATTTTTAAACCATGAGATACAACCAGCATAACTTCCTTGAACAGTATGAATTGTTACAGCATCAACTGACACCCCACTTCTTGAGCTAAAATTACAAGTTGTAAAATCAGAAATTGCTGGAGGATAATCAGCTGTTTTATTATTAATTGTTGATGGCTTATAAATTTGTCCATCATCTCCCTCTATGTGATTATTTTGAACGATAACAGCAGTTGACTGAAGTACTTTTAAGTTTTCTGAGCCGAAAACTATTTCTAAATCTAAATTGTGATCTGGGAAATTATACACTCGCTGCATGTTAGCATCATTTAAAAATGATAACACAGCATACAAATGAGCATTTAAAGCATAATCTTGTTGAATTCCAGTACTAGGTAATTCACTTAATTTTGATAAAATACGAGCATAATTCTGACCTTTATTTTTAAAGGGGCTTAATGTTAACTCATGGTTATAAGCTGCTGCAAAAGCCGTTATATTATGTTGTGGACTATTTATGATATCATTAACAGATATTCCTGACACTTGAGAAATGTATTTTAAATTGTTTTTAAAATAATTTTCACCATCTAAGGTTAAACCCATTACTCCATAAACCTTAGGTAAACCAGCACAGCTTTCTGTAATATTTTGAATATGTTGAAAATGAGTTGTTGTATAAGAAACTGCTTCTAAAACTCCTTTAGGAACATTCGGATATTGAGCGTAAGCATTAGCAAACTCGTGTTGATAATTATTTTCAACCAATTTTATTTGTGAAAACAATAAGGAAGGGAACACTAATATTAGAAAAAATAAAAAGGTTCTCATAATATAAATTAAAGACCTATTGCGAATCCAACTCTAATAACTGGGTTTGGTTGAAGAATGTATGATTCTTTAGTCTCATTTAAATTCCACAAACCCAAAATAGACAAATAAGAGCCACCTCCTAACGATTGCTTAAATCCTCCACCAACATAAACATTTGTCATATTTATTCGCTCATTTTGTACCCATTCTAAATTTACATATTCAACTTCTACATGAGCTAAAAGTGGCATATTATTAAATAAGTACTGCCCATAAACTCTTCCTCCGTAAATACTTGTACTATAATTGTACACATTATCTTTATAATATGAGTACCTTCCACCTATGCCAGCTATAATGTTCTCAGTTAAATAATAACCAATATTTGGAGCAACTTCTATAACAGTTATCGTTCCAAAAGATAAGCCTAAGCCACCTCCTATCGTTACTTTATCCCAATCAAATCCTTTATCATTTGAAGAGTTCGAAGTTGAAGAACTGCTCGTATTATCTCCTGCCACATAACCATCTTCTTGAGAAAAGCCCAAGAGTGAAAAAAACAATAGCAACGTTATTAAACTGTATTTTAACATGTAACCAAATTTACTAAATTTTGAATAAAGTCATATTTTAATTCCAAAAATGCACACATCATCGAGTTGTTCTAAATCTCCTTTCCAATCGTCAAACCTTTTTTCTAGTGCTATTTTTTGTTCTAACATTGATAAACTACTCACAGAAGCTATGAGTTCTCTAAATTTTTTATATAAAAATTTCTTTCCTTTCGGACCTCCAAACTGATCTGGGTAACCATCAGAAAATAAGTAAACTGTATCTCCTTTATTTACATTAATCTCCTTGTTTGTAAAAGGGATTAACTCTTCTCCAACATAACTTCCTATTGGCTGTTTATCCCCTTTATATTCAGTCAGCCCGTCTTTTTGAACTAGAAATATAGCATTTTTTGCTCCAGCAAAATGAAGCTTCATGGTTTTATAATCAATCGCAATAAAAGACATGTCCATTCCATCTTTTATAGTACTAGAGGAAAGTTCTTGTCTTAAAGTTTTTGATACTCCATTATTGATAAAATCTAAGGCTTCTGAAGGCCGATTAACAGTTTCTTCATGTTCGCAAAGCCTTAAGTAATTGTTACCTATAATACTCATTAAAGCACCAGGAACTCCATGACCTGTACAATCTGCCACAGAGGCTAATAAAAAATCCTCTCCATAACGAGTTCTCGCACCAGAAACCCAATAAAAATCACCACTCAGCACATCTTTAGGTCGGTACATTACAAAGCTATCGGGAACAAGATGTTTTATTAATTCGTTAGAGGGTAGAATTGCTTCTTGAATTCGTTGAGCATATTTAATAGAATCTGTAATTTCTTTATTTGTTTCTTCAATAATGGTATTAGCGTTGGCTAATTCTATGTTTTTAACTTTAAATAGTTCTTTTTCTGTTTCAGCTATTTGTAATTCTGCTTCAACTTTAATCGCATTTAACGAACTCTTTTTATCACTCAAAAGAATTTCATTATTTAAGGTCTGAAACTCTTTATATGTATTTAATGCTTTTTGTAAGTCTCCTGTTTTTTCGTGTAATGAACTTAAACTTTTTAACACCTGACAAATAAGTAAACGTTCACCCATCTCACTTGCAGCAGCTAGGGCCTTATTCAAATGCTCTTCGGCAGTTGTATATTCTTTCTTTTCAGCAAAATACTCTCCTATACTGTTGTTAGCGGTAGCAATTCCTCTTAAGTGATTGATTTTTTCAGCTCTAGCTAAAGATCGGTTATAATATTCTATTGCTTGTTCTTTTTTTCCTGTAACAAAATAAGTCCTACCAATATTCCCCATCACATCACACAATCCTAAATCGTCATCTATTTCTGATAATAATTCATAGGTCTGAAGCATAAAATCTAATGCTTTATCTTGCTCTTTTAGTTTTTGATATACATAACCAATATTCCCTAAATTGTAAGCTGTACCTTGTTTATCATTAAGAACCTCAGTAATTTCTATGGCTTTGTGATAAAATTCTATTGCTTTTTCATTTTCCTCTATAGAATGATAAATATTACCAATGGTTCTGATGGTTGTGGCTTCTGCATGCTTATTGTTTTCTTTTTTAAAAAGCCCTAACGCTTTATGCAAATCAACCAATGCTTGTTCAAACATTGAAAGTAAATAATAAGCTGTTCCAGAATTCCGAAAGCTGTAAGCTAATGCATTATTATCATCTAGTTGTTCTGAAAGTTCTTTTGCCTCATTAGCAATTTTTAACGCTTTTTCAGGATAAGAACGTCTAATTTTCCACGCATACTTATTCATATACACAACACGATCTGCATCTATTTTTAATGCATCTAGTTCTTTTATATAATCTTTATCGATCATATTTTCAATCCTATCACATAGAAATCATCTACTTTTTTCACTTTATTTTTATTTGAAAATAAATTGTTCAGAATAAAACACAATTTAATAACTCAACAAGTTAGCTATAGCATCACTTACCTTTTCTCCATTAGGCAAAATCGTTTCTTCCAAAATAGAATTTAATGGTATAGCTGGGGTATCAATCGAGCCAATAATTTCTACTGGAGCATCTAAAGCCTCAAAACAGTTTTTTTGGATACGTGCAACCAAGCCTAAAGAAAAAGAGCATTCTACAGATTCTTCGGTAACGATTAATATTTTGTTGTGCTTTTTAGCAGCGGTATACATAGCTTCCTCATCTAAAGGGTGAAGTGTACGTAAATCTATAATTTCTACTTGTCCTTTAAAGTTTTTCTCTGCAGCTAAACTCCAATAAACTCCCATCCCGTAAGTAATTATAGCAACAGAATTATCTTGTTGAGGAGCTGCTAAAACCGTTCTTGCTTTACCGAAAGGAATTACATAGTCCTCATCTGGTTCAACTGTCATAGCTCCTTCTGTTCCTTTAATTTTACTCCAGTACAACCCTTTATGCTCCAACATTACTACTGGATTTGGATCATAATAAGCTGCTTTCATCAAACCTTTTAAATCAGCACCAGTACTAGGATAGGCTACTTTAACTCCTCTAATATTGGTAACAATAGATTCTACACTTGAAGAATGATAAGGACCACCAGAGCCATAGGCTCCAATAGGAACTCTTAAAATCATGCTTACTGGCCATTTACCGTTAGATAAATAGTAAGACCTACTCACTTCAGTAAATAATTGATTTAAACCAGGCCAAATGTAATCGGCAAATTGCACCTCAACTATCGGTTTTAAGCCAACTGCAGCCATACCAACAGTACTCCCTACAATAAACGCTTCTTGTATAGGGGTGTTGTATACTCTATCATCTCCAAATTGTTGAGCTAAGGTTGCTGCCTCTCTAAAAACACCACCTATTCTAGCTCCAACATCTTGTCCATACAATAAACTTTCAGGATGTTTTGCCATAATTTCTCTAATGGCAAACAAAGCAGAATCAACCATAACTGTTTTCTCTTTTCCTGCTGGCTCTCTTTGTCCTTTTTCTTCTGTAATTGGAGTTGGAGCAAAATGATATGTTGTTAAATCTTCTGGCCTAGGATCTTCTTCTTTTAAAGCTAATTGGTATTCTTTTTCTACCAACTCTTTAGCTTCGTTTTCTATCTTTTCCAATTCCTTTTGCTCAACACCTTGTTTTATCAAAGCATCAAACAATTTTGGATATGGGTCTTTGCTCCATGCTTCTGCCAACTCTTCTTTATCATGTCTATACATTTCCATACGCACACCAGAAGTATGGTGATTTAATAATGGAACTTTAGCATGAATAATAAATGGTCTACGTTCTTTACGAACAATAGCCAATACTTCGTTAAAGGTTTCATAAGATTCTTGAAAATTAGTTCCATCAATGGTTCTAACCTCCATCCCTTTAAACCCTTTAGCATAATGTGTTATATCTTGAGCTCGAGTTTCTTCAGCATTAGCAGAAATATCCCACTCGTTATCTTGTACTAAATAAATAATTGGCATTTGTTTTAAAACTGCCATTTGGAAAGCTTCAGAAACTTCTCCTTCGGTACAAGAGGCATCTCCTAAACTACAAACTACAACAGGGTTTTCTCCTTTATAATCTTCTGCTAATCCAATTTTTTCTTTGTGCTGAATACCCATTGCAACACCTGTTGCTGGAATTGCTTGCATCCCTGTTGCCGAACTTTGATGAGGAATTTTTGGTTTATCATCATCCTTTAAACTGGGGTGAGAATAATATGTTCTTCCTCCAGAAAACGGATCGTTACGCTTCGCTAAAACTTGTAACATCAATTGAAATGGAGTCATTCCAATTCCTAATAAAATAGAATCATCGCGATAATAAGGAAATACAAAATCTTGGGGTTTTAATTGAAGTCCACAAGCTAATTGAATGGCTTCATGACCTCTTGAAGTGGCATGCACATATTTAGAGCAAACAGTTTTGTTTTTTTCATATAACTCAGTTAAAGCTTTTGCGGTACTCATTAATCGAAATGCCTCTAATGATGTTTCTTTTGATACCTTTTCCTTTTTTGCCATTACTTCTGCCATTCTATTTTTTTTTACAAGGGTCGTAAAGATAGTAAAAACGCATGGAAGAATTATCAATACTTATATTCTTAACTTAATTGATTTTAGAATTTAAAGTTTTAGAAATCGTTTTCTTAACTTAGCTAAATGAAATTATTGAGAACATACCTAACGTTAGTTACTCTTCTTCTAAGTTTTTTAGGCTATTCTCAATCTTACAATACCTTTTACGGAGGTATTGTTAACCAGTATTCTCCTGACACTATTCATAAAAACTTAGTAGAATTTGAAGGTTTAGGTGTTAAAGAGCACGGAACAACTCCGTTAACAAACACACTAAATTGGTTAATTGATAAATACAGCAATTACGGTTATACCGATATTAAAATTGATACGTTTAACTACAATTCTCAAGACGATTACAATCTTATAGTTACCAAGATAGGAACCGTATATCCTAATACGTATTTAATTGTTGATGGTCATTATGATACTAAATCAGGAACAGGAACCAATGATAATGGATCTGGTGTTGCCGTAATTTTAGAAATTGCTCGTCTTTTACAAAATGTAAACACTGAATACTCTATCAAATTTATCAATTTTAGTGGCGAAGAAGATGGTCTAATTGGAAGTACTTGGTACGTAAACAACACTGTTATTCCTAACAGCATGGATATTAAATTGGTTTTTAACATTGATGAAGTTGGTGGTGTGAATGGATTAGTAAACAATACGATCGTTTGCGAAAGAGATCAAAGTATACCTACCCTTTCAAATGCGGCTTCTTATGCATTTACCGACACCTTAGCTACATGCGTTGGATTATATTCGAATTTACTTACCGAAATTTCCTATGCTTACTCTTCAGATTACATGCCATTTCAGGCAAATGAAAACATTATTACTGGCTTATTTGAAAAAAATCAAACCAGCCATGCTCACTCACCAACAGATTTTTTAATTAATATGGATACCAATTATGTATATGAAGTGACTCAGGCAAGTATTGGTGCCTCTCTATATTTTGCAGTTGCATCTCAAAGCTCTGTTGGTATTAATGATTTAAACTCTTCTAACATAAGGGATATTAAAATTTATCCTAATCCTGTAAAAGATGAATTAACAATAAATTTAGGGGTACTTACAACGGAAAAAACTATGTTAAAATTGATAAACATTATTGGTGAAACAGTAATTGAAAAGCAAGTAACTAATTCAATAGAAAAAATATCATTAAATCATCTTCCTGCAGGGATTTATACTTTAGTGATGTCATCTCCTACTATGCAGTTTACTGAGAAGATAATACATTAGTATTCTTATATATTTTGAAAACTAATCTTAAACCCTGCGCCATTATCATTAAAACACTCTACTGTTGCTCCAATCTGCATGGTTAATGCACTGATAATTTCTGTTCCTAAAGAACTAGGATTATTTATATCAAATCCATCAGGAAGACCAACTCCATTATCTTTTATCAATAATTCATAGCCTCTATCAACTTCAGTCAAAACTACTTTAAGCTCTGGGCTATCTACCCCCTTAAAAGCATGCTTTACTGAATTGGCAATCATTTCAGATATAATTAAGCCTAAAGGAACTGAAGTATCTAAACTTAAAACCACTTCTGGTGATTCTATAATACATTTAAGGGTTGCATTCATTATTTGCTGAGAGCTCAATATTTCTTCTATATAAGATTTAAAATCAACACTATTAAACTTTTCATCCTGATAAAGTTTTTGATGAATTAAAGCTATTGCTTCCACTCTTCTTTTACTATCACTAAGAACCACAATAGCTTCTTTATTTTCAATAGTATCTTTTTGCAAAGACATTAAAGATGAAATAATTTGAAGATTATTTTTAACTCTATGATGAACTTCTTTTAAGAGAATTTCTAGGTTTTGATGTTGTCCTACAATTTTTTTATTCTTGCGTTTTAATTCTCTATTTGCTGAAATTAGGGCTACATCTTTTTCAAGAACCGTTCTCTTATAATAAATCATAATTACAAAAACAATAAGCCCTGTACCTGCCATATTAATAATGTTAATATACGAACTTATATCTTCTGAAATAAATGACTCTCCATCCTTAAACCACCACCACAAAACAATTGTAGCTATAAGTACTGAGCTATTAAACAACACTATAGTAAACAGCTTCCAATTTGCATTTAAAAGAAACACTATCGGTAAAAGAAACATGAAATAATAAAAGCCGCTTTCCCAACCTAAAAAATAAGTATGCACAAAAACCTCAACTATTACTATATAAGCAACAGATAAAAAGGATTTTTCAGCATCAATCTTATCTTTTTTCAATAGAAAAAAACAAACTAAAAAAATAATAAATCCAATTACTGGACTAAATAATGCTTCATAAATATCTACAAATAAAAAAATAGTTGCAATGTAAACATTTGTTAACACCCCCATTAACGCTGCAGAAACCATTGCCTGCTTAAATCTATTATCTATTTGATATTCAGACATAATAACTCTCTAAGTTAAGCAATTGAAATGATAAATCAAAAAAACGCTAACTTCATTCTGTATCAACCAAAACTTATTTAGGAAATTTATTAAAGTGTTATACCTATTTGTATTCAAACAACTCCATAGGGTAATCTATCTGAGGAAAAGAAATTATGGTTTGACTTACTTTTTACAGAAAATCCAGAATTAAAAAACGTTATTACAAGGAATGAAGCAATCTTAAGGTTGAGATTGCTTCGTTTAAATTCGAAAGGACAATAAAATTAATTCAGGTCTTTCTTCAACTCTTCGTTACGTCTATCTCGTTGCATTAGATTCTCTTTATCTCCGTTTCCTCTTCTGTTTATTTTCTTCTCTTTGAATACCTGAAATTTAGAAAGTTGGGTTTTTCTTGGCCAACTATTGTCATTTAAATTAACATCAGCTGTTTCTAACCAAGGGTCCATATCTACACTTACTACTTCTTTCTTAAAGAAGAACACTTTAGATACATTCTTATCGTTTCTTTTCCATATTTCAGCAGGTATTCTCACCTCTTCTGTTGAACCATCTTTAAACGTAAAATTCAAAATAATTGGCATTACTAGTCCACCTTTATTAACAAAATCTATGTTGTAATAATTGAAATCTGCTTCTAAAATAGCAATATCATCTTTACTCAACTTTGTTATGTATTTATCGTACTCTTCTTTATCTACTAAAGTAGGCTCAAACGGGTCGTATTTACTATAAAAGTCAAGTATTTCAGCATCTCTTTCACTGTATGTTTCTTTTACTTGTTTTTCTATTTCGTTTCTAGTTACTCCTATATGAACTGCCTGAGCTGCTTCTAATTCTTTTGCAATTGCTTTTTCTACTTTAGGATTTCTCGTATCAATCTTAAACCATTCTACATTTTCTATTGCAATATCACAGTGGTCTGTTGTAAAGAACCAACCTCTCCAAAACCAATCTAAATCTACTCCAGAAGCATCTTCCATTGTTCTAAAGAAATCTGCTGGTGTTGGGTGTTTAAATTTCCATCTTTCGGCATAAGTTTTAAAAGCAAAATCAAACAACTCTCTTCCCATAACTGTTTCTCTTAAAATATTAAGCGCTGCAGCTGGTTTTCCATAAGCATTGTTTCCGAATTGGAACAATGATTCTGAATTAGTCATAATTGGAGTAATGTTACTTTTATCTCCTTTCATATAATCTACAATATTACTAGCTGGACCTCTTCTAGAAGGATAATCTCTTTCCCATTCTTGCTCACATAAATATTGAGTAAAGGTATTTAACCCTTCATCCATCCATGTCCATTGTCTTTCATCTGAATTAATAATCATAGGAAAAAAGTTATGTCCTACTTCGTGAATAATTACTCCAATCATTCCGTATTTCATTCTTTCAGAATAGGTACCATCTTCTTCAGGTCTACCATAATTAAAACAAATCATTGGGTATTCCATTCCAATTTCTTTGGTATGAACTGAAATAGCTACTGGATAAGGATAATCACAAGTATGTTTAGAATAAGAAGCTATTGTATGAGCAACAACTCTAGTACTGTAACGCTCCCATAAAGGATTTCCTTCTTTAGGATAAAAGCTCATAGCTAAAGTTGATTTTCCGTTATATTTAACTGTCATCGCATCCCAGATAAACTTACGTGATGATGCAAATGCGAAATCTCTAACATTAGTAGCACTAAACGACCAAGTTCTAGTTGATTTTGATTTTGTCTTTTCTTTTTCTTCAACCTCATCTTGTGTTACAATAATAACTGGAGTTTTATATTCTGATTGTGCTTTTTTAAATCGAGCTCTTTCTTCTGCTGTTAAAACAGAAGATGCATTTGTTAAGGTTCCTGTAGCTCCAACAATATGATCTGAAGGAACAGTAATATTTACTTTGTAATCTCCAAAAGGTAAAGTAAACTCTCCATTACCTAAAAATTGTTTGTTTTGCCACCCTTCTGTTTCATTGTAAACTGCCATTCTTGGATAAAACTGAGCAATTGTATATAAATAGTTTTCATCTTTTGGGAAATACTCATAACCTGATCTTCCACCACCTTTCATTCTGTCATTTACATTATACCAATACCCTATTTTTAATGAATATGTTCCTCCAGGCAAAAGTGCAGTTGGCAAATCAATACGCATCATTGTTTTATTGATGGTATATTTTAAATCTTTTCCTTTTCCATCTTTTACATACTCTAATTTAAATCCTCCATCAAAATCGTTGTGTAAACTGGTTAAATCACTAAAACTAACTTTTTCATCATCAAGTGCTTTAGAACCTCCTCTACCACCAGATGTTTTAATTAGCTTTGTATCAGAATCTTTTGCTCTAACATTTTGATCCAATTGAAGCCATAAATACTCTAATTTATCAGGCGAATTATTTTTATAAGTAATGGTTTCTTTACCCGTTATTTTTTGATTTTCATCATCTATAATCACATCAATATTATAACTTGCTTTTTGCTGGTAATACTTATGACCTGGAGCTCCTGAGGCTGTTCTGTAAACCGTAGGCGTTGCCAATTCTTCTTTAAGCTGCTTAAACTTGTTGTAATTATAATTTTCTTGAGCAAACAACTGAGTTGTTGCTATAATTAATCCTAATAATATACCTTTTCTCATATTCATTATTTATTTTCCCGCTGTTTGGGACAATTTGTGAGTTTCTCTCACTTTATCTTTTGTTAAATAATAGCTTACTTTTTGATTTCCTGATTTCAAGTAAATTGTATTTGCTTGTCCGCTAAAAATCTCAGTAAGCAAAGTGCTTTTAATAGTAATTTCTTGTGGTTGCTCTACTTCGTTCGATTGAACAAAACAATAAATGAAATCATCATTATTGATTTCCTTACCAATAAATTTGTATTCCAGTTTTTTGCCATCAACAATCATCTCAAATTTTCTATCGATGTATCGTTTTAAATAAGCATTGGCATTTTTCACTTCTTTTTCGGTTCCTAAATATAAATTAGGAGCACCAGCATTAGTTAATGCTTTCTCTAAATCATGACCAATAAATTTAATGGAAATTTCAAACGTTTTAGTTTTATTATTATACTCAGCTTCTGTAATAGAAACATAGTACTTGTGCATTGAAAAGCTTAACAATACAACTGCTATAACGGAAAATAAAATCTTTTTAATCACTGCGCCTATTTATAAGGGTCGCTAAAGTAACCATTTAATTCAAAAAATGCTTAGCTTTTTCGATAGTAGTCTCAATACCATCGACATAACTATTTCCTACTTGCGTGAATAACAGCTTTAAACAGGAGAAAACTAACTAATTATTACAATTTTCTGTAACACTCATCTCAATTTGCTGTGTATAAATTTCATGGAAATACTCTACATAGGTATCAGAACTTTTATACCCCTTTTTGGTTAAATCTAAAGCAATAGTAAAATTAGCACATGCACTTTCCTTTTCGTTCATTTCAAGCTGTGTTAACCCCATAAAATAATACGCTTCAGGGCATTTATCATAATACTTAATTGCTTTTTTAAATGACAGAATAGCTTCCTCATACTTTCCTAATATCGTTAAACATCTTCCTTTTTGTACAAAAGTGTAAACATCCACAAAATCTTCTCCGTGTGTTGATGCTAGGTTATTAATATAAGTATCGAATTCATCTAATGCCTTCTGACAATGATTCATTTGCATATGACACAAACCTTTTAAATAATGAATATCTTCTCCCATAGGGGCATCGGAAAAATCGGGAGTATAAGTATCATATTGTTCTAAAATTGACAATGCTTTTTCATAATCTCGATAGTAATACAACAAAACCCATCCATAATAAGCAAAACCTTCTTCAGGTTCTAATTTTACAGCTTTTTCTAACGCAGATATGGCAATATTATAATTCCCATTTTTAGTATTCTGAACAGACATAGCGTGAAAAGTTTCTCCACTAGGGTTTTCTATGTGAGACAATGCATAATTCATTATACTGTTCCCTCGTTCATTATTTCCATTATACACATCCATAGACCCTACACCTAACAACACTCTAAAAGTAATCTGATGAAATACAATAGCCAATACAACAATAAGCCCTAACAAAGAACCAATAGTTATAAAAAACCATTTTAAGCACTTTCTTTTCCTACTCATTTAGGAAGAATTTCTGTTAACTGTCCCTTAACTATTTTAAAGGCAAAAAACTTATGACTATTTATTAATTCCCCTTCTTCATCTTTTCCAGGAATCCATTTTTTTAAATTCTTTGTTAAGCCAAGTAACTGATCCGTTATTTGATTATTCATTTCAATGAGTTCATAATCAAAACTGTAAGTTTCTACTTTATAATTACCTGTTTCTCCCTTACAATTTACATGAAATCGTACTTTAACAATGCCTGAATTATTCCCAATACTTACAGCTCTATAATTAGTTTTAAAATGCTCTTTTATTGCATAAAAACTTCCTTCATAATTAAGGTCTGGGTGATAATAAGGATATAACCCGCCTCCACACAATTCAAAATCGGTAGATTCCGAATTACAGCTAATAAAACATAATATTACTACACAACTTAGAAATCTCTTCATAAACGACATTCAATTCAAAATATTGAAAAAAACGAACTTACTAAGTCTTTATTGTGGATTTGAAATCTTTAACTTTCTTTAACTGTTTTTTAACGAGTAAGTCTATATTGATATTGATAAAGTTAATGCCACACTTAGCGAAGTTGAAGTGCAGATGTTAACCTTATCAATCTCCCTTAATCCCTCTTCGCCAAGAGGGGAATTTTATCCCAAAAAATGCTTAGCTTTTTCGATAGCAGCCTCAATACCATCGACATAACTACCTCCTGCTGTAGCAAAAAATGGCTGTCCACCACCTCCACCACGCATTTCTTTGGCAGCTTCTCTAATAATATTACCTGCATGTAAGTCTTTTGCTTTTGCTAATTCTTCTGAAACTACAATAGTTAAATTTGGTTTACCATTTACTTCTGCACCTAAGACTAAAAACAAGTTTTCTACTTGTCCTTTTAATTGAAATGCTAAATCCTTAATAGCTCCACTATCATCTAACTCAATTTTTTGAGCAATAACATTAACACCATCAACAACCTGAACATTAGCTAATAACTCTTCTTTTACAAGACCTATTTGTACTGCATTATCTTTTTTACCAGCTTTAGAAAGTTCTTTCTTTTTAGCCATTAAAGCATCAATAATATCTTTGCTTACTTTAATCTTAGTTAAAGCTGTAATTGTGCTATTGATATCTGCTTTTTTCTCGTTTTGAATAGTTTCAATTGGTAACAGTTCAGTTACCAATCTATATTGCTCATTAAACGTTGTTCTTAATGAAGTAATTTTCCCTTTTAAATCAGGAACAAATTGAGCTGCATCAATTTTATCTAAAACTTCTATCTTATCTTTTAAGAATAATCCAGCTCCATTTGATGTTAACGCTTCTATTCTTCGAATACCCGAAGCAACAGAACCTTCAGATTTAACTTTAAACAATTCAATATCAGCAGTTTTATCTACGTGTATACCTCCACAAAGCTCTCTTGATTCTCCAAACTCTATCATACGAACAACATCTCCATATTTCTCTCCAAACAACATTATAGCACCCTTTTCTTCTGCTTCGTTTATCGGAATTGCTCTATATTCATTTAACTTAAAGTTTTCTTTAATTCGCCTATTTACCAATTCTTCAATTTTCTCAATTTTCTCATCACTTACTTTTTCAAAGTGTGAAAAATCAAAACGTAAATATTCAGAATTAACTAACGATCCTTTTTGCTCCACATGCGTTCCTAATATTTCGCGTAAAGCTTGATGTAATAAATGTGTTGCAGTATGATTACGGGCTGTTAAATCTCTTAGCTCTTTATTTACAACAGCCTTAAATTTTGTATAATAATCTTCTGGTAATTTATCTACATAATGAATAATCAAATTATTCTCCTTTTTAGTATCTAAAATCTCTACTTTTTCAAAAGGTGTTTCGATATAACCTGTATCTCCAACCTGTCCACCACCCTCAGGATAAAAAGGTGTAATTTGAAACACCAACTGATACATTTTCTTTCCTTTTGCTAAAACTTTTCTGTATTTCACAATAAAAGCTTCAGATTCAACCCTGTCATACCCTACAAACTCCTCAACATCATCTTCTCGTATATGCATCCAATCATCAGCCACAATTTTACCAGCTACTCTTGATCTTTCTTTTTGTTCTAATAATGCCGCTGTAAAACCAGTCATATCAACATAAAAATTATTTTCTAACGCCAATAACCCCGTTAAATCTATCGGAAATCCAAAAGTATCATACAATTCAAAAGCAAACTTACCATCAATGGTTTTATCATTTGCTGATGCTAAATAATTCTCGAAACGCTGAATTCCTTTTGCCAATGTTCTTAAAAAACTATCTTCCTCTTCTTTAATTACTCTGGTAATAATATCTTGTTGTGATTTCAATTCTGGGAAGAAATCTCCCATCTGATCTACCAATACTTCAACCAACTGATTGATAAAAGGCTCTCTCATATTTAAGAAACTATAACCATAGCGAATACCTCTTCTTAAAATTCTACGAATTACATAACCAGCTCCTGTATTAGAAGGTAATTGTCCATCTGCAATAGCAAAAGCAACTGCTCTTACATGATCTGCAATTACTCTAATTGCAACATCAGTTTTAACAGATACGTCTAGTGTATATTCATATTTTACTCCTGAAATTTCAGAAATCTTATCAATTAAAGGACCGAAAACATCTGTATCATAATTTGATTTTTTATTTTGTAGAACCATTGCTAAACGTTCAAACCCCATACCTGTATCAACATGTTTAGCAGGTAAAGGTTTTAACTCAGCGTTTGCCATTCTGTTGAACTCCATAAAAACAAGGTTCCAAATCTCCACTACTTGCGGATGATCTTCGTTTACCAATTCTATGCCTGGAAGTTTAGCAATTTCATCGTCACTTCTTAAATCAATGTGAATTTCTGAACATGGGCCACAAGGACCAGTTTCTCCCATTTCCCAAAAATTATCTTTCTTGTTGGCTTTTATGATCTTTTCAGTTGTTAATCCATTTTTTTCTAAAATATTTTTCCATAAATCATAAGCTTCAGCATCCATGGATGTTCCATCCTTCTCATCACCTTCAAAAACAGTAAAATAAAGTTTGTTTTTATCTACTCCGTAAACGTCAACCAATAATTCCCATGCCCATTCTATTGCTTCTTTCTTAAAATAATCACCAAAACTCCAATTCCCCAACATCTCAAACATCGTATGGTGATAGGTATCTACTCCAACTTCTTCTAAATCATTGTGTTTTCCAGAAACCCTTAAACACTTTTGGGTATCTGTAATCCTAGCATGTTTTACTTCAGAATTTCCTAAAAACAAATCTTTAAACTGATTCATTCCTGCATTGGTAAACATTAACGTTGGATCATTCTTTATCACCATAGGTGCCGACCCAACTATTTTATGTTGTTTACTCTCAAAAAACTCTAAAAACTTACTTCTAATATCGCTTGAAACCATACTGCTAAAAGATGTTAAATAACCGTTAACTCAACTGAATGAACATGCTATTATTTTAAAATGATTAAATTTGTGGTCAAAATTAGGATAATTCCTTTAATGGCTAAAGCAAAATATAGATATAATCCACATACCTTAAGCTACGATAAAATTGAGCTTACACTTAGAAAGAAGATTCTAAAATCTCTTACATTCCTTGGTGCTGGCTTGGTTATTGGAGTTATGATTTTTGGTTTAGCCTACACCTTTATTGATTCTCCAAAAGAAAAACAATTAAAACAAGATAATGCCAGAATGTTAACTCAGTACGTTATTCTAAATAAAAAATTAGAGCAACTGGCCGTTGTTATGGAAGATGTTCAGCATAGAGATGATAACATTTACCGTGTAATATTTGAAGCAGAACCTATTGATGAAGCCATTAGAAAAGCAGGTTTTGGAGGAATTAATCGATACAAAGAATTAGAAGGTTATAATGACTCTGAATTGATTATTAAAACTGCCGAAAAACTCGATAAACTTTCTAAGCAACTTTATATTCAATCAAAATCTTTTGATGAAGTTTTTGAAATGGCTAAGAAAAAAGAAGAAATGTTAGCAGCAATACCTGCAATTCAACCTGTTTCTAATAAAGATTTAAAAAGAATGGCTAGTGGCTATGGCTACAGAATAGATCCACAATACAAAGTAAGAAAAATGCATCATGGAATGGATTTTACTGCAAAAACAGGCACTCCTATTTATGCTACTGGTGATGGTAAAATATTAAAAGTGGAAAGAAAAAGAACTGGTTATGGAAATTCAGTTAGAATTGATCACGGCTATAATTATGTTACCCTTTATGGACATATGAGCAAGATAAACTGCAAAGTAGGTCAAAAGGTAAAAAGGGGTGACGTAATAGGTTATGTAGGAAATACAGGAAAATCTTTTGGTCCGCATTGTCATTATGAAGTAAGAAAAAATGGTAAGCCTATAAATCCAGTAAACTTCTATTTTAACGATTTAACTCCTGAGCAATATGCGAAAATGGTAAACATGTCTAACTCTCCAATGCAATCGATGGATTAGTTTTTAGCTCTCCACTCAAACTTCTTGCTCTGCTCAATAGAATCCATCACTTTATGTAAGATGTTATCTATATTATCGTTGTAATCTAAATCTAAAGGTTGTTTGATGGTAACTTGTAGTTGAGTCCCTTTTACTTTCATAAATAAACCTTTTTTATCAAAAGCTCTTCTAAAACCATTAATAACAATAGGAACAACAAGAGGTTCGTAATTTTTAATAATATGAGCTGTTCCTTTTCTACCATCAGCAAAAGCTCTTGTGGTTCCTTGCGGAAAAGTAATTACCCAACCAGAATTCAATGCTTTTTCAATATTTTCGGTATCCTTTCTACTTACCTGTCTCTTAATATCTTTACCTGCCTCTCTCCAAGTTCTTTTAATACTTATGGCTCCAGCAAATCCTAATATTTTTGGTAAAATACCAGATTTCATCGTTTCTTCGGCTGCCACAAAAAACAAATTGGTTTTCATGCATTTTAAGATAGATCTTAATTTTACTCTATTGGGGTAATTATCTAAAGAGCTATGAATTACATGAAAAAGAAATGCTGCATCTGCAAAATAAGTTTGATGATTAGAAATAAAAAGAATCTTTTCCTTTGGTAAATCTTTTATAATTTCCGCTCCATTAATAACCGGAACGTTTATAATATTAAATCTAACATAAGTAATTATTCCAAAAACTCGAATAATTAGTTTTTTAAGTATAATAGATTGTCCGAATGTGTCTTTTTTAAACAAAAGTTAAATTTTAACTAAAAATAAACATTAAATAATGTAGTTATGAATATTTTCGACTGAACAGGAATTGAAAGCGTTAAATTATTGCTTTTTATTCTTTAAATAAATTTGATCTCCCTCGTTTGGTTGCGTCCCTACAAACATGTTATTTTTTTTGTACAATTTCTTTAATTTAACTCCATATAATTGAGAGATATCTCTCATTGTCTCACCCTTTGTAACTATATGAATTTTTTCTTTTGCTTTGTTTCTTTTAGGTTGTAAATAAATTATATCTCCTATCTTTAAAACATCACTCTTATTTAAATCATTATATTTAAATACTTGCCAAAGGTTCATATCAAAATCCTGCGTTATTCTATAAAAGGTATCTCCTTTTTTTGCCCTAATGTATTTAATACGATTGTGCAACTTTATAGATCGAGTACTTTTAGAAGAAGCCAACACTTTAGAACTTCTTGTTTTTGAAAGTTTTCTTGGTGGAACCTTAGCATAGTTATCATATTGATCTAGATTATTCTTTTCTATCAACATAATTAGCAAATCAGCGTATTTTGGGTTGGTAGCATACCCTGCCTTTTTTAATCCTTTAGCCCAACCTTTATAATCTGTAATTTTTAGCTCAAATAAAAAACCATAACGCGATCGTGTCACTAAAAAATCAGAATGATCACTAAATGATTCGTAAACTGTTTCATACTTTCTAAAACATTCATCCTTTTCATCATCATCCAAACGCATAGATTTCCCTTTCCAACCAGAATGGCATTTTACACCAAAATGATTTTTTGCATAAACCGCTAAAGGGCTATTCCCATCACCAGATTCTAATATGCCTTGAGCCAAGGTAATACTAGCAGGAACGCCAGATTTCATCATTTCTTTAATCGCATCATTTTTATACGTTTCAATATATTCTTCTCTAGTAATACGTCTTTCAGCTGGTTGTGCCTGACTATAGCCCCAACTAAAAATTAAAAAAAATGATATAAATAAAGTTCGATTCATATGAGTTACAAAGTTAAGATTCTTACAACAAACAATTTGTATGCCTTAGTAAGATATCAACATTTTGTTTTTGATTAGAAAAAGCTGTCATTCTTAACCATGATTTGTCACCCTGAGTTTATCGATGGGTTTTACAAATCGAAGTGAAGAATCTACTTCTAAGGCAAGAATAAAAAGATTCCACGCTGCATTTTGACTTCCGAAACAATTTTGAAACAAAATATTGTTCAGGATGACAAAAAACTCAATAACTGGATCCCGATTTCTCGGGGAACGACTCTATACAACAATTCCAAAACGCTCTTCAAAACCTTTATTCCCTTGAATTCCACCTGTATGTACAACCACTATTTTTTTATTATCAAATTGATTCGTGTTTTTAATCATATCGTACAAGCCGAAAAGCATTTTACCTGTATAAACAAAATCCAACAGAATATTATGATTCTTTTTAAAGCTTCTAATAAACTCAACTAGTTCGGGTTTAATTTTAGCATACCCTCCAAAATGATAATCAGTAATTAAATGCCAATTACTAACTCTTTTTTTAGAATTATATTTCGATAATAATTGTTGAATATCTTCTTTTAAGAACTCACCTCCTTTTAAAGCTGGAAATCCTAACACTTGTTTATCGGTAGAGCTAATAATCCCCGAAATTGTTCCTCCAGTGCCAACAGCACAGCAAATAATATCGTAATCGATATCAATGTTAGCAACAATTTCTGAACAGCCTTTAACTGCTAACGCATTTGAACCTCCTTCTGGAATTACATAACATTCAGAGTATTGACTTGCATCTTTTCTTTTGTAGTCTTCTCTTGACACAAACTTTAATTGCATTCCATTCTCTGTTGCTAAATCTAATGTTGAATTATTAACTTCATTCCCCCTAATTATTCCAATCGTTTTAAACCCAAATTCTTTTCCTGCAGTAGCAGTTGCTGCAATATGATTAGAAAAAGCTCCACCAAAAGTTAAAATCGTATCAAAACCTTTTTCTTTTGCTTCCTGAATATTGTATTTGAGTTTTCTCCATTTATTACCAGAAATTTGAGGGTGAATTAAATCTTCTCGTAATATAAAAAGCTGGATATTCTTCTCTTCAAAAAGGTTTTCTTGAACCTGTTGCAAAGGAATATTTAAAGAATCACTCATCATAACAGAATCAAAAGTAAAATTTAAATGAATAAAAACTACTTAAAGTAAAAAGAAGACTATAACGAAAAATATTCTCAATCTTAGTATTTTTGTGTCCACTTTTATGGATGATTTTTCAAATAATGAGCTTAAAGAGGATGATTACTACATTAATGAAGATGGTTATCGAGTATTTACTGAGAAATATCTATTAAAAAGGGGATATTGCTGTGAAAATGGTTGCAAGCATTGTCCTTATGGTTTTGATAAATCGAAAGGAAGAAGGGTGAAAAACTAAATAGAAAAAAGAGAAAAGACTATAAAAAATGAACTCTAATAATTTAACATACCAAATTGCTATTAGCAAAATAGAATTTAGGTGTAATTCCCGTTACCCATAGTTTTTAGATAATTTCCTAAAAACTAATTTATTCACAAAAAACAAATCCATTTCATGTTAAATTTTAAAGAACAAATACAACAAGGCATTCCAAGTGAGTTACCTGCATTTAAAGCATTAGATACTACTGTTAGTCATGCACCAAAAAGAAAAGAAATTTTATCTGCAGAAGAAAAAAAACTGGCTCTAAAAAATGCATTACGATATTTTGATACAAAGAATCATCCTGTTTTAATTAAAGAATTTAAAGAAGAATTAGACGCTTACGGTCGTATTTATATGTACCGTTTTCGCCCTAATTACAAAATATACGCTAGAGATATAAAAGAATATCCGGGAAAATGTGAGCAAGCAAAGGCTATTATGTTAATGATTCAAAACAATTTGGATTATGCTATTGCTCAACACCCACATGAGTTAATTACTTATGGAGGTAACGGGGGAGTTTTCTCTAACTGGGCACAATACTTATTATGCATGCAATATTTATCTGAAATGACAGATGAACAAACATTGGCAATGTATTCTGGTCATCCGATGGGCTTATTCCCTTCACACAAAGAAGCTCCAAGAGTTGTGGTTACTAATGGAATGATGATTCCTAACTATTCTAAACCAGATGATTGGGAAAAATTTAATGCTTTAGGCGTTACTCAATACGGACAAATGACTGCTGGTTCATACATGTATATTGGTCCACAAGGAATTGTACACGGAACAACAATTACTGTTTTAAACGGCTGTCGTAAGATAGATTCTAACGGTACAGCAGGAAAACTTTTTGTAACTTCAGGATTGGGAGGAATGAGTGGTGCTCAACCGAAAGCAGGAAACATTGCAGGTGTAGTTTCAGTAACTGCAGAAGTTAATTCTGATGCGACCTACAAAAGACATGAGCAAGGTTGGGTTGATGAAGTAATTGCTGATTTAGATGAACTTTGTGTAAGAGTTACTAAAGCTAAGATGGATAAAGAAGTTGTTTCTATTGCTTATAATGGAAACATCGTTGACGTTTGGGAAAAGTTTGATGAAGAAAACATTTACATTGATTTGGGTTCTGACCAAACATCCTTACACAATCCTTGGGCGGGAGGATATTACCCTGCTGGAATTTCTTTTGAAGAGAGTAATGAATTGATGGCAAACAACCCTGAGTTGTTTAAAGAAAAGGTTCAAGAAACGTTAAGAAGACATGCTGATGCAGTAAACAAACACACAGCAAAAGGAACGTATTTCTTTGATTATGGAAATGCCTTCTTATTAGAAGCAAGTAGAGCTGGAGCTGATATAATGGCTGATAATGGTATTGATTTTAAATACAATTCTTATGTACAAGATATTATGGGGCCGATGTGTTTTGATTTTGGTTTCGGACCGTTTAGATGGGTTTGTGCTTCTGGCAAACCAGAAGATTTACAAACTACAGATAACATTGCTTGTACTGTTTTAGAAGAATTGATGAAAAGCTCTCCAAAGGAAATTAAGCAACAAATGCAAGATAATATTACTTGGATTAAAGGAGCTCAAGAAAATAAATTAGTAGTTGGTTCTCAGGCTCGAATTTTATATGCTGATGCCGAAGGACGAATGAAAATTGCTGAAGCTTTTAACAATGCGATTGCCAATGGAGAAATCGGACCAGTTGTTTTAGGACGAGATCATCATGATGTTTCAGGAACAGATTCACCTTACCGAGAAACTTCTAATATATATGATGGATCGCAGTTTACTGCAGATATGGCTATCCAAAATGTAATTGGCGATAGTTTTAGAGGTGCTACATGGGTGTCTATTCATAATGGTGGAGGTGTAGGCTGGGGAGAAGTTATTAACGGTGGCTTTGGAATGTTGTTAGACGGAACAAAAGAAGCTGACCGAAGATTAAAATCTATGCTTTTTTGGGATGTAAATAATGGTATTGCTCGTAGAAGTTGGGCAAGAAATGATGAAGCTATTTTTGCCATTAAACGTGAAATGGCAAGAAACCCCGATTTAAAGGTTACCCTGCCTAATATCGTTGATGAAGATTTACTTTAACCACTATCTAAATTTTATCATAATTTAACATTCAACCCTTTTTTCTTTATAATTATACCTTTTATGAAATGGTTGGTCGAATGATTTGATTTATTCATTATATTTGCCTTTTAACTAAAAAAACATTTTACTAACTAAAAAATAAATTTATGAAAAAGTATTTACTATTAGCTTCTACGGCTGTGTTTATGGTTGCTGCAAATGCTCAAGATAAGAGTGCAGTAGTATACCGTGATGGGTCTTCTCAAGCGAAAATTGATAACGAAACGAGTACAGTTTTAATTAAACCAACTACAGCACCAAATGAAAAAGCTGCTAGTGCAGATCCTATTGGAACTTCTTGGAATGTATTTACGATATTAGGTGATAGACAAAATCAAGTAGTTTACAACAAAGACATTAATACTGTAGGCTTTGTACACAGACAAAATGATGGTGTTGGAACTAGTTCTGGTATTATCTCATTTGATTATTCAACTGATGGTGGTGCAACTTGGACTGTTAACCCATTTGCATTAACACCAACATTAGGTGGTGGTAACGGAAACAGGTACCCAAACATTACAATGTACAATCCAGCTGCTAACACAGATCCTACTAACGCTTACGTTGTTGTAACAGGACCTCAATTACTTACTGGTACTGCTAGTGGTGCTAATGGATGGGGTGGCATGTTTAGAGCTTCTGCAAAATTAGATGGGTCAAATGCTAGCGAAAAATACAACATTTTGAGTCAGGCAACCAATGGTGATGCTAACGAATGGGGTACTGCTGGTTTATTTACAGCTGCTAACGGTCTTGTTATTGATGCAACTACAAATATTGATAACAACAGTGCTACTTTAATTGCTGATAATTATTCTAACTATTATATTAATAAAGGAACTTTTAATGCAGGTAACAATGATTTTGATTGGACTGCTGACACGATTACTCCAGGATGGCATTCTACTATGAATTTTACTGCTGGAATGTTAACAAATGTTGCTGGAATGCCTAACATGGCTTGGTCTCCTGATGGAATGACTGGATACATGGTAGTAATGGGTGCAGATTCTAACGCGAGCATGAATACAATGCTTAGACCTTACGTAATGAAAAGTACTGATGGTGGTGCGAATTGGGCTAATGTACTGGATAATGATTTCTCTCAAAATGCTGTATTAAAATGCTATATTTGGCCAACAGATCTTGTTACTCCAGGTACAGAGATAAGACCTTTCTTTAGCTCTTACGATATGGTAGTAGATAACAATGGTGAATTAAGAATTTTTGCAGAAATTACTTCTGGATCTAATGCTGATTCAGATTCTTTATTCTATTCATACAGTGCAAGACAATCTGGTTTCTTATTTGAAGTTGCTACAAATCCACTTGCTACAGATGGAAGTGGATGGGATGTTACTTTTATTGATTCTGTTTATGTTGATGATTATGAGTGGGATGCTACAAATGGACTAAGCCACTTTGTAAGACCACAAGCTTCTAGAAGTCAAGATGGAACTAAAGTATTTTACTCATGGACTGCTTCTGATGTAACGTTAAGTCCATCTAGAGAATTTCCTCATGTTGCAGCAATAGGACGTGATGTTGCTACAGGTCTTTGGACAACTACTGAAAACTTAAGTGCAAATACTGCTGCTGATTATATTTCAGCATACCAAACAGTAGCTGTTGAAACGATTGAAAATAATGTTAAAGATTACGAAATAGCAATTGTTTACGGATGTGCTCCTGGTGGAGCTCCTTTAGCTAATGGTCTAACTGCTCCACAATGGAACTATATAAGTGAAGTTGGTTTTGATAATGGTGATTTTACTAACAACTCTGTTCCTACACCAACTGCATGTTTAACTAGTACTTTTGAAGAAGAATTAGAAAACAACACGATTTCTATCTATCCTAACCCATCAAATGGAGTTATTGAAATTGTAACTTACTCTAACAACTTTAACTATACTGTTATTAATGTTGTAGGTGATGTTGTTGCTCAAAGTAATGTTAACGGGTTTAATACTACAGTTGATCTATCAAATAACTCTAAAGGTGTTTATTTTGTAACTATTAACACTGAAAAAGGTTCTACTACACAAAAAGTAATACTTAGTAAATAAAAGAAGTATTCATTTCAATATACAAACCCGTCTTTCAAATGAAAGGCGGGTTTTTTATTGCTGTATGTTTTTATAAAAAACCTATGTGCGATATAAGAATTTTCATAAGCACCTTTACATAATTGACAAAATCAAAATATATCTAGAATCAAATAATTTTATAAGTTACACCCACAGATTAAAATTTAATTGAACCGCCATTAAACAGCACGTCATTGCGAGGAACGAAGCAATCTTTTATTAATGAGATTGCTTCGTTCCTCGCAATGACGTAGTTTCTTGAGAATTTTAATCAACTACTGCTCATTTCCCTATTCAACGGTCACTTTTCTACCAATTTTGCGCAGTTATACCGATTTGTAATCAAAATGCCCGATAATTTCATTACTCTCATTCTCTGGCTTTGATTATCTATCGGCATTATACAAAAACCATTGTTGGATATTTTGAAATTAAATTGGTATTATTGGTCATAAAAAAACGCAAAACCTACATTTTGCGTTTTTCTTATTTATCAAAGATTTAAAATACCTACCTTAACTGAGCACCCAACTCTTTTTCTAAAGAGTTAATAATTTTACTCATTACTTTATCAATCTGCTTATCAACTAAGGTTTTGGTTTCATCTTGAAACTGGAAACTTACAGCATAAGACTTCTTACCTTCTGGTAAGTTCTTGCCCTCGTAAACATCAAACAAATTAATTCCTTTTAAGAGTTTTCTATCTTGTTTAGAAGCTATTTCTTTAATTGAACTATAAGCAACAGCTTTATCAATTAATAAAGCTAAATCTCTTCGTACTGCAGGAAATTTAGAAACTTCTTTGTACACTACTTTATTCATTGCTACTAACTTCAAGAAGTTATCATAGTTAAAAATGACATAAAATACTTCGTTATTAATATCAAATTGCTTTTGAGTAGCGGCATCAATTTTACCAAACTCAACTAAATCGATGTTGTTGACTTTATATTTTAAACCATAGTCTAAACAAGCCAATTCAGATTCTTCTGTTCTAACATTAAACTTGTTCATCCCAAACTTTTCCATAATGGTGTTTACCACACCTTTGATTTGGTAAAAGTTTACATCACCTGCATTTGCCGTATCCCAGTTTTCATTAACTGATGCTCCAGAAATAAACAAACTTAAATGGCTGTGCTCTTTAAATTTTGTTTCTGTTTTAAAGTAAGTTTTCCCCCATTCAAACAGTTTTACATCACTTGTTTTTCTATTTTGGTTATAAACAATAGTTTCTAAACCATCATAAACCATAGATTGTCGTAACACATCTAAATCCTTACTCAAAGGATTTTTCATTCTCACTAATGAATCTGCAGTGGCTGCGTAGTAATCTGATTTGGTTAATGAATTATTCAAAATTTCATTAAATCCATTAGATACCAACAAATCAGAAATAAGGTTGGTTACCTTTTCTTTTTCGGGTTTTGTTCTGTATGATAATGAAGATTTTAAAACATTTGGTAAAACAATATTGTTGTAACCGTAAATTCTTAACACTTCCTCTATTACATCAACCTCTCTTTGTACATCCACTTTAAAAGGTGGTACAGACAATTTTAATTCATCTCCGTTTTCTGATACAATCTCTATTTCTAAATCCGTTAATATTTTTTTAATTACATCTCTATCAATAGCTTGACCAATTAAACGGTCACAGTTTTCATAAGAAAAATCAACTTCAAAATTTTCTATAGCAGTTGGGTAGATATCTACTATTTCAGAAGAAATTGATCCTCCAGCAACTTCTTTAATTAGGTTAGCTGCTCTTTTTAATGCATAAATTGTAATTCTTGGATCTGCTCCTCTTTCAAACCTGAAAGAAGCATCGGTATTTAAGCCGTGTCTTTTTGCCGATTTACGTACTGAAACAGCATTAAAATAAGCACTTTCTAAAAAGATGCTTGTCGTATTATCAGAAACTCCAGAATCAATTCCTCCAAAAACTCCTGCTATACACATTTCGTTTTCTGCATTACAAATCATCAAATCATTTTCCGATAATTCTCTTTCTACCTCATCAAGAGAGGTAAACTTGGTTTTATCTTTAACCGTTTTAACAATTACTTTATTGCCAACTATTTTAGCAGCATCAAATGCATGTAATGGCTGACCTGTTTCATGTAACACAAAATTGGTTACATCAACCACATTATTTATTGGAGTTAATCCAATACTCAACAATCTATTCTTTAACCAATCTGGCGATTCTTTTACCTCTATACCACTAATTGTTACTCCTGAATAACGCGGACATAATTCAGCATCTTCAACCTCAACAGCAATATTTAAATCGGTATTGTCAACTTTAAAATCAGCTACAGTTGGTTTTACTAATTTAATTTCTTGTGTTTGTCCTAATACAGCAACCAAATCTCTAGCAACACCTATGTGACCAGTCGCATCTGCTCTATTTGGAGTTAATCCAATTTCTAATTCATAATCATCTTCAATATTAAAATGATCTTTAGCTAAAGTACCAACCTCAACAGAATTTTCAAGAACCATTATTCCATCATGTCCTTTCCCTAATCCTATTTCATCTTCGGCACAAATCATCCCTTCAGATAATTGTCCTCTTATTTTTGATTTTTTAATCTTAAAACTATCATCTCCTGAATATAGTGTAGTTCCAATAGTTGCTACAACCACTTTTTGACCTATATCAACATTAGGTGCTCCACAAACAATGTTTAACGCAGCTCCATTACCAACATTAATAGTGGTACAATTCAATTTATCTGCATCAGGATGTTTTTCTTTTGTTAACACCTCTCCAACAACTAACCCTTCTAATCCTCCTTTAATAGTTTGAATTTTCTGCATCCCGTCTATTTCTAGACCACTATCGGTTAAAATATCAGAAATACTTTCAGGGTTAACCTCTACATTTATATAGTTTTTAAGCCAGTTATAAGAAATTTTCATGTGTCTTATTGTGTTAATCTAAGTTTGACATAAAATTGTGTTTAAAAATCATTGGTTCTCGATTCACTTTTTGATTTTGTCAGTTGAAACGTTTCTGGAAAAGCAGAAACTTATCGTGAACAAAAATCAAAAAACCACTCGAACTGACAATGATTTCTCACATAGAAGTCAAACCCGTGTAATTTAAACGACAAAAGTACTTAATTTTAGATGTGATTGTAACAAATGAACTTACAATATAGTTAACCTTGTTGAACCTTAATTTAATGTTATGACACGCTACTTTTTATTTCTTACGATTACTTTAATAACTTTTGTTTCTTGTGGACAAAAACCTGAGAAGACCAAAACATCTTATAATTTTGAATTATCAGATACAGAATGGCAAGAAAAACTCTCTACACAACAATATAAGGTATTAAGAAAAAGTGGAACCGAAAGGGCTTTTTCAGGTGAGTTATGGGACAACAAAAAAAAGGGAACTTATACTTGTGCTGGTTGTGATCAGCTACTATTTTTATCAAACACTAAATTTAAATCAGGCACAGGATGGCCAAGTTTTTATAACTTTATTGATAACGGTGTTGAAATCGGAACAGATAATAATTTAGGTCACTCAAGAAACGAGGCTCATTGTACTAATTGTGGTGGGCATCTAGGTCATGTTTTTAAGGATGGGCCAAAGCCAACAGGTTTAAGGTATTGTATCAATTCTGCTTCTCTAAATTTTAAACCTGAATAAGCTATTTTTTTCGAGGATCAATAAACACTCTTTTTACTTCATCTTTTTTCTTTTTAACCCTCTTTTTTTGTTTTTCTTCATGAAAGAAATAGCGTATATCTATGGTTAAATAATTACCTGTTAAACCAAAAGTAACCTCTTCTTCTCTGTAGCCCCCTTCACCTTTATAGGTTACAAACTCTTCAAAAATACTCGAAAAAGCACGATGCAATGATGCTCCAAAATAAATATATCCACTACTTTCTGTTCGGTATTCCCATCCTAAATTGACTAACAAACTTGGTTGAATCCAATTGGTTCTATTTACAGCATTTGCAAAATAAATATCCTCAACAAATAATGGTGTTGGATAAATGTCAAATGAAATACCGCCTGCCACATTCATAAACATGTTTCGTCCTAAACGAACATATACCATTCCCAACACGGGAATTTCATAATTAACAATACTAAAATCTGAAGTGCCAGAAAAAGAGGAGTCGGAATCATTGATGATTAAATCAAAATTTCTTTTTAAAAAATTAAGTCCTGTCTCTAAAGAAATGGTTTTAGTTAAACCTTTTCTAATAACCATTCCAAAGCTCATACCGAATTTTGGTTGGTTAATGTATTCTATATTATTTTGAACTTGCTCTTGTTTTCCTGCATTAAAAAACTCTACGGGTATTATTGGTTTTAGTTGTATACCAAAAGTGGTTACTTTTTCTTGAGCTTGACTCTTAAAAAAAGAAAACACTATTATAATGTATAAAAACAACTTAAATTTCATCATTCACTACAAAACTACTGTTTTGCATCAATATTGTTTAACATATTTCATTAAAGGTGTAAACGCAGCAGATAATATCAAAAATAAAAAAAGGTCTTCAAAAATTGAAGACCTTTTGTGGGCGATGAGGGATTCGAACCCCCGACCCCCTCGGTGTAAACGAGGTGCTCTGAACCAACTGAGCTAATCGCCCTTAAGCGGCTGCAAATATATATTAAATCTAATTTAATACAAGGTTTTATTTAAAAATTATTTTTCTTTAAATACTTTTCCCATTTCCAAGCTGATAGCATCATGTCATCTAAGTTTTTTTCGGAGGTCCAATTCAAAATATTTTTCGCTTTTTCATTGTTTGCATAAATGGACTCTACATCACCTTCTCTTCTAGCGCCTATATGGTAATTTAATTGCTCCCCACTTACTTTTTCAAAAGCATTAATTGCCTCTAAAACTGTAACTCCATTTCCTGTTCCTAAATTTATTATGTCATGTTCTTTTTTAGCATTTCCATCTATGAGAACACCTAATGCTAAAACATGTGCATTTGCAATATCACTTACATGTACATAATCTCGAATACAGGTGCCATCCCTTGTTTCATAATCATCTCCAAAAACAGTTAATTGTTTCAATTTCCCTATGGCGGTTTGTGTAATAAAAGGGACTAAATTATTAGGTGCAGCATTAGACAATTCACCATTTAAACCAGTTACATGAGCTCCTACTGGATTAAAATAGCGTAAAGAAATCGCTTTTAAGCCTTTATTCACATTTATAAAATCATTTACCATCACTTCACCTATTTGTTTTGTATAAGCATAAGGTGATTCTGATTTTGATAATTTTGAGTTTTCAGTTACAGGTAATTCTTCTACATTTCCATAAACAGAGCATGAGGAAGAAAAAATTAAACTTGGAACATTAAATTTAGCTTGGCATTTTAAAATATTATTGAGCGAATTAATATTGTTATCATAATACATCAAAGGCTTTTCTACCGATTCTCCAACAGCTTTAAATGCTGCAAAATGTATAATTCCTTTTATATCAGGATTATCTTCAAACACTTTTGCTGTTTTAGATAAATCTCTTAAATCAATATTATAATATTGAACCTCTTTACCTGTAATTTCTTTAATTCTATCGTAAGTACCTTCAGAGGAATTAGAATAATTATCAATAGAGACTACTTCCCAATCGGTATTTTGAATAATTTCTATTATAGTATGAGAGCCAATATATCCTGCTCCGCCAGTGATTAATATCTTCATGATTAAAATTTAGAAACCAAAAATAAGAATTATAATTTGGCAACAGAATATATAAAAAGTTACTTTCGTGAAAGATTTACATTAAAAAATGACTGATTACCAAAAATTCAATAAATGCCTAATTACTGGAGCTGAAGATTTATTTCCACTAAAAGGATATGAAAAAGATTATTTGGTAAAAAGTAAATCTAGTGGTTTTGTCTTCTGTTCTAGAATTGCAACTGAAAAAGAATTATTAGATTATTACAGCTCCTACCCTATTGGTTATAATACAGATTCAGAAATTACGAGAATACGAATTAATGAATTATTAGATGGTTTTGAAAAATTTAAGAAAACCAACAAAATGCTTGATGTTGGTTGTGGCCCAGGGTTATTTTTAATTGAAGCAAAAAAAAGAGGTTGGGAAGTTTATGGTACTGAATTTACAGATAATCAAATTACTTATTTAGAAGAAAAAGGTATTAAAACATCAAAAGGGAAGTTGACTGAAGATAGCTTTGAAAAAAGCAGTTTCGACATTATCATATCAAGCGAAGTTCTTGAACACATTAATAACCCCATAGAAGAAATGACTATTTTTAATTCTTTTTTAAGAACAGGTGGGCTAACCTACATTACCACTCCAAATTTTAATGCAATAGAACGTTATTTATTAAAGGGCAATTACAATATAATTGAATACCCTGAACATTTATCATACTACACACCAAAAACCATTCATTTACTCTTAACAACATGTGGTTTTAAGAAGCTACAGGCGAAAACAACTGGTATTAGTATTTCTCGAATTAAAAATAGCTTAAAAAAAGACGACAAATCTCATGAATCCAATATTAATAATGATGAAAACTTAAGACAATCATTAGAATATGGTTACAAAAAACATATCAAATCGTTTATTAATTGGTTACTTACTTTATTTGGAATAGGTAATTCTATGAAAGTTTGGTATGTAAAAAATTAATCTTAAAGAAATTAGATGAAAATACTTTTTGCCATAACTACTGCCAATCAACTGAGTTATACTATAAAAATAATTCAAAGTATACGGGTACATAAAAACAAGAATATTGATGTTGTTATTTTTGATGATGCTTCAAATGATGGAACCCAAGAATGGTGTAAAAAAAATAATCTAGAAATTATTACTAAAAAAACCCCAGAAGGATTAACTCATAGCTGGAATTTAGCTTATAAAAAATTTAAGAATGAGGATTATAGTCATCTTATTTTATCAAATAACGATTTAATTATTCCTGTTAATGCTATTGAGAATTTAATTGAAGCAAATAATAAGTTTGTTATTGCGGGTCCATTGAGCACAAAAAAAGGAGTCGGACATCAGCCCCTTCAAAATGTAAAATTATACTACGATATCAATTCTGATGAATACGAGTATAAAAATACAAGTGCGATTCAAAACGTTATATCAGAAGATACTTCTTCTAAAAAATCGAAACAAGTCGATTTTATTAATGGGTTTATCTTTTCTATGGATAGAAGAATTATTGATTATGAACGTTCTGATGGAAATATATTCGACCCAAAAAACATTAATGTAGGTAATGAATCAGAATTATGTGAGCGAGTAAAACCTAATATTGGAATTGCCCTAAAAGCATATATTTTTCATTTTAAAGGTGTCTCATTCAAAGATATAAATTTTGACAACCAACCTTTTACACATAATGTTTATAGAGATTTGAATTGGCAAGAAGCGGAACAACTTAAAAAAAATCCTTTAAAAAAGCTTTTATTCAAATTGAAACGCAAATTTAAATAATATCTGCCATTGTTTTTTCTATCTTTTTGAAATAATAAATTCCACTCACAAATAATAGCATAACAAAAGAAATTGAAAGCCAAAAATACCCTGCTGGTTCTGGACCTCCTATCAAGCACCATCTATAGCCTTCAACTATTCCGGTCATCGGATTCAGATAAAAAATAACTGTTGCCCAGGAAGGTAAATTGTCGACTACAATTTCTGTAGGATATGCAATTGGGGTAATGTAAAGACCAAACTGTACTAAAAAAGGCACTACATATTGAAAATCTCTAAACCGAATGGTTAAGGCACTTAACCAAATTCCAACTGCCAAGGAAGATATAATGGTTAAAATCAAGAAAATAGGTAAAAAGACAATGTTGGAGGAAGGCGTAATTCCATAATAAGCAAATAAGATTATTAGTAATATAATGGCCACTAAGAAATCAACTAATCCAACTACTGCTTTCGATAATGGTATGATAAGTCTCGGGAAATAAATTTTCTTCACCATATCTTGAGCACCTATAATAGAATTTCCAGACTGGCTCAATACAAAAGAAAAGTAGGTCCATAAAGAAACCCCAATAACGGCAAAAACTGGATAGGGCACCCCACCAGTATCCACCTTTACAAATCGGCCAAATACAACTGACATAATTGCCAATGTTGTGAGGGGCTGAATGATTGCCCATATTAATCCTAAAAAGGTTTGAGCATACCTTACTCTAAGGTCTTTATAAGCCAACACCAAGAATAAATCCTTATAACGAAAGAGTTCTTTTAAGTTTAGCTTAATATTCGAATCTGTAGCATTTACTACTATTTTATTACTTTGAGGTTCATTCATTCAACACCTATTCTATTTATATGCAAATTAAACACATCCACTCCATTAATCATTACTTTTTTCGTGTTAAAATTTTAAACAATTTAACAATAAACCTATAAAACAATTCAACCCATTTATTATTTCTGAGGCTAAACTTTTTATATTGAATAAATATCTTGGCATATTCTTTAAGCACCAAGTAATTCACCATTTGATCAAGCACATAATTATAATTAGGCTTAAATATTTTGTGATGGTATTTTTTTGCATTTTCAAAATTCACCAAAGCATCCAATACTAATTCCGAAATTTCATTCGTATCGATTATATCTGTTTCGATGATGTGATCCGTATTCAAATTCCAATATTTAAAATCATAAGAAATAGAGGCAAACGAAAAGCCATAGGCTTCTCCATTTAAAATTTGCAATGTTGGCAGCTTCTTAGACCAATCAGAGGTTAAAAGCCATGATATCCCACTACTACAGCCTATTAAAAAAGAACAATAGTTCGACAATTCAGCATTTTCTCGAAAAGAGAGCTCTGAACCGTTAACTATTCTATCATTTGGAGACTCAAAATTCACATGTGTTGAAATTACAACAATTAGCGATTCAATTTTACGCGTTAAAATTTCACTAATCGAGATGGCAATTTCTAGATTCATCTCAGATTGTCCACTACTTGGTGTACATTCAAAAATAATCTTATGCTCATATTTATCCAATTGAAATTTGGATACAAATTTTTTAACAGCGTCAATTTCATTCTCAAATAATCGAATAATAGGTTGAACAGGAACAGTTATCTTATTTGGATAGACATTAAAGGTAGTAGAGCGTGTCGTCCCATCATAAAACAATTCATTGTCTGGAAAAATTTGAGTGTAATGTACTTGACTGTAATTTCGAGTTTTTATTTCTTCTTTTAAATTATTCCAAACATTCTCAATGGGAGAATCTTGATCTGAATAATTTATTTCCCATATTTCATCGATGTATGGATTATTTAATAAAACTTGTTTGCACTTGAAACTGACGGCCCATGTAAGTTGGCATTCTGGATAATCACTTTTAATTTGTCGAGCTAATGTTGTCGCCATAAGGCAATCTCCATTGGAAACTAAGTGAACTATAAGAATGTTTTCCGCCATTACCTATTATCCAGAATTACTCTGAAATTATTATTAATCTCATCAATACATTTATTCCGTTCTAGATTCAATGTGGCTAACATTTTAACCAAGTCATCCTTTTCTTGAATTGGTACATTTTCAATGTTATATCCTTTTTCTACTTCATGCCAAAGCTTGCAATTAACTTCAGCCAATTGATAAAATATCTCACCAATTCCACCAACAATATCAGCGACCTCATTCCCTTCTTTTTTAAAAACTTTATTCGATTCAAAAGTGATTTTATCTAATGGGATTAACCCATTTAAAGCATCTTTTACGTAATCATCGATCTCCTCTTGCAATTGTGTCGCCTGTTTGTTTAAACTGGTCAATCGCTTTAAGTTACCTTCTGAATGATATTGTTTTAATTTTACAATAGTCAATTTATCGCAAAGCATTCCTAACGTTTCTGCCATTTTAAAATTATTTTTCGTTATCGTTTTTATGTTGATATAGTTCTAAATATTGTCGCTGCCTTCTTTCAGAAGTCTGCGTCTGATTGTATTTATCCAGAATCAAAGCATGAGCATTTGAAATTATTTCTTTCTTCTTCGTTGGGCTCATAATAAAATCATCAATTGCTGAAATGAAATCTGTATTTGTATCAGCTACACAAAAATGTTTATTGTGTTCCCCTTCTATCCCAAAAGCTCCAACACTAGTTGTTACAACTGGAGCTCCATTAGCCATTGCATATAGTATTTTTGTTCGAAGTCCGCCACCACCAAGTCTTATCGGAACAACAACAATACTATCTTGAAGAAATTTTGAATAATCGTCAACATAACCCTCAAATACAATATCTGGCACTATCTTTTTCAACCGGTTTTGAGTGATTTTTGACCACATCCCTGTAACATGCAACTTAATACTGTGTCTTCTAGATATTGGAGCATGTATCTCCGCAAGGTACCAAGATAATGCATCATAATTAGGTGGGTGAAATTCGTTCCCAGAAAAAATGATTTTTTTAGGGTTAAATTCAAGTTTTGGTTGTTCTATAATGTCTTTATCCAACACACCAAAAGGTGAAGTATATATTTTTGGATGGGTTAAGTTTAATTTAAAATAGTCAGAATCTTTTTCATTTAAGGTGAAAACAGCGTCAAATTTATTGATGTATAAATTTTCTAATAATTCAGAATTACCCGTTATGTAGTTTGAATAGTCAACCGATAAATTGCTATTTTTAATAAACCCTTTGAACACATCATATTGAGATTCAAATTGTTCAAAAATTTTAACAGGTTTCTTAGGTAATATATTGATCAAATTTAAATTTTGAGTCAATTGAACTTGAATTATATCAAAATCTTTTACTTCAAACAAACTTTTTAGTTCTATAATGTACTTTTTTTCTTTTGGTGCAAAAGGGATAGAAAAATTAAGATTCATTGTATTTTCTCCACGCTGATTAAGGTTATTACTTATAACGTCTATTTTTCTTTTAATAAACCCTATTAATCTAGTAAAGAAGCGGGAAGAATTATTATCACTATTTCTAAGGTCAACATTGATTAATTCAACATTTCCCCACATTTGATTCATCCCTTCTTTTTCTGATTCTATTTCATGGGAATTAGAAGGAAAAAACAATGTAAAATCATGGTACTTTCTTAAATAATCTATGAAATTAAAAAGACAAATTTTCCCACCACTAGTCATAGGGTAAGGTAAAAAATCCGTCACAATCAATATTTTCAATCGTTTATTAGTGCTCATGCTCAATCATCATTTTTGCCAAGCCTTCAAAATTTTCAGTTTGTTTCCAGCCCAATCGCAACAGCTTTGTTGGATCTGAAACTAATATACTATAATCTGATTTAAATTCAGCACTTATTTCAACATGCTTTTCCCAATCTAAATTATAATAATTAAAACATATAATCAACCAATCTTTAATACTATAAGCTTTTCCGCTACCTATTACAAGCTCGTAATCAATGTCATTATTGACGAGTAACCATATGGCTGCAACAGTATCTCCAGCAAAAGTAAATTCTTTTTCAACTTCAATATTCCTTAACTGAATTTTTTCTTTACTACCTCTGACTATTCTTTTTAGACCAGCAATTATTTTTTGATTGACATGTCTTTCTGTTCGGAGTGGACTATCGTGATTGAAAAAATAACCAATATAAACTTTTAGTCCAAGTGTTTTGTAATACCTAGCTGTATATACAGATTGTATTCTTGAAACAGAATAAGCATCATTCCCTTCAAAAGGAGCACTTTCATTAATTGGTTTTCCAGTATTCTTAAACTGTAACCCACTACCAGAAATAAATACTTTTGATGTTTTAGAATATTTTAATACGGAATCAAGAATATTAATTGTTCCTGTTACAATACTATTATGGTTTTCATAAATAACATCATGCCATGTAGTTGAATTTGCAGCTAAATGAAATATAAATTTCGGCTGATGCTTCTGAATTAATTGTTCTACCAATACAAGATTTCCAACGTCCCCAACTATCCAATCTCCTTCGCGTCTAGATACACCAATAACATCTATACCTTCTTGTTTAAGAAGTTCATTAAGATAATATCCATCTTGTCCATTTATTCCAAAAATAATAGCTTTCATTCTTGTCGTTTAACACTATAAAACCAACTATCATTTACAAAAATGGAATTTATATAGGTATCGGCATACAAAAAGTAACCTTGTGTCAACATAAATTTTTCAATTGATTTATCTTTAGGTTTAATGTGTGTTTCTGAAAAAGCACATGTTTCAGCACAAATTACAGGAATAGGATACCTCTCTAAATCTAAGGTTTTTAATACTTCAAAATCCAAGCCTTCAATATCTATTGATAAAAAATCTGGGTAGGTTTCGAAGTTTTCTTTGATAATGGCGTTAATTGGTTTTAATACCACTTTATCTGTTCTAACAATTTTACTATCACTATTTTTTTCTCGATTTAAAGCTTCTTCTTTCGAAAATGTATTGTATCCCTCAACATCAAAAACATAAAAATCAGCTTCTGTAGCGCTTTTTGTAGATACTCCAATGTTAAGAATCAAATCATTTGGCCTTTTTTCTTTAATCAGCTTTATCTGTGTACTATCAGCTTCTACTAAGACTCCTTTTCCACCTTGCTTGTAAAAGCGATAAGTATTTGACCCTTTTATCGGTCTACATACTCCTAGTTCTAAATATGAAGGCTTATTAATATTCAATTCTGAAAATAGAAATCCATAACAACAGTCTTCCCCAGCTTGACTAAATGACTCATTCATACGTGGTGGGGGTATGAGCTTATATGTAGTATTCTTTATGAAATCCTTTAATCTTACTAGCATTTTAAACAATTTCGATTTCTGGAAGTGGGAAAATAAATTTACCTCCATTCTCTAAAAACTCTTGTTCTCTTTCTAAAATAGAATTTTTAAAATGCCAAGGAAGCACCAAATAATAATCTGGTTGCATAGCATGCGCTTCTTTTTCAGAGATGATGGGAATATTTGTTCCCGGAGTAAAACATCCAAATTTTTGTTCATTTACTTCAGCAATATAAGGTATTTGCTTCGTAGTAAACCCACAAAACTGTAATAAGACATTGCCTTTAGTTGATGCACCGTAACCAAAAATCTTTTTCCCATCTTCTGCTAGTGCATTGATTAAATCTGTTAGGTTTTTTTTGTGCTTAAAAACGCGTTCTTCAAAATCTCTATAGGGTTTTGGAGTATCCAAGCCTAAATCTTCTTCCTGTTTTAACATCCAATTAATAATTGGATTATTAGGATTATATACTGAACCTTCTTTTGACGCTGTTACTGCAAAACTTCCTCCATTCACTGCATTCATTTGAACATCAATAATTTTCATGTTGCAGCTTTCTAACAACTCCTTGACCACTTTAAAAGAATAAAACTCCAAATGCTCATGGCAAATTGTATCGTAAGAATTCGTTCGCAACATAGATGGCATATAGCTTTGTTCAAAATGCCAAATACCATTATCATCTAAACATTGATAGATGTCATTTACAAATTGAACTGGGCTCTCCAAATCATAAAACATCGCTATAGATGTAATTATTTTTGCTTTTTCATTTGGAAATTTGTTGGTAAAAAGTGTTGCATCAAAGAAGTCTGGAATCAATTCTATGTCATCTGTATAATACTCTTTAAATTTTAACCCCGTAGGGTCTATCCCTACTTTTTTACAGCTAGTTTTGTAAGCTTTTAAAGAAGTAGCATCATTACTTCCTATATCTATTACCAACTCACCATTCTTTAATTCAGCTAGTTTTTCAAGCGTATGTATTTTGTGCGTAAGGTGTTTAACCATACTGGCGTTTAGACCAGAACGGTAACCGTAATTGTCACCATACATTTCATCTAAACTATATGAATGCTTCATTTGTAGTAAGCCACTATCTGGACACCAAACTAAATCGAGTGGTCCTTTGGTTACTTTTTCTTCAATTGTTCTCGGAAAAACACCAGTCAAATACTGGTCTCCCAATGATAAAACATCAATTAAATTGCTGCTACCAGATATTCTGCATTTATCTATTTCTTTATATGATTCCTTCATTTTCTACGTTTAATTGTAACCTGAACCTTACTTTCTATCGATTAAATTCCATTTATCTTCATATATGATCGACCCATAATTATATCCTTCTGCAAAAGCAAAGTCTGTTCCATCATCGTACACTTTAATTGGACAGACATCCTCTTGAACTTCATAAGTCATTTGTCCTGACCTCGTATTTAACGCCACTAAAAAAGAATAGTCCATTGGAGCTATTAAGCCTCCTTGAATAATAAAATCTACTGTTAATTCTTCATCGCCTTCTTGATAAAAATCTTGCAATGACTTATTGACTGTAAATACTCGGTTTTTCTCTCTGGTTAAGAATGCTAATCCAATATTTTGAAACGACTCAAAATTATTAATTCCTATAGTCAGTCTAAGATTAATGTTTTCGGAATGAGAAAAAGTAAAAGTACTTTCATTTTTTGAATTAAATGTCTCTATTTTTTTGATGAAGATTTCATCCACAGAATCCTCCTTACCTTTAAACACTTCAGCGCTTCCAATATAATTATATGCTTGTGTTACCATCTCCGAACTTCCTATAAGCCCTACTTTGCCACTATTAAGTAAGATACTTTTTTCACACAATTGATTAATAGTTCCCATATTGTGGCTTACAAACACAACAGTTCTACCCTCATTTGCACTCGCATCTTTCATTTTCCCCAAACACTTTTTTTGAAATTCAGCATCACCAACTGCTAACACCTCATCCACGATCAATATTTCAGGTTCTAAGTGGGCAGCAACAGCAAAAGCCAATCGAACATACATCCCTGAACTATAGCGTTTTACAGGGGTGTCTATAAATTTTTCTACTCCGCTAAAATCAACTATTTCGTCAAATCTACTTTTAACTTCTGCACGATTCATTCCCAATATAGTACCGTTCAAGTAAATATTCTCTCTTCCTGTTAATTCAGGATGAAATCCGGTTCCAACTTCCAATAAAGAAGCAACCCGTCCATTCATTTCAAAGCTCCCTTTTGTTGGCACAGTTATACGACTCAAAATTTTCAGCAGGGTACTTTTTCCTGCCCCATTCTTCCCAATGATACCAACTGCCTCCCCTTGCTTAATTTCGAAACTCACATCCTCCAAAGCCCAAAAGGTCTCCTCTTTTTTTTTATTCGATGAGAATGGGTTGGACAATACCTCACGTAAGTTTCCGGACTTATTACCCAATTGATATCCTTTCCAAAGATTATCTACAATGATAGCAGTATTACCCATTAAGAAGTTAATTTTATAAATTAATTTGAAATCAAAAATACAAGAAATTTTCTGGCTTTTTTTCTTTCAAACACTAATTTTCCAAACTTATAAAAATCGAGCAACCTAACTTACTCATCCTGTATCAATCTTCTAATTATTTTTAATTAGTTTTGCATCAAGAGGCACAGGTAAATAACTTTCCTTTATTTAAATAAAAGCTATATATAGCAAATGATTGAACATGTATTAGTAACAGGGGGTTGTGGATTTATAGGCTCTAACCTAGTCGATAAACTTATCGAACAAAAGCAACCAGTTATTTGCTTAGACAATCTTGATAATTTCTACTCGAAAGAGCGTAAATTATTAAACATTCAAACGGCTGAAAAATCGGATTTATTCACATTCATAGAGGGTGATATTAGAGATAAATCGTCTCTAAAAAGAGTATTCGAAAATTATAAAATAATTAGTGTTATTCATTTGGCTGCAAAAGCTGGGGTTAGACCATCTATTGAGACTCCTTCTGAGTACTTTGACGTAAACGTTACTGGCACACTGAATATACTTGAAATGATGCAGAAATTTAATGTTAAAAAATTAATTTTCTCCTCCTCCTCTTCTGTTTATGGGAATAACGTTAAAATCCCTTATCATGAAAATGATAATGTAGACTTTCCAATTTCTCCTTATGCAGCTTCAAAAAAATCAGGAGAATTGCTAACGCACACTTTTCATAGTTTATATGGCATTGATGTCATTAATCTTCGATTCTTTACAGTTTACGGTCCAAGGCAACGACCAGATTTAGCCATCCATAAATTCTTTAAATTACTATATGCTAATGAGCCTATAGAATTATATGGAGATGGTTCTACGAGTAGAGACTATACATTTATAGATGACATTGTTACAGGAATTATTTCTTCGTTAACTAAGTTAAATAATAAACAAAATATTTATGAAACTATTAATTTAGGAAACCACTCCCCTATAACACTTATAGAATTAATTGATCTTATTGAAAAAACAACGGGTTTAACATTCAAGAAAAATCATATTCCAATGCAACAGGGAGATGTTGACCGGACTTATGCTGACATTGAAAAAGCCAGTTCTTACATTAATTACACACCCAAGACATCAATGAACGATGGTCTCAAATTGTTTAAACAATGGTATGAAAAAACTATGGTTTAAATCTGATTTTTTTCCCAAAGCTAGTAATTGGAAATTTTGGTGTTTAATTGCTCTATTTTTCAAATTACTGCTACTCTTATTCTTTCTAGATGGTTCTAACAATATTGTCGGGTTTTTTGGATTTTTTGGAGGAGATTCAATTGGCTATACTGAACCAATAGAAAATCTAATCAAAGAAGGTAATTATTCACCCGATTTTAGAATGCCTGGCTATGGCTTATTTTATCTCATTTTACATTATTTTTTACCAAAAGCAATAGCCTTAAACGCCTTAATAGTATTCCAATTGCTGTTAGATTCAATAACTGTCTATTTGTTAGCTAGAATTGCTCAGCTTATTTTTAAGAGAAAATTATACTTCTATTGCACTTTTTTCCTTTATGCAATTTCCACCTACACTAGTATATGGAACTCACATATTCTTACGGAAAGTTTAAGTACCTCTTTTTTAATTATCACAGTATTCTTTCTCTTAAAATATATTAAAAATCATAAACTATCATATTTATTTTTATCTGGATTAACCATAACAGAAGTCATATTCTTAAAACCGGTATTTGCACCTTTAATTCTTCTCATGATAATCATATTGATTAAGCATTCAGTAAAAGAAAAACAATTAATAACCAAAACCCTCATTTTTATCAGCTCATTTCTAATAATTGATGGTTCGTGGATGATACGTAATTATATTCATCACAATAAGGTAACCCTTTTTACAACTACAATAATTCACCCTTCATATGAATCAGACCCTTACTATTTAACCTGGAATTTTTTAAAAAGTTGGGGAGGAAGTCACGAACACTGGGACACAGGTTCAGAAATTAGGTGGTTCGGGAAAGGAGCTGATCAACACTTCGGTAAAGGAGTTGATAAATCTGCAAAAATCCCAGACTATATATACACCTCTAAATTTAATCTAGATAGCTTAAAATTAATTAGGGAAAAGCTCGTTATTTACGACCAATTAACTTCTTTCGAAAAAATAAAATGTAGAAATGAAATAAAAAAAAGTATGGATAAATACACACAATCCATTAAGGATGAAAAACCCTTTCTTTTTTATGTTAAAGCTCCTTTAATTTTAACTCATGACATGTTAATTCATAGTGGTACTTATAATCTTTTCTCTAAATCTGCGGCTGAACTAAATACATACGAATACATTATTAAAGTTTTCTATTCATTGCTTTATTTAGTTACTTTGATAATGGGATTCTTAGGTCTTCTTCTTATGACAAAAAAATCTATACTTTTTCATATCATATCATTAATTACAGGTATTTTTGTTTACACGATTGTAATACATTCAATAATTTTTAGATTTACTGAGGCTCGCTACTTTGTTCCTGCTTGGCCTTTTGTAGTCATATGTGCTGTGTATTCGGTAATATGGACATATAAAAAAATATATTCATCCAATAAGTTAACTATTAAATGAAACAAAGAATAACGGTAGTAACTCCAATTTATAATGAAGAAGAAGGAATACCTCTCTTTTTTCAGCGTTTAATAGAAAATGTATCACAATATGAATACGAAATTATTGCTATCAATGATGGGTCGAAAGATAATTCTTGGCAAGCTTTAAAAAACGTTTCCGCTACTAATCATGCTATAAAACTAATAAATTTTAGAAGAAACTTTGGTCAAACTGCAGCCATAAACGCAGGAATACAAAATGCTACAGGAGACATTATCATATTAATAGATAGTGATTTAGAGAATGATCCTGCTGACATCCCTAAGCTAATTAGTAAATTAGGAGAAGGATATGATGTAGTAAGTGGATGGCGAAAAAATAGATGGAAAGGAAAGTTCTTACAAAGAAAACTACCTTCATTACTGGCTAATAAATTAATTAGTAAAATTTCTGGTGTTCACCTACATGACTATGGCTGTACGCTAAAAGCATATAAACGAGAAGTAATCCAGCATGTTAAACTGTATGGACAAATGCACAGATTCATTCCAGTTTATTGTAAGTGGCAAGGAGGAAAAATAACAGAGGCACCTGTAAAATATACACCTAGGCAATTTGGAAAAAGCAATTATGGATTATTTAGAATTTATAAAGTAATTCTAGATTTACTACTTATAAAATTTTTAGATAGGTTTATGACTCGTCCTATCCATTTTTTTGGTGGTGCTGGTATTATTAGCTTACTTATTTCATTTTTATTAATTGGTTTAGCAATTTATTATAAAATAACAGGATTAAAAGATTTGGTTCAAACTCCATTACTGACTATTTCCAGCATGTTTTTTATTGTAGGTTTATTAATGATCTTATTGGGCGTATTAGCCGAAATTTTAGTGCGAACTTATTATGAAAGTCAACAAAAAACACCATATGACGTTAAAGAAAAAATAAATTTTTGACATATGAATAAATTAAATTTAGGGTGCGGCATTGATTACAAAGAAGGTTTTGTTAATGTTGACTTTCATTCGCATATAAATATTGATGTACAGCATAATTTGAATGTAACCCCATACCCTTTTAAAGATAACGAATTTGACTATATTCTAGCGAGTCATGTGTTGGAGCATTTGGATAAACCCTTCGAAATTATGAAGGAAATTTATAGAATTTTAAAACCTGGTGGAACCGCACATATCAAAGTCCCTCATTTCAGTAGAGGACTTACACATTCAGAACATAAAGCTGGTTTTGATGTAACTTTTCCGTATTATTTCAATCCTAATTTTACGAAATCAGGGTATTATGGAATTCCCTTGAAACTTGAAAAAATGGAATTACACTATTTCGCTTTTTTTCATCTCTTACCTTATATGGGGGTTGGAAAAATCACAATTTTTTTCATGAAGATTGTCAACACATTCATTAATTTTTTCGCAAAATTATCTCCTCAACTTTGCAGCAGAGTATGGTGTTTTTGGGTTGGGGGCTTTGAAGAAATTGAATTTATTTTCACTAAAGAAGAAAAAAAACTTTGATGAAAAAAGTCTTAGATACTAATACTGCAGATGCGTTCGCCAGTTCATGGAATAATCTCCCTACTGGATCCGTTTATACCTTTGAACAATTCGAAGACTGGTTTGCTCCTCTTAAACAAACTGATATTCAATCAAAGAGTGTTTTAGAGCTAGGTTGTGGTAACGGAAGCTTACTTACTCATATGACTCAATGGAATCCATCGACCATTACCGGTGTGGATCTTGGTGATTCTGTTCTTTCTTGTAAAAAGAACATGAACCTAACGAATTTTGAAAATTTTCAAGTCTTACAACACGACCTAACTTCATTCGAAAGTGATGGTTATGACCTTGTTTATTCCATTGGTGTTTTACACCATTTAAAGAAGCCTAAAGAAGGATTTGACGCCCTAATAAAAAACACAAAAAATGGCGGCCGTTTTCATGGATGGGTTTACGCTAAAGAAGGAAATAAACTAATCATTTATACCGTTGAACCTATCAGAAAAATCGCATCAAAATTACCTTGGTGGTTGACTAAATATTTTATTGCTACTCCCTTAGCAATTCCATTTTATGGATATGGAAAATTGATAAAAACTATTCCGTTTCTGAAAAAAATAAAAACCAACTTACCCCTTTACGATTATATGATTTGGATCGGAGAAAGAGGATTTTCATTTTTTCGACATGTTGCTTTTGATCAATTAGTAACACCCCAAACCACTTATCTAAGTAAAAACGAGATCTTAGCATGGTTAGGTTCTAATCATTCCATAAACCAAGAATCAACATATATCATTTTCAGAAATGGAAACTCTTGGAAATTCGGGGGAAAAAAAGTCTGAGATGTGTGGAATTGCAGGCTATACTGGCGCAGGTGATGAGTCTATATTGAAAAATATGATTCAGGCCATCAAACATCGTGGGCCTGATATACAAGACACCTTTATCCAAGCTAATTTAGGTTTAGCTCACGCAAGGCTTTCAATCTTGGATCTAAATCCAGGTGGAAATCAGCCGATGTTTAGTTCAGATAGAAAAATTGCTATTGTTTTCAATGGAGAAATTTACAATTACATTTCCTTAAAAAAGGAACTCAGCAATAAATACGAATTTCATAACAACACTGATACAGAGGTATTACTTTATCTTTATAAAGAACATGGAATAAAAATGTTGGATAAGATGAAAGGTATGTTTGCCTTTGCAATCTATGATTTTGAAGATCAATCACTATTTTTAGCTAGAGATATCATGGGGAAAAAACCCCTATACTACACAACTACAAACAGTTGTTTTGTATTCGGATCTGAGCTAAAATCAATCTTAAAACATCCGAAAGTAACTAAAGAGCTTAACATTGAAGCAGTTAACCAATACCTCACTTTTGATTATGTACCAACCCCCAATAGCATTATAAAAAATGTATCAAAACTAGAACCAGGACATTACTTGGTCGTTAAGAATAATCATGTAGTTATAAAAGAAGCGTATTGGCAGCATAACTTTACAAAAAACGATGACATTACATTTAACAATGCTTCAGAAAAATTAGACTCTCTTTTAAATAACGCCACAAAAAAACGCTTGATGAGTGATGTTCCTTTAGGTGTTTTTTTAAGTGGAGGATTAGACAGTTCTACCATTGCTTATTATGCTCAAAAGAACTCTAGCAATCGAATAAAAACTTTTTCAATCGGTTTTGAAGACAAAAGCTATGATGAAACAAACTACGCCAAACAAGTTGCACAACATTTAGATACTGAACACCATACAGGAATTTTAACGCAAAACAAAACACTGGAGCTCATCAATAAAATTTACAAAAATATTGATGAACCTTTTGCTGATGCTTCTTTAATACCTACCTATTTCTTATCTGAATTTACTAAGAATCATGTAACTGTTGCTTTAGGTGGTGATGGCAGTGACGAGCTACTTGCAGGATACCCTACTTTCGTTTCAAATTACTTTACACAACCTTTGGCTTCACTTCCAAATGCTATCCCTTCAGCTCTTCTTAAAATGACCAATGGATTAATGAAGGTGAATGACAATAATATAAGCTTAGATTTTAAAATCAAACAATATTTAAGAGGATTCTTAAGTAAGAAAAACCATATTCATCAACTTTGGTTGGGAAGTTTTACCCCAGATGAAAAAAAGCGACTATTCAAACCAGAAGTTTACGCTAGCTTACAAGATAATACGGGATTAAATATAATTGACAGTCACTTTAGCAACGCGAATAAAGAATGGTCAAATTTTGATAAAATCACTTACTACTATTATCAAACCTACCTACTTGATGACATTTTAGTAAAAGTAGATCGTGCAAGTATGCTCAATTCTTTGGAAGTTAGGTCTCCTTTTTTAGATAAAGATGTTGTTGAGTTTGTAAATACTATTCCTCAAAAATATAAACTCAAAGGTTTTAGCGGTAAGCATTTGTTAAAAAAAATGATGGAAAACAAACTTCCTCAAAACATTACAAGTCGTTCAAAAAAAGGTTTTGGAATCCCTTTATCCCAATGGATTCGAGAAGACTTGAAAGAAGAAATAACGAGCATCCTATTAAGCGAAGACTCTTATTTTAATCAAAATTATATTCAACATATTTTAAAAGAGCATTTTGACAAAAAAAGAAATCATCGTAAATTAATTTGGAATTTATATTTGTTAAAATTCTATATGATTAATAATAATTTGATTTAATTATTAGTTTATTTAGAAAGCACATTAACTAATCTTATGTCTAATTTGAACGACAGCAACATCATAATTACCTCCAATGAATCCTGGGGGAAAACGTGGTATTCCAAGCAACATTACGCCTATGAACTTTCTCAAATGGGACATATAGTTCTCTTTATCAACCCTCCATCTAAATGGTCCATAAAAAACTTATTTTCATTTAAAACAAATCACACCAAAATCAATGATAACCTGACTACAATTGATTACAAAAACAATTTACCACAACGATTTTTTTTTAGAGTTAATGACTTTTTAAACGCATTAAAAATTCAACGCCACATAAAATCTAAGGAGATGATTTTATGGAAATTTGACCCTTATAGATTTACGTCATTCTTTTCCTTAAAAAAAGTAAAAACAATATACCATGCCGTTGATCCTTACATGATCTTGTGGCAAGATAAAATTCATGCTAAAAAAGCAAATCTAATTGTTTCTACCAGCCCTAAATACATTGAGTATTATAATCGTTTAAATACAAACGTTATTCATATTCCTCATGGTATTTCAAATGAAGAGTTTCAACTAAATCAAACTAAAGTTAGTTCCATAAAAGAAAAATATGGAGACTATGTAATACTCATTGGTACTGTTAGTGACCTAGTCGATATTGAACTACTACAAAAAATAGCTCAAGAAAATATCAATTTAGTAATAATCGGTGCTGAAAATCATTCATCAAAAGAATGGGATGCTTTAAAAAAGACATCGAATGTTTTCTATTTAGGAGAAATGCATGCAAAAAACTTAAACAATTATATTGCGGTTTCTAAAGCCTGTTTAATCGCCTACAAGTTTAACTGTAAAAAAGAAGAGGCCAGCGGATCTCCATTAAAAGCGCTTAATTACTTAGCCCAGAGCAAAGCAATTATCACCTCTTTAGATTCAGAAATAGAACCCTTAAAAAATTGTGGTATTTATCGAGCAAAAAACGTAGTCGAATATATTGATTTACTAAAAAAAATAATGAACAATGAATTAAATATAGATGTGTTGAAAATTAAAAACTACATCAACAACCATCAATATGAAAATCTCATACGACAGATTTTAAATCAATGATTTGAATAATTTCATTAGAACCACTTATTCTGTATTCTAAATCTGTCAAATCAACCAAAAAATAAAATTATATTTGTACATAGAAATAAAGATTAATATTATCCAAAGCATCAATAACACGCTAAAACATAAATCAACTCACTTTATTCATGAATAATTGTAGAATATGCGGTGCTCAAGCTTTAATCAAAAGTGATTATCCCGATGCTCACTTTAACAGTAAAGTATTTGCGTATTTAAATTGTGAAAATTGTGCATCATATAGTGTCTTCCCTTCACCAACAGATGACGATTTTGACAAAATGTACGGAGAAGAAGATCATTACTACTTAAAAGATATTACAGGAACTCTAACATACAAACATAACTACCCTTATGCTAATCATCATGGTTATCAGATTTACTATTTAGAAAAAATTAAAGATGATTTATCAGGGAAAACACTTTTAGACTATGGCTGTGGAAGTGGATTCTATATGGATTATGCTCAACGGCTAGGTGCAAAGGTAGTAGGAGTTGAGTTTGACCAAAAATTTGTAGAATTACTTCGTAAAAAAACGACATTCAATTTATTCACTTTTCCGGAATTAAAACTACAAATCCCAAATAAAACATTTGATTACATTCATCTCGGGCATGTACTGGAGCACCTATCAGAACCAAAAAAAATGATGGAAGAGTTAATGGAATTTGCCCATAAGGACACCATTTTTTTGGTCGATGGCCCTTTAGAAAGAAACTCGTGCTTACACAGGTTCTATGTAGACATTGGCTCCAAATTAAAAGGTAAAAAATATAGAGAAGCAATACCTCAGCACCTCACACTTACTAATAAAAAATCACAACTACTTTTTTTTAAAAACCTCGGATTAAAAAAAGAAGAATACGCTGTGGTTGAACAATACTTCCCTTTAACAAGAAAAATTGAGCCTTCAATTGGGAAATTAATTAGTTTTTTTATTGCGTCAACCTCAATACTCATATCTAAATTAATCCCTAACTCTGGCAACCTTTTCCATTATAGAGGTAAAATTGACAAGGACCATATCTGAAGTTTATGACCACCAATAGAAAATTTTCTAATGAGTAAAGAAATAACCCATATAGTAGAAGTAATGGCAGACCCTTTGGGTGTTCCTTACTTTAATATGCTCGCAGATTATTCTAAAAAACACCCTAACATTAAACTGTCATTTATTTGTCTTAACCCTACTCCAACAGTAATGATGGATGATATGAAAAAAAGGGGATGTGATTGTTACTTAATTAAATTTGACCCTTCTAATAGAATTAAAAGTTGGATAAGCGCTTACTTTCAACTAAAGAAACTACTCAAACAACTAAAACCAGATGTCGTTCATTCTCATTTATTTGACGATGGGGTACCAACAATGATTGCTTCTAAACATGTTGGAATTAATAAAAGAATTCACACAAAGGGTTGTACCACATTTAATTGGTTCTATGCTCCTAAAGCCGTTTTTTTAGATCGTTTAATAAATCGACTTTCCACTGATATCATTGCTTTATCCAACGAATCAAAGCAATTCATTATAGAAAAAGAGAAAGCCGATTCAAATAAAATTCACCTCATTCACCATGGAATAACCTTTGATGATTTTAAAAAATTAGGTGTTTCCGAAATCAATGACTTCAAATCGAAGTATAAGCTTGAAGGAAAAAAAATAATCGGAACTGTATGTCGATATATTGGATGGAAAGGATATCTACAAATTATTGAAGCCGCTAGTTTGTTAAAGGATAAATATCCTGACACTATTTTTATAGGAGTAGGTAGTGGGCCGCAAGAAGAAGAATTAAGAGCACTTATTAAAAAGAATGGATTAGAAGGTCGATTTATTTTAACTGGTTGGATAGAAAAAAAATACATTGCAGCAGTTTTCCAATCTTTAGATATATATGTACATGCTGCATACATGGAGCCATTCGGGTTTGTCATTCCTGAAGCTATGGTAAATAAAATCCCAATCGTTACTACTCCAACCGGATCTGCTGCTGATGGTCTAACCCATATGGAAAGTGCCTACATCACTCCATATAAAGATGTTAATGAATTGGCTAATGGTATAGCTTATTTTTTAGACAACGATTCATCTGCTTTTGTAGAAAAAGCTTACCAATCAGCTCTTGATAACTTTACAGCAGAAAAAATGTGGAATGAACATCTTCAGTTATATTTGAATTAAAATGTCAAAAAAAGTAGCTATCATAGATTATGGATTAGGAAACCATTTTTCCGTTCAGAAAAAAGTGGCCCGTTTAGGTTATGATGTAATTACTACACACAACCCACAAAGAATTAAAGAAGCTGATAAACTAATCTTACCAGGTGTTGGTCATTTTGGTAAAGCCATGGAAACACTGCAAGAGTTAAACCTAATCAATATCCTTAACGAAGAAGTTATTCAAAAAAAGAAACCTATTTTAGGAATATGCCTAGGCATGCAATTGATGGCATCACACAGTGAAGAAGGAAACATTGAAGGGCTTAATTGGTTTGATGCTACTGTAGAAAGATTTCAGGTTACTGACAAGCTAAAATATAAAGTTCCTCATACTGGCTGGAACCAAATTGATATTTCAAAAAAAAATGAATTACTTGAGAATATTGAAAATCATTCTGAATTTTATTTTGTCCATGCTTATCATTTTAATTGTAAAGATAAATCGGATGCTTTATGTAAGACCTCTTACGAATTAGACTTTACCTCTGCTATAGAACGAAACAATATTTTTGGTGTTCAATTTCATCCTGAAAAAAGTCATGATGTCGGGCTACAATTACTTAAAAACTTCATTGAATTATAATGTATCGTCCAAGAATCATACCTGTTTTATTACTCCATAATAATGGTTTAGTTAAAACCGTGAAATTTGGGAACAATACTTATATTGGTGACCCTATTAATGCGGTTAGGATATTTAATGATTTAAAAGTTGATGAAATTGTACTATTGGATATAGATGCAACCAAAGAAAACAGGACAATCTCTATTGACCTTGTAAAAGAGGTTGGTGAAGAAGCGAATATGCCATTTTCAGTTGGCGGAGGCATTAAAGACATTGAAACAATAAAAAAGTTAACCCAAGCGGGAGCCGAACGTGTTATTCTTAGTAGTTATGCTATTGAAAACCCTTCTTTTGTGAAAAAAGCCACCGAACATTTTGGATCATCCACTATCTGCGTATGCATCGATTACAAAAAAACTTTATTTGGGAAGCAAAAAGTCCATATAGAATCTGGTAAAAAAAATATTGGCAGAGATACTCATACCATTGCACTTGAAATGCAAAATGCAGGAGCAGGAGAAGTTATTATCCAATCCATCAATAAAGACGGAGCAATGACTGGCTATGATTTAGAAATGATCACGCAAATCTCCAAAGCACTTGCAATTCCAGTTATAGCACTTGGTGGGGCTGGATCAATTACTGATATTGAAGATGGATATAAAAAAGCTTATGCTAATGGATTAGCAGTAGGTAGCTTTTTTGTTTTTAAAGGAAAACACAGAGGAGTATTAATCCAATACCCTGACATTAAAAGTTATAATTTCAAATGATAAAAGATAGACCATATCAAATTTGCAAAAGGTGTGTAATGGATACCTCTGACCCAGATATTATATTTAATGATAGGGGTTATTGCAATCATTGTGAGGATTATATTACAAGGATTACCAAACAAACCTATATTGAAGGAGAATCAGAACAACAATGGAAAATTATTGTTGACAGAATAAAGGAAAAAGGAAAAAATAATGAATACGATTGTATTGTAGGTATTAGTGGAGGAGTAGATAGCTGTTATACTGCTCATTTATGTAAAAAATTTGGGCTACGACCGTTATTAATACATATGGACAATGGCTGGGACACTGAAATATCTGTGAAAAACATAAAAACAATGGTTGAAAAACTAGGGTTTGATTATGTTAGCTATGTATTAGATTGGCAAGAATTTAGAGAAATTCAATTGGCTTTTTTAAAATCTTCTATTGTCGATTTGGAAATGCCTACTGATATAGGTATTGCCGCATCGATATACAAAACGGCTATTAAACACAACATTAAATATATTATGTCTGGAGGTAATTACACAGCCGAAGGAATTCTTCCATTACAAATGGGGTATCACGTTTATAAAGACATGAAACTATACAACCATATTGTCAAAAAATACTCCTCTGTACCTTTAAAGACTGTTCCTACTTTTGGAATATTAAAAGAGATCTATTATAAATTTGCTAAGAAAATTAAAAAAATATACCCACTTAACTACATTCCTTTTGACAAAGATAAAGCCAGAGAATTTTTAATTTCAACCTACGGCTGGGAAAATTATGGTGGTAAACATCATGAATCAAAGATTACTGCTTTTTGGCAATCATACGCTATGCCTGTTAAGTACAATATGGATTACAGAAGAACAACTTATGCCTCTCAAATATGTTGTGATCAAATTACACGGGCAGAAGCTTTGGAAAAATTAAAAGAACCTTCTTTTGATGAAAAAAAAATAAAAGAAGACAAACAATATATTGCAAAAAAATATGGTATTACTGAAGATGATTTGGAAAAACATTTAAAATCTCCACCAAAAACTTACGTAAACTTTCCAAATAACAAAAACCTAATCCGGTTTATTTACAAATCATATAATAAAATTTTCACCAAAAAAAGAATCTAAATGAATTCAAAAAATTTAGTTTCAGTGATAATACCAGCATATAATGCTGCGCCATATATTGTAGAAACTGTAAATTCTGTTTTAAGTCAGACCTACTCAAATTTTGAATTAATAATCGTTAATGATGGAAGTACAGATACTACATTGAAGCAACTAATTCAACTTCAAGAAAGTGATAAAAGGATTAAAGTTATTGACAAGGTAAATTCTGGTGTATGCGACTCTCGCAATGAAGGAATAAAAATAGCTAATGGAGATTTTATGACTTTTTTAGATGCCGATGACGTTTGGGATTATTCTTTTCTAGAATGTTGTTTGTCAAAATTCGAAGAAAAGGGAAGTATTCAGTCGATTTATACCAAAGTAGAATTGATTAATGAAAAATCTGAGAAACTCAATCAATTTATATTCGCTAAAAACATTTCTTCTACAGCAGATGTTTTGGAATGGAAAAAAGATTATGTTGCATCAATGGGCTGTACGATTTATAGGAGTTCTGTTATTGATCAAGTGGGTTTTTTTGATTCAGAACTGAGTACCGCAGCAGACCAAGATTTTCATCTCAGAGTTGTTAATGTAGCTCCTATCATTGCATTAGATAAAGTGTTGTTTTTCTATAGAGTACACGATAATAATATGCATCAAAACATTAGCGTTATGGAAAGAGACCATCTCTACGTGTTCAAAAAAGCAGAACAAAATGGCTTTTTAAATAGCTTTTGGTTTAAACAGCAATGTTTCGCTAATTTATATTGGAAACTTGCAGGAAGTTGGTGGAAAGATGGTAATAATAAATCAAGAGGCATTTATTTTGTTTTTAAATCCCTTATGGCATACCCTCCTGTGATTTTAAAAATAATGAGTAAATTGATCAGGTGAATTTATTAATTCTTACATATTGGAGCTATAAAGATGCACTAGTACAATCTTATACCTTACCCTATGTTAAGATTATTCGTGATCAAAATCCGAAACATAAGGTCTTCCTTGTTACTATTGAACAACCTTTACACAAAATGAGTGATGAAGATTGGGCCAATGAGTGTTCCAAATTAAAAATGGAGAACATAGAACTTATTCGATTCAAATATGATCATTTTGGTTTTAAAATGATCCTTAGAATAATAGGGTTTATTCCTAAATTAATTAAGCTGATTAAACAACAAAAGATAGAAGTAATTCACTCGTGGTGTATGCCAGCTGGATCTTTGGGCTACATTCTATCTATTCTTACCTCTAAACCACTAATTATAGATAGTTACGAGCCCCATGCTGAATCTATGGTGGAGAATGGAACCTGGCAGAAATCTAGTTTTAAATTCAAATTACTCTTTTGGTTAGAAAAAAAACAAAGCAAAAGAGCAAAAACAGTTATCGCTTTAACTAAAGAAATGGCCGTTTATGCTAAAACTAAATACAATGCTGTTTTTGATAATTATTACGTAAAACCAGCACTTGTAGACTTAGATAAATTTAATTGGAATATCGAAAGCTATAATCAAAACCGGGAAGAGAAAAATCTCGAAGATAAGGTTATTTGTATTTATGCAGGTAAACTTGGCGGTATCTACTTAGAGGAAGAAGTTTTCGATTTCTTTAAAATTGCAAGCAATTATTGGGGTGAAAATTTGAAGATATATTTATTAACTGATAAAAATATAAGCGAAGTAAGGGAATTCATTAAGAAGAAAAAAATTCCTGACAGTTGCATAGAAACGAAGTTTGTATCACATGAAGAAATACCCCATTACTTTCAAATTGCAGACTTTGCAATAAACCCAGTTAAGCCTGTTCCATCTAAAAGATATTGTACCTCTATAAAAGATGGTGAATACTGGTCAATGGGACTACCTGTGGTAATCACACAGGGTATTTCAGATGACTCTGAAATAATTGAAAAAGAAGGTATTGGTTATGTATTACAAGAATTAACCAATAAAGAATATCTTAACGCTTGTAAGGAAATAGATACTTTAGTTAAAAAGGATAAAGAAAAATTAAGACAAAAAATAACAAGTGTGGCAAATAGGTATAGAAATTTCACTATAGCAGAATATATATATAAAGAAATTTACCAGTAATTTTATTGCTGACAACTAATAGTTGTAAGATTAGAAAATGAAAAATAAAATCGCTTTTATTGTTCCTTATCCAAAAGGAATAGCTCCAAGTCAACGTTTCAGATTTGAGCAATATTTGACTTTTCTTCAAGAAGAGCAATATGCGACTTCTATCTTCCCTTTTTTAACGGATAAAGATTACAATCTAATTTATCAACCTGGAAAAATATTATTAAAGAGTTCGGGTATTTTTCTTGCATTTTTAAAACGATTTTTCTTAATGTTTCAATTAAGTGGTTTTAATCTAGTTTTTATTCATAGAGAGGCTAGCCCTATTGGCCCCCCTATTTTTGAATGGATTATAGCAAAAGTTTTAAAGAAAAAAATTATTTACGATTTTGATGATGCCATTTGGCTAGAGAACACATCAGACACCAATCATTTTGTCTCTAAAATTAAAAGACATTCAAAAGTAGCTTCTATTTGTAGATGGTCGTCATTAATCCTTTGCGGGAATCATTTTTTAATGGACTTTGCCAAACAACATAATACAAATGTGGCTTACATGCCTACAACAATAGACACTCAAATAACCGATAGCCAGATTAAGGAACATAGAAATGATGATGTTACTATTGGTTGGACAGGAACTCATTCTACTATTAAATATTTATATGAGATAGAAGATGTTCTGTTCGAACTACAAGAAAAACTGCGTTTTAATTTTGTGGTAATTTCCAATCAAAAGCCCCAATTTAAAAAGTTAAATTTCACTTATATACCGTGGAATAAAGAACAAGAGATTAATGATTTACTAAACCTTGATATTGGAATTATGCCCTTATTAGATAACGAATGGGCTAAGGGGAAATGTGGTTTTAAAGCATTACAATATATGGCTCTAGAAATTCCTTGTATTATTTCTCCAGTAGGTGTAAATACAAGAATAATAGAACATGATATAAATGGGTATTTAGCAAAAACCGATAATGAATGGAAAGAATACTTAACAAGTATGATTCTTTCTAAAGAACTTAGAACTAAATATGGTAAAAAGGGAAGAGAGACTATAATTAATAATTATTCTGTGATAGCACATAGTCAGCATTTTTCATCCTTTATAAAACAATTCAAAGCTTAGAATGGGATTGATGCAATTGACCATATTAAGTCTGTTAGGGGTTGTATTTCTTTATTATGTAATAAAAGAGATACAAGAGGTCATTTTTCTAAAAAGTATTCTCAATACAATTGTTGGTAAACCAAAAATAGACTCTATTCAAGATTTAATTAAAATTAAAAACTACCTACAAAAAACCATCAGATACGAAGAATCCTTAATCAATAAAAAAAGACCTCTTTTACGTCATACCGCATCTCAAATATTAAAAGACAATTATGGTTTTTGTGGAGAAAATGCACGAGTTACTATAAAGTTATTCCATTTAGGAGGTGTAAAAGCTAGGCGTATTTATATGTTTAGAAAAGAATGGCAGCATGTTTTAATTGAACACAAATATAAAAATAGTTGGTACATGTTTGATGGACATTATGACCCTTCAACTTTATTAAAAGATCAAGCGGTTGCAACAATTCCAACTGAAAATATTCTTTCTTATCCAAATGATTATCCTAATAATCCCTACCTAGATTTTTGTAGAATAAAATTGTTTTACAAAATCAATCTTTTGAAACCTTATTCTAAGGTTAAATTACCAAATTTTATCATTTACTTTTTTGAATCTCCTTATTTGATAAAAGCGTTTGGGATAATATCTATACAGATTTTCACACTTTTAATATTCATGCTTATATTAAACTAACTCCTTTTTAGCTTGCTTATCATAAATCAAAATAAGCGCTATAACATAAAACATTTGTGCCGGCATTTTATACCTAGAAAGTGCTCCAAAATTATAAGAACTGATCCCCACTACTACTCCAAAAATTAAGGCAAAAATCAATAAAAACAAAATATCTTTATTCCTAAAAATCAATCTAAATAACTTCAGTCTAAATTTTAATACTAACCAAAGGGAATAGAGAGTCAAAACAATTGCTTCAAATGCCCCTAAAAGAGTTGAGGCATTTCTCACCTCCCACAAGTAAGGTCTGAAAAATGTCACATTAATTGATGCTGGTATTTTCAAAATCAACCCAGTAGTACTAAAATCCATATCCCCAAGCGTATAACCTGATTGGTTTTTAGTTTCATTTACTAATGTATGCCATGATTGAAAGCCCTCTAGGGTTGCTTCGATTTTATTTATATTATATTTCCCTGCATTTTCTGAAAGTTTTTTTGATAGAAAAAAGGAACTGGCTATCAGTGTTATCGCAACCACTGGTGCAGTTAAATATCTAAGAAGGTTACTCGTTATTAAAGATTTAAGGTTTGATTGTACCCATATAAATAAGCAAGGATACAGAACATATAGAATATAAGGTTTCAAAAGTGCAATTGACATGGTAGCAATAATAATTAAAACTAAACTTAACATTCTCTTTCTCTTAAATATTACAATATTCATAAACGCATAAATCAACCACCCAATTGCTGCAATTGTTATTGTATCTTTTAAAATTCCGGATCCCCATAATATTACAGAAGGAATAAAGAAAAATGCGAGAACCAATGATTTTTTTAAATGAGGATATTTTTTACAAAAAACATAATACATATTCCATACACCTAAAAATGACAAACTTGAATATATTACAGTTGTAGCAACATAAGATCTAAAACACAATAAATTAATAATTGAAGTGATTTTAATTACTGTAAATGATGCATTATCACTAAGGAAATTATGATGCCAATCAGCGAAACTGTACCGTTCCCATATAATATTATCTGATGACGTAAATAGAATTTTAAATGCCACTATAAAATCCTCTAAAAACAGGCTTGTAAGTCCATCAGCTGTATTATAATAGGTAAATGTATCCCCTCCCTTCCAATAATAAACCGACAAGAGTAGAAATCCTATCCCGCCAAAAAGTTTAACTGTTAATGCCAGCATAAAATGCTTGTAGGTTGAATCTGTTCTCTTCTTATTTATAGTATACGCATGAGAGATTACATAAATTATAAGAATATATAAAAATGCTAATATATAATCATAAGCCCATATTTCAGGAATATTCGTCTCCATGTATTCTTAATAATCTAGAAATGTTATTTTTATTATACAAATCTAATTAAACAGATCTTATATTTGAAAAATCTAATAATCATTTCAAATATTATGAAACTCGTTTTCGCAACAAACAACAAAAATAAAATCAAAGAAATTAAAGCCCTTTTACCAGACTCTTTAAATATATTGAGTTTAGATGATATTAAATGTAACGAGGATATTCCTGAAACATCAAACACAATAGCCGGTAATGCTTTACAAAAAGCAAAATATGTATTTGATAATTTTGGCCACAACTGCTTTGCAGATGATACTGGTTTAGAAATTGAAAGTTTAAATGGTGAACCCGGAATATACTCTGCACGCTATGCTGGCGAACATAAATCTGCTGAAGCTAATATGGAAAAAGTATTAGATAAATTAGAAAATATTGAAAACAGAAACGCACAATTTAAAACTGTTATTGCATTAATTATTGATGGAAAAGAAACTTTATTAGAAGGGGTTGCAAAAGGTGAAATCACAACAAAAAAAAGTGGTTTAGAAGGGTTTGGTTATGATCCTATTTTTAAACCTGAAGGCTATAATATCACTTTTTCTGAAATGAGTATGGAAGAGAAAAATAAAATTAGTCATAGAGGAAAAGCCGTGAAAAAATTGGTTACTTTTTTATCTCAATAAATGATTCTAAATCTGGAGATAAGTTTTTCTTTATAAGTAAAAACCAGTATCCAAAGACTCCGAATATTATTTCACATAAGATTTAACTACCTCTATAATCTTTAATTGATCATCTATAGATAATGAAAAATATAAAGGGAGCCTTATCAAACAATTGGAAAAATTTTCGCAATTTGGAAGATTTCGACCATCATGTTTTTTTTGATAAAAAGGACTCTTATGAAGAGGTAAATAATGAAAAGCAGAAGCAATTCTTTCTTTTTTCAACGCACTAATAAGTCCTAACCTTTTTTCTTTAGACGAACAAATTAAATAAAACATTTGAGCATTGTTTGTAGCATAATTTGTAGTAAATGGTAATCTTACATCTAAATCCTCCTCCATATTTTCGAACTCATCATAATAATTCGTCCAAATACGTTTTCTTACATCCTGTATTTTATCTAAACTTTCTAATTGAGCAAGAAGAAAAGCTGCAGTTATTTCAGAAGGCAAAAACGAAGAACCAATATCTACCCACCCATACTCATCTATTTCCCCTCTAAAAAATGCTGTCCTATTTGTTCCTTTCTCCCAAATTATTTCTGCACGCGAACAAAACTTCTCATCGTTAACAACTAACATTCCTCCTTCTCCACAACTTACATTCTTAGTTTCATGAAATGAAAAAGTACCAAAATGACCAATACCACCCAAAGGTTTTCCTTTGTAATAAGAATCAACAGCTTGAGCGGCATCTTCTACAACGAACAATTTATGTTTGTCTGCAATACTCATAATGGCATCCATATCACAAGCAAGTCCAGCATAATGAACTACAACAATGGCTTTAGTTTTAGAATTGATTAAACCCTCAAGTAGTGTATAATCTAAATTAGGATTGTTAGGACAACTGTCAACAAATACAATTTTTGCTCCTCTCAACACAAATGCATTAGCGGTAGATACAAAAGTGTAAGAGGGCATAATCACTTCATCTCCCTGTTTTAAATCCATTAAAATAGCTGTCATTTCTAATGCATCCGTGCATGAGGTGGTTAAAAAACACTTTTTAAACCCATATTTTTTCTCAAAAAAATTATGACACTTTTCTGTAAAACTTCCGTTTCCAGCTATTTTCCCAGAATGAACAGCTTCTTCTATATATTGAATTTCCTTGCCTGTTAAATGCTGTTTGTTAAATGGAATCATTTTTTATTTTATTCATTAAATACACCTGTATTTTTTTATAGCTACCTCCAACACCTCATTAAACAATTGTTGTAAAGGAATACCTTCGTGAGCCGCCATTTGAGGTATTAAACTTTCTTTAGATAATCCAGGAACGGTGTTAATTTCTATTAAATAAGGTTCTCCGTTCTGTATGATATAATCTGCACGAGCAATACCATTCATATCTAACAATTCAACTATTTGTTGAGTAACCGATTTTACTTTAGCATTCATCTCTTCAGTTAAATCTGCTGGAGTAATTTCATCCGATTCTCCTTTATATTTAGCATCAAAATCAAAGAAATCGTTAGTAGTAACTATTTCTGTAATTGGTAATGCAACAAAGCCATCTTTATTTCGATAAATTCCATTGGTAACTTCTCTTCCCTCCATAAAACTTTCAACTATTGCTTGAGTTCCGTGTTCTAAAGCTACTTCAACAGCTTGTTTTAATTCACTTTCATTTTGCACTTTAGTAATCCCAAAACTGCTACCACCATCATTAGGTTTTACAAAACAAGGTAAACCAACTTTTGCTACAATGTTAGCAGTATTAACAGGCTCATTTTCACGAACTAAAATCGCATTAGCCACTTTAATTCCAAAAGTTTTTAAGTACTGGTTACAAACAAACTTATTAAATGTAAGGGTTGCCGCCAAATGACTACAAGTGGAATAAGGAATGTCCAACATATCAAAATAAGCCTGCAATTTCCCATCCTCACCAGGAGTACCATGTATTACAATAAAAGCAATTTCAAATTTAATATTATTAAATGAAAAATCTGTTCGGTCTATCTCTACTTTTTCATCACCATCAAAAGCAAACCAACCTTGCTTATCTATCCTAACTTTAATCGGATTATATTTTTCTCTATCAATATGCTGATAAACCATTTCAGCACTTTGTAAAGAAATTATTTTCTCGTGACTGTATCCGCCTTCTATTATCGCAATGTTTTTCATACCTATAAAACTTATTCTATATCAAATTTATTTTAATCCTATTCATATTCTTTAAGTCTATTAAAATAATATTCATATCCTATTGTTGATAGGTTTGTATTTATGAGTTATTTTTACGCTGAATGACAAAACGCAACATTATAATTTCTGTAACCAACGATTTATCTACCGATCAACGTGTAGATAAAATTTGTAACACCTTACTAGAGCTTAATTTTAGTGTTTTATTAGTCGGTAGAATACTTCCTCACAGTAAAAATGTAACCCGTACATATCAAACAAAAAGATTTAAACTTTGGTTTAATAAAGGTCCTTTATTTTACGCTAACTACAACATTCGATTATTTTTCTTTTTACTTTTTACAAAAACCGATGCACTTTGGAGTAATGATTTAGACACTTTATGGGCAAACTATATTGTTGCTAAATGGAAAAACAAACAACTTGTTTTTGATAGTCATGAGTATTTTACTGAAGTTCCAGAATTGGTTAACAGACCAAAAGTGCAACAATTTTGGAAACGGATTGAACGAAACATCTTACCAAAATTAAAACACGTTTTAACTGTTAGCCCCTCTATTGCTGAGCTATTTAAACAAGAATACAATATTGATGTAAAACTCTTAAGAAATGTTCCTGCACTTAACAAAAACTCAGTTGATGTAGAAAACATAAAAATTGAAGGGAAGAAAATTTTGATTTACCAAGGAGCAATAAATGTAAATAGAGGTATTGAATATATGGTAAAAGCCATGCAATATATAGATAACGCTTTTTTATACATTGCTGGATATGGAGATGTTTCTAATGAAATTGAACAATTAATTACTTCATTAAGTTTACAAGAAAAAGTGAAAATGCTTGGAGAAATTCCTTTAGAAAAATTACATGGATATACCCAACAAGCTGATTTAGGATTAAGCCTAGAAGAAGATATGGGGTTAAATTATCGGTTTGCTTTACCCAACAAGTTGTTTAATTACATACAAGCAGAACTGCCTGTTTTAGTTTCTTATTTGCCTGAAATGAAAAACTTAGTAAACCAATATCAACTTGGAGAAACCATAGAAAAACACGATGCCAAACATATTGCAGAAAAAATCAACTCAATGCTAAGCAACGAACAGCAAATGAATGTTTGGAAAGCAAATGCAAAGAAAGCTGCTTTAGAGCTAAATTGGGAAAAAGAAAAACACGTAATTACAAACCTCTTTGACTGAAATTAACATCATATCGTTTGACGTGCCTTACCCAGCAAATTATGGTGGTGTAATTGATGTTTTCTATAAACTCAAATACTTTCATAGTAAAGGCATAAAAATTCATTTACATTGTTTTGAATATGGAAGAGGAGAACAGTCAGAACTGAACAAATACTGCTCCTCAGTTAATTATTACAAAAGAAAAACAGGTGTTAAATCTCAAATCTCCTCTACCCCTTACATTGTTAAATCCCGAACCTCAAAAACATTAAAAGAAAATCTACTTAACAATGATTTTCCGATTTTATTTGAAGGCTTACATTCTTGTTTTTTATTAGACGATAAAGCGTTTGCAACTCGTTTTAAGATTTTTAGAGAAAGTAACATTGAGCATGATTATTATCATCATTTAGCTATAGCTGAAAAAAATGTAGTTAAACGAAAGTATTATAATTCAGAGGCTAAAAAACTAGAGAAATTTGAACCAATAATTAAACATGCTAATTTAACATGCGTTGTTTCATTAACAGATTTAGACTATTTCAAAAAAAAATACCCTAACAACAATATTGTTTTTGTTCCTAGTTTTCATTCTGGCGAAAGTGTAAACGTAAAACCAGGCAAAGGTGATTATGTGTTGTATCATGGAAATTTGAGTGTAGCTGAAAACAAAAATGCAGCGAAATTCATTATTCAAAATTTATTTCAAAATTCTGATATTCCTTTAAAGATAGCAGGATTAAATCCTTCTACCGAGTTAGTTAAAATAATAGATAAAAATCAAAATATTGAGCTGATAGAAAATCCAAGTGATAATGAAATGAATGAGTTGATTGCCAACGCTCAACTAAATTTATTGTATACCGAACAAGCTACAGGTTTAAAACTAAAACTCCTAAATGTACTCTATAATGGCAGGCACTGCATTGTTAATTCTAAAATGGTTCAAGGAACTTCTTTAAGCAACATTTGTTTAATTGAAGACGATATATACGAACTAAAAAAACTCATTGAATCTACTTTTAAATTTGAATTTTCTGAACAAGATCTTGTAAAACGAAAATCTATTTTACTGCAAGATTATTCTAATGAAAATAGTTATCAGAAAATTATTGGGGCATTTTAATTAATCGATGTATGGATCCATTAACCCTTTTGAATTATAACCTTGTTTTTGGGTTAACTGTTTCTTATTAATACTTGCTGAAATTTCATTTGAATAAATATATTTATTGTTTTCCAACCCTAATCTATATCTAATTTTGGTTTTAATTTTCCCTGAAAATCTAGGCACATCAAAATCCCAATATTCGTTTGAGTTAATTAAAACTCTATGATAGCTATTCCCACAAAAACTACTTGGTAAATATTCAATTGGTTTCCACTTTCCATCAATAAATGCTTCAGCAATCATATACAACCTACTGTCAGACGCATTAAGCTCTACTATATCTTTTGATTTATTAATAATATAAAGTTTATAGCCATTATATTTCTCAGCAAGAACAATTATTTTAGAAGTGTCAATTTTAATATAAAATCCATTTTTCTCAAAATCATCTCTTAACCTTATCTTTTTAGGAGTATGATTTGAAGAAGCAAAACCTCCTAAAGCATTTTTATCCTCTATAGAAGATCCAGCATATATCTGACCCCTCAACATAAAATTAACATCAAGGTCTTTTATTTTCTGACCACACAATACTGTATTGCTCAGTAAAATCGTTAATATTAGGACTGTTACTTTCATTTTATAATTCTTTTAACTTCTCCTTAGCCTTCGTTTTATAAAACCCATTGGTTTCAACAATTTCCTTTAACAAACCTTTTGCTTTTGTTGTTTCTTTTAATTCAATTAAGGTTAATGCTTTATACCAATTTGCTTCTTCATTAAATTGTGTTGCTTCGTTTACTAACACTAAATCAAATTTACTTTTTGCTTCATCATATCGGTTCAAATAATAATTACTCATTGCACCATAAAACAAGCCATTCACCTCTTTTGGATGAGCTAACAAAATCATATCAAACTCTTCTATTGCTTGCGTATATTTTTGATTTTTATACGAATTAATCGCTTTTTCTAAAGTCTCTTTATAAGTAATTTCAACCACGATTTCTTCTTTTGATTTATCCACTAAACTCTTATCTTCTTCGCTTTCAAAAGCTGCTGAAACTGATTTTGTTTCAATTTTTGTAGCATTTTCTAAATCATACTCTTGCTGATATTCCTCCAAATAATCTACCACCTTGTAAGAATCTATAATTCTAATATTTTCTTGACTTTGGTCTCTTGATTCTATTGGTGCTACTATCATTTCATCTTTACTAATCGCCTTTTCTGGAGCCATAGATTTAAACTTTCGCTTTTCACTTCTATTCTTGTTACTTACTTCTTTTTTTAAGCCTTCACTATTAGCACTTATATAACCATAACTCGAAGAATTATTAAGCTCCACCGCAGGCTCTTCGCTAAGAACCACTTCTTCAACAAACTCATCAACTTCATCCTCCATTAATTCATCTTCCATCATTTCAAATTCTTCAATCCTTATTTCCTCTTCACTAATTTGTTCTACAAGTATGGGAGCAGGAGCATTAACAGCTATTGAATTTTTATTATCTGATACCTTCTCTTTTTTATTGTATAAAGTTTTTATCTCTTTTCCATCATCATCAACTTCGGCATTCCCATCTTCAAAGTTTTTTAAATCCCCCTCTCTTTCTTTGATTTCAAAAAATTCACTTTCCTCCATGGGAGCACCTTCATTTATCGTTTCTTCAACTTCATTTATCGCTAAATTCGAATCCGTATTTATTGTTTGATTAAAATAGTTCATTGTAAAATATGCTCCAAAAATAATTGCCAAAACTGATGCCGCCACCATCAAATTCCTCATTATTGGAGCCTTAGTATTTCCCGAACCTACTCGTTGATCTATCTGATTATCGATAGCAAAAAGCATAGACGAGTTTTGAGCATATTGCATTCCTGCATAAGCATCGGAACACAATTCACAATCGAGCATGTGTTTTTCAACATCATGCAATTCTGTTTTAGAAAGCTGCTTATTAATATACCTAAGCATAGTTTCTTTCGAGATGCAAGTCGTGTTCGAAAATATGTGGTTATGTAATTCTTTCATTTTATTAATCATTATCCCAACATAATGTTGGCTAAATTTCTTTTTCCGTTTTGTATATAACTTTTAACTTTTTTTATTTCGTACCCTGTTATTTCAGCTACTTCGTTGTAACATTTTTCTTTTAAAAAAAAGAGTTCAATACAAACCCGTTGTTCCTCTTTCAAGCCCGTCATAGCTGCCTCCAGTTTCGTTAACATCACTTCCTTCTCTTCCTTTTCGTGTACGGCAAAAGGTGCTGCAAATGTTTCTTCGTGTTGGTAAGTGGCTTCATATTCGTTTACTCTTTTAAGCTGTGTTTGTTGCTTTCTTAAAAACATTAAGCAATGGTTTCGGGCAACACTATGCAACCAAGATTTAAAATTCGCTATTTCATGCTTTTTTAAATCCGTAAGTAGATTTTCAAAAATTTGTAAAACAGCATCTTTACTACCATCTTCGTTTTTTAAATACTTAAGACAAACTCCATAAACCAAGTGCGAGTATCTTTTATATAACTCTCCTACTAACGAGTTATCACCAGTTTTTTTGTACTTAGTAATAAGTTCATTATCGGTTAATGATTGTATGTTTTTTGTCTTAAATAATCGCATTAATGATGCTTTCTCTTATTTAAATTTTTGAGCTAAATCAAAGTAACTTTTTGTTTCTACAACAATTACTCCGCCAGAAACATCTCCATAGCTAGCTGGTACACCCCCAGTATAAACTTTAATACTACCAATGGCCTGACCTGGTATTCCAATACTTCCTGTAATAGATTTCATCCCATCAGTTATAAATTGTGTAGAACTCGGCCTGCTTCCTCTAATATAAACATCTTTACCATTTGGTGCTACTGTAACACCAGAAGCCATTGACTCTATTGCTTTTATAGGATTATTTCTATGTACACTTTGCTTAAATTGTTTAGGGATAATGTGCTGTACACCTGGCTCATCTTTCTTCAATAATGGAATTGTATGTGTTACAAATACAAACTCGGGCAATTCCTCTGCAGTAGTTATCATATCAACATTTACATAAGCAATGTTATCTGAAGTAACCAAAACATTTCTTGTTTTAACTGGGGCATATCCTTGTATTTTTGTAATCACAGTATATGTTCCAGGATTTAATGCTTTAATGGTATATTTTCCATCAAAATCTGCAGCATCACCAATCATGTTGCCTGCAAATTCTACATAAACTGAAGCATTCCATATTGGTTCACCCGTTTTTTTATTTTTTACAAATCCTTTTATCTCTCCTAATTGGGCAAAAATATTGCTCGAAATAAAAAGGATTACCGTTAATAGTGTTGTTAGTTTTTTCATCGTTTCTAAGTTTTAAATTAAGTAAATATTATTAATTCAACATGTCTTTTTAAGAATTCTTACTCTATAGATGTATTTCGCTCTCTAATTCCATAAAATTTTAACAATTTTTTTCTATTCATCCTTATTATCAACCATTTATCATTTTCTATTCAATAGTTTTATTTTTTTAATTACTTTCGAAAACCTTAAACTATAACTAATAATATTAGGATGAATAAATTAAATAAAACCATACTTGGATTTACTGCAGTTGCACTTACTGTTGCTTGTGGAAACAGTGAAGAAGCAAAACAAGAGGAAGTAAAAGACATTACACCTGCATTTGATGTTAGTCAAATAGATTCTACAATTAACCCTTGTGAAGATTTTGAAAAATATGCTGTAGGAAATTGGCTAAAAGATAATCCAGTACCAGAATCTGAAAGCCGTTGGGGTAGTTTTAACGTTCTTAATGATGCTAACGAAATAAAGTTAAGAGCAATTGTTGACGAAGCTGCAAGTACAAAAACTGAAAAAGGAACAGCTCTTCAACAAGTTGGTGATTTTTACACTTCTGCTTTAGATTCTACCACAGTAAATGAATTAGGCATTACACCTATCCAACCACTTTTAGATAAAATTGATGCTGTAAATAACGTACAAGAGTTGGTTGAAACAATGGCAGAAACAAGAAAAAGAGGTTCTGGATCTATGTTTTCTGGCTATGTTGGAGTTGATTCGAGAAACAGTTCTCAATACATTATGCACTTATCGCAAGGTGGTTTAGGGCTACCTGATAAATCTTATTACACTCCTTCTGATGAGCGAGGCGAAAACATTTTTGCAGAATATAAAAAGCACATTGCCGCTCTTTTTGTACTTGCAGGAAAAGATCAAGCAGCTGCAGAAGAAATTGCATTACAAGTAATTGAGATTGAATCTAATTTAGCAGCTAACTCTATGGATAGAGTTCAAAGGAGAGACCCTGAATTAACTTACAACAAATTATCTGTTGAAGAATTACAAAACTTATGTCCTGCAATAAACTGGACTTCTTATTTTAAAGTAGCTGAATTAAGTGGGGTTGAACATGTTGTTGTTGGTCAACTTGACTTTATGAAGTCTTTAAATAGTTCGTTAACTACATTTCCTTTAGAAAATTGGAAAACATACATGAAATGGCATTTAATTAATGACATGGCAGGAAATTTAAGTGAAGATTTTGAAAAACAAGTATTCTCTTTTTACTCAACTACCTTAAGAGGTACAACTGTTATGAAGCCTAGATGGAAAAGAGCTTTATCTAAATCTAATGGAAATGTAGGTGAGCAAATAGGAAAATTATTTGTAGAAAAGCACTTTCCTGAAGAATCGAAACAAAAAGTATTAGATTTAATTGGAAACATTAACAAAGTGTTTAAAGAACGTGTTCAGAAATTAGATTGGATGAGTGAAGAAACGAAGATTAAAGCAATGGAAAAGCTTGGCAAATTCACTTATAAAATTGGTTATCCTGATAAATGGGAAGATTACAGTTCTGTTGATATACAAGCAAATACTTTAGCGAGTAATGTAATGAACATGAACTATTTTGAATACAAAAAGAATGTAAATAGATTAGGACAGCCTATTGATAAAGATGAATGGGGAATGAACCCTCAAACAATTAATGCATACTATAATCCAACTATGAATGAGATTGTATTTCCTGCAGCAATTTTACAACCTCCATTTTTTAATGCTGATGCAGATGATGCAATGAACTATGGTGGAATTGGAGGAGTTATTGGTCATGAATTTTCTCATGGATTTGATGATCAAGGATGTAAGTTTGATGGAGACGGAAACTTAAATAATTGGTGGACAGAACAAGATTTAACTAATTTTAGTGGAAGAACTGCTAAATTAGTTAACCAGTTTGATGGATATGAAGTTGCCGAAGGAAACCATGTAAACGGAAACTTAACTTTAGGTGAAAATATTGCTGATATTGCTGGTATCACACTTTCTTACTATGCTTTAGAAAAAGCCATGGAAGGAAAAGAAGATCCAATGATTGATGGTTTTACTTACCAACAAAGATTCTTTTTAAGCTGGGCTCAAGTTTGGCATTCTAATGCAAAAGATGCTTTCTTAATTAATCAAGTTAAAACAGATCCTCATTCTCCTACTAGATTTAGAACAAATGGTCCGTTAACTAACATGTTTGAGTTTAGTAATGCTTTTGGATGTAAAGAAGGTACTATGATTGCCCCTGATAGTTTAAGAGTTACTATTTGGTAGCATAACACGTCATTGCTTCGTTCCTCGCAATGACGTAGCTCTAAACAAATGAACTTAAAAGATGAATACAATAAAGCCTTTGTTGAAGATTTAGGGAATAAACTTTCAGCAAAGGCTTCTTCTTTTGATACAACTTCTTTTTCTCAATCGATTTTAAATAACGAATGGAGAAACAGAGAGTTAAAAGATAGAATGCGTTTTATAACTGAAAACATTCATTCACATCTTAATTATTCTTATTGCAAACAAATTGAAATACTAAGTAGTATTGTTTCCGATTATAGAGGTTTAAAAGGATTGGTTTTTCCTGATTTTATTCAAGTTTACGGATTAGATGATTTAAAAACTTCATTAAAAGCAATAGAATTATTTACACAACATTCTACGGCCGAATTTGCTATTCGTCCATTTATTGAAAAAGATCCAACTGTTACAATGCAACAAATGTTGGATTGGAGTAAGCATAAAAACCATCATTTAAGAAGATTATCAAGCGAAGGGTCTAGACCAAAATTACCTTGGGCTACACCTTTAAGAAATTTCATTAAAGATCCTTCTCCTTGCTTAGCTATTTTAGAAAATTTAAAAAATGACCCTTCTTTATATGTAAGAAAAAGTGTTGCCAATCATCTTAATGATATCTCTAAAGATCATCCAGAATTAGTATTGAAAATTGCTAAAAAATGGCATGGAAAAACCGAACATACTAATTGGATAGTAAAACATGCATTAAGAACACTCTTAAAAAAAGGGGATAAAAAAGCACTAGCTATTTTTGGTTTAGATAATTCAACAAACATTGAGATAGAAAAACTTACGCTATCAAACAGTAAAATAAAAATTGGCGATTTTATTCATTTTGAGTTTGATATAGTGAACAAAAGCAACCAAGAAAGAAACATCCGTTTAGAATATAAAATAGCGTATGTAAAAGCTAATGGAAGCACTTCTAATAAAGTGTTTCAAATCTCTGAGTTTTGTTTAAAAAGCAATTCAACAAAACATTTTAAACGAAAACAATGGTTTAAAGAACTCTCTACGCGTAAACACTACCCAGGAAAACATACCATTACTTTAGTTGTAAATGGAGATAAAAAGAAAAATATTAGCTTAATGCTAAAATAAGTAAGCTTGACTTTCTCCTAAAAAAACGCTAATTTCGTTTAACAACATGTAAGAAACATTAAAACGTTTGAAACAAGGACGTTGGCTGTAATTAAATAAAATTTATGAGAATCCCAATATACTGTAGGTCTTGTCTTGATGAAGGAATCCAAACTAATTCCATTGGATTAAAATTTGCTCATCATGGGGTTCTGGAAAATGGTATTTACGAATCTATTTGCTCTCATGGACATAGTAACACCACAATATTAGATGCAGCTAAATTTGAATTACTGTTTGATATTGGTATGATGGCAATTTGTGATGGTTATTATCGTGATGCTGTTAGCTCATTTGCTTCCTCATTAGAAAGATTTTATGAATTATACATAAATTCCACTCTCTTTACAAAGAGTAAATCAAGTGACAAAACCGCAGAACTCGTTTGGAAAAAAATATCAAATCAATCAGAGAGACAATTGGGTGCTTTTATACTTTTATATACTAAAGAAAACAAAGCAATACCTGATTTGTTGAAAAATGATGGCAATAAGGCTAATTCAACCAAGTTTAGAAATAATGTTATCCATAAAGGATATATTCCTAGTTTAGAAGAAGCCTTGATATTTGGAGAAACTATTCATAAATTATTAAGTAGTTATATCAAGACAATAGAAAAGGACAATGAAAAACTAAGACAGTTTGTGGACTATTATAAATCTATCCTACCGAAAAATCCTCCAACCAAAAAATGTATGAATTCTCAGTGTAAATCGTTTTCAATGTTAAGACAAGTAGGAGGCTCTAGAGCCTCTGATTTTGAACACATTAAACTTCAATTTAGTAATTTCGGAAACAGGGATGATAACTATAAAAAATTGCGAATTAACGGTTCTTTTAAGAATGAAAACAGGTAACACTGTATATAACAAATAGACGTTCGTTGGTTTACGAAAGTTCCGTGCTATTAATAAACTCCGCCAAAACTTTGTTTTGACGTTTTATCAGAAAAAAGTTAAAACCCAAATCCTAAGCTTTGGCTAATTAGCTAAACGAAAATAAGTACTTTTAAATCGCCCTACAAAAACATAGCCGGGTCGTTAAACGAACATTTACCCATTAATAGCTTCAACCTCTTTTACTTCAGGGAGCATACTTTTTAGTAAAGATTCTATTCCTCCTTTTAGCGTAGCAGTAGATGAAGGACATCCGCTACAAGCCCCTTTTAAAATCACTTTTACAATACCATCTTCAAAAGAATCAAATTCTATTGCTCCACCATCGCTTTCTACTGCAGGTTTTATGTATTCATCTAATATTTCTACTATCTTCTTATCAAAATCTGTCAACTCTTTTTTAGAAGTTGATTGAGCTGTACCAGTATCTCCTGTTGTTTCTGCTACAGTATCTTCAGTTAAAAATTCTTCTCGAATTACTTCCATACCTTTAGTATTGAGATAATTAGAAATAAAATCTCTCAATTCTATCATTACATCGGTCCATTCTATAGATTCTGATTTAGTAACTGTAACAAAGTTTGCAGAAATAAAAACACCATTAATAAACGGAAAGCTAAACAACTTCTCTGCCAATGGTGATGGGCTTCCAACACGCTGATCGGCTAATACCTCATAAGATTTGTTATTGGTAATTAACCACCTGTTCGATACAAATTTCATTGTATTCGGGTTAGGTGTGCTTTCTGCATAAATCGTGTATGGTGCTTGTGTTGTTTCCATTATTTTTTTGGTTTTATATTACAAAGATAATTAAGAATAAGATGAAGCTTCATTTTTTGAGTACTTTTATTCACTATTATGAGATGTATTACTTTTTATTTACTAGTCTGTAGTTTATTATTTACTACTTTTTGTAAAGCTCAACACAGTTTTACTAGAAACGATAATCTAACAATTTTATCTATAAATGGAGATACGCTAAAAAACCCTTGGGCAGGTGGTTTTAACGCTGTACAATTTTCCGAAATAGACCTTAATTTAGATGGTATAAATGATTTGTTTGTTTTTGATAGAACAGGCAATCGTATTTCTACCTTTATTAATTCTGGTGAAGCCAATCAAATTACTTATACTCATGATCCCAGCTACATTCAATATTTTCCCACTGGGTTACGCGATTGGGTTTTATTAAGAGATTACAATTGCGATGGTAAAATGGATATTTTCACTTCTTCTTCAGGTGGAATTGGAGCTTATAAAAACACTTCTACAAGTCAACTTAGTTTTGTTTTAGACACTAACCAAATTCATTCTGATGTTCAGCCAGATTCACTAACACCAAGCTATACCAATATATTTATCAGCACTGCAAATTTACCTGCTTTTGATGATATTGACAATGATGGGGATTTGGACATTCTTACCCTAAGTATTATTGGTGGACGAATTGAATATCATAAAAATTTATCCATGGAAAGAAATGGTGATTGTAGTCAATTAGATTTTCAATTACGAAATAAATGTTGGGGATTCATTAAAGAAAACCCAGGTCAAAACAAAGCTATCTTTTACGATACTTGTTTTGTTAATGTTGGAAATCCAGAAAAAACTGCAACAAATGATAAGCACGTTGGAGGTTCTTCTTTCCTAACATTAGATATTGATGGAAACAACAACAAAGACCTACTTTTAGGTGGTAATTCTTACAAAAATTTATTGCTTTTAATTAATGATGACCTAAGCCCTAACCTAACTTCATCATCAATTACTACTCAAGATTTTAATTTTCCATTAAATAATTTAAGCACTACAAAGCTCGATATTCAACATTTTGTAGCAGGTTTTTATACGGATGTAAATAATGATGGTGTTAAAGATTTAATTTGTTCTACTAATAGTCCTTCGTATAGTGAAAACACCAACAATGTTTGGCTTTACCAAAATGATAACCTTACAAATAATCCTGATTTTAACTTAAAAACAAAAGCATTTTTACAAGATGGAATGATAGAATTAGGACAAGGATCTCACCCTACCTTTTTTGATTATAATGCTGATGGCTTACTAGATATCATCATAGGAAATTATGGATTGTATGATGAAAATATTGCAGAGTATTATGTTTCATCATTATGGCTTTATGAAAATAAAGGAACTGCAATCAATCCATATTACCAATTGGTAGATTCTAATTATGTAAACATATCAAACTTAACTTTAGACCTGCAAAACAACAGAAAAACCTTAGGATTACACCCTACTTTTGGTGATTTAGATGGTGATGGTGATCAAGATATGATTGTTGGAGACTACATTGGCTATATGCATTACTTTGAAAATACTGCTGGAGCAGGAAATCCAGCAAACTTTGTGCTAAACCAAGCACAGTACAACAATATAGATATTGGAGGAACAGCCACACCTCAGCTTATTGATTTAAATAGAGATAGCAAACTTGATTTAGTAATTGGAACAGAGGCTGGTTTTTTTACTTACTATGAAAATACAGGAACTGTAAACAGTCCTGCTTTCACACTTATAACTACTTCATTAGGAAACATAAACACAAAAAGATCTACAGATTTTCAAGGAAATAGTAGTCCTTTTATTTACGATGAGGGAGGAAATTATAAAATGTTATCTGGTTCATCTAACGGCTACCTTTATAAATTCGAGAATATTGATGGTAATTTAACAGGAACTTTTTCTATCGATTCTACCTTTCTAGGAATTTGGGAAGGGGTACAATCAAATGTTGGTTTAGCAGATATTAATAACGATACTTATTTAGATTTATTGGTTGGAAACCTTTCTGGTGGTGTTGCTTATTTCCAAGGATATGACGCTACAAATATTGAATCAATTAACAATAAAATTGATGAAATACATGTTTATCCGAATCCAACATCTAATCAAATTCATATTAATTTAGGCAATAATAACTTGTCAAATTCATCCATAGAAATTGTAAACTTACTTGGTAAAGTTGTTTTTGCTCAATCGGTAAAAAACAATTCTATTATTGTAAACCTACAATCCTATTATAAAGGAATTTATCTCTTAAAATTCAATAATAACGATGGAAGTAAGGTTATAAAAATAGTTAAAGAATAAGCACTACTTTACTACCACAAAATATCTGAGCCTTTTTTTCGTAATTTTGTTGTATAAGTTTATGAAAACCATATTTAAATACACACTCAGTTTTTCAATGATACTAGTTTTGCTAGTATCAACGCTTCAATTTAGTTTGTATAAAATGGAGTGTTTAATGAGTGGTAACACTCAAATAAGCTTATCTAGTTTTGATGATTGTAATAAAGCATCTAAAGATGAGAATGCTATTTCTCAAAAATGTTGTGATTTTCATGACATCACTTTAGATTTTGATTACGACAGCAACACTTTAACGAAAGTTAAATTATTTAATAACAACATATTAGCACTAGAAATAAGTACTGTTTTATTAAAAACAGTTTTTAGAACTTCTGATTTTAATTTTTACACCAACCTACCGCCACCAAGTGGCTACGAACTACTTAAAATAGTTCAAGTTTTCAGACTTTGATTCTTTTTTCTTAATCCGTTTTAGGATTAAGTGTGTGATATATTCATCACACTTAAGATAAATGATTATTCATTTTATTAAAACAGGCTATGCCTGAAATAATTATTAAGAATTTTAAACAAATGAAAACGATAATATTAACACTTACATTTCTACTTCTGATGCTTTCAGTTAATGCTCAAAAAAGCATTAAAGGATCTGTAATTGATACTAACAAAGAAAGTGTTCCATTAGCAAATGTTTATTGGAAAAACACTACAATTGGAGTTGTTGCGGATGCTAATGGTAATTTTGTAATTATAGAACCTACAACTTATCCTGCTACATTAATTGTAAGTTTTGTAGGCTACCAATCTGATACTATCACATTAAATGCTTTTCAAAACAAAATAAAAGTAGAATTACAAAGTGTTGTTGGTTTGGATGAGTTTCAAGTGATAGAAAGGCAATCAGGCACTTTTATAAACACAATAGATCCAATTCATGTGGAAACATTAACATCTAATGAATTAGCAAAAGCTGCTTGCTGTAATATTTCCGAAAGTTTCGAAACAAACGCCTCTGTTGATGTAAATTTTACAGATGCTGTTTCTGGAGCTAAGAAAATTCAGATGCTAGGTTTAGATGGAATTTACACTCAAATTCAATACGAAAACCTTCCTTTAGTCCGAGGGTTATCTGCTGCTTACGGTTTAACTTTTGTTCCAGGAACTCAAGCAAGTTCAATACAAATAAAAAAAGGTGCAGGTTCTGTTATTAATGGTTATGAATCTATTACGGGTCAAATAAACATTGAACTTCAAAAACCAGACAAAGCTGATAAGCTATATTTAAACCTTTATGGAAACATTATGAGTAGAGGTGAAATAAACTTACAGGCTGCCCAAAAATTAAATAATAAATGGAGTACTTTAACAATGCTCCACACAAGTACACAACAAATTAGTCATGATAATAACAATGATAATTTTCACGATCATCCGATACGAACTCAATACAATGTATTTAACCGTTGGAAATACAGAGGAAAAAAACGCATGTTTCAAGCAGGTTTTAGAGCTGTTTTTGATGATTTAAGTGCTGGACAAATAAAAGCAAATGAACAAGAACCACTATACTATATTGGTGTTAAAACAAAACAGTTTGAAGTTTTTACCAAAAATGGATTTTTGTTTCCTAAAAAACCATACAAAAGCATTGGTATTATTAATAGCTTTAGATTTCACGATCACCAATCTAAATACGGACAAAAATCATATAATGCTCAACAATACAGTGGGTACATGAATGTGATTTATCAAACAATTCTAAATAGTACCGATCATAAAATAAAAATGGGCGGAAGTTTTGTTTACGATAATTATGATAAAAACTTGAACAAATCTTATAAGTTTGGGAAAGTTGAGATGGTTCCTGGTGCGTTTGTAGAGTATGCTTATAATAATGAGAAAAAAACAGCATTGGTTTTAGGGCTAAGAGGAGATCATCACAACACTTTTGGTGCATTTATTACTCCTAGAGCTCATTATAAATATAGTTTTACCGACAGGTCTGCTTTTAGATTATCTGCTGGTAGAGGTTTTAGAACTGCCAACCCCATTATAGAAAATTCAGGAGCGGCTATGGCAAGTGCAAGAAATATCGTTTTTAATGATACTGATTTATTACCAGAAATTGCCTGGAATTACGGAACAAGCATCACACACAAATTTGAATTGGCTCAAAAAGAAATGGGAATCTCTCTTGATTATTACTACACAGATTTTACCAATAAAGTAGTTGTTGATTATGAAAATCCTCGAGAAATTTCTTTTTATAATTTAGATGGAAAATCATTTTCGCACAGTTTACAAGTTGAATATAATATTGAAATAACCAAAGCTTTAGAATTAAAAGCTGCTTACAAATGGTACAACATCAAAACAACTTACAGTGGTGAGTTAAAAGACAAACCATTAACTCCAAAAAATAGAGTGTTAGTTAATTTGGGATACATCACTAATTTTGATAAATGGAAGTTTGATTTAACAGGTCATTGGTATGATGTAAGTAGGATTCCGAGCACCACAAGTAATTCGCCTGAGTATGTTATAGATGCTAAATCACTCCCCTTTTACACCTTAAACGGACAAGTTACAAGGGCTTTTAAAAAGTTTGAAGTTTATGCTGGAGTTGAAAACATCTTAAATTACAAGCAAGAAAACCCTATAATTTCGGCAAACAATCCTAATGGATCAAATTTTGATGCATCATTGATATGGGGTCCTGTTATGGGAAGAAACATCTATTTTGGATTGAGATATAAAATAAAATAAAAAGGGCTATCCCTAAATTAATTAAACTAAATAATATAAAACCATGAAAAATCTAATAACACTAATCATCATTACTCTTATTACAACAACTTCTAATGATGTAATGGCTCAAAAAGCAAAAAAAGTAGAAACAATAATTATCAAAACATCAACCCAATGTGGCATGTGTAAAACCAGAATAGAAAAAGCCATGGCTTACGAAAAAGGGGTATTATCTTCGAGTTTAGATGTAGATAAAGCTGAATTAACCGTTAAATATAAGCTTGCTAAAACTACGCCCGAAAAAATAAGAGCAGCAATAAGTAAAGTTGGTTATGATGCTGATGACATTAAAGCTGATCCAAAAGCATATGATGCTTTACCTGGATGCTGCAAATTAGGTGGAATGAATCATTAATAAAAAAGGCTCTGATTTTAAAATCAGAGCCTTTTTTAATTTTAAATTAACATTCCTGCACCAACAGTTTCGTTGGTTGCTTCATCAATAAGTATTAAACTTCCTGTAGCTCTATTTCGAGTATACTTATCATACAATAAAGGTTTTGTTGTTCTAATGGATATTCTTGCAATATCGTTCATAGCAATCTCTTTATCATCTTCAATTCTATGTAGGGTATTAATGTTCATTTTATACTTTACTTCCTTAATAATACACCTTACATCATTTGAGGTATGTTTGATCGCATATTTTCCTCTAAGAATCATTTTCTTATCATTTAACCAACAAATCATCACATCAATATCTTGAGATACAGTTGGCTGATTATTTTCTCTCACAATCATATCTCCTCTACTTACATCAATATCATCTTCCAACGTTATCGTTACAGACATTGGTGCAAATGCTTCTGCTAATGAACCATCCATGGTCTCTATTGAATTAATTTTTGAAGTAAACCCAGATGGCAAAACAGCTACCTCATCTCCTGGTTTAAAAACACCTCCTGCAATTCTTCCTGCATACCCTCTGTAATCAGGATATTTTTCTGATTTAGGTCTAACTACATATTGTACTGGAAAACGACAATCAATATGATTATAATCACTTCCTATATGTATATTTTCTAACAAATACATCAAGGTTGAACCTTGATACCAATCCATGTTTTTAGACTTGTTTACCACATTGTCTCCATTTAAGGCACTCATTGGTAAAAAATGAATATCCTTTACATTTAATTTTGATGAAAATGCTTCTAAATCAGATTTTATTTCTTCAAAAACTTCTTCAGAATAATCTACCAAATCCATTTTATTGATACAGAACACAACATGTGGTATTCCTAATAAAGAAGATAGGAAAGTATGTCTGCATGTTTGTTCTACAACACCGTGCCTAGCATCAACTAAAATAATTGACAAGTTAGATGTTGAAGAGCCTGTAACCATATTCCTTGTATATTGAATATGACCTGGTGTATCTGCAATAATAAATTTACGTTTTGGTGTAGCAAAATAACGGTAAGCTACATCTATAGTTATACCTTGCTCCCTTTCCGCCCTTAAACCATCGGTTAACAATGCAAGATTAACTGTTTCATCACCTTTTCTTCTACTAGATTCTTCTATTGCTTCATACTGGTCTTGAAATATAGATTTAGAATCATATAATAACCTTCCTATAAGCGTACTTTTCCCATCATCAACACTACCAGCTGTTGAAAAACGTAAAAGTTCCATATCTAAATACGAGTTCGTTTCCATATCTTAAAAATAACCTTGTTTTTTTCTATCTTCCATTGCTGCTTCAGAACGTTTATCATCAGAACGTGTACCCCTTTCTGTTGTTCTTGCTGCAGCAACTTCTTCTATTATTTTTCCTATTGAATCTGCATCAGATTCTACAGCTCCTGTACAAGTGGCATCTCCAATTGTTCTAAATCTAACTGTTTGTTTAAATGTTGGTTCTGAATCTCTTTGTTCAATAAAATCACAAGCAGACATAATAACACCATCTCTAACAAAAACATCTCTTTCGTGTGCCAAGTAGATAGATGGTATATCAATTTTTTCTTGTAGAATATACTGCCAAACGTCCATTTCAGTCCAGTTACTAATTGGAAAAACTCTAAAATGTTCTCCCATATTTTTTAACCCGTTAAAAATATTCCATAATTCTGGTCGCTGATTTTTTGGATCCCATTGTCCAAAATCATCTCTGTGTGAAAAGAAGCGTTCTTTTGCTCTCGCTTTTTCCTCATCTCTTCTAGCTCCACCCATTGCACAATCAAACTTATATTCTTCAATGGTGTCTAGTAAAGTAACTGTCTGCAAAGCATTTCTACTTGCATTGTACCCTGTTTCTTCTATAGATTTTCTTTCATCTATAGATTGTTGTACAGAACCTACAATAAGGTTTGCACCAATGTCTTTAACATATTTATCTCTAAATGCTATTGTTTCAGGAAAATTATGACCTGTATCAACATGAACCAAAGGAAAAGGCATTTTCCCTGGCCAAAATGCTTTTCGGGCCATGTGTGCAACAATTATAGAGTCTTTCCCTCCAGAAAATAACAAAGCAGGATTCTCGAACTGAGAAGCTACTTCTCTTAAGACATAAATTGCTTCAGACTCTAACTCTTGTAAGTGTGTTAAACTATATGATTCCATACCTTATTTTTTTCAAGTATCAAAAGTAAATAATGTATTCTGGATATATAAAACAAACGAAATAAAAAAGTCTCGATAAATTCGAGACTTTTTTTAGTTTATTTCTTTTAGAATTTCGCTCTAGACTTTCTTCTTCTTCTTTTCTTCCTGCCAAGTACAAAACTATGTTTAGCTTTATAAAACTTACTTCTCCCTCTAATAGCCCAACTAAAATTAACTGTTGCTGTCATGTAAGCATCATTATTATCAGGATCTCCTCTTATATCCCCTGCCTCATAATTACCTGCAACCAATTGTGGCTCTCCCCCTTCAGCATTTATTTCATCTAATAACTTCTGATCAGTATTATTACCTACACCTCCGATTCCATTGGCATATACGGTACTAGCATCATCTATGTAGTCAGTAAATGTTGTTCTCCATCCTATTTCTAATCCTAATCTGTATTTTCTTTGAATTGTGTAATAAAACCCTATTCCTAATGGGATAGCAAAATTTAAACTACTATATGAAACTCCTTCAGTTTCAAGAGGTTTTAAAGAAACCCATTCACCAGTAATTGTCTGTCCTTTCGGATTACTATAAAACAACCCTAATCCACCAAATAAATACAGATTAAAATCTGTGGTATAACGCCCAGTTCCCCCAACATCATTTACCTTATATATATAATATTCTCCGTTAATCAAAAATTCAAACATGTCATTCTTGAAGTTTAAATTTCTGGCTCTTCTAGATGGATTGCCAGATTTAACATCATCGCCAGATAATCTAATATAATTCAACGATATTTTGGTAGCAATTTTCGGAGATAACTTGTATCTAAAAAATGCTCCTGCAGTCCATCTTGTATAACTAAACTCTAAATCAGCTACAAAAGCTCTTCCATCTCCATCTCCACCACCAAACTCTCCTAAATAATTAGATGCCCCAACAGAAAAGCCATAATCAATATTATATTGACTATATCCTGAGAGTGTCATGGTTATAGTAAAGACTAATGTTAGTAGCAATTTTCGCATGAATGCAAATATATAAAACTTATATTAATCAATGCAAATTTATCTTGCCTTTTATCTACCTCTAAAATATTAGTATTTAGTATTTTCGTAAAATTCTTAATAAAGCTTAGTATCAATTATGAAGAACAAAATTACTTCTCTTTTTAACATTAAATTTCCTATTGTTCAAGGAGGCATGATATGGACCAGTGGATGGAAACTTGCTTCAGCTGTTAGTAACAATGGAGGATTAGGATTAATTGGGGCTGGATCTATGCATCCTGATACATTTAGAGAACATATTCAAAAATGCAAAGAGGCAACCAACAAATCTTTTGGTGTTAATTTGCCTTTAATGTACCCTCAGATAGATGAATTAATTAAAATTATTATTGAAGAAAAAGTTAAAATTGTATTCACTTCAGCCGGTAATCCAAAAAAATATACTGATTTTTTCCATCAAAACGACATAAAAGTTGCACACGTAGTTCCTGGAGTAAAATTTGCTCTTAAAGCTCAGGATGCTGGAGTAGACGCCATAGTTACTGAAGGTTTTGAAGCCGGAGGCCACAATGGAAGAGATGAAACCACCACATTTTGTTTAATACCTATGATAAAAAAAGAAATTAATGTTCCTGTGATTGCTGCTGGAGGAATAGGTTCAGGAAAAGGCATGTTAGCAGCAATGATTTTAGGTGCTGACGGGATTCAGATGGGCAGTAGGTTTGCAGCTTCAAAAGAAGGTTCTTCTCACATTAATTTTAAAAAAGAAATTGTAAAAGCAAAGGATGGTGCAACAATTCTTACCCTTAAAGATGTTACTCCTGTGCGATTAATAAAAAACAAATTTTATAAACAAATTACTGAAGCCATCACAGATGGTGCAACACCTGAAGAACTAAAAGAAATTTTAGGAAGGGGAAGAGCAAAAAAAGGAATGTTTGAAGGGGATTTAGATGAAGGTGAACTAGAAATTGGACAAATTGCTGGATTAATTGACTCTATAGATCCTGTAAGTAAAATTATTGATGATATTATTACAGAATACAAACAAGCTTTAATTGATATAAATATTGAAAAATACAACTTTTAATTTATGATAAATTTCGACAAGTTTACTTTAAAAAACGGTTTAAAAGTTATTGTACATAAAGACGAATCTACACCAATTGTGGCTTTTAATTTACTGTACAATGTTGGTGCAAGAGATGAAGATGAAAACCAAACTGGTTTTGCTCATTTGTTTGAACATTTGATGTTTGGAGGATCTGTAAACATTCCTAGTTTTGACGAACCTTTGCAAAAGGTTGGCGGAACAAACAATGCTTTTACCTCTAATGATATTACCAACTATTACATTACTCTACCAAAAGACAACTTAGAAACTGCCTTTTGGTTAGATTCTGACAGGATGCTAAGTTTAGCATTTACAGAAAAGAGCCTAGAAGTTCAACGAAGTGTAGTTATTGAAGAGTTTAAACAAAATTATCTCAATCAACCTTACGGAGATGTTTGGCTACTTTTAAGACCCTTAGCATATCAAGTTCATCCTTATAAATGGGCAACAATTGGAAAAGAAGTTAGTCACATTGAAAATGCGACAATGAAAGATGTAAAATCATTTTTCTACAAACACTACCTTCCAAACAACGCCATATTAACTGTTGCAGGAAATATTGATGTGGAAGACATTAAACAGTTAGCTGAAAAATGGTTTGGAAACATTCCTTCGGGGAATGCCCATAAAAGAAATTTACCCAAAGAACCGAAGCAAACCGAAGCAAAAAGGCTAAAAGTAGAGCGTGATGTTCCTGCAAATGCGATTTATAAAGCTTATAAAATGTGCAGCAAAAAACATGCTGATTATCACACTACTGATTTATTAAGTGATATACTTTCTCTTGGAAAATCTTCACGATTATACGTTTCATTAGTTAAGGAACAAAAATTATTTAGTGAGATTAACGCCTATATATCTGGAGATTTTGATGAGGGCTTATTGACTATAAGCGGAAAATTATTAGATGGTATTTCTTTCGAAAATGCCGAGCAGTCAATTATTAAAGAACTTGAGATTATTAAAGTTGATTTGATTACTAATAATGAGTTATCAAAAGTAAAAAACAAAATTGAGTCTACTAGTCAATTTTCTGAAACAAGCGTATTAAATAAAGCCATGAACTTATCTTTTGCTGAATTACTTGGTGATGCAAATGATGTAAACCTTGAGATTGAACACTATCAAAAAGTAAATGCAAACGGTATTAAAAGAGTTGCTAATGAAGTGTTAAACGAATCAAATTGTTCAACTCTAATTTATGCCAAGCAAACAATGCCTGCTAATAATTAATGAACAAGCTATTTATCTTAAATTACCTTTACACCATTAGGTAATTTCTTTATATTTATTGAAAATAAAATGACAACATTAGACAGAAAAAAAGCACCTTCTTTTCAACAAGTAAACAACATTAAATTTTTAGATGTTACTAAAACACATCTTGATAATGGAATTGAAGTCAATTATATTGATGGGGGAAGTCAAGAAATTTTAAAAATAGATTTCATATTTAATGCTGGAAATTTATTTCAAAGCAAACCGTTAACTGCTTCCTCTACGAATCAACTAATGAAAGAAGGAACAAAAAAATATTCTTCTTTTGAAATTTCAGAAGGGATTGATAAGTACGGATCTTTTTTTGAAGTAGAAAATTCGTATGACACTGCAACTCTTACACTGTATACTTTAACGAAACATTTAAGTAATGTATTACCATATGTAAAAGAGGTTCTTTTACAACCAGAATTTTCTAAAAAGGAATTCGAAATATTTAAAGAAAATGCTATTGAGCGATTTAAAATAAATTTAGAAAAAGTTTCTTTTCTTGCTAGAAAAGAGTTTATGAATGCTATTTTTTCAGAAAAACACCCTTATGGCGGAACTGTAAATATTAATGATTATAGCAAACTTTGTTTAGATGATCTTAAAGAGTTTTATCACAACAATTACAATCTAGGAAATTGTAATATTATTGTTTCTGGAAAAGTTGACAAAACGAGTATTAACTTACTTAATACATTTTTCGGAAAAGAAATAACATCACAATCTACAGCTAAAACACAAGGAGATTTAAACTTAAATATTGATAGTAAAAAGGTTTATATCGAAAAAGAAAATGCTTTACAATCCGCTATTAGAATTGGAAGAATTTTCCCCAACAAACTCCATAAGGATTATTTTGGACTACAGGTACTAAACACAGTTTTAGGAGGTTATTTTGGTTCTAGATTAATGAATAACATTAGAGAGGATAAAGGATATACTTACGGAATAGGCTCTGGGATATTATCTCTTAAAAATACTGGTTACTTTTTTATTTCTACCGAAGTTGGTAGTGATGTAACAAAAGATGCGTTAATTGAAATTTATAAAGAGATAGAAACTATCAGAACACAGGAAATATCAAAAGAAGAACTAGATTTGGTTAAAAACTATATGTTAGGTCAGCTTTTAACTTCTTGTGATGGGCCTTTCAATATGGCTTCATTATTTGAAAGTGTTAATGAATATGGTTTAGATTATGAATTTTATAACAACTATATAAAATCCATAAAAGAAATAACTCCAAAAACTTTATTAGAATTAGGAATTAAATATTTTGACAAATCTGAGTTAACAGAAATTGTAGTTGGTAAACTTTAGAACTTAACTGCTAAACCGACATTAATATTTATATTTCCTTTTTGAAAAGCTTGGGCAATAGTGAAGGTGTTAACTATCTTCAATAGGAATGAAAGAAAAATCTACACTTAAAGCGTCTTTAAAATCTTGTCCCATTTCTTGCATATCAACATCATCTTCAAGGTAATACCACTCAATATTAACAGTTGTTTTTTTACCATTTACACCATCGAGCAACATTAATAAATCATAAAAATATTGAAGTGAACTCGTATTAACATAACTCAATTCGAACACCATTTTGGTATTTTCAGCAGGGATTTTAACATATTCCTTAAGCCACTCAATAACCGTAGTATAAAAGCCTTTAGGGTTTTCAGGAACAGAAATTCCGGATACAAAGAAATCACCTGTAACTGAATTAAAATCAATGCCAGGTGTTTTTGCTGTGTTAGGTATTTTTAAGTCTTCCATTTTAGTTAATAACAATACTTTTCTTCTTCTATTAAATGTGCCGCAATCCTTCTTCTTGCTTCTTTTACATTAAAAGGGGATTGCTTTGTAAAACGCTTTAATCCCATTAACATCATTTTTAATTCATCTCCTTCTGCAAAAGAATTTAACGCATCTTTGCCAAACTTATTCAGCTTATCGGCAGCATCGTACAAATATACATTCATGATATCAATTTGCTCAGAAATTTCAACACTATTATTTCCTTTTGTTAGTTTTTCTACTCTAAGTAAAACGGATTCGGCAACATAAAGCTCAATAATCATATCAGAAATATTCATTAAAACTTCTTGCTCTTTTGCCAACTCCATCATTAATTTTTGAGCTGCACTTCCTGCCACCATTAAAGCCGCTTTTTTAAAGTTCTTAATTTGTTCATGAGCCTTTTCAAACTCATCAGTAGGCTGCGCCCCAAAACTCGGAACACTTGTTAATTCTTTAGCTATAGCTTGAGCTGGCCCCATCAAATCCAACTCTCCTTTCATTGCTTTTTTAAGTAATGTATCAACAATTAACATTCTGTTAATCTCATTTGTCCCCTCAAATATTCTATTAATACGGGCATCACGATAAGCTCTTTCCATAGGTGCTTCCGCTGAATAACCCATTCCTCCAAAAATCTGAACACCTTCATCAACAACATAATCTAACACTTCAGATCCATGAACTTTTAATATTGCTGCTTCTGCAGCAAACTGTCTAATCCCTTCTAAAGTTGCTTTTTCCTTCTCCATTCCATCTAAAACTAGAGCACTAATTGCATCGTCAATATTTTGACTACAACGATAAATAGCTGCATTACAAGCATAAGTTTTTATTGCTTGTTCAGCCAATTTATGTCTAATGGCTCCATATTTTGAAATAGGTCTTCCAAACTGCTCTCTTTCATTCGCATATTGAATAGATTCATCAATCACTTTTTTTGATGCTCCAATTGCTGCACCTGCCAATTTTACACGGCCAACATTTAAAATATTTAATGCTATTTTAAATCCGCCTTCCCTTTCTCCTAATAAATTTTCAACTGGAACTTTCGTATTATTAAAAAACACTTGACAGGTTGAAGAGCCCTTAATTCCCATTTTCTTTTCTTCAGCATTAATAGTAATTCCTCCAAAACCTTTTTCAATAATAAAAGCTGTTAAATTCTTATCGTCACCAATTTTTGCAAAAACAGTAAATATCTCTGCAAAACCTGCATTGGTAATCCACATTTTTTGACCTGTAATCAAATAATGTGTTCCATCATCGCTCAAAACAGCTTTAGTTTTTCCTGAATTAGCATCAGATCCAGCACTTGGTTCTGTTAAGCAATAAGATGCTGCCCATTCACCACTAGCTAATTTTGGAATGTATTTTTCCTTTTGAGATTCAGTTCCATAATACAAAATTGGCAAAGTACCTATACCTGTGTGGGCCGACAAAGACACCGCAAAGGAATAACTTCCGCCTAGCTTCTCTGTAGCCAACATTCCGGTAACAAAGTTTTTTCCGAAACCTCCTAAATTCTCAGGAACAGTAATTCCTAACAACCCTAATTCGCCTGCTTTTTTAAGTAAAGAAGCTGTATAACCTTCTTCCAAGGTTTCTATTCTATCTATATTTGGAAGTATCTCTTTATCAACAAAATCAAGACACATATCTCCAATCATCTTCTGTTCCTCATCAAACTCTTCTGGAATAAAAACATTCTCTGCTTTGGTTTCTTTTATAAGGAATTCTCCTCCTTTTATTACTTCATCTTTATCCATAATTCTTATTTTAATAATTCGTAAATACCTGCCGCACCTTGTCCTGCACCTACACACATGGTTACCATTCCATATTTTTGTTTTCTTCTTCTCATTTCATTAAACAATTGAACTGATAGTTTTGCTCCAGTACACCCTAATGGGTGCCCCATTGCAATTGCTCCTCCATTAACATTTACAATATCTGAATTTAATTTTAATTCATTTAATACAGCAACTGATTGTGATGCAAAAGCTTCGTTCAATTCTATTTGTTCAATGTCTTCTATCTTCATTCCTGCACGTTTTAAAACTGCCGGAATTGCTTTTACTGGTCCTATCCCCATAATTCTTGGCTCAACTCCTACAACAGAATAACTTACCATACGAGCAATTGGTTCCAATCCTAATTCTTTCACTTTTTTCTCACTCATCACCATCACAAAAGCAGCCCCATCTGAAGTCTGAGATGAATTACCCGCAGTTACACTTCCGCCTTGAGTAAAAACTGGTTTCAGCTTTTGTAAACCTTCAATATTAGAGCCTTTACGAGGCCCTTCATCGGTATCAACAATAAATGATCTTGTTTCTCTTTTCTCGTCCTTTCCTAAAAATATTTCTTCTACTTCTATCGGAACAATATCATCTTTAAATCGACCTGCTTCTATTGCATTTAATGCTTTTAAATGCGATTGTAATGCAAATTCATCTTGAACATCTCTTGAAATATTGTACTGTTTAGCAACTGCTTCAGCAGTTAACCCCATTCCCCAATACCAATTTGGATTCTCTTTTGCCACATCAGCATTAGGAACAATACGCCAACCACCAAAAGGAATTGGACTCATTGTTTCTACTCCTCCAGCAATAATACAATCAGCTAAACCAGCATCAATTTTTGCAGATGCCATTGCTATTGTTTCTAATCCTGAAGAACAATATCGGTTAACTGTCATACCAGGAACTGTATCGGTATTTAGCCCAATTAAAGAAATCATCCTTCCTATATTCAACCCTTGTTCAGCCTCAGGAGTTGCACAACCAACAATTACATCATCAATAGATTCTTTGTCCAAATTTGGAATACTATCTACTAAATGTTTTACAACTCCAGCTGCCAAATCATCTGGTCTCATAAATCTAAAAAGTCCTCTTGGAGCTTTTCCAACTGCTGATCTAAATCCTGCTACTATATATGCGTTCATTTCTGAAATTTTAAATTGTGAATTTTAAGTTTTAACTATTTTCTGAGTGTTTAATTCAACATTTAACACTCAACATTTCTAATTTCTGAGCACTTTACCAGATTGAATTATACTTTGTAATCTTTCTAGTGTTTTTCTTTCTGTACATAGCTCTAAAAATGCCTTGCGTTCCATCTCTAAAAGATATTGCTCGCTAACCTCTGTTGGAGTTGATAAATCTCCACCACACAACACATAACCTAATTTTTCTGAAATTAATTGATCATGCTCTGAAATGTAGTTTCCTGATTTCATAGTATTTGCTCCAACATAAACAATACCTAAACCTTCTTTTCCTAATACTTTAATGTCTTTTCTTTGAATTGGTTTAGTGTAACCTTTATTTGCTAGACTTAATGCAGCCTCTTTTGCTCTGGTTAACTGATGTGCTCTACTTACAACAATCTCATCAATCCCTTCTCTTAAATAGCCCAATTCAAAAGCTTCTTTTGCCGAAGTTGCCACTTGGGCTTGTCCTATGGTTAAAAATCTGGTTCTCATAACATTCAATCGTATTCCATCTTTAAACTCATCAGAAGCTCGTAAAGCAAACTCTTTAGTTCCTCCGCCTCCAGGAATAACTCCAACTCCAAATTCAACTAAACCCATATAAGTTTCAGCATGAGCAATCACTTTATCAGCATGCATACTCATTTCACACCCTCCACCTAAAGCCAAACTATGTGGTGCAACAATTACCGGAGTAGAGGAATAACGAACACGCATCATTGTATCTTGAAATGTTTTAATGGCAAAATTTAACTCATCATATTCCTGCTCTACAGCCATCATAAATATCATTCCTACATTGGCTCCAGCAGAAAAATGTTCTCCATCATTAGAAATAACCAAACCTTTGTATTTAGTTTCCGCTAAATCAATGGCTTTATTAATACCTTCTATTACCTCTGCACCAATCGTGTTCATTTTAGTATGAAATTCTAAATTTAAAATTCCATCTCCTAAATCAACAATAGTACTTCCAGAATTTTTCCAAACAGTATTGTCATCTCTTAATGTTTCTAGAGATAACACAGTTGAAGATCCTGGAATTATTTGATACGATTTTGAATCGATATCATAATAATATTTTATTCCATTTTCTACTTTATAAAACGTTGGACAACCAGCCGTTACCATTTCTTTTACCCAATCGTCTACTTTAAATCCTGCCGCTTCAATTTGTGGTAATGTTTTTTCAACGCCTAAAACATCCCAAGTGGTAAAAGGACCTAATTGCCATGCAAAACCAGCACATAAAGCATCATCAATTTTATATAAGGCATCTGTAATTTCTGGAATTCGATTAGAAACATAAGCAAACAAACCGTAAAATGATTTACGATAAAACTCTCCTGCCTTATCTTTTCCTCCAGCTAAAACCTTTGTTCTTTCTTTTAAATCATCAATGGATTTAGTTAACTCTAATGTTGGAAATTTTGCCTTTTGTTTTTCTCGATATTCTAAAGTATTTAAATCTAGTGTAAGTATTTTACTTTTCCCATCATCACCTTTTACCTTCTTATAAAAACCTTGTTTTGTTTTAGAACCCAACATGTTTTTTTCTACCATTTTAGAAACATAATCAGGAATGGTAAACAATCCATTTTGCTCATCCTTCTTACAGTTGTCTTTTACACCATTAGCTACATGAACCAACGTATCTAAACCAACAACATCGCATGTTCTAAAAGTGGCTGATTTTGGTCTACCCATAACTGGACCAGTTAATTTATCAACTTCTTCAACAGTTAAACCCATTTCAGAAACAGTATGAAACAGTGCCATAATAGAATAAACACCAACTCTGTTTGCAATAAATGCTGGAGAATCTTTACAAACTACCGTTGTTTTCCCCAAGAAACGCTGTCCGTAATCTTCTAAAAAATCTATTACAGATAAATCTGTTTTTGAAGAAGGAATCAATTCTAACAATCTTAAATATCGTGGAGGATTAAAAAAATGTGTTCCGCAAAAGTGCTTCTGAAAATCTTCACTTCTCCCCTCTAACATCATCTCAATTGGAATACCCGAAGTATTAGATGTAATTAAAGTTCCAGGTGTTCTGTATTTTTCTACATTAGCAAAAACTTGATGTTTAATATCCAGATTTTCAATAACAACTTCAATAACCCAGTCACAGTCTTTAATTTTTGGTAAATCATCATCAAAATTACCCGTAGTTACTCTGCTTGCATAGGACTTGCTATAAATTGGCGAAGGATTCGATTTTAAAGCAAATTTTAATGCATCATTTACAATGCTATTTCGAGCTTTTGAATTACTAGAATCCTTAGCCTCTTTTGGAACAATATCTAAAAGAAGAACTTCTACACCAACATTAGCAAAATGACATGCTATTCTTGATCCCATTACACCAGAGCCTAAAACTGCTACTTTGTTAATTTTTCTATTCATTATAATTTATTTTGTTCTTTATATTTATCAATAACACGATTAACTGAATCCATTACTTCAAAAAACATACTGAGTTTGCTTTGTGGTATTTCTTCGGTAATTAATTCTTGAAAGCCCGAAACTACCTTTTTAGCAACTCTTCTTTTCTCCACTCCTTTTTCTGTTAGAAAAATCCTAACCATTCTCTTGTCCTTTTTGTCTTTTTTACGATAAATTAAATCGTTATCTTCTAAGGTTTTCAGTACCCGGCTTAAACTAGTAGCTTCCATCCCTAAAGATGGTGCGATAGAAGTTGAAGGGGTTCCTTCTTTATTAATACCCAACAACACCAAGCCTGTTGCCTGAGTAGTTCCATACCTAGCTGCCACCTGATTATACATCTTAAACATGTTATGCCAAGTTGATTTTATATGATGATCTACGGTGTTGTTTTGACTCATTATCTATGTTTACATAACAATATTAATGAAATTTATTATGCAAACATAATATATGTTGAGAAATATTTTATTAACTTTAACAAATCAACACAAAACCATACTTATGAAAATCTTTTTTTCGTTAGCATTAATTGTGATAAGTTTTAACACAATGGCTCACCGAGGTGAATACCTAAGCATTGAACAGGTTGAAATTTCAAATTCTGAAACTGGAAAAATTACCTACTCTTTTAAAATTGAAAACATTACCAACACTCCTTTTGAAAATGTACAAATAGATTTTTTAAAAAATGGAAAATCTATACAATCACATTTTTTTAAATTGATATCAGGAGACAAAAAGTTTATTGATGATCATTTCACGTTTAACGAAAAAGATATCAATCCTGAAACAGATTTAATCCAAATTGAAATAACTAAAATATTTAATAAGACACATGACTGGGGCGGATGGGATTCCCCTACTATCTTAAAACAAACTAATTCAGTATTCTCTGAATTTTATGTAGATGCTCCTTGGAGAATGAAAAAAACGGATGGTTCAGGAAACGATTTACCTATACCTCTACATTTTTTTCTACACGATGCAGATCAAATAATAGGGTTTACTTTAAAAGTAGATTACATCAACATTAAAATAAAAAGTGCTTCAAGTCCTGCATTCGGAAGTATTCTAACTTACAACACAATCCCTACAAACACTTTCAACAACATGTTTTCTTGCCCTTCTATCAACGATCCTGGATTGGATATTAAAGCATTTGATGTAACGGCCTTAACCCCAACATCAAGTTACACAATGGATTTTGATAGCGAATCTGACTTCTTTGACGATTACGTAAGTGTTCCTAATGCTTTCTGGTATTTTAATTTTAATATACCTGCTTCAGATCTAATAGGACTAGATGATATAATTGACATTGAAGTAACCGTTAATTATGCCAACACTCTTATAACTACTGATGATGTAATACGAATGCGTATTTTCAGATCTAATGATGATATTCCTTCTCAAGCAAATTATTATAGAGGTGATACCCATTTACACTCTGTATACACTCAAAATGATGCTGAATTAGGTTTACCACTTTGCGCAACTAAAGAAGCAGCAAAACTTATTGGTCTTGACTGGATAACCACTACTGATCATACTTCTGATTTTGACAATTATGGAAATTTTAACATCAACACTAATTGGACTGCACTTCAAAACGAAGTAACATCTCTTAATGCAAATGACAATTCCTTAATTTATATAGCAGGACAAGAAGTTGCCACTACAAATAGTGAAAACAAACTGGTTCACATGCTAGCTTATCCAAGCTATAATAGCCCTACTGTTTTTCCTTTTCTTGGAGATGGTTATGGTGATTTAATAGCTACGGGAGTCAATATTGATAGCGTGGTAAGTCAATTGGTTTCAGCTGATGGGTTTTCTTATTGTGCACACCCTTTTGCCACTGAAGACGCACTACCATTAGTTCCGGTAAATGGAGGCATCTGGAACTTAGGCGATGCAGGATTTCCTGTAAATGGAAATTCTTTTCCTGGAATAGGAGGAAATATTATTTGTAATAATACGGGGGTAAATTCAGACATTTTAGATGCTTCATCTAACAAATTAATAAAAGATGCTATTAAAGGTGGTCAGATTTGGAATGTCCGTTCAAACATTGAAGTTAGTGGTTTAACAGGCTATGATAATGACCCTTGGGATGTTACAAATATTGGAGCGGCAATGAATCAAGTGGACACTTCATTACATTCATTTCATCATAAACGATTAAAGCAGGGGCAAGAAGTTATAAACCACATTAATCAGTTAGGTCTTACAGCTAAAAACGCTAATAACTCTATTCAAAATTGGAAAATGTATTACTCTGCTGGTTCTGATGCTCATGGTTCTTTTAACTCTAACAATACTGATAATTTAGGAGGCACAGGCTCCATAAATAATAATGCTGTAGGGAAGTTAAACACCTTAGCTTATTGTCCAAACGGGATGGGAACGAACGGTTCTGAAGTTTTGAAAGCATTATACAATGGACATATCAGCATGTCTGACGGCCCATTAATCACGATGGGGATAAGTCTTGATGGAAATAACACTAGCAATGAAATATTGATGGGCGAAGACTCTGTTCTTGATGTAAATTCTCAATCAACTATTTTTGTAAACTTCAACTATACCACAACTCCAGAATTTGGAGATTTTACAAAATTCACCTTTATAGTAGGTACTCCTACTGGTGAAATCAAAAAAGAGTTAAGCTTAACAGCCTCATCTGGAGATATTCTTAAAAGTTACAACTTAATGGATTTATTAGATTCTGTTTTTGGTGTTGGAAATACTCCAATCAACCAATACTTGTATGTACGTTCAGAAATTGAAACTTATGTTGATTATTCTGCTACGACTAATGAACATAGAACCACCCATGATTATTTTCATTCGTACACCAACCCCGTTTGGATTACCTGGGGACAACCTACAGGAATTGAAGAGGAACAAAGCAACAACTTAGTTGTTTTTCCAAACCCAGCAACTAACCAATTGGTAATTAAAACAACTAACCCAAGTGAATTTTCAACGTATAGTTTATTTAATAATTTAGGTCAGCTAATTACTCAGAATAAAATTAACAACAACTTTGAGTTTATTGATGTTTCTCACTTAAGTAAAGGGTTTTACAACTTAATAATCTACCAAGAAAACAACGCACCAATAGTTAAAAAGATTATTAAACAGTAAATTAAACAAATAAACGTACTAGTGCGTTTATTTGATTGTTGGGTTTCATTACATCAAAATAATAAATATGAATCGATTAATATTCTTCATCTTAGTTCTTGTAATTGTTGGTTGTCATCCAAATTCCAATAATGATGAAAATGAAATCATTACAGAAATCAAAATTGAGAATGAAGATTTAAGTAATATTAGTTTTGACTCCTCTTTTCCTGAATTACAAACCTTAAATTCTAACGGGAATACCATTTTTCTTTCAACACTTGAATCATCCTTCAATAATAAAACAAACGCCATTTATTCGGCAACCCTATGTATGGCTTGGAATCAAATTCAAGATACTATTGGGTCTGCCATAGAAAGTTGCGAAAGTAATGACCTAACTTTAATGACTAACTCTAAGAGTTTTCAGAATGTATTAAAACAAAATGAATATAGAACATCAATCCAAGTATTCAAAGATCCAATAACCAATCAACGTGAAATTAAAGCTCAGGCCTATTTCAAAAAAGGACTACCTTTTTCATACCCATTAAACAAATATGAAGACGAAGTTTCCTTTTTTAATGACAATGTTGCTAGTTTCGGATTTGATCATTATGGACCAGCTCAAATTCTATACTACAATAATGATGACGATTTTGCATTAAAATTGTACCCAGATGACGAGGAACATGAAATTATTCTAATCAAATCCTCATTTCAGGAGAACATTATAATGCATGATGAAATAAATAAATTAACAGAAAGTGAAAAATCCCGTAAAGAAAAATATTCACCAAATAACAAATGGAAATATAGAATAACAGATGAAGACAAAGTAAGAATACCTATAATTAAATTTCATTTAGACCATCATTTCACCAATATTGAAGGTACTCAGTTCTCATTGGAAAATATGGACACTTTTAATATTGTTCAATTCTATCAAAAAAATGCATTTATTCTTGATGAAAATGGCGCTATAGTGGAAAGTTTTGCTGAAGAAGAATGTGTTGAAGAGGCTGCGATGGAAGAACCAGAAGAAAAACCAACACCTAAGAATTTAGTCTTTGACAAGCCATATATTATTCTTTTAAAACGAGAAAACAGTAAATTCCCTTACTTTGCTATGTATGTAGGCAATAGTGACTTAATGACAAAAAGTAAGTAATCTTAGTTATTAATAACGAAAACCCAACAAGTTGTAATATTGCATTTGGGTTGCGAGCAGTTTTAACTTTTTGACAATTTTGTGAGTTAGTGCCATTCATTTTGTAGGTGTTTATTTAAAAGCTTCGCAAGTTGCATCCTTGCTTCTGTTAATTAGCTTTTCTCCTACTTAATTGTCAATTGCTGTGTGGTACATCTACAAAATTTCATTACTTTGGTGCAATTAAACAACTGTAATAAACGCAACATACAGTTGTCGTTGGTGTTAATAAATATTATGGCTATAAAATCAAATTCTCTACCAGACGAACTTGACAATCCTTTTTACATTGCTAACAAAAATTTTTGTGAGGAATTTGAAAAATATGTCCTAGAGCGAAATGGACAAGTGAAAGGAAAATTTAATGTTTGGGCATATTATGTATCAGGAAAAATTAATGTTCCAAAAGAATGGGTTTTGTCATACAAGAAATCTAACAACACTTCTCTCGGTTCAACACCAATTCTTCAGAGTGAAAAAGAATACAAGGAATATGTTCTCTCCTTAATTGCCAAGTGGGAAACAAAACTCGAAGGATACGGGTCATTAAAAATTCGTAGAAAAACTATTTGGGATGTTTTTCTGTTATTAAGCATTAAAAATGCAAATCTATATTCCGAAAACCGTAAATACATTGTTTTTTCTAATCAAGAAAATCAAGACTTATTGCAGAAATTAACAACTACATTAAGACCATTTTTTGACTCTGGGGAAATGTTTCAAGTTATTCTTAAGAAAAATATTCTCTCTATACAAATAAGCACAGATAGACACCATTTCAACATATTTGAGAAACTAGGGAAAGAACTAAACTAACCCCAACAATTTGTATATTGCATTTGGGCTGCGAGCAGTTGTAGTTTTTTTTTGAATTTGGTGAGTTAGTGCCATTCATTTTGTAGGTGGTTATCTAAGGGTTTTGCAAGTTGCATCCTTGCTTCTGTTAATTAGCTTTTCTCCTACTTAATTGTCAATTGCTGTGTGGTACATCTACAAAATTTCATTACTTTGGTGCAATTAAACAACTGTAATAAACGCAACATACAGTTGTCGTTACCAAGAACAATTCTTTTCATTTCCTGATTACAACTTCCCTATTCAACAACCAAGATTTAACAAGCGCATCATTTTGTGTAAATTCTCCTAACACAAAGAGATTGGAAGAAATTAACGCTTCTGAAGTTTGAGCATTTTCTTTTATCACAACTGATTCATCGAGATATGAAGAATGAATAAAATAAACACCATCTTTTTCTTTAGAGATAAACCCAACATGGTTATCCAACCCAACTACATACAACTGCTTTGGTTTTGAATTAATGTATCGAAACAGTTTTTCAGTATCGTTATTTCGAACATATTGAATATTGCTACAAAGTGTTTTAACTATTCCGGTTGAATATTGCTGAGCCAATTTATAACGATTTAGATTAAATCCAATGTGTTTTAAGGTGGTGGCAACAAAATAACCACAAGCAATTAATCCTTTTTTAGGTACATTAGAGTAACCTTCATAAGCCCATTCGGTTCCGTACCAACTCGGAAAAATATTCTCTATCAGCTGCGTGTAAATATAATCTTTAGCTGCAAAGACTGACTTGTGTTGTTTTGCTGAATCACCACCTAGATAGGAAGAACTTAACATCCCTCTTTCTAATTTGACATCAGCAATAAGCTGATTGTAAGTTTTCGTTTTTTGAGCAAAAACGCTTCCTATCATACTAACTAACACTACCAATAATATTACACGCATTACAATTAAAGATTTGGTTGATACACTTGTAATACAAAAAATTAAAAAGGATACACCTTAAGTAATAGCTCTTTACTTTCTCTTTAAAAAAAGCTAACTTCGTTTTACAAAATGTAAGTCGAAGTGAAACGCGACCAATAAGTAGATTGCCTACAATGAAAAAATGTTACAGATTAAAATTCATTAATCACAGATGAATACCTCCCGTTTACATAATACTTTTTCTAAGTATCCCTTAATCAATGACTTTTGATTTAAATTAATCAATAAAAAAATTTAAACTATGAAAAAATCATTAATTATTACATTACACGTAGGTTTTTGGGGATGTTATTCTCTCCTCTTACTAATAATACTAGCAGCAACATCTCAAGGACAAACAGCAATACCTCCTTTAACGTATGTTATTAAACTTATTTTAGGGTTTGCGATAATTCCCTCTATAATTTCGTTTTATTTATTTTACCTATTCTTGCTTCCTAAGTATCTAAAGTACAAAAAGGTGCTTCTGTGCGTTATCTATGGAATAGGTATTTCAATTGGCTCTGCCTTAATCGGAAGCATTATTTTATCCATAATGTTTGGAGCTAATTTTATGTTTCAAGACCAATATAACTCCTTTTTTGGCGAACTTATTTTCATGTATTTTATAGCTCTTATATGTGGAATAGTCGGTCTTATTTTAAAAGGATTTATTAGTTGGTATGAAGAATTAAAAATAAAAGAAGAGTTGTCTCAAAAGAATCATGAAATGGAGTTAGCCTTAATTAAATCTAAATTAGACCCACACTTTTTATTTAACACGATAAACAATATTGATGTTTTGATTCTAAAATCTCCTGAAGAAGCTTCAAACTATTTAAATAAACTATCTGACATCATGCGCTTTATGTTATTTGACAACAAAACGGATAGTATCTCACTTACAAAAGAGCTAGAATACATTAAAAAGTATATTGAATTACAAAAAATACGTACTTCCAATTCAAACTATGTAAACTTCTCGGTAAATGGTAATCCAGAGGGTAAAAAAATTGCTCCAATGGTTTTTATCCCCTTTATTGAAAATGCTTTTAAACATACTTCAAATAAAAAAGAAGATAATGCCATTAACGTGAACATTTCTATTGAGAAAGATAACATAAAAATGAAATGCGAAAACAAATTCAATGCAAATGAAATAAAACAACAAGAGACTAACGGATTAGGTAATAGATTGATTCAGAAACGTTTAAACCTAATCTATAAAGACAAGCATAAATTAGAAGTATTTAATAAAAATGGTCTTTATAGCGTATCTTTGATCATAAACAATGAATAAGTATAACTGCATCATAATAGAAGACGAACCTTTAGCTCTTGAAAGAACTAAAGGTTTTGTTGAGAAAATACCTTTTCTAAAACTATGTGCTGTTTTTGATAACGCTCTTGATGGTCTTGCCTATCTAAAATCAAATGTTGTAGATATACTTTTTTTAGATATTAATATGGATGAACTTTCTGGTATTGAATTACTGCAAAGTTCAAAAATAGATAGTCAAGTTATTATCACAACCGCTTACCAAGAATATGCACTAAAAGGTTATGAACTTAATGTTACCGACTATTTACTGAAACCATTTACCTTCGATAGGTTTTTGACTGCGGTAAACAAAGTGCATGAAATTATAAGAAAAACCACGCCTGATATAACGAAAGATTTCATTTTCATTAAAACTGAAAATCGGTTAGAAAAGGTCAATTTAAGTGATATTATTTACATTGAAGGCATGAGTGATTATCGAAGAATTCATACACGATTTAACAAGATTATGACTTTACAAAACTTTGGAGAGTTAGAACAACTTATCCCATCAAGTATTGTTTGTAGGGTTCATAAATCTTATATGGTAGCTATAGACAAAATAGAATCTATAGAACGAAGTAGAATAAAGATTACTGATAAATTAATTCCTATTTCGGATACTTATAAAGAACATTTTTTTAAGCTGATAAAATAAGGTTTACAGATAATAAATCACTTTTTACAGACAACAATTACCTCCTTGCATATTAACTTTTGAACACCATTACTTTTCATTGATTTTTGTTGAACTATTAATCAATTAAAAATAATGAAATGAAAAAAAATATCTTAATCCTATTTGCTTCAATCTTTAGTTTATATGCATCAGCTCAAAACCTTAATGATAAAATTAACCTAATTTTTAATGAATGGAATCAACCCAACCATCCTGGGGGAGTTGTTTCAATAATGAAGAAAGATCAACTTATTTTTTCAAAAGCTTATGGTTTGGCAAACATCAAATACAACATCCAGAACAAAACCGAAACTATATTCAATATCGGTTCTGTTTCAAAACAATTCACAGCAATGGGAATTGTACTTCTACACTTAGACAACAAACTTTCAATTGATGATGACATTTGTAAATATTTACCTGAATTAAAAGGGTTTAACCATCAAGTTAGCATTCGTCATTTACTGCATCATACAAGCGGAATTCGAAGCACTCCTGAATTATTTGGACTAGCTGGATGGAGAGATGGTGATGCCATTACCACAGATGATGACTATCGTTATTTATGTAAACAAACCCATTTAAATTTTGAACCTGGTAGTGAGTTCATGTATTCTAATTCTGGATATATATTATTAGCCAAAATAATAGAAACCGTTACACAACAAAATTTTAATGAATGGATGAAAGAGAATATTTTTATTCCATTAAATATGACAAGCACATTTGTTGATGAATCTAATAGTAATTCAAATGCAAATATTGCAACTCCTTATATGATGGTGGGTGAGCAACAATATATTGTTGGCGAAAATAGCAGCCTAGACATTGGAGCTTCAAACATATATAGTTCTGTACAAGACTTAACAGTATGGATGCAAAACTTTTATAAGCCATCTCAACAATGGGCAAAAGCATTTAGTTTACTAAAAACTACCGATACCTTAATTAACGGAACTGCTAACAATTATGCCTATGGGGTATTTGTTGATGAATTTTTTGGTAATAAAAGAGTACAACATACTGGAGGTGTGCCAGGCTACTTATCGTTTGCCACATGCTACCCCGAAGAGGAATTAACAATCGTACTCCTTACTAATTTAACTTCACAACAAGTAAACCATCAAAACATAAGATTAACTCAGTTATTCTTAAAAAACAAACAACATAAACCAAAAGCAAGTAAACAAAAGACATTAAAACCGATTGCACTAATATTAGACCTTGTAAAAAAATATTCTGGGGATTATTGGAATGATAAAGACAATTACGCTCGAAAAATTTACTTCAAAAACGATACACTTTGGTATCAAAGAACCAATGGTAGCAAATCACCTTTAATACCAATTGACGAACATAAATTTCAAATGGGAGAAATAAAAGGCGATATTATTACTGTGAAGTTTAATGATGATAATCAAAAAAAAATGATTGTTAAAGATGGAAATAATCTTCCAGCTATATTTATTAAATACGACAGCACTCCTGCAACAAAAAAACAATTGCAAGAATATGTTGGATCATTTTATAGTCCTGAACTTGAAACGACCTATCTCATTTCACTAATAAATGGCAATCTAATTGGGTATCACTATAGGCACGGAGAGTTCTATATCGAACTATTAAAAAAAGATGTTACAAGCTGGTCGGGAATGGCGTTTTCAAAATATAAAAGGGATATAAACGGTGAAATAATAGGTATTTCGGTAAGTTTGAATAGAATTAATGATATGTGGTTTATAAAAAACAAAAGTGCTGTAGGCAACACTATATCTAGCAAATAGGTACAGGCTTACTAAACTAAAACTTTAATGCTTTATTAATACACGACCAATAAGTAGAATAACGGTAATTAAAACAACAAATGATAAAAACCACACTTTTAATATTTTCTCTTTTTTTTACAGTTTTTGGGTTTGCTCAAAACGGGGAACTTCTATCTAAAAAATTAGTCAATATTAGCCAAACTCCTATTTGGAATAAAGTTTCTAAAAACGATACTTTAAAAACGAATTTTAAACATTTAAACAAACTAGATTTTCACTTTATAACCTACCAAAGTGATAACCTTATAGTAAAAGGCATATTAGTTGAACCAAAAAAAGAGGGAAAGTATCCAGTTGTGATTTTTAATCGTGGTGGAAATAGAGATTTTGGCCAATTAACAATTGCTACAATGATAATGTTAACTTCCAAATTGGCCGAACAAGGTTATGTCATAATTGGAAGTAACTATCGAGAAAAAGATGAATTTGGTGGTGCAGAAATAAATGATGTTCTACACCTAACTGAAACTGTAAAAGGTATTAAGAAAGCAGACCCAAATCGAATAGGAATGTTTGGATGGTCGAGAGGTGGCATGATGACATATTTAGCTCTTCAGAAATCGGACAAAATAAAAACTGCAATTATTGGAAATGGGGCATCTGATTTATTTAACACCGTAAAATTTAGGCCCATAATGGAGACCAATGTATTTGCGGAATGCATACCTAATTATTGGAAAAACAAAGAATCGGAATTAAAAAAACGTTCAGCAATTTATTGGGCTAACGAATTAGATCAGAATAGTAGCTTGCTAATTTTGTGCGGAACAAATGACAAAAGAGTAAACCCAGAACAGGCGGATAAAATTGCGAACAAATTAAAAGAGCTTGATTACGACTTTGAATTAAGGAAGTTTGAAACTGACCATTTCTTTTCTAATAAAAAAACGGAATTAAACGATTTAGTAATAACTTGGTTCAATAAACGATTAAAAACTAACACCAACAGTGTATATAGCAAATAGGCACAAGCTTACTAAACTAAAACTTTAATGCTTTATTAAAACACGACCAATAAGTAGATTAGGTGCAATATAAAAATGAAATAATGACAACAGGAATATTAGGGTTTATACTTTCAAATCCCAAACTACTCATAACCAGCTCGCTAAACGAAAAACAAGATTAACCCCCTCATAATCAGCCTAATCTAACTATTTAGACTTATTTTCTTAACTCTTACCTTAACACAAATACACGCAGCCAATATTAATACTGTTCCTACAATTGCTTTCCAACTTAAAATTTCGTTATAAAAAAACAAACCAATAAAAACAGGAATAACATACTCAACACTTTGTAGTATTCCTATTTTTTGTACAGCAACATTTTTTACTCCAGAATATATCAAACCATAAGAAACAACTGTACATAAAATTCCAAGAACAATTATGGAAGAAACATAATCAACTGAAAAAATTGGAGGATAAATAAAAGTTAATGGAAGAAGGATAGGTAATTGAAATGCACTTTGATAAAAAACTGCTTTTTGAGTTCCGATACCACTTAAATATTTTTTTTGATAAACAAACACAAATCCTAATAAAACAGCAGAAAATAGTGCTGCAAACTGACCTAAACCAAATGAACCCTGAGTAAAAAAGTTCAAATCTAGAATACTAACTATTCCTAAAAGTGTAAGTATGCAAGCAGCCCAAGCTTGAAAGGAAATTTTTTCGCCAATAAAAAAAGCTGACATTAACACTAATACCAAGGGCTGAATACCAAGTAAAGCGGATGAAACAGCTACTCCAATTTCAGTAATTGCATAAAAGTAAAACAACATAGCAAACAACATTAATCCCGCCCACACAACAAGATGAAAAAACTCAGCTCTACCTAATTTAAAAAAAGTTTTGCACCTCCTATTTAGGAGGTACAAAACAATACTAGCCACTAGCAAACGTCCAAAAATTAACGAACATAAACTTGATGCTGGATCCATTTTTACGCCAACAGGTATGAAGGCAAATAATGATGCTCCAAGGAGTATTTTCAACTCACCACTTAACCTCATTCTAGTCAACAATTAAACGTTGAACTTTCATTCCTTGTAAGCGCAAGAAATACATACCTCTTTCATAATCACTAACATCTAATGTAATACTTGATGTATTTTTAGGGATTGACTGTACATGAACTTTACTACCTTTAAAATCATAAACTTCTAAAAACTGATCCTCTTCTGTTTTATCCAAAGAAATTGTACAACTATTCTTAGTGGGGTTTGGAAAAAGATTAAAACTGCTAACCATTTCCTCGTTTACACTTAAGGCTTGACTTAATAATGCTATTACTGGTTCATCAATTGATATTGGGGTATTTGCTCCTTGCACATTAAAATTATACGATATATAATATCCATTAGGTGCTACTTGAGAATTCATATCAACAAAAAATAATCCGCTAGTATTGGCAACTTCTCCATAATGACCATAATAATCTGTATTAAGTAATTCATAAAAATCTAAACCCATACCATAATCAAAAGAAGCTGCATCTATGGTTTTCATTCGTGCCAACTGGGTTGCATTAATAATATTTTCATCTAATAATTGAGAATAAAACTCAATCAAATCTTCTGTAGTTGAAGTAATATCTGCCCATCCTGTATAGGTTGTAGAATTGATAATAGTAAGATCTATCCATGATCCAATATTCCAATAACAACCCATATGAGGACTCACTATTTGATTAGCCGGATGAGCAATTGTATTGGCTAAGCCCAACGGAGTTATAATGGTTTGAGTAAGAAAAGACGCATAACTTTGACCTGTTACTTCCTCAATAATCATAGCCAAAAGTGAATAGTTCGTATTAGAATAACCCCACATTAAGCCTGGAGTAAAAAATTCTCCTTGAATTCCTCCACAGTAGACAGCATCTTCTAACGTATGACTTCCTAAAGGGTTTGTTAAAACATCGGTTTGACATGCATTATTATCTGCTGAATTGGCAACTCCACTTGTATGGTTTAACAAATGACGTATAGTAATTGGAGCACTAGGAATTAAAGTATCATTAATTAAAGTTGCACGAAGATAAACACCAATCGTGTCATCAATAGAAAGTAAACCATCTTGTTCAAGCTTCATAATGCATGTTGCTACCATCATTTTTGTAATACTACCAACTCTAAATTGCATATCATAAGTAGCCATAGATAGTGGCTGACCTGAGGTTATTCCTGCAATCGCATTTCCACTAGCTCCTGACCAATCCCAAACTCCAGGAACAATAACTCGCATTACTGCACCAGATTGAGCAAAAGTACTCGGTAATGAATTATCTAAAATATTTTGAAGTGAATTAGAAATGCTTACTGGTGGTGTTTGTGCCTGCCCAGAAAATGTTAATGTTAGCAACAATGCAAACATCATTGGTTTTAGTGTAAATTGTATCGTTTTCATAATTGTGTATTTAAGTTATATGTTAAATGATTAGCTTGTATATCTTTCTTTTTATTTTGTCCGTAAGTTTTAATAAATAGTGATACTGTTTCAATTCCCCGAAAGAAATTAGAAATATGGAAATGCTCATTAGGTCCATGGATATTATCACTATCAAGACCAAAGCCCATAAGTATAGGATCTAAATTTAAATGTTGTTTTACCATAGAAACCACAGGTATAGTTCCTCCTATTTTCTGATAAACAGGCTTGTTTCCAAAAACGGTTTCTAGTGCATAGTCAGCAGACTGACATGCGATGGAATCAATTTTAGTTTGAACTGCATTGCTTCCTGCCATTTTTTTCAATTGAACAGCTACTTCTTTTGGGGCAAGTAAATTGATATAATTTTCTAACTGAGAAAAAACAATTTTCTCATCCTGTCCTTCAACTAAACGCATTGAAACTTTTGCAGATACTTTTGAAGGAATTACTGTTTTAGGACCTTCTCCTGAATAACCTCCCGAAACACCATGAACATCGAGTGTTGGACGGATAGTCATTCGTTTATAGGCGCTAAAACCAGATTCACCTGCTTGGAAAGAAGCTAAATCAGCATCCACAACAAAATCTAAATCATCATCTTCAACATTAGAAATTCCATCATAAAATCCAGGGATTAAAATTTGATGATCTTCACTTTTTAGTTTACCTAGCATCGAACAAAGAACAGTAAGTGGATTAATAATTACTCCTCCTAACATTCCTGAATGCAGATCTTCTGGAGCTCCAGATACAGTAATTTCAGCATAGCATATGCCTCTCAAACTATTAATCATAGCAGGTTGATTTTCACTCTCCATAAATGTATCGCAAATCAAAAAGGCATCTGCAGATAACATGGATTTATGAGAACAAATGAATGACTCCAATGTGCAAGACCCGACTTCCTCTTCGCCCTCAAACATCAATTTAATGTTACATTCCAGAGAATTATCAGCCAACATTGTTTCAAGAGCTTTTAAAACTAAGTAGACCTGTGCTTTATCATCGCAAGCTCCTCTTGCATAAATTTTACCATCTCTAATTGTAGGTTCAAAAGGAGGTGTATCCCACAATTCAATTGGATCAGCTGGCTGCACATCATAATGACCATAAATCAAAACCGTTGGAAGCTCATCGTTTACATGGATATTTCCATAAACTATAGGATGACCTCCAGCAGAAAATTCTTCAGCTTGGATTCCCATTTCTTCCATAGCACTAATTAAGAATTTAGATGCTTTATAAATATCATCCGAATAAGCTGGATTGGCACTAACAGACGGTATCCTCAAAAAATCCTTAAGTTCTTCAAGAAACCGCTCTCTATGTATTTCAATATATTCTTTCATAATTTGACTCCAAAAATACTTGACGTATCTATCCAAAAAAAACAAGAATGCAACTTTTATAATGTTTTATATATAACTATTATAATCTTACACATCTTATTATCAGTATTTTATGATGTTTAATTATAATGTTTTATATTAGCAATATGTTATATGAATTAATACAATCCATGAGTCAAAGCGAGAAGCGTTACTTTAAAATTTATGCATCTCGTATCTACAAAAAAGAAAATCGACCACTTTTAAAACTTTTTGATTTAATCGCTCAACAATCGAAATACAACGAAACAAAACTTAAATCTTCTTTTGGCGGGACACATTTTGCTCAAAAAAAAATGTTGCTTCAATATAAATTGATGGATAGTCTAAAATCATTTCATCAGGGAAAAAATGCTCATTCAATTCTAGATGAACTCTTAGCTGAATTTAGAATTCTGCTAAACAAATCAATATTTAAACATGCTGAGAAAAAGCTAAAAAAGGCGAAACAGATAGCAGAAGATTTTGAATTATTTACAGAGTTAATACGAATAAAACAAGCTGAAACAGAATTATATGTAGCAACAACAAATGCTGACACACTAGATAAACACATAAAAAACATGCGTCTTGAAATTCCAGAGTTAGTTCAATTATTAGACAAGGAATTGATAATCGAAAATGCCTATATCCATTTCGTAAAAGCAAATAGTGAGCGTGAATTTATACGTAATAAAGAAGAACTAGAAAATCTAAAAAAATCTACTACACAAATATTTAAAATAAATACTGAACAGATCGGATCCTTTCATTCAAAAATTCAATTTTATTACACAAAAGGACTTTATCACTATTTATCTGGAGATTTCACAGAAAGTCTTAAATGGTTTAAGAAACAGGACCAATCTTTTACCGAACATCCTCATATTAATTCAGAATTTCAGTTTGAACAAGCTAGAACACTTGCAAATATTTCACTACTATCTATAAAAACAAGATCTTCAGATTCTTTTAGAAAAAGTTATGCTGACCTAAAAAATTGCGTTGGAAAAACACAACGCTTAAACAACCAAATCAACTATTGGTGTTATGTTCTAAAGTTTTCTCAAATGGTAGAAAAAGGAGATTACCAACATGCTATTGAATTTTCAACAGAAAACCATCAACTAGATCAATTGGAGATAAAATTTGAAATTGAAAATATATTAGCAACCGAACGTAACCTAATGTTATTTGGTAGGGTTAAATCACAAATGATGCTCGGGCAGAACAAAAAAGCACTTTATCTAATAAATACATTTCTTAATTCACCCCACTCAGAAAGCCAGCAAGACGCTTATATCTTAATTCGTTTCTTGTTTTTAATCTTACATTTAGAACTTGAAAATACAGATGTTGTTGAAAACGGAATTCGATCATTAGAACGATACCTCAAACAAAAAAAACGTTTTTTCTTATTTGAAGAAACCACAATAAATCTTTTAAACAAACTTTGTTTAACGAGTAACAAAAAGATAAAAGGAAACCTGTGGAATGATTATCGAAAAAAATTATCAGAATTTAAACAAGACCCTTTTGAACGAAATGCAACTGTTAATTTTAATTTAGTCGAGTGGTTAGAATTGAAAATCTAAGAAGCACTTCAAAAAATCGCGTTAAATTAAAATAGCTACTCTAAAAAGACAAGAATTTTAACCGTTAAAATAAGAATTATCACCTTTAAAACATGAATTAACACCTTTAACAAAAGGTGTCTGCATATAGAAAAAAGTGACTTAACTATCTCCTATCTTTATGGCCACTAACACTTTATCCTTTATGCAAAAGTATGTTAACTATATTACTAGGTTTTTGTTTCTTTTTGTCATTTTTTTTATGGCAAAACCCGCAGCAAATGCATCTCACTTAGTGGGGGGTTCGATGTTTTACGAATGTTTGAGTAATAATTTTTACAGAATCACCCTCACAGTATATCGAGACTGCTCAGCTGCTACCCCATTTGATATAAATGCTCCCATTTCTATTTTTAATGCAGGAGGACAACTTATCAGCACAGAAATGGTTCCACAAACGAGCACCAGTAATGTTCCAATAATCATTAATAACCCTTGTTTAATATCCCCCCCTAATGTTTGTATACAAAGAGCCGAATACACTTTTACCACAACTATAGCACCATCAGCTGGCGGGCTTGAGGTTGTGTATCAACGCTGCTGCAGAAATAGCAATGCCATCAACATTGTTTCTCCATCAACCATGGGATCAACTTATAAGGTTCATATTCCCGACCCTAGTTTAGCCAGCTGTAACAACAGTCCAAAATTTAACAATACTCCCCCTACCATAATGTGTATGGGTTATCAATTTGATTATGATTTAAGTGCAAATGATCCTGATGGAGATTCATTACTCTATGAATTTGCCGATGTTCTTAACGGAGGTAGCATCAACAATCCAGCTCCTTCACCAACAAGCCCTCCCCCTTATTCAAATATAACCTGGAATACAGGGTACTCTACCAATTATCAAATAGATGCAAACCCTCAATTCACAATAGATCCCCAGACAGGTTTACTTTCAGGAACACCTACTTCTGCTGGTTTTTACACGTTTGGTATTAAAGTAAAAGAATATAGAAACGGTGTTTACCTCAATGAAATTAACCGAGATTTTTTACTTGTTGTTATGAGTTGTCAAGTAAATACAGTTGCTGATTTTCCTGTGCAAACTGATTTTTGCACTGGCACAACTGTCCAGTTTCAAAACTCTAGCCTCAACACTTCTCTTTCCTTTTGGGATTTTGGAGAACTCTCTATCAATGCTGACACCTCATTATTATGGAGTCCTATCCACACTTTTTCAGATACTGGCACATTCAACATCATGCTAATTGCTAATCCTGGTTATTTTTGTGCTGATACTATTTTTCATGAATACACGATTCATGAAGACATCACACCTTTTTTTAATTCTCCAGATGATCAATGTTTATTAAATAATGTGTTTGAACTAAGTGCTATCGGTAGCAACCCTACAGATAGTATCTCTTGGGTTTTTGGAAGTTCCGCTACTTCAAATACAACTACGGGAGATACTGTTAATGTCTCGTTTGCCTCTCTAGGCTCATACCCCATTGAACTAACCATTAAAAACCATGGTTGTAATAAAAACTATATTGATACTATTACTATTTTAGATAATCCAACAGCAATTTTTTCTCCTCAAACTATTTTTTGTGATGGACTTAATGTCTCTTTCAACAATAACAGCAATAACGCTACTCACTATTTTTGGGATTTCGATGATGGATCTACTATCAATAATTTAATCGCTCCAACTCACAATTATGCTGATAGCGGGATTTATAACGTATCCCTCATTGCAAGCCAACAAGGTGTTTGTTATGATACTACACTTAATATTTACAATGTTTATCCAGCGCTGGTTGGCACATTTACTCCTCAAGCAACACAATGCTTCCCTAACAATAGTTTTACATTGAATGCTTTAGGAAATTTTAATTCAACAGCTATTATAAATTGGAATTACGGACCATCAGGAGTCCCTACAACATCTACAGGGGCACAGACACAAGTTTCATTTTCAGATACTGGTTCTCATGCCGTAAGTTTAACCATTCAAAACTATGGTTGTTCAAGTTCATATCATGACACTTTATTTGTTTTTCCCCTACCAAAAGCAAATTTCACTTTATTAGCTAAAGCTGGATGCCAGCCCTTTTCAACATCGTTTGAAGACGATTCTTTTTCTTGGAGCCCTCTTTCTTATCATTGGGATTTTGGTGATGGAAACACTTCCTCATCATCAAATCCAACACACACTTATTTAAATCCAGGAATTTTTGATGTTTCATTAACTATAATAACTAACTCTGGATGTATAGACACCAACACTCTGTTATTAAACAACTTAATTACTGTAAATCCTAAGCCTGAATCTAAATTTATTATCAACCCTGTTGAGACATATTTCTTAAACCATGTTATCACAGCTGAAGATCAATCTGGAGTGTTTTTTCAAGAATTTCACTTTGGAGATGGCAACGTATATACAGATCGACAGGTTGACTACTCTTACATGGAGTCTGGTCATTATCTGTTTGAACAATTTGTAATAAATGAATTCAACTGTAAAGATAGCTCCTCTCAAGAAATTTGGATTAAACCTGATTTTTTATTCATTGTCCCTAATACTTTTACACCTAATGGTGATGGATTAAACGATTACTTCTTTCCAGTATTAAGAGGGCTTGATGCTGAAGGGTACACCTTCTCTATATATGACAGGTGGGGAGAGCTTTTATTTCAATCACGTAATGTTACAAGTAAATGGGATGGAACTTTCAAAGGTCAACCATCACCAACAGAAGTTTACACTTGGAGAATTAAACTAAAAACAATTGATTTTAAAATACACGAACGGACTGGACAGCTTAATTTATTGCGTTAAAGTAGAACTATAAGTTATACCAATTTAATTTCAAAACACCCAACAATGGTTTTTCTATAATGCCGATAGATAATCAAAGCCAGAGAATGAGAATAACGAAATTATCGGGCATTTTGATTACAAATCGGTATTATTCTACCTCATCCAACATCATCAATAATACTCATTTAAAAAGATTATTTCTACTCTTTCACCACCCTTATCTCCCTCCTAACTAAGTTAATTCACCCAAATCAAAAACGGTAATTCAACTCTTGCGACACCCTATGTGCGACTCTAATTTAGTACATAACTAAAACCAAAAAAAAACAACAAGATGAAAAAACCAATCACAAGCCTATTCCTATTAACAAGCATCATTTTATCTGCTCAATCAAATTCTTTGAGCGAAGAAAGTAAAATCATAATAAAAGGAATTACTAGCACCACTGAACATTTTGAAAAAAGTCGTTTAAACAAAGTTAAAATTCATATTTATGAATACAATAAAAAACTATATACTTATAGCACTAATAAAAAAGGGAAATTTGAAATTATCATCCCCGAAAACTCTTATACAGTTCTAGAATTTGAAAAAGAAAACTTTATAACTAAGAGGTTTTTATTTGACACAAGAACCAACTCTAAAACAATTAACATTAAACCCTTCAACTTAGAAGTAATAATGTTACAAAATATTGACGGAATTGACTATAGTGACCTAGATTTTCCGATAACCCGAATAGAATATAATGAAAAGTTACAAGATTTTGACTTTGCCCCAAAATACACAGAACAAATGCTCAAAAAACAAGAAAAAATCATATTGGAACAAGAAAAAATATTACTAGAAACAACAGAAGTAAGTTTAAGACCTATCCCTTAGGGTTAGCATACATTTTAATATCTGCAGCAGTAATTGTTTTATCGCACAGGATAATTAGACGCTCTACGATGTTTCTTAGCTCACGAATGTTACCTGTCCAGTCCACATTTTTGAGTTCTTCCAAAGCTTTAGCATCAAACTCAATATCTCTACCATGATCTTGAGAAAGTTGATTTAAAAAGTATTCTGCCAAAATAGGAATATCATTTTTTCGATCATTTAAAGACGGAACGTGAACCAAAATAACACTTAAACGATGGTATAAATCCTCTCTAAAATTACCTGCTGCAATTTCTTTTACCAAGTCTTTATTTGTTGCTGCTAATATTCTAACATTAACTTTAATCTCCTTTTCTCCTCCTACACGGGTTATTCTACTCTCTTGCAAAGCTCTTAACACTTTAGCTTGGGCAGAAAGACTCATATCTCCAATCTCATCCATAAAAAGAGTTCCACCTTCGGCCTGTTCAAAACAACCTTTACGTTGCTTTATAGCAGATGTAAAAGCCCCTTTTTCATGACCAAACAATTCACTCTCTATCAATTCTGATGGAATTGCCGCACAGTTAACCTCAACAAAAGGCTGTTTATTTCTATCTGATTTCTCATGCAAACTACGAGCAACTAATTCTTTACCAGTGCCATTAGCTCCAGTAATTAATACTCTAGCATCGCTCGGAGCAACTTTATCAATCATTTCTTTTACATGAAGAATCCCTTCTGATTCTCCAACGATTTCAGTCTGTCCTTTTCCTGCACTTACTTTTCTTCTTAATTTTTTGGTTTCTTGAACCAACTCTTTTCTATCTATCGCATTACGAACCGTAACCAATAAGCGATTTAAATCCAATGGTTTAGAAATAAAATCGTAAGCACCTTTCTTTAATGCTTCTACAGCTGTTTCTATGGTTCCATGGCCAGAAATCATTACAATTGGCGTATCTATCCCTTGATTAACTGCTGCTTCTAACACCTCAATACCATCCATTTTTGGCATCTTAATATCACACATGATTAAATCATATTTACCTGCTTTAATTTTCTCTAAACCAGCCTGACCATCCTCTGCTTCATCTACCTTAAATTTTTCGTACTCTAAAATTTCTTTTAGAGTATTCCTTATTGGTCTTTCGTCATCTATAATTAATATACTAGCCATATTTTAGTTGTTAGTTTTTGATTGTTAGTGTCTAGCCAATTTACAAGCAAACGACAACAAACAACAAGCCACAATTTATCCTTTATAAAAAAGCCATTTCCACAGCTCTTTATAGGTTACTTTTTTACCATACATTAATATTCCTGTGCGGTATATTTTTGCTGCTACCCAAGTGGTTCCTAGAAATCCTAAAATCAATAAAAACATTGAAAGTAATAGCTCCCATGTTTCTACACCTCCAAAAGGTATTCTTACCATCATAATAACTGGAGAAGTAAACGGAATTATAGAAAGCCAAAAAGCCATCGTTCCATCTGGATTTTCCATTACCGTTTGAGCAACTACAAATGAAAATATTAACGGCATAGTTATCGGCAACATAAACTGCTGTGTATCAGCCTCACTATCTACTGCAGAGCCAACTGCTGCTAATAATGCCCCATACAATAAGTAACCCCCTAAAAAATAAAATATAAATGAGATAAATATTTGCAACAATGGTAAAGACTTAATTTCATTAATGGAAGAAACAAGCACATTATCAGACATACCCGGAACATCTACACCCTCCATCATTTCATTAGCTTGTGAAACTGTTGATGGATCAATCCCTAAAACACTCATTACAACCACATATATTACTCCAGTTAGTATAGACCACAACAGAAACTGTGTTAAACCTACCAGAGCTATTCCAACAATTTTACCCATCATTAATTGAAACGGTTTTACCGATGAAATAATAATTTCTACTATTCTACTGGTCTTTTCCTCAATAACTCCTCTCATAATTTGAACACCATACATAAAGATGAAAAAATAAATTAGAATAGCTCCAAAAAATCCAATTCCAGTACTTGCTCCTACATTTTTAGATTCTTCTGCACCATCAGCATCAACTGATATTGGCTTAACAGTTATATTCGGCTGTATTTCTAACAACTCCTCTTTGTTTATTTTAAATCTACGCTGAATTTCATTGCTTCGAATTACACTCTCTACAGTTTTTTCAATTTTAGCAATGGTCATCATACCAGGCTGTTTTTTGTAATACATGGTCACTTCAGAATTCTTTTCCACACTCTTGATGTGAAGGATTGAAGTATAAACATCATTGTATAAATTTGCTTTGGCTTGTTCTATACTTCTAAATTCATGCTTAAATTGTAATTCTGTTGTATTTTCAAATTGATTGATAAAAAGTTCAGTTTCATCAACCACCTCAATTCGTTGCATATCTTTATCCCTCATCATTAACCAACCCGGAATAATCATTAAACCTGCCATTAACAATGGCCCTATCAAAGTCATGATAATAAACGACTTCTTTTTAACTCTCGTTAAATACTCTCTTATTATTATTAATTTAATTTTATTCACCTACAACCTCCTCTTCCATTGTCTCTGGCATTACTTCTTGAACTTTCTGAATAAAAATATCATTCATACTTGGAGCAATTTCATGAACAGAAATTACTTGAACTTTAGTAACAATTAACTGAAGCAATTCATTTACATCGCTCGATTTACTAGCTCTAATTTTCACATGAATCCTATTGTCAACTTGCTTTTTATCTAAAATCTCAAAGGCTGTCCATAATGCAGTAGAAAAAGCAATCATATTTCCAACAAACACAATTTCAAACACATTAGATTTATAAGCTTCTTTAATATCAACAACTTTACCTTCTAATATTTTTTTAGATTTATTAATCAGGGCAATGTCATCACAAATTTCTTCTACCGATTCCATATTATGTGTAGAAAAAATAATGGTTGAGCCTTTTTCTCTCAGCTCTAAAATTTCTTTTTTAATCAAATTCGTATTAATTGGATCAAATCCAGAAAAAGGCTCATCTAATATTAACAGTTTAGGTTCGTGTAAAACAGTGGTAATAAATTGAACTTTTTGAGCCATACCTTTAGACAACTCTTCCACTTTTTTATCCCACCATTCGTTAATTTCGAACTTCTCGAACCATTGATTTAGTTTGTATTTTGCTTCACCTCTATCCATTCCTTTTAGCTGAGCCAAATACAATGCTTGCTCACCCACTTTCATCTTTTTATACAAACCTCTTTCTTCTGGTAAATAACCAATTTGTGAAATGTGTTTTGGTGCTAATTTTTCTTTCTCAAAAAAAACTTCTCCTTTATCGGGTCCAGTAATTTGATTGATAATACGAATTAGAGTAGTTTTTCCTGCTCCATTAGGACCAAGCAATCCAAAAATACTTTGCTTTTTAATATGCAAAGAAATATTATGCAAAGCCTGATGATCAGCATAACTTTTATAAACTCTTTTTACTTGCAATAAATCCATTGCTCAAATATAATTTTTTATAAAATGAAAGAGAAAATTATTTACATAAACGGCAAAAAAAAGCTGTTCGTTGGAACAGCTTTTATTATTAAAAAATAAAATAATTTATCTATTTGCGATATCAACAAAATCTCTATCTGTTGCACCTGTATAAACTTGTCTTGGCCTTCCAATTGGAGCACCGTCTTCAACCATTTCTTTCCATTGAGCAATCCAACCTGGCAATCTTCCTAAAGCAAACATTACAGTAAACATTTCTGTAGGAATTCCTAAAGCTCTGTAAATAATTCCTGAGTAAAAATCAACATTTGGATACAATCCTCTTGATTTGAAATACTCATCATTTAAAGCAACTTCTTCTAATTTTCTTGCAATATCTAATACTGGATCATCAACACCTAAAGCATTTAATACATCATCAGCAGCTTTTTTAATAATAGTTGCTCTTGGATCAAAATTCTTATAAACCCTATGCCCGAACCCCATTAATCTAAACGGATCTTCTTTATCTTTAGCTTTATTAATCCACTTATCTACGTTTCCTCCATCATTTCTGATAGCCTCTAACATTTCAATTACAGCCTGATTGGCTCCACCATGTAATGGACCCCAAAGTGCAGAAACTCCTGCTGCAATAGATGTATATAAGTTAGCTTGAGAAGACCCTACAACTCTTACCGTTGCTGTAGAACAGTTTTGCTCATGATCAGCATGCAAGATTAAAAGCTTATTTAATGCTTTTGCGATCATTGGGTCAACATTGTAATCATCAGTTGGCATTGAAAACATCATGTTTAGGAAATTCTCACAATAATCTAATCTGTTATTTGGATAAACAACTGGATGACGCATTGCATTTTTAAATGCCCAAGCAGCCAATGTTGGAACCTTAGCCATTAAACGATGGATTGTTAAATCTACGGCATCTTGAGCTCTGTTTGGATCTTGCGACTCTGGATAAAAAGTAGAGATTGTACTTAATGAAGCAGCTAAAATCCCCATAGGATGTGCTTTAGCTGGGTATGCTTCAAAGAACATTCTCATATCTTCGTGAATCAATGTGTGCTTTGTAATATTTTCTTTAAAATCAGCATATTCTGTAGCAGTTGGCAGATCACCATAAATAAGCAAATAAGCTACCTCTAAAAATTGAGCTTTTTCAGCTAATTGTTCTATCGGATAACCTCTGTAACGCAAAATTCCTTCTTCACCATTTAAAAACGTAATTCCACTTTTTGTAGAACCTGTATTTTTAAATCCTGGATCAATTGTAATATAGCCAGTCATTCCTCTTAACTTACTAATATCAATTGCTTTTTCATTTTCAGAACCCTCAATTACTGGGAATTCATATACTTTTCCGTCTAATTCTAATTTTGCTACTTCTGCCATTTTTCTACCTCTTTTTTTTTGTTAATCTCCCTGAGAATTTTCAGAGCCTTGCGAATATAATCATCAGAATACGATTTTCCAAATGATTAAAGCTAAATGGCAATTAATTAACAGATTTTGTAAACTTTTAGACATAAAAAAAACCATCCGTTAGTTAACAAATGGTTTTTTTATTTTTATAAATTATTTAGTCTTAGAAGCTTTTTCTCTTATCGAAAAACATGCTCAGGTTGACAGCTTTATTTCAAAAACTTAAAGTCTCTACCTAAATAAATAGCAGAGTTTCCAAGCATTTCTTCAATTCTTAATAATTGATTGTATTTAGCCATTCTATCAGAACGAGAAGCCGAACCAGTTTTAATTTGACCAGTATTTAATGCCACTGCCAAATCAGCAATGGTATTATCTTCAGTTTCTCCAGAACGATGACTCATAACAGATGTAAACGAAGCTCTATTTGCCATATCTACAGCATTAATTGTTTCTGTTAAAGATCCAATTTGGTTTACTTTAATTAAAATTGAATTGGCCGATTTCTCTTCTATTCCTCTTTTTAATCTTTCTGTATTGGTTACAAATAAATCATCACCTACAATCTGAACTTTATCTCCAACAGCAGCAGTTAATTCTGACCAACCACTCCAATCATCCTCATCCAATCCATCTTCAATGGATAAAATTGGGTATTTATTTGTCCAATCTTTCCAGTAAGAAACCATATCTGAAGAAGATTTTTTATCTCCTGTAGATTCGAATTCATACATTTTTGTTTCTGCATTGTAAAACTCAGAACTTGCTGCATCTAAAGCAATATGCATATCATCACCAGGCTTGTATCCCGCTTTTTCAATTGCAGTCAAAACAGTTTCTATCGCTTCTTCATTAGAACCTAAATTTGGTGCAAAACCACCTTCATCACCAACATTAGTTGAATGACCTTTAGATTTTAACACTGCTTTTAAATGGTGAAAAACTTCAACCCCCATTCTTAACCCTTCGCTAAAAGAAGAAGCTCCAACAGGCATCACCATAAATTCTTGAATATCTATTTTATTATCTGCGTGAGAACCACCATTTAAAATGTTCATCATCGGAATAGGCAAAACATTAGCATTAACTCCTCCAATATATTTAAATAACGGAACACCTGTTTCTTCAGCCGCTGCTTTTGCGACAGCTAAAGAAACACCAAGAATAGCATTTGCTCCTAAGTTTGATTTATTGGGAGTACCATCTAACGCAATCATTGCATTATCAATAGATGTTTGATCCATAATATGAGCACCATTCAATTCTTCATTAAGTATTGTGTTAATGTTTTGAATTGCCTTGGTAACACCTTTACCCATATACATTCCCTTGTCATTATCTCTCAACTCAACCGCCTCATACTTTCCGGTTGAAGCACCAGAAGGAACTGCTGCTCTTCCTAATATACCACTTTGAGTAACCACATCAACCTCAACTGTAGGGTTACCTCTTGAATCTAAAATTTGTCTTGCATGAATTTGTGCTATATAGCTCATATTTTCGTGTTTGGTGTATTGGGTTTGGTGTATAGTGTTTTCTAAACACCAAAAACCAACAACTATATACTAATATTAATTTATTTTTTCTCTCTAACTAAAACTTCATCAATCATTCCGTAGGCTTTTGCTTCTGTGGCAGTCATCCAGTAATCTCTATCGCTATCTTTTTCAACTTCCTTCATTGATTTCCCTGAATGATCTGAAATGATTTCGTAAAGTTCTTTCTTCAACTTTAAAATTTCTTTTACTGTAATTTCCATATCCGTTGCCTGTCCTTGAGCTCCACCCATTGGTTGGTGAATCATTACTCTAGCATGTTTTAAAGCAGTTCTTTTCCCTTCAGCTCCAGCACACAATAAAACAGCACCCATCGAGGCTGCCATTCCTGTACAAATTGTTGCCACATCGGGAGTAATATATTGCATGGTATCATAAATCCCTAAACCTGCATAAACAGATCCTCCAGGAGAATTTAAATAAATCTGAATGTCTTTTTTTGCATCAACTGATTCTAAAAACAACAATTGTGCTTGAATAATATTTGCAACATGATCATTAATTCCTACTCCAAGAAAAATAATTCTATCCATCATTAATCGAGAGAACACATCCATAGATGCTACATTCATTTGTCTTTCTTCAATAATTGTTGGAGAAATATAATTCCCATAAATAGAAGTATATTTATCGTAAGTTGTACTACTTATACCTGCATGCTTAGTAGCATACTTTCTGAATTCATCTTTATCGAACATATTTCTTTTGTTTTAATTTGTATCCTAAAATTAGACGACTAATTTACTATAATATTGTTATTCTCTTTTTGGTTTTTATGAATTTTTAAGAACAACTTATCAGCATAAAAAAAGCCCCACAATGTGAGGCTTTAATTTTTATTTTTTGTCGTAAGCTATTTTTATAAAGTCTTCATAAGTGACTTCCTTTTCTTTTAGCTTTAAAGTACTTTTATAAAGATCCATTAACTTCATATCATACATCATCATGTATAAATTTTTTGCCTCTTCTTCATTTTGAAGCACTCTATTGGCAGTTTCTGTTAATTCTTCATCATTAGTTCCTCCTGGCAATCCCATTCCTGCCATTTGTTGTGCTAACAATCCTTTTGTATGCTCTACAACTTCTTCTGGAGTAACTTTAATATCATTACTCTGAATTAATTTATTTTCGATTAATTGCCATTGTAAACCTTTAGAATAGTTTTCATATTCTTCTTCAACCTGCTCTGCGGTAATAGGCTTTTCGTTAGATTCTTTTATCCATCTTTTTAAGAAAGTATCAGGCAATTTTAATTTTAATTTCTCAATTAATTTATCTTGAATATCTGCTTTTAATTTTCTATCCGCATCGGTAGACAATCCTTTTCCTAATTCATCAGAGACCATAGTTCTAAATTCTTTCACTTCTGAAACAACTCCTGGTCCGTAAACTTTATCAAATAATTCTTGATTAATTTCTGCTGGAATAATTTTATTTATTTTCTCAACAGTAAATTTAAACTTAGATATAATTTTACTTAATGTAGCAACATCAACTCCAATTGCAGCAGCTTGGTCAGATACATTTACAGAAACAATTTTTGGATCTATATCAAATGTATCATTAGCTTTTGCACCAACTAAACTCTTTTGAACTTTTTTATCTGTTACTGCTTCAATAATGATAACTGAAGAATGATTAATTCCACCTTCTTTAACATTTCCTGTTCCGTCTAATTCCTCAAACTTTCCAAAAATCATATCATCAGCTCCAGCAACATCTGGATTACTCATTTTACCGTAACGCTTAGCCACATCAGTAATGTATTTATCTACATCTTTTTCAGCAACCTTAATCTTATAGTAGTCAACTTTTAATTTAGAAACAACATCAATATTAAATTCTGGTGCAATACCAACCTCATAATTAAACTCAAAATCTTTTTGATTTGCCCAATCAATTTTTTCTTGATCATCCAACTTTGGAAGAGGATTACCTAAAAGGTTTAAATCTTCATCAGTAATAAACTTATGTAAAGATTCAGATAACACCTTATTGATTTCATCAACCATAACACTCACTCCAACTTGCTTCTTAATCATCCCCATAGGAACATGACCTTTTCTAAAACCAGGAATGTTTGCATTTTTACGATGATCTTTCAAAACCTTATCAACTTTTTCTTGATAATCGGCTTGATCTAATTGCACTTTAATAACTGCATTTAAATCGTCAACTTTTTGTTTAGTAATATTCATTTGTTACTTTTTTGTAAAGTTTGTTTTTAATAAAAAAGGTACAAGGTTAACCCTTATACCTTTTCTTTGTACAGGTGGAGAGACTCGAACTCTCACACCTCGCGGCACTAGATCCTAAGTCTAGCGTGTCTACCAATTCCACCACACCTGCAAAAGGAGTGCAAAAATACTATTTTTTACCTTTTTTACAATAAGTTTTTCTGATTATAAAACTTATTGAAGAGTTCACTATACTATTTAGCAATAAATTGTTGAATTTAGGAGGCTAAAAAAAGCATTAATAGTTCACATCACTTTATTATTTTAGTGCCTGATAAAACAAAATCGTTTAACTATGAATAACGCAACAACAATCGCCTTAGCTGTATCATTAATTATTATTATGCTTGGCATGGGGTTATCCCTTGTAAAAGAAGACTTTTTACGAATTTTCAAAGAGCCAAAAGCCATAATTGTTGGATTAATTAATCAACTTATTTTATTGCCAATTATCGCCTTTGCACTTATTTCTGTTTTTGATGTAAACAAAGATATCGCAATAGGAATAATGATTTTAGCAGCCTGCCCTGGTGGTGCCACATCAAATCTAATTACCCACTTAGCTAAAGGAGATACTGCTCTATCTGTTTCATTAACTGCAGCAAATAGCCTATTAACCATCATTACCATTCCATTTGTAATCAACTTTGCATTAACTCAGTTTCTAGATGCGGGTGAAATGATACAGCTAAACATCCCTCAAACTATAGCTCAGATTTTTGTAATTATCATAATTCCTATTTCCATTGGGATGTTGATTAAACATTACAAATCGAATTTTGCAGACAAAATGGGAAAGCCTGTTAAAGTTGCATCTGCTTTAGTATTGTTATTGGTGATTATAGGTATTATTTTAAAAGAAAAAGAAAATCTTATCCCTTATTTTCAGCAAGCAGGTTTAATCGCTTTAACACTTAACTTAGTAACTATGACTTTAGGTTTTTTCTCGGCAAAAATTACTCGTCTAACTCAAAGACAAGCAGTTTCTATTTCTATCGAATCTGGTATTCAAAACGGAACAATGGCAATTGCAATTGCAACAGTTTCATTATCTAATACCGCTTTTGCGATAGCACCTGCTGTTTATAGCTTAATCATGTTTTTTACAGGCGGGATTATTATTGCTTATGGTATGAAATCTATTTCTAAAAAGGTGTAATGATTGTGGCGATGTACCAATTGAGAATGTCACACCGAGCTTAGCCGAGGTATCTTTAACTTTTTTTCAAAGTTTTCAAAAGATCCCTCTGTTTCTTTAGATTCCCAGTCAAGCTGAGAATGACATTAAATGAGGTTGCGAGTCAAGCCCGCAATGACGTGTTTTGTTTAATTTCTATCAACTAAAAACCAAACACTAACAACTATTGTTTCTCTACCCACTTCTTCGCATTTACAAAAGCTTCAAACCAAGGAGTTACCTCATCTTGTTTTTTATCTGATGGATAATGTGCTGCTTGCCATGGGAAAATAATTCTTTCTAAGTGCGGCATCATTGCTAAATGACGACCATCATTAGAACAGATTCCTGCTGTATTAAATTCTGAAGCATTTGGATTAGCTGGATAGTGATTTGAACTATATTTCATTGAAATATTATAATCTTCTTCAGCTCCTTCAAACAAGAAACGACCTTCTCCATGAGCAACCCAAATCCCTAAATTACTTCCTGCTAATGAATTTAACATAACAGAATTATTTTCTGGAATAACAACATTTAGATACCCTGATTCAAACTTACCTGAGGCGTTATGATGCATTGGCTGAGTTGCTCCTTTAGACTCAATTAAACCTAACTCCATCATTAACTGACAACCATTGCAAACACCTAAACTTAAAGTATCTGGTCTAGCATAAAAATTATCTAGGGCTTGTTTTGCTTTTGGATTATATAAGAATGCTCCAGCCCAACCTTTAGCAGAACCTAATACATCCGAATTAGAGAATCCTCCAACATAAACAATCATATTTACATCGCTTAGATCTTCTCTTCCAGAGATTAAATCTGTCATATGAATATCTTTCACATCAAATCCTGCCAAGAATAGAGAATAAGCCATTTCTCTATCTCCATTCACCCCTTTCTCACGTATAATAGCTGCTTTAACTCCTGTTTTATTTTTTCTCCCATGCTCTGCTGCATAATCAGAAAGTTTTCCAGTAAAATTCTCAGGGAATTTATAATTTAAAATGGTGTTTTTATACGTTTCAAAACGTTCTGTTGCTAATTTCTCTGTAGATTGTTTTTGATCTAATAAGTAAGATGTCTTGTACCAAACATCTCTCATCTCATCAATATCAAAATTCAACTCAGCACCGTGATGCTTAATATTAATTATTCTTTCAGTTGTTGGCATTCCTATAATATGAGCATGAATACCATTTTTACCAAATTCAGAAACAACAGCATCGCTATTTTTTACTTGAATAACAACTGCCGCAATTTCGCTAAACAATATTTTTACAATGTCTCTTTCTTCTAATGACGCCAAATTAATGTTTAATCCTCCAGTCACATTTGGAAAATTCATTTCCAACAATGTCGTAATCAATCCTCCTGCAGAAACATCGTGCCCCGCTAGAACAACTCCATCATTGATTAATTTTTGAATTGCATTAAACGTTCTCGCGAAATATTCATCATCAGTTACTGTTGGAGAAACATCTCCTAACGTATTAACCACTTGTGCAAATGAAGAACCACCCAATTCAAATTTCCCTTTAGCAAAATCAACTAATATTAACGAAGTATTTTCTTCATTAACTAAAGTTGGTTCAATTACTTTTTTAACATCAGATACTTCTCCAGAAGCAGAGATAATTACTGTTCCTGGTGCATAAACCGCATCATCTTTATATTTCTGAACCATAGAAAGAGAATCCTTTCCTGTTGGAATATTGATTCCTAAGTTACATGCAAAATCACTTATTGCTTCAACAGCCTCATATAAACGAGCATCTTCTCCTTCGTTTTTACAAGGCCACATCCAGTTTGCACTTAATGAAACTGATTTTAACCCTTCTTTAAATGGAGCCCAAACAATGTTTGTTAGCGCTTCGGAAATCGCCATTTTACTTCCATTTTTCGGATTAATTAAAGCGTTAACTGGAGCATGCCCTAAAGCTGTTGCAATTCCTGCTTCTCCTTTAAAATCTATTGCAACAACGCCTAAATTATTTAATGGTAATTGAATTTCTCCAGTCGTTTGTTGTTTGGCAATTTTACCAGTTACAGATCGATCTACTTTGTTTGTTAACCAATCTTTACAAGCAACAGCTTCTAATTGCAATACTTGTTTTAAGTAGCTTTCAATTTGATTACTTTCATATTCAATAGCTTTAAATTTTGTGTTTAAAGTATTATCAGTAATTACTGTTTTTGGAGGACTACCAAACATATCTTCTATTTGAAGGTCAATTGGATTTTCTCCCGTTTCTTCATCTTCAAATTTAAAATTGTGATCCATTGTTATTTCTCCAACTACGTAGATTGGAGATCTTTCTCTGTCACAAATTTCTTGTAACAAAGCAACATCTTCTTCTTTAATAACCAACCCCATTCTTTCTTGAGATTCGTTACCCACAATTTCTTTAGCTGATAAAGTAGGATCTCCTATAGGCAGGCTTCTTAAGTTAATTGTTCCACCAACTTCTTCCACCAACTCTGAAAGACAATTTAAATGTCCACCAGCACCATGATCATGTATAGAAATAATTGGATTATTAGTTGATTCAACAAAAGCTCTAACAGCATTACATGCTCTTTTTTGCATTTCAGGATTAGAACGTTGTATCGCATTTAATTCAATATTACTAGCAAACTCTCCAGTTGCCACAGAAGAAACAGAACTCCCTCCCATTCCAATTCTATAGTTATCTCCTCCTAAAACAACAATTTTATCTCCTTTTGCAGGCACATGTTTTAAGGCATCTTCATGTTTGCCATAACCAATTCCTCCGGCTTGCATTATCACTTTATCGAAACCAAATTTCTTTCCATTTTCAGCATGCTCAAAAGTTAAAACAGAACCGTTAATTAGTGGTTGACCGAATTTATTTCCAAAATCTGAAGCTCCATCAGAAGCTTTAATTAAAATATCCATTGGTGTTTGGTACAACCACTTTCTTTCTTCCATTCCACCTTCCCAAACTCTATCATCTTCTAATCGAGAATAAGCAGTCATGTAAACTGCAGTTCCTGCCATTGGTACAGAACCTTGTCCACCTGCCATTCTATCTCTAATTTCTCCACCAGCTCCAGTTGCGGCACCGTTAAAAGGCTCAACTGTAGTTGGAAAATTATGTGTTTCTGCCTTTAAAGAAAGTACTGTATCTATTTCTTTTGTTTCGAAGAAATCGGCTTTATTTTGAGTTTCTGGAGCAAATTGCATTGCTTTAGGTCCTTCAACAAAACTTACATTATCCTTATAAGCCGAAACAATTGTGTTTGGATTTTCTTTTGATGTTTTACGAATTAAATTAAATAATGAAGAAGGTTTTTCTTGTCCATCAATAATAAATTTCCCGTTAAATATTTTATGTCGACAGTGTTCAGAATTTACCTGAGAAAAACCAAACACTTCACTATCTGTTAATTTTCTTCCTACTCTTACACTAACATTTTCTAGATAAACTACCTCATCCTCACTCAACGCCAATCCTTCAGCTTGATTATAAGCAGCAATATTATCTATAGATAAAACACTTTCTGGTTTAACATCAACATCAAATAATTCTTGAGATAATGATGTAAACATGTTTGCTAACATTGGATCGTAAGCAACACCTACAGACTCAGCAATGATGTATTCTTCTATTCTAACAATATTTTCTATTGCCATATTCTGAGTAATTTCAACGGCATTGGTACTCCAAGGAGAAACCATTTCAGCTCTAGGACCAATAAAAGATCCAGACAATTCTAAATCATTTAATTGCTCTCCAGCCAATAACCAATTCAATTTAGACAAATCACTTCCGTTCATTTTACCATCAAATTGAACCGCTATAATCTTATCTGATTTAGTCTTAAAGAATACTATCATTTTTCTTTTTTTAATAGGAGATGCAAAGTTAGAAAGAACGACAAACTGAACGTTTTATACAACTCTTTTTTTTCATAAGATTTTAACATAATTTTATCCCCTAAAATAAATCCATCATAACACCACAACCTTTTTAGCAATTCGCTCGTATTACTATCGTAATTTCGATATAATTCATATTTAAACTTGGACTTAGAAGAAATAATAGAAGGTTGTTATCAAGGCAACAGAAGACATCAAGAAGCACTCTACAACATGTTTGCTTCTAAAATGTTTGGCGTTTGTTTAACTTACACTAAAGACAGAGCCTTAGCTCAAGACATTTTGCATGATGGTTTCTTTAAAGTATTTAAGAAGTTTGACAAATACAATGATGCATGGAGTTTAAATGCATGGATTAGAAGAATTATTGTAAATACAGCTATTGACCATTTCAGAAAAACCAACAGAATGACTAATGTTGACTTTCAAGAGTCTGCATACTTGGCTGGAAGCTTTGATGACACTTCTGAAATTTCAAAATCAAATGATTTATCTGATATTATAAACATGCTTCCAAAAGGAGCAAAAACCATTTTTAACCTTTATACGGTTGAAGGATATAAACATAAAGAAATAGCCGACATGCTAAACATTAGTGTTGGCACATCAAAGTCTCAATTATCAAAAGCAAAAAGTGTTTTGAGAGATTTAGTGAACAAATATTACATAAGATAAGAATAAGGGTTGAAAGATATAGACAACATAGAGGATTGGTATAGAGACGAGCTGAGCAACTACAATGTTGAGCCCGACAAAAACCTATGGAAATCTCTTTCTGAAGAGCTAGATGCTAGTACACCACTAACTGACGAAACGATTAGTGAATGGTATAAAAAAGAAGTAACTAAACTCGAAGAGCGACCAGATTATACGGTTTGGGAAAAACTTTCTACTCGATTAGATACAGTTTCTGTTTGGGATAAATTAGCGATATCATTAAATAGGTATGATCAACTTATTTGGTGGAAAAATATAGCCATTAGAGGAACTGCAGTTTTTCTTTTACTTTTTGGAAGCTATTTAGCTTACGACAACTACTCTACTAACAACAAGCAAATTGCTAGCAACATAACTACTCTTAAAAAAAACACTGTTAAAAGTAATAATGCTAGCTCCTTAACTAACACTCCAAACAAAAGCACTACAACTTACGAAGCTGCCTTTTTAAATGATACTAAAAACGAATCAAGCACAACTAATCAGGCTGACAAAAATGTAGCATCTAAAAAAGACAACACAGCTTTAAGTGCCAACTCAAACGATTTAAAAACAATATCTAACAACAAAACAAACCTAACTCCTGAAGAAAAAATAGCTGCCACCCTTCAAAATGCTAAAGAAAGTGTAAACCCCACAAAACCTAACAAACGCAGTAGAAGTAAAGAAAACACCTCTTATACTTATATAAAAAAAATCCAAGAATTTTATAGTTCTATTTACAAAGACAAGCTAGATGAATTAAAATCTGAGACTGAAAGAAACATCAACACAAACATCACCCATAAAAAACTATCTGAAAAAGATATTGCTCGAATGTATGTGAGTGGAGAATATCTCGTTAAAAAAGACAATAATAAAATTGTGTTTAACAGTAAAAGATTTTCTTCTTACTCTATGTTTGGAATTTACACGAGAAGAATTTACGTTGGGTTTAACGCTGGTGTTAAAAAGCAAGGGATGTTTACCTCTCTTAAAGAAAACTCGCCACTTTCTGAATACAACCAAAATACCTTGCTAGATTTTGGATACAATTTTGGAGGAACTGTTGGTTTTATTGTTTCTGACAAATTAAATATGGAAACAAATATTAACCTTAATTCTACCTCGGGATACAAAAGAGAATTTGACAGAGAAGGCATTTTATACCAAGAAAATCTAAATCTCAATTACACTTCTATTAGTTTGTTGGCTAAAAAAATGAACACCAAATCTACTTTTGACAATAAAGTATATTCTACCAACCTTATTGGCGGAATTTACGCAAGTTATTTAAGGTCAGCTGTTTCTTATGTAAATGGTGCTTCTAAAAAACTAGATGACTACACTAAAACTGATTTTGGGATTGTTTTAGGAATTGAACAAGATAGATACATTACAAAAACGTTGGTAATTACGCCAGGTATAAGATACAATCAAGGATTAACCAACAATGCTAAAGATAGCAGCCCTTTTTCAGCTTCAAGAAACTTTTCTTTCGAGTTTAATCTAGGTGTTAAATATATTTTCTTAAAAAAAGGAAAATAAATTCCAACCTTTCCACAACCTTCCACGTGTTAGTAATAAAGCAATTAAGATTAAATGACTTTATCTAAAAACATATTATCCATCCTATTCTTTTCAGGGATATTTGCTTTACACCCAAGCTTAAACAAAGGAAACACTCCAATAACTTATCTTCAACATTTTGTTTACGGAAACCCCCTAACTGTTTCTACTAATGAAAATATTGATAAAAATTTACTTGAAATAAAATGGGTGTGCGAATCTAAAGATGTTCTGTGTAAAGATCTAGTTGTTTATAAAAATGGAAAACAAATCAATAAAATTCCTTCTGAAAAAGGAAGCCAAATATTATTGGTTTATTATAATAGCCAAATGATTGGTGAAATACCTCAAAACAAATCAGTAAAAAACCAATCTCACAAGTACAACATTGAATTACTATCAAAAAACAATTCGCTATATTTTAAAGGCGAAATTATTGGTCCATCAGATCACCATGGTGCTCCAGTTACTATTGCTACATTATAAAAAAAGGCTTTGAATAAATTCAAAGCCTTTTTTTTATTTACGCTTTTCTAATATTTTAACCGCACTTAGAGTGCCCACAGCTTTTACAGTTTAAACATCCTTCTTCATAAACTAAAGAAGCTTCACTGCAACTTGGACAAACATTTTCAGCAGGCTTTGTTCCATCAGGAATAAATCGTTTTAATGAACGTACAACTCCTTTTTTCCATGTATTTAATGTTTCATCATTTAAATGCAAGTTATTTACCATATCAACTACAAAACTCAATGGCATACCATGGCGAAGTACTCCAGAAATCAATCTTGCATAATTCCAATACTCTTTATTAAATGTTCTTGATAAACCTTCGATAGTTGTTTTATAACCATGACTATCCTCATATTGGAAGTCATAACGAGTTGAACCATCATCTGTTTTGCTTTTTATAACCCATCCTTTATCTACTTGAGATAATATTGAGAATGACTCTTCTGCTCCACCTGTAAATATCTCATAAGGGCGACCATCTAACAAGCCAATTACAGCAATCCATTTTTCACTTTCGTTATTAAATTTAACAATTTCTGCCTCTAATTTTTCTGGTCTTTTTGGTGCTTGAGTTTCTAAAAATGCATTAATTACTTTATCTTTTTCTTCTTCTTTTTTCTCATCATCAGAAATCAACACTCCGCTTCTAGATCCATCTCTATAAACGGTAATTCCTTTACAACCTTCTTCCCATCCTGTTTGGTAAATCTTACTTACCATTTCTTCTGTACATTCGTTAGGAACATTTACCGTTACACTAATTGAATGATCTATCCATTTTTGAACAGATCCTTGCAGCCTTACTTTTTCTACCCAATCAACATCGTTTGCCGTAGCTCCGTAATAAGGTGATTTTGCAACAATTTCTTTTAAATTTTCGGCACTCATTGATGCCACCTCATCTTTATCGTAACCGTTTACTTCTAACCAAATAACAAACTTGTGATGGAAAACATGGTATTCTTCCCAAGAATCTCCAATCTCATCTACAAAATCAACTCTTGAATTTTGATCGTTAGGGTTTACTTTCTTTCTTCTTTTATAAGAAACCATAAAGACTGGTTCAATACCTGAAGATGTTTGCGTCATTAAGCTTGTTGTTCCTGTTGGAGCAATCGTTAACAAAGCAATGTTTCTTCTTCCATATTTAACCATATCATTATACAGATTTTCATCTGCTTCTTTAATACGCTTAATCATTGGGTTTTTCTCTTCACGCATTGCATCGTAAATAGGAAAAGAGCCTCTATCTCTTGCCATATCAACCGAAGAACGGTAAGCTGCTAAAGCTAGTTTTTTATGAATATCTGTAGAAAAAGATGTTGCTTCTGGAGTTCCATATTGGTAATTTAATGCTGCCAACATATCTCCTTCAGCTGTAATTCCAACCCCAGTTCTTCTTCCTTCTATTGCTTTTGTTTTAATTTTTTTCCAAAGACTTAATTCTGTTCTTTTTACTTCTTCAGTTTCTGGATCAGATTCGATTTTTTCAATAATCGTATTTACCTTTTCCATTTCTAAATCAACAATATCATCCATAATACGCTGTGCCATTCCAACGTGATTATTGAATTTTTCGTAGTTAAAAGCTGCTCTCTCAGTAAAAGGATTTTCTACATAACTATATAAGTTAACCGCCAACAATCTACAGCTATCGTACGGACATAATGGAATCTCTCCACATGGGTTTGTAGATACTGTTCTAAATCCTAAATCGGCATAACAATCAGGTATTGACTCATCAATAATTGTATCCCAGAACAAAATTCCTGGCTCAGCAGACTTCCAAGCATTATGGATAATTTTATCCCACAACTTTTTAGCATTTACTGTATTTGTAAATTGAGGATTAGTTGAATTAATTGGATATTGTTGTTTGTAATCAGCTCCTGATTTAACTGCTTTCATGAAATCATGATCAATTCTTACAGAAACATTTGCTCCGGTAACTTTAGTACCATCCATTTTAGCATCAATAAAATGTTCTGCATCAGGGTGTTTTATAGAAGTTGACAACATTAAAGCGCCTCTTCTTCCATCCTGTGCAACTTCTCTAGTTGAATTAGAATATCTCTCCATAAAAGGAACAACTCCTGTAGAGGTTAATGCACTGTTTTTTACAGCACTTCCTTTTGGTCTTATGTGTGATAAATCATGTCCAACACCACCTCTTCTTTTCATTAATTGAACTTGTTCTTCATCAATTTTCATTACTCCTCCGTAGGAATCAGAATTTCCGTCATTACCAATTACAAAACAGTTAGATAAAGAACCTATTTGATAGTCATTTCCAATACCAGTCATTGGCCCACCTTGAGGGACAATGTATTTAAAATCTTTTAATACATTATATATTTCTTCTTCAGAATATGGCTTCTCGTATTTATTTTCTATGCGTGCAATTTCCTTTGCCAAACGCTTATGCATTTGATCAGGATTACTCTCAAAGATATTGCCTTCAGAATCTTTTAAGGCATATTTATTAATCCAAACATTAGCAGCAAGTTCATCACCTTTAAAATATTTTGTGGCTTCGACTAAAACTTCGTCAAAAGAATATGATTTTTTCACGATTTCGTCATTTTTGGGGTTAGACACTTCTAAACTTTCTTTATTTTTTTCCACAGACTCGCTCACTTGATTTAATGTTTTCTCCATTCCTGAAAGGGTTTTATTCGTTAATTAAAAATAGAATTCTACTGCTAAAATTCCTAGTACAATTATAAAGTAGATTGGTCGATTTTATGCAACATTTCATCCACTATATTTTTCAACATTTCAATTAGCAAGATAAGTTATAAGGGAACTATCTTCTGGCGAATTTTACGAATCTTATTAACAAGCCTTTCTTAATTTCGAAATTTTGAGTAAGTAAAATAATTAATCATAAAACGTAATTAAACCCCAAATTATTTTTTTGTTTTGCGTTAGGAATGGAAATGGCATCCTTTTTTTTCTACCCCCGAATTTCAACTCCGCTCAACAATCAAGTTAAAAAAAGACACAACCTTTCGGCTCCTCTCAGAATATATTCCTAACCCGATAAACGCCCAAATAATTCTTATGATATAAAGGAATACAACCTAACTCAATTTTAGTAAATTTGCTATCCTTAAAAAGATGTATGGATAAAGTAATAGGAGTAGAACTTAGTCATCGATTTGCACCAATAGCTGTTCGAGAAAGATTGGCCCTTAACAAAGAGCAAACCATTGCAGCTTTACAAGGGTTAAAAAAAAGCTACAAAGAAGTTTTTATTATTTCTACATGCAACAGATTATCTATTTACGCTTTTGGAAAAAGTCACAACGAAATTTTAAACTTTTTTGATGGGTTTGGTAACTACCGTCAATATCTTTCTATTTTGCCTGATAGCGAAATTGCAATTAGAAATTTGTTTTCTACTGCTTCGGGATTAGAATCACAAGCAATTGGAGAGCATCAAATTACTGGGCAAATTAGAGATGGGTTAGATTTAGCTAGATCGCAAAAAACGATGGGACCTGTTTTGGATGAATTGGTCAGACAAAGCTTACATACTGGCAAGAGAGTGAGGCTAGAAACAAACATAGGGAAGTTTTCAGTATCACTAGCAACAGTTGGTTTTGAGCTTATTAATAAACATGATTTTGATTTTGCTGAAACCACTTTTTTAGTTATCGGTACTGGGAATATGGCTAATTTGGTAACTACTGTTTTAGATAGAACTAAGATTAAAAAACTATATGTTGCTAGTCATGATTTAACTCGAGCTAAAGAAATGGCTACTGAATGGAATGGCGAAGCTGTTGATATGGAAAACATGCATACAGCACTATCTGAAGCTAGTGTAGTTATTGGAGGGACTCAAGGAGAAATTAATTTACTGCATGAGGAAACAATGGCAGAAAGCAAATGTCCTAGAGCAAATTTTGCTTTACAAACTGGTGGACATAAATTGTTTATCGATTTTGGTGTGCCTAGAAATTTTAATCCTTCGTTAAAAGAAGATCCAAATATTACGCTTTACGATTTAGATGACATTAAAAAAATAACCTACGATGGCTTATTAAAAAGGTACGATGAAATTCCGAAAGCCAGAAAATTGGTAAATGAAGAATTAGATTGGTTTATGGTTTGGCTAAGAAACCGTAAAGTTGCTCCAGTAATTGAAGCGTATTGGAATAATATGGAAGACATTAAGGAAGAAGAGCTAAAATGGCTACTTCCTAAAATGGGAGCTATCGATGAGAAAACAGAAGAATTATTGAAGCGTTTTACACATCGTTTACTCCGAAAGATTTCTAACCCTACGATTGAAGGGATTAAAAAAATAGCTCAAAACATACACGAACAAGACAACCCAATAAATACAGCTAAAAAGATTTTAGATGTTGAGGGTGTTGATGTTTTTGTTCCGAAAAAAAAGATTATTGTTGGTACTAGAGGAAGTAAATTAGCTTTAACTCAAACCAATTGGGTTATAGATCAATTAAAAAAAATTCAACCAGACTACGAGTTTGAAACCAAAATAATTCGCACGAGTGGTGATGATGGAAATATTGATGTTGTTGGGGCTTTTACTTCTGCCCTACAACGATCTATGCTTGCTGGAGAAATAGATATTGCTATACACAGTTATAAAGACATCCCTACTGAAGAAGTTGTAGGTTTACGAGTTCTTCCAGTAACAAAACGTAGAGACCCAAGAGATGTTTTGATTTCGATAGCTGGACAAACATTAAAAGAATTACCCGCTGGAGCTGTTATTGGAACAGGAAGTTTAAGAAGAAGTGTTCAATTAAAACAAATACGACCAGATTTAGAATACAAATTTATTCAAGGCAACGTAGAAAGCAGAATCCATAAAATGGAAACCGAAGGTTATGATGCTATTGTTTTAGCAGCAACAGGTTTAGAAAAAATGAACATGCTTGATGTGGCTACTGAAATTTTTGAAACAGATGTAATGCTACCAGCTGTTGGACAAGCGATTTTAGGAATTGAATTAATTGATAAAGCTGGTGAAATTTTAGAGCTTGTTAAACAACTAAAACATGAACCTACCAAGAATGCTGCTGATGCCGAAAGAGCATTTTTAATTGCTTTAGGTGGTGGATGTAACATGCCAATTGCAGCTTATGCTCAAGCAACAGACACCGAAATATCTATTGAAGGAGTTTATGCCACAGAGGATGGAAAACACCTTGAGAGGGCTAGAATTTCGGGAAGTATAGGGGATAAAAAAACATTGGCAAGAACATTAGCCACTCAACTTAAAGAGAAGATTGAAGATAAACAAAAAGCAGTTTTAAGTAATGCAACCTCTTAAAAACAAAACTGTTTTAATTACTCGCTCTGAACACCAATCTTCAGAATTTAAAAAACAACTAGAAGATTTAGGTGCTAAAACAATTTCTCTTCCTTTAATTAAAACTACTCCTATAAAGGTTAATGATATTATTCCAGAAAATTATGATTGGATAATTTTTACGAGTACCAATGCTGTAAAATATTTTTTTGAATCCATTCCACACAAAACGATTGAATCTAAAATTGCTGTTGTAGGAAAAAAAACAAAAGAAGCTATTGAAGATATTGGATTAAAAGTAGATTTTATTCCTTCAGAATTTACTGCTAAAAATTTAGCCAACGAAATTCCTGTTACTAAAAATGAATCTGTTTTAATTCCAACATCTAATCTATCCAAAAATAATATTATAGAGGTTTTAGAGAATAGAAAATGTATTGTTAATGCTGTTTCGATTTATAAAAATAGTCCGATTGATTATTCAGAAACAGAATTGAATAAAATCTTCCTTCAACAAATAGATTACATTACTTTTACTAGTGGTTCTATTGTAGATTCTTTTATGAAATCGGGAGCTCAACTACACAAAGAAAAAATTATATGTATCGGTCCTGAAACAGAAAAAGTTGCAAAAAAATATAATCTTAAAATTTCGGGCATTGCAAATCCTCATACTATTGATGGGATGGTTAATTCAATTATTAACCTTTTGTAACACCCTTCCTAAATTGATTTTATAAATTATTCCTGTTAATTTATTTTTTCTAAAGCGTTTATCTTTTTAAACTTTACCAATCCATAAATTAACCCTGCAGCAAGTAAAATATATAACCCATCATTTATCGGAATACAAGCGGATGGAGGCCAACAAGGAGCTCCTCCCATCCCTGGACCACCACCACCAGGAGGCCCTCCAGCATAAAGCTGACTAAAAAGCGTGATTCCAAAAATTACTGCAACTGAAAACAGTTTATAAAAGTCTCTTTTTACCATTTTACTTTCTTATAAAGAATAGTTTCCCCAACACATTTCTTACTTATTCACTACCCCATATTGTTGACTATTTCTATGTGAAGTGCTACTTTTCATCCACATCTTGGCAACATCATTTCCGTTTGTCTAACCAATTAAAACAAAGGATTTCCATTTCATATCAGTATCATCCAACAAATATATACTATTATTTAAACATTTGCCATTACTAAATTAAACAAGCTAAGTGTAAAAATAATTAAATTAACACACCTATCCTATTAATAATTAGTATTAGTTCAACTTGTTTAGTATTTCTTTAGCCTGATTAGATTCAAGTCTAGGTCCAAATTGAGTAACTACTTTAGAGGATGCCATAGACGCGAGTTTACCGGAATCTGCATAGCTTTTTCCATTTGTAATTCCATAAAGGAATGCTCCTGCAAATAAATCTCCAGCTCCATTTGTGTCAATTGCCTGAGCTTTGTATGGTTCTACATTAATGAATGTATCTCCGTCAAAAATGATTGCACCTTTTTCTCCAAGAGTAATTACAAATCTTTTTGCTGCTTTTTTTAACGCTTCTTGTGCCTCTGAAAGATTGTCTTTTCCAGTGTAAAGCATAGCTTCTTCTTCATTACAGAATAATAAATCAACACCTGTACCAACAACGGATTCCATCGGCTCTTTAAAGTATTTTACCATTGCTGGGTCAGAGAAAGTTAATGCTGTACTCACCCCATTATCTTCAGCTAATTTCTTAGCGTGCTTCATAGCATCTTGTCCGTTTTCGGAAGTTACTAAATACCCTTCAATATATAGGTATTGAGAATCTTTAAGAGCTCCTTCTTTTATCTCAGATCTAGAGTAATCCGATGTAATACCTAAAAAAGTATTCATAGTTCTTGAAGCATCTTCGGTAGTCATCACTAAACACTTGCCAGTAATTCCTGATTCCAAATCCTCTCCTTGAAGGTTTGAATCTACTCCGTTAGATTTTAAGTCTTGCTTATAGAAATCGCCTAATTCATCATTGGCAACTTTACAGGAATAATAACTTGAACCTCCAAATTGACTCACCGCAATGATTGAGTTTGCTGCAGAACCTCCACATTGTTTGTTACTATTATTCATATTAATGGCGTTTGAAATCCTGGTTTGATTTTCCTCATCCACCAATGTCATAAACCCTTTTTCTATATTATGATCCTGTAAAAATTGATCATCAACTTCAGTTACTATATCAACTAAGGCATTGCCTATTCCATATACATTATACTTTTTACTCATTCCGCGATTAAATTACTAGTTTAATTTTTTTTTACAAATATAGTTGTATAATATAAAACTTTCTACTAATATTGCAGCCGATTTGATATTTATATCATTCCTCCTTAGCTCATCCCGATAGCTATCGGGAGGTTAGAGAAAAAGGGAACGTTCTTATTTTGGTGGTTTTGGAAAAACACAGTGTTTATATCTTATATTCAACACATTTAAACAGCTTCTACACAGGAGAATCAAATGATTTTGAAAATAGATTAAAACAACATAATTCAGGGTTTTACGATAATTCGTATACTAAAAAAGCAAGTGATTGGGAAAAATTCTTAATTATTGAATGTAATAGTAAGAATCAGTCGTTAAAAGTAGAAACGCATATTAAAAAAATGAAAAGCGTTACATACATTAAAAACTTAAAAAAGTATCCTGAAATAATTCTAAAGTTAAAAGAAAAATATAAATAAATTCCTCCTTAGCTCAGCTGGTTAGAGCATCTGACTGTTAATCAGAGGGTCCTAGGTTCGAGTCCTAGAGGGGGAGCTTAAAAAAAGAAGTCTTACTAGTAATAGTAGGACTTTTTTTATGCTATTTAACAGT
>NVUQ01000052.1 GCA_002401955.1 Flavobacteriales bacterium | reverse complement strand
GAGAGTGGAATTGGGTTCGCAACTCAAAGTTAATTTGAGATACTTTAATTTGCACTCTCTATTTTTTTTATTTCTCAAATCATTTAGGACGGGATTGAAGTTTTATAATAAAAATGTGATTCTGGAAGAAGGTATTTGGGAATTGGAATTTTGGATTGGCACCTATAAAAAATATTATTCTAATGGAATAATTGAAATTATCGGAGGATACTCTAATGAAGAAGGAGCTTTTGGTAATAAAATTGGGAAATGGAAATATTATTCATCTACAGGTATACTCGAATATGAGGAAGAATACGAAGATGGTAAATTACTGAAATATAGTGAGCCGTAATTACCCCAACGCCTTGCCATCTTCCGAGTAAGCGATAGTTACAGCTTGTATTCTAAGATTTTAGAGTTAGCGTAAAAATCTTAATGGCATAGCGGTTAACAAAGAAATTGTTAATGATTACGAATAAGCCTGTTTAGTTTTAGCATTTCTAAGAAAAACGTTAATAAAACATGAAAAACATACCATTTTTACTGTTATCGATTTTAATTCCTGTTGCTGTTTTTTCTCAGGAAAAAGAAGGTATAGTGAATCAGAAATTCTATTACGGAATAGAAGTAGGCTTAAATTTTAGTAAACTAAATAAAGAGGATATTGATTTTAGTTATGGAACAAAACCCTTAATAGGCTTATTTAGTAAGCATAAAGTTTTAGAAAAAGTATACTTAAAAAACGCGATACTGTATTCTAGAAAAGGATCTACTTCTAAATCTTTAAAATTGGAGAATAGTTATTTAGATGTTAATATCATTCCTCAATACAAACTCTCTGGTGATTTTTTTCTGCAAGCAGGATTCTCTTATTCACATCTATTGGCATCAAAAGAAATTCTTATTAATGGAAGTAAATTTAGTGGTCTTGAAAAAAATGATATTACTGGATTTGAGTCCGAAAAAAGTATAGTTACAGGGGTTGAATTTAAATTGCAAAAAAACATCAACCTCGAATTCAATTACTTTATTCCATTAGCAACAAATGGTTTCAATAATTTTCAAATCGGATTAACTTTTTTAATAAATAATAAATCTCCTAAGAAAGAAAAATACAAACAGCTAAGCAAAAGAAGATCTAAAGAACAAATCGAACAGCTTAAATCTGGCACTTTATTGGTGCGGTTAAAAACATCAGTAAATAAAATTAATGCCTTAAAGAAAGTTGGCCAAATTGAAAAAGCCAATAAAGTTAAACAAATACAAGAGATGGAAAATAAAGCCATCATTGCAGCTTTTAAGAAAAATTTCACCTTTTGTAAGGTTGCTTTTTTCCATAGTTATGATTCTGAGAAAATAAGAAATAAAAACTTAGGAGCTATTTTTCTTAACGATAGTCTTTTGCTAGATAATTCAATACAAGTAGATGCGAACAAACCTATTTTTACTGCAGAATTTGGCACGATAGAAAAAGATGCCACAAAACAGTTCTCTCATTCCAGCCAGGAAACTGATGGGAATAGGAGCTTAAAGAATGTTAATCATTATTATGGAGGAACAGATTTCAGGTTTCAAGCATTGCTTATTAAAGATGATAATTTTATTCAATTAAGTAAACCTTTTCCTTATTATGTAAGAGCTATCTATAAATCAATGAAAAAACACCCAGAACAAGCACTATTTTTAGCTCCAATATTACCTTTCCAACCTTGGTCATATGATAGAACAGTAGAAAAAATGAATATGAAATTATCTAATTATTTTAAAAGGAACAAAAAGAAGTAATTATACCTATTTAATTTCAAAACCAACGGTTAGTATGTTGATAAAATAGATACATCACTTCGTTTTACTTCGAAAATGAATTTTCGGTAAAACATTTTTCAGTATTACATTTTCTAAAAAGACAATAATAAAACCTCACTGACCTTATCATGAAGCAATCTCATTCATAATAGTAATGTTGTTAATAGCGATAACAAGTACAATGCTTAATTAAACAAATAGTGATAACTTTACCTTGTGCTTTTAATTAAACATAACACCCCATCTAAAATAAGTTTGCTCATATTTTTTATAGCTTTTACTCTGCTTAAAACTCAAGCACAAAACTTTATTAACCCAGATTTAAATGGAATGGTTACAACTGGCGGAATTTTACCAACAGGTTGGCAAAATGTACCAAAATCAGACCCTGTATGTTTGGCAACTAATTTTAATTTCGGAGACACTCCAGACCTTACAAACCTTATAATTCCAGGCTTAGCTACTGGAGTGATAGGAAATCCATATTCAGGCACAACTTTTGTTTCAGGTGTTCGTGGTTTAATTATTAATGAAATTTTCGATGAAGGGATTATGCAAAATGTTGCTGGTTTTACAATAGGAAATAACTATAAAATAAACTTTCAACAAGCAGTAGTAAAACAATTAGGTGGTGAAGATAATTCAGGTGCTTGGAGGGTTTATGTTGATACCACTTTAATAGGAATAAGTAGTCCTACTTACAGTAATGATTCTATTAGAAGCACCTCTTTTAAATGGGAATCGAGAGACATTTATTTTACGGCAACCAAAACTTTTTATTTGATAAAGTTTTTACCCTTTGATGATGATACCAACATTGTTTATTCAATTGGAGATACAACAGGAGCTTTGCGTATGGGTATTGATAGTATAAACCTAACCCCATGTTTTAATTTTAATTTAGGCAACGATACCCTTATTTGCTCAGGAGATACCACTAAACTTAATGTTGCTATACCTTCAGCAACCTACTTATGGCAAGATAACTCTACAGATAGCGTTTTTAATGTTACACAAGCAGGTACTTACTTTGTTACCGTTACAACTCCTACTTGTAGCATTACAGATACCATTTTTATAAGTAATAGTACTTTACCCACAGTTAATTTAGGTAATAACACCACAATTTGCGAGGGAGAAAGCTTGCTTTTAAATGCTAGCTCAATAAATGCTGGCTACTTGTGGCAAGATAATTCTATAGATTCAACTTTTAATGTTATTCAAACAGGGTCTTATTTTGTAGATGTCACTAACATTTGTGGAACAGTATCAGATACCATTAATGTTATCATAGATACGCTAAATATCAATTTAGGAGCTGATACAACGCTTTGTTTAGGAGATAATATTGTTTTAGATGCTAACAATCTAAATGCCACTTACAACTGGCAAAATGCCACTACAGATTCTACATTATTAGTTACAACAGCTGGTATCTATTGGTGCGAGGTAACTCGTGGTAATTGTTTAAAATTAGATTCAATAAACATTTTTTACGACTCTATTCCTCAAATCAATTTGGGGAAGGATACTTTACTTTGTGACGATAAAAGTATAGTACTAAACGCTACAACCTCAAACAGTACTTACCTTTGGCAAGATAATTCTGTAAATGCAACCCTCTTAGCTTCGTTACCAAATACCTATTGGGTGCAAGTAACCAATAGCTGTGGTATAGGTTCAGATTCTATAGAAGTTACTTATGAAGCGTGCAATACCGTTTTGGAAATGCCCAACGTATTCACTCCAAACGGAGATAATAACAATGATTTGTTTCTTCCAATAATTGCTGTATCAGTTAATTATTACCAATTAAGAATTTACAACAGATGGGGGCAAGAAATATTTTATTCCGAACGCCCACAATTCGCATGGGATGGTAGAACAACAGCAGGTGTTGAAGTTCCCTCAGGAACTTACTTTTGGGTAATTAATTATACTGATCCAGAAGGAAATGAAGATTCTTTAAAAGGAACTGTTTCTTTATTGAGAGATTAACCATTAACAATTCTCTCTCATTAATTAGGCTAAAAAAATACACCACTTTAAACCAAAACAAAAGGGTTCCAATATTGGAACAATGCAAAAGAAGTGTTGTTTGTAGTTTAAAATGTTATTTAAATGGCTGTTTGTAGCTTGCAGCTACAAACGGTATTTATCATTGCGAGGTACGAAGCAATCTCATTATAAAAAACAAGATTGTTTTAGCTTGAATTATTTATTCTGTTCCACCAAACAGTCTCTTGCATCTAGACCCCCGGATCAAGTCCGGGGAGGGGTTGGCTCGTATTGTTGTTAACCAAAACTGTCATTCTGAATTAAATTTTCTGTTTGCTTAATCAAACATAGAAAATAACATGATGAATCTTTTGAGTTTAATACAGTAACTATTCTCCCTTTGAGGGGAGATTAAGAGGGGTGTTTTGTCATTATCAGTCCTACGTCATTGCGAGTGTTTTGCGAAAGCAAAAGCGGGAAGTAATCTCATTCAAAATAGTAAGATTGCGGATCAAGCCGCTTTTTAATAACAATGGTGGTATTTTAAAATTAAATTGGTATAATTTTATTCCACCACAAATCGTATCACTTTCATTTGTTTTCCTTTATTCAATTTAAGGAAATACATGCCGGCAGATAGATCATAATCGATTGACCCTTGATAATTCCCCTCAGTGAGGTTTAATTGATCTGTTGCTACAATTTCTCCCATAACATTTACCACTTCCATAGTTAAAGTCTTTCCATTATAACCTTTAATGTTTAAATTAAATGCACCATTATTGGGGTTAGGGAAAAGATCGAGCTGTAAGTTTTGAAGATGTGCTGGTACAATACCAGTAACCCCTCCTGATGTATCAGGAACTAACTCTGTTTTCCAAACACCCCTACCAAAAGTAGCCGCATAAATAACACTATCGGTATAGTTAATATTTAAATCAGATACAATAACATTTGGCAAATTAATGTAGTAAGGCTTCCAAGTAGTCATGGTGTCGTTGCTGTAGTAAACTCCAATATCAGTACCAATATACAAGGAATTATAAGGTGAATTATCTTCATGAACGATACAATTTGTAGGTAAATTAGGTAGGTTGTAGGTAATGTTATTCCAGTTTATCCCACCATCAGTAGTATGGTAAATGTGTTGACCAGCCTCATAGCCTGCCACGGTAACCCAAGCGTTCATAGGGTCATCATTATCAACTTCAACATAAGTAAAATACAAACTGTCTGGTAATCCACTTGTTCTATCCGTCCAACTTGCCCCTCCATTTGTGGTTACCCATAATTCACTTGGCTGATTGTAAGAGTGATATATCCTTTTAGCTACATATATAGTTGAAGTATTTGATTGAGCTATATTGAAATGTGAAATAGGAGCAGGAACAGTTCCTCCATTTGGCATGATGGCAAAATTAGAATGTGCCGTTAAAAAATCATTCCCAGGAGATGCACTGTATAAGTTTCCAAACCCTGCATAAACGTTGTTTGTGTTTCCTGGTTCAAACATAAAAGGAGTTACCCATTCACCATCTTCACTTCCAGGTTTATTCATTTGGTTACTGCTGCTTCCTCCATCGGAAGAATACATTATTCTACCATACTGACTAGAGCCATAAATTACATTAGCATTAGTTGGGTGGAGCATGGTGTGCATTCCATCGCCACCAAAAAGGTTAGACCAGCTACCGCCATTGTTAAAGAAAGTTGAATTATCTTGAGCCCCAGCAGAAAAATTACCAGAGTTCCCTTCACTAACTCCAACCCGGTAAAAGGAACTGGTTTGCATTCCATCGCTCATATATTCCCAAACCGTTGGCCATACATATCCAGGAGTATTGTAAGCATCATACCAAGAGCCTATTTGAATGTTACTTGTTCTAACTAATCCACCATCATTACACACATAAAATTTGTTATCCAATGGGTTGTATTTAAATTGATGTTGATCAGCGTGCAGACCTGTGCCAATACCAGCAAAATCATACCATAAGGAAACACCATCAAAAGTAGCCCCTCCATCGTTTGAACCCCATACGTTAACACCACCTGTGTAAATAGTATTTTCATCCGTTGGGTCTACCAATAATGAAAGATCATAAGTTCCTTGTCCGCCAGTATTAAAGCCATCATACCATTCCAGTATATTTAAGCCTCCAGCATTGCTAAAAGTCCAGTTAGCACCGCCATCCAACGAAGAATAAATTCCATATAAGCCTTTATCCATGTTACAAGCTAAAGCGTATATGTGATTAGAATTAGTTGGTGCAACCGCTACTTCAATTCTCAGAGCAGCTCCAGTTGGCGGTATACCTGTATTTAGGGTTGTCCACGTATTACCAAAATCAGTAGACTTTAAAATACTTGCTGTTCCTCGTTGCGAATTCTTTAAGTATCCTGATGTTGCAAAGAGGGTATAAGGGTTGTTAGGATCAGACTCCATATCCCACATCAAACTATCCTCTCTTTGTACCCATGTTCCACCACCATCAGCCGATGACCAAATACCACTAATACCTGCAGCAACTAAACTATCTGGGTAATTAGGGTTAATAATTACTCTTCGCATTAAGGATCCATCCAACTGAGTGGTTTGGTAGGTGAGTCCTGTTGGTAACCAGGTAGATCCTCCATCTGTAGTTTTGTAAACACCCATACCGTAATGAGAATGACGTTTTCTATCATCTAAACTTAAAGATACATCCATATAAGCATAATCGCCTAAACAGATGTAAATGTTATTAGGATTGGTTGGATCAACAGCAATATCACTTATTCTGAGTATAGGTAAATCATCCGTTAAAGGAGTCCAGTTTTGACCAGCATCTGTAGTTTTCCAAACGCCACCTTGGGCAACACCTACCCACCAAGTATTGGCATTAGTAGGATGAAAGGTAATACAATTTATTCTGCCCAATGCTTTAGTAAGGGATGAGCTTGCTCGTTGAGTTGGTCCAACAGGTATCCAACCTGGTGTTTTGTCGTTGGTTTGTGTTTTCTTTAATCCAATAACTCTTTTTGCTTCATCATAAAAGACAGCTCCATCATAAAAATCTCCATTGGGTGCTACTCTTTTCTTCATTTCATCAAGCCACCTGTGCTCGTATTTCCAACCTTTAGTGGTGTTGAGTTGTGACTTGGGAACTGCATTTTCTATACGTTGCTCCACACTTTTAAAATTGGTGTTTTTTTGACTGTACCCTGAAAAAAGGATTAGCGTTGTACTTAATAGGGCAATGGTTTTTTTAAAATTCATCATGATTTATAATGGTATCAAATAATTGTTCTAGTTTTCTTATTTTTTGAGGTTCTAAACGATAATAGCTAATGTTCTTTTTAAACTTTCCAGAGGTGTAATTCAGATCCTTTCGTTGAGTATCTTCAGCAGGATTGCCATAGCTGTCATTCATTTCTTGCCAATTAACTGTTGCCAATAAACTCCTTAATTCACTCATTTGGGATTTATTAATTAAGCCTTTTTTAACTCCCATTTGTTTGACTTTAAAATTCCCTTTGTATTCAAATTGACCAGTGCTCTTAATTATTAACGAATAGGATTGGCAAACATCTAAACAGCCTCCTTTCTTATAATCTATGGTCCAAATCTTAGCTTCATTAGCAACATTTTTATGCACAGAACAAGAAACCATAAGGCATGCAAGTAAGGTTATAAAAATGGAGCATTTTTTCATGTTCCTCAAATTTAAGAATTATTTGTTGGTCTATAGGCAATTAATTACAACACTATTGAAATCTCAAAAGGGACATTATGAATAAAAAAGAAGGTTAAAAAAAGTCTATGGGACCAGTTTTGTCATAGATGTTGTACGGATTAAGTGGTCTTTTTAATAAATTTAGTGTGAGGAAATATGTCTATTCTTTTACTACCCTTCTAGTAATAATATCCCCATCAATCTCTAGCTGTAAGAAGTACAAACCAGATGGTCCATCTAAGTTGATATTAAGCTCCTGAGTGTTATTAAACTCTTTTTGTTGTATCATCTGACCAAGGAAATTTCTGGCGCTTAGAATCCCAGTAGAAACTTTATCTAAAGATACCGTTATCTGTCCAGATGTTGGGTTAGGCTGGATGGTGATTAAAGGTATCGAAGTATTTTCTTGTACGCTAACTAACTGATTGCAGGTGGAGGAATCTTGTGATACGCAAACTGCATCTACAAAAAAAGCAGCGGAAAACCCATTAGTTGTATTAGAATGAACAATGGTTGTGGAAGTTTGTGCATCATTAAAAAAGTTACCTATAATTAGATAGGCTTCGCCACCAGAAGCAATAAAGCTCCCCCCAATTTCAGTCCAGTTTTCAAAGTCAGTTATTATTGTAGACACGTTACCATAAGGAATGAGATTTAGCAATGTATCACCAGCTGGCAAAGTGGCAGGAGTGGGAGAAAATGATACTCCTATGTTATTAGACCCTAGATTGGTGCTGTCATATAGAGAAACCCACATTGACCAATAATATGACGTTCCGGATATAAGAGCTTGCGTTAACTGAACCTCTAAGTATTCACGATAATTTGAACTTGGAGCTATTGTTACGATCCCAGCAAAAGCTTTTCCATCTTTAGCATGTTGATATCCAAAAGCAGTAGCTTTTGGAACTCCTGTGAAAATAGTATCTCCACATTCATGAAAATAATCTGGTGATGCTTGAGTGGGGTTAAACCATGTTGCCAAAGCATTCATTGGTCCAGAACCCACAGGACAATTTAGGGTATCTTCAAAACTAGAGTTTGGTGCTAAGTTCTGTCCCACAAGATAAGTAGATGTTGATAGTAGAAGTAATAGTGTTAGTTTCTTCACAGTTTATAAATATACAACTTTTAAACGAAATCATAAGTCGCTAGCTGAATAGCATCGTGCTCCAACATGAGTAAAACGTAGGGTTGGAGGTGATAGCAATTACAAAAGATGAAGAGGTTTGGCTTAACGGCTTTTTGTAATTGAGGATAAGGATAACTTCTTCTGGGGACCTTCAACAAAACAACAGAACTATTGAATTTCTATTCACTATAATATTAATTCAAATTTTAACCCTCATTGAGGCTAGTTTATAGAGTATATCCAATTAATTTAGATCGTAACCAGTTGAGGAGTTTTAGGATTAAATTTATAATCACTAAATTTAAAGAGTGAATTAAATTACTAACTTTCTTTTACCGTCAGCACCATTTATTTTGTTAGGTAATTGCTGATTGGTTTAATTGAGAATAATATAAATGATTTAAATAAGTATAGCATTGAAGATTGTTTCTGTTGAATTATATCATGTTTGTGTTAAGTTAAAAAAACCCTTTGTAACTTCTCTTTCTGTTAAGGAATACACCAATAGTATTTTCGTAAAAATAAAAACAAGTAGCGATTTGGTGGGCTTGGGCGAATGTTGTCCTACGGCAAGTATCAATGGAGAAACGCATGAAACCTGCTTTGTTGTTGGTCGTATGATTGCAAAACGATTTATTGGTCAGAATCCCCTTGACATTGATGCAAACGTTGGTCTTATGGATCAAGTTATTTATGGAAATACAAGCATAAAATCTGCTTTTGATATTGCCCTTTATGACCTTGCGGCAAAAGCAAAAGGATGTCCGCTATACGAATACTTAGGTGGAGCGATTAATAAAAGAATTTTTACCGATTATACAGTAAGTTTAGGTCCTGTTGCTGAAATGGTGCAGGATGCAGTTAAGGTGAAAGATGATGGTTTTAAGATAATTAAGATTAAGGTTGGAGGTGAAGGTAAAGAAGATGTGAAAAGAGTAGGAGCAATAAGAAAGGCTGTTGGTGCAGACATCGAGCTAAGAATAGATGCTAATCAGGGTTGGGGTGTTGAAGAAGCCTTAGCTACCTTGATAGCGATGAAGGATTTTGATATAGCGTATTGTGAAGAACCAATAAAGCGGTATAAATTTGATATGCTGCCGTCCATTAGGGAAAAAAGCCCGATAAAGATAATGGCTGATGAATCTGTTCTGGATCATTATGATGCCCATCGCTTAATCAATACTGGTGCTTGTGATTATATAAATATAAAGCTTGGAAAAAGTGCTGGAATTTATAAAGCACTTAAAATTATTAAAGCGGCACAAAAAATAGGAATGAAATTACAGCTTGGTGGTTTTGTTGAATCAAACTTGCTATTTACTGCTAATTGCCATCTGGCACACACCGCTGATTGCTGTTCTTTCTATGATTTTGATAGTCCACTTTTTGCTAAAGAAAATCCCATTATTGGAGGGATGAAATATGGAGAACATGGAGAGATAACCTTGAATGATGCTCCAGGCCTAGGCTTGGAAATTGATGAACGATACTTAAAACATGCCAATAAGCTAATCATAACTTAACAATCCGTTTTTTCATTTCCTTAAAAATCTAATATGGATTTTATCTGATAATGCTACAGGAATGCGACTTGTGCTCAAGGCAAAAGCACTATAAAATTTAAGGGGAGAATTTGTCAGTTCGAGTGACTTTTCGAAGAAAAGTTGTATTGAGAACAAAAAAATCTAAAAAAAATGCTTCTCGATACAAAATTCTTACAGAATTTCACTCGAAGTGACATTTTTTGTTAAAAATTAAGTTATACCGATTTGTAATCAAAATGCCCGATAATTTCGTTACTCTCATTCTCTGGCTTTGATTATCTATCGGCATTATACAAAAACCATTGTTGGGTGTTTTGAAATTAAATTGGTATTATAGCGCGATTGCCTTGTACTTGTGCTGCACTTGTTTCAGTATTCAACAAGTTTGTTGTAAATTCAACATTCAGTTTTATAATTTGGATTTCTTCCTGTAAATATGGTAACCTTAATGATAGCTTCACGTACAAGGTTAATAAAAGTCTATGGAAATTAATTACAGTATTGAGAATGAAAAATACAAAATCTATAGGCCGACTTATGGTACTCAATTATTTGAATTTATTGATAGCATAATTGATGACAATAAACTAGCTTGGGATTGTGCATGTGGATCTGGGCAAGCTACAGATAGTTTGTCTTCAATTTTTAATAACGTAATTGCCACAGATATTGATCCAAATCAGATTTCTAACTGTGAACCATTAGATAATGTTCGACATTTTGTATGCGGAGAATTAAATAATAATTTAAAGCCAGATAGTGTTGATTTAATATCGGTTGCTACTGGGATTCATTGGTTAGATACCAATAAATTTTATAATGAATCTAAAAGAGTACTGAAAAAAGGAGGCATACTAGGGGTTTGGGGTTATACTGGTGTTAATATCCATCCAGATATAGATCAAACAATTAAAGAGATAGTTGATGAGTATTTAATGCCATTTTATCCAGATTCTGTTAAGATAGCTTTAAATAAGTATGCAGAAGTAAAATTACCTTTTAATGAAGTTAATTCGCCCAATTTTCATGTTGAAAGAACTTGGGATTTTTTTAACTTAAAAAATTATATAATAAGCTTTACTGCATTGCAAAACTATAAAGCTATAACTGGAGAGTGTGGTTTTTACAGATTTGAAGATAAATTGTTAGAAGCTTGGGGAGGAGATCCTAAGATAAAAAAAACATTAAGTTGGGAAATAATTACAAAATTTTCAAGAAAATAATTTTTAAATAAAAACTAATATTTATGAAAACAATCAATCAATTATCAATTTCAATCTCTGAGTGTGAAAGTATGTTTGTTAGAGCTATAGAAGAAGCTGAAAAACAAGGTATAGGTATTTCATTATGTGTAGTAGATTCAAGTGGTGTGTTAAAATATTTTGGAAGAATGGATAACGCTCCTTTAATTTCAATTGATATCTCTAGAAAAAAAGCAGTTACTGCTATTGGATTTGGAATGTCTACAGGTGAGGCTTGGCACGACTTCATTAAAGATGATCCCATTTTAAATGATGGCGTTGTGAATATAAAAGATTTTATCCTTTTAGGAGGAGGATCGCCTATTGTTCATGATGGCAATGTAATTGGAGCAATTGGAGTTAGTGGTGGTCATTACAAACAAGATGAAGAATGTGTTAAAGCAGCATTAAATGAGCTCTAAAACGTTATTAGTAAAAAAATTAGGTGAAATTGCTGCAGACTTAGCTTCTATTCGAGATTTGTCTGGGCTAGAAAGAACTATTACAAAAACTGTAGATAGTATAGTTAAAGTTGAATACTCTGGTTTATATTTTTTTGATTTTAAAATCAAAAAATTTAAAATGATGTGTGCAAAAGGATTTAGTGATGATGAGAAAATTGAGGCAGAAAGAACTGCAATGGACAGGCATCCTGGTTGGGTATTTAACACTAAGAAAATGTTATATATTAAGGATACATTAAAAGATAAATCTGGTAATTCTAATGATAGTAAAAGATGTTTTGTAGTTCGGTCAAGATTATGGCTGCCAGTAATAAGTTATGATGAAGCGGTTGGAGCTTTTGGTTTTGCTAGTGTTTTGCCAAATAACTTTAATGAAGAACATATAACTACACTTTCATTTGTATGTAATTTAGCTGGAGTTGTGTATAATAATTTACAATTACAAGAAACCAGAATAAAACAAACGAATGATCTAATTAAAGCAAATCAAAATCTAATTGAAATAAATGAATCACTTGATACTTTTGCATATAAAATCACCCACGATTTAAGATCTCCTGCTACTAACGTAAAAGGGCTCGTCCATATTCTTAAACATTTAATTGATAAAGATTCAAATTCTAAAATTAATGAGGTTTACACTAAGCTTGAGAAATCGATTGAAATACTATTAGAAAAACTTGAAGGTTTTGTTGAGTTATTAAAATTAGAATCCTCAAATGAAAATAAAATAGAAAGTTGCAATTTAAAGCAAATTCTATTAACAATAACAAATCATTTAGATGAAGAGTTAGTGACAGCTAAAGGATTAATATCAATTAATTATAAAGATTTTGATATTGAATTGATGGGTATTAAAGAGTATTTACATAGTATCTTTTTTAACTTAATTCAAAATGCAATTAAGTATAAATCTAATGACAGAAAACTGGTTATTGATATTAGTTTAACACAAATTAGTGATAATGTTGAAATTATTATTAAGGATAATGGCGAGGGTATAAATATGAATTATCAAGATCAACTTTTTACTATGTTCACTCGTTTTTCTAGGAATAGTCAAGTAGGAGGGTCAGGAGTAGGTTTATATATCGTAAAAAAACAAATAGAAAAAAGTAAAGGAGAAATTTCATTAGAAGCTGAATTGGGAAAAGGTTCAAAGTTTAAAATAGTATTACCTAAAATATTAATTCAATGATAGAAGAAGCGGTTAAAACACAAAATGTATTATTTATTGATGACGACTCAATAACAAATTATGTTCATGAGTTTTTAATATCTGAACAAATAAATTATAAAGGTAATTACCACTTTTGTATTAATGGATTAGAGGCAATTGAATATTTAAAAGAACTCGCCATTAATAATGAAGTAGAATCAAATTTTCCGGATATTATCTTTTTAGATATTAATATGCCTGAATTAAATGGTTTTGGGTTTATTGATGAATTTAAAAAATTACCTATAAATTTAGTTGAAAAGACTAAAATTTACATATTAACAAGTTCTCTAAACGAAAGTGACAAAGTAAAAGCCTCAAAATATAAAGAAGTAAATGGATATTTATTAAAGCCTATAGATGCTACCATACTTATATGTATTATTGAAACCCAAACCACCTTATAATACTGATAACTTACGGAATCGAGAAGGACACGCCAAACAAAATCAATATTGCATAAAATCTATTTAATGTAAGTGATTAATTCCTAAATTCTATTACTAGACTGCTAAACACCCTGAGCATGGTTCTGGTTAAAGAGGTAAAGAAAGAAAGGCAGGGCAAACGCACTATAATACCGATTTGCAATCAAAATTCCCTATAATTTTGTTGCTCTCATTCTCTGGCTTTGATTATCTATCGGCATTATACAAAAGCTATTGTTGGGTGTTTTGAAATTAAATTGGTATAACTTAATTTTTAACAAAAAATGTCACTTCGAGTGAAATTCTGTAAGAATTTTGTATCGAGAAGCATTTTTTTAAAGAATTTTTTGTTCTCGATACAACTTTTCTTCGAAA
>NVUQ01000015.1 GCA_002401955.1 Flavobacteriales bacterium | reverse complement strand
GGGTAAACAAAAGTTGGATCATCTCCTGCTGTTATCGTTACTGTTACCGTAGATACGGCATTGGCACATGGTGTTACTCCTGTTACCGTATAGGTATATACTCCCGCTATATTGGTGGATGGATCAAATGTTCCTTGATCACCTCCTGTCAATGGAGGTGGACCTCCTGTCCATGCTCCTCCCAGATCTGCTCCTCCTAAAAGAGGAAATAAATCTGTAGCTAGTGCAGTTGCACAAATTCCAAAAACATTCGAAGTTCCAGCGTTGGCAGGTGTGACTCCTGTTATAGTTACCTGACTCGTTGAGGCAGCACATGGCAGATTCGCTATGCTCCACTCAAACACATTGGCTCCTACTCCCAATCCAGTAATACCTGATGTGGCTGAACCTGGTGTAGTAATTGTTCCTGTTCCACTAATTAAAGTCCATGTTCCTGTTCCTGAAGCAGGAACATTACCTGCTAAGGTCGCTGTTGTTCCACATACATTTTGAGCAGCTCCTGCATTAGATGTTGTTGGTGTAGCTACTCCTGTTATGGTTACCTGACTCGTTGAAGCAGCACATGGTGCATTGGCTATACTCCACTCAAATACATTGGCTCCTACTCCCAATCCAGTTAATCCAGAAGTGGCTGAACCTGGAGTGGTTATCGTTCCTGCTCCACTAATTAAAGTCCATGTTCCTGTTCCTATGGCAGGAACATTACCTGCTAAGGTCGCTGTTGTTCCACATACATTTTGAGCAGTTCCAGCATTGGATGTTGTTGGTGTAGCTACTCCTGTTATGGTTACCTGACTCATTGAAGCGGCACATGGTAGATTCGCTATGCTCCACTCAAATACATTCGCTCCTACTCCCAATCCAGTAATACCTGATGTAGCTGAACCTGGTGTGGTGATTGTTCCTGCTCCACTAATTAAAGTCCATGTTCCTGTTCCTGAAGCAGCGACATTACCTGCTAAGGTCGCTGTTGTTCCACATACATTCTGAGCAGCTCCAGCATTGGATGTTGTTGGTGTAGCTGCAACCGTTATATCAACTGTATCAATAGATACACAACCTGTTCCTGTAACTGTCCAAACAAACTGATTTAAGCCTGGAGAAAGTCCAGTGACTCCAGAATTAAAAGCTGTTGGAGTAGTTACAGAACCTGTACCAGCAAGTACTGACCATAGTCCAGTATCAGGTGCTGGATCATTACCAGCTAATGTTGCTGTTGTTCCACATATATTCTGAGCAGCTCCAGCAATTGCTGTTACGCCAGTACCTACTAAAACTGTTATATAATCAGTTGTACAACCACCTGAATTACACGCCTGAAAACTTACAAAATAAGTATTAGGTACCGTATAAACATGTGTTGGTGGGTTTTGTGATGTAGAGAAATTTCCATCTCCAAAGTTCCACAACCATGAAGTTGCAGGATCACCAGAGACAGTTGCATCTGTAAAAGTAATCGTTAATGGTGCACACCCTGTTGAATCTGTTGCATTTAAATCTGCAACAGGAGGCAATACGGTACAATTGATAATTTCAACGAAATCGGTTTTTGTTATTGTTGCGGTGCAACCAGGACCAGTAGTACCAACCCATATATCATCGATGGATAAAATAAATTCATCGGTTGAATTATTTCTAAAAGCGATGTATACTGTTTGCCCAGCGTATGATGCTAATGAAACACTACGTTGTGTTGTAAAACCGTTCTCGGCAGCAGTAGAAAATAAAACCGTAGCATAATTTCCAACATTGGCTGGAAGTTGGGTGGTAGAAATCCTTACTTCATAACCATCAGGAAAGTTTGGTGCGGCCTCTGCTATGGCATCCCAAGTTAACATCTGATTAGCTGGAAGAGGACCGATCCCTGAAGTAATCATCCAATCATCGGCTTGTTCTGTAGGTAAAGTATTGAATGACGTACTTGATGCGGTGGTGTTACCATCACCGTAAACATCCATGTCCAACCATGCGGTGGCATTCGAGCCAGTAAATGGAGGATTAACCGCCACATTAGGAGTGAAAACATCATTATTAAACCTTAAATAACCAGCAGGCCAACCAGATTCAAAATCCTCAAAATGTAAAATGTCTATCGGTTGATATCCTGTTGAGGTTACAGTTAATGAAGTATAATACAATCCAGGTATATTATACACATGATTAACCGAAGCAGTATCTCCTGATGATTGAACTGCACCATCCCCAAAATCCCAAGTATAATCTTGGTAACCACTGGTATTGGCATTAAAATCTACACCAGGAGCTCCCATACATATTGGATCACCCTGAACTTTAGTAAATTCTGCATCTGGTGTTGATAAGAAATTATAGGGTATATACCACACTGTGGTATCTGCTCTTCCACAATCGTTAATTGCAACAATGGTAACGGTGTCGGGACCAGCTTGGGTATAAGTTCGGTTTATGGTTCCTGGATCTGGTGGCCCCGTAACAACCGTTCCATCCGCAAAAGTAAATGACAAACCAGTTAAGGCTGTTCCAGCATAATCGGTATATAATATGGTATCAAATAGCGTTACAAAAGTAGTGTCACAAACCACATTTTCGGTAAAACCAGTAATCAATGGTAATGGAGCCCACTCTCCCATCATAGGTACAATATCTAAATCGATGTCTACCCCATAAACTCCTAGCAAGTTTTCCATGCCCCAACCGGTAGTAAAGATATGATTTAGCCCATTTCCTTGACCTTGAGGAGCCACTGAACTAATCACTAACATTGAATCAGTAGCATCTTGCGGTAAAATTTCAACTGCCACGTGAAAACTTCCTGTAGTCGGTGTGAGCGGTGTTAACAATGGAATCCATATTTCATTATAAAATCCCCATCCAGGAACTCCAATGTTATTCGGATCCAACCCTCCTCGACCTCCAAGTAAAGCACCAGGAGCACCTGTTCCATCGTCATCGTAAACGGCCACTTGGAAGCGCATGTCCCCGTCAGCATCATTTAAATTTCCCAATCCTACTCGAATGGCTCCAACCGTGGAGACACCAGGATTAGGGGTAATATAACGTTCATACATTCCCTTTATATCTGTTGCCGGCGTTACTTGATTTCCTGGATCCTGAACACCTGTTAAATAACCACCAGCATAATTATACCAAGTTGGGCTTGAAGCTGGTGTTGTCCAATATAAATCCAAGGTATCACAATCGCCCGAAGCTGGGCAAACATTGATGTAACTTGTTTTCACCTCTGTATCACCACCATTACCTGTAATGGTTAAGGTAACTTCATAATCCAAACAACCTCCTGCTCCACCAATATCATAAACAACTGGAGGTGGGGTTTGACCAACAAAGGTTGCCGGTGTAACCGTACCTGCCTGACCGGCTGAATTAAAATCCCAAGTCCAACCTGTTATGATAGCCGTAGGCTGAGATAGGTCTGTAAAGTTTACTGTACTTGGCGATTGCCAATTAGTTGGTGTTCCAACAAATTCTGCCACTGGAGGCAGAGATCCACATATACCTCCACCATAGTTAACCCATGACCCTAGATAATCATCGACCATACCGTGCATTCTTCTACTTTGTTGATCCGTAAAAGTGCTTGTACAAAATGAGTAAGACATGTGATTATCGACCGGGAAATTTGCTGGAACTCTTCCGAACAAATCACAACCACCCGTTGCTCCAGCAGGGCCAGGACATTGATAGCTATCTTGATCATGTGGATGGGTATCACTACACCAATCGCCTTCTTGATCTCCCTCTGAAGTATAAGGGCCTCCTAATGGCGTTGGTACACCAGAGGCATTACTTGAACCATTGGTATTTCTAACCCTTTCGTAACAATTACTACAAGAACCTGGGCCACCTTGCTCAGCAACCCCATTAAAGGTATGGAATAAGCCAAATGTGTGCCCCATTTCGTGCGCTAAAGTGTGTGTACCTACACTACAGTTTCCTTTATTTAGCACGATTCCTCCATGGGCATCAGTTCCTCCATTTGGATCATACGGCATACGCGCATATCCTCCAGCAGTCATACTTCCTACTACATATATATTAATGACCTGAGTTGGAGTAACATTATTAGCATCTTTCATCGGAAATTCATCGGTATTTGAATTGTGTGTGTACCAAGTAGAGCTTTCTAAGAAGGTGGCAGGATCTGCACAAAAAACCATGTTGTAAGCAGCATAATCAGCATTCAATTCATTCATCAAGGCATTAATTCTAGTTTGATCAATATTTGTTGCCGGCCCACCATCTGTAAAAACCAACCATCTTAACTGGAAGTACTTTACAGTATTGAAAGTCGACACATCTCTACTAGCCGGATTGTCTCTTGGCACAATAAATCCACAAGCTGCATTTTTATTACCATCTATCATTGTAGGCATTGGCGTAGAACAAACATTTGATGTTTTAGAACTATTGGGAACATCAAACGTAACCTCATACCCATCAACAGAAATTAAATTTCCTTTACTATTTAAGGGTAAATTTCTTGGGTTATTTTTAGGGTTTGCTAAATGCTTATTCGAAACAGCACTGGTATTATTATTATTATTATTATTATTGTTGTTCTTTTTAACTATATTTTGTTTGCTTAAATTATTAACGATAGGTTTCCCTTGATTTAATGAAGCATTCGACACCTTTTTACTTTGTGATCGTGGTTTTATTTCATAAGACCCGGACATTTGAGCCGAGGTAGGAGTTTTTACTCCATTTTTCACGACATTGGGTTGGCCTTTATAATCTCCAACCACTTGAGTCTTCGGAATTTTTACAATGGAATTGTTATTAGATTTTTGGCAAAATGATGCCATGGATATCAATAGCGATAACGCTAAGATTAAAAAAGATTTCATAAATAAGTTAGTTTTAGTGCAATAATCGATTACCAAAGTAACACATCTAACAATCTAATCCAAATTTTTTAGGAATAAAACAATAGTTATTAATAAGCAAATGTTAATTAAAATGGATTTATTTTTCGTCATGACGAGCCCCTTGCAACACCCTGAAAATGTGCATTATAGAAGGAAAAATGGCATTCATCGATTCTTTTGCCCCGTTCGTAGAACCTGGCAATGCGAGAATTAAAGTGCCATTTTTTACTCCAGCAACACTTCTAGAAAGCATAGAAAAAGGTGTGCGATTTTGTCCATATGATCGAATTGCTTCTTCAATTCCTGGGATTTTTCTGTCAATTATGGACGCCAAAGCTTCAGGAGTAACGTCTCTAGATGATAATCCGGTACCTCCCGTAAAGATAACAAGGTTCGTTTTTTGCTCAATTTGGGCTATGGCTGTTGATTGAATTTGATCTTTTTCGTCAGGAATAACTAGATAATCAACTACCTTAATTTCACATTCCTCAAGTTTAGTGATTATTGCTTTTCCTGCTTTATCTTCTTTTTGTCCTGCAGCAATGGTATCTGAACAAACGATAACTGCAGCTGTTAAATTTTTACTAAATCGATCAGTAAAATCAGATTTACCACCTTTTTTATTGAGTAATTTAATGTGCTGTATTTCAACTCCTTTATCTATTGGCTTAAGCATATCATACATATTTAGAGCGACTACACTTGCTCCGTGCATTGCTTCAACCTCAACACCAGTTTTATAAATAGTTTTAACCGTCACCTTAATGGTAATTTCTAAACCGTCAATCTCATAATCAATACCAGTATATTCTATGGGCATTGGATGACAGTCGGCCAAAATTAAGGGGGTTTGTTTTACACCAAGTAAGCCTACTGCTCTGCACATGGCAAATACATCTCCTTTAGGAACTGTACCATTATTAATAGCATCAATGGTTTCTTGCTTACTTACCTTAACAATTGCTTGAGCTGTAGCAATTCTGAGGGTGTTTGTTTTATGTGTTATGTCAATCATTCTTTAGTTGATAGTATTTAGTAGTCAGTATATAGTAGTTAGTATTTAGTAGTTAGTAGTCAGTATATAGTATTTAATATATAGTAGTTAGTACTTTTTTTACTGTTTACTAATTACTTACTCCTGACTACTTACTCCTGATCACTTATTACCTACTTATTCTCTTTCCAAACATATTCACCATCCTCAAATAACTCTTTTCCAAAAACAGGTGCTTTTGCTTTAATTTCTTCTGTAATATACCTTGTTGCATCAAACGCCATTGCTCTATGCTTTGATGATGTGAATACAAACAAACACAATTCTCCTGCTTTTACAATTCCTTTACTGTGATAAATATGACCACAAGTTAAATCAAATTTTTCAAAAGCGGCCTCTCTAATTTCATCAAAAACCTTATTTGCCATTTCATCATAAGCAGAATAATCAATTGCTGTTACTGTTTTTCCATCAATCTCATCTGCCCTAACTTGTCCTAAAAATATATCATGCCCACCAATATTAGTTTTAACTTGGTGATGTGCAATTGATGTTGCTATCTTTTCTGGAGTAATTGGTCCTTCTACCAATGAATTTTTAATCTTTTTCTTTTTTTCAGTCATTTTATTCTTTCTATTTATAACAACACACCCCCGAGAATTTCTAAGCAACAAGTTACAAAGAACTTCTTACCCCTACATTCGACTACGCTCAGCACAGAGTCTCAAGAGGGGAGTTTAATTTGCTAATCCATTTTCGAGATTAATTAAATTCTCAAAATCATAATTATTTTCTAAGTGTTCAATTGCCGCGACACTTCTTATGCCATGCTGACAAACAACAACCACTTTTTTATCTTTTGATATTTTATCTATAAAATTTTCAAGTTCATTTAATGGCGCTACCAATAATTGTCCGTTAACCGAAGTAGAAACGTCAATTCTTGGCTGCTCCCATTCTCCTCTAACATCTAAGATTTGAAAATCTTCAGAACTCTCCAACATTGATTTTAATCCTTCTACAGAAATTTCTTTTAAATCATTATTCGTTTTTATTCCACAAAAGAAATCGTAATCTATATTTTCAAAATCAGCTGAATTATTCAACACTTTTAAAACCTCTTCTTCAGAACGATTAATCTTAAGGGTCAAAAAGGAATTATTAAGAGAATCATAAGTCAGCAGTTTTCCTGATAAGGGTTCCCCAATTTCTAATATAAGCTTAATAACTTCGTTTGCTTGCTGTGCTCCAATTAAACCTGGCAATACGCCTAACACGCCTATTTCGGAACAATTAGGAACGCTTCCTGCTTTTGGTGGTTCTGGAAACAAGCAGCGGTAAGTTGGTCCATTTTTATAATTAAAAACACTTACTTGTCCTTCAAACTTATAGATAGCTCCATAAATCAACGGTTTATTCGTAATAACGCAAGCATCATTTACTAGGTAACGTGTAGAAAAATTATCCGTTCCATCTACAACAATATCATAATTGGAAAATAAATTTAGGGCATTTTTAGTTGTTAACTTTTCTGGATAAACATCAAAATTAATGTGAGGGTTTAATTGTGTTAATCTGTTTTTGGCTGTAACAGCTTTGTTCTCTCCAATATCTGCAACAGTATACAATACCTGTCGCTGTAAATTGGTAGCATCTACTCTGTCGAAATCAATAATACCAATTGTTCCAACTCCAGCGGCTGTTAAATATTGTAAAACAGGGCATCCCAAACCTCCAGCACCAACAACCAAAACTTTAGCAGATTTTAGCTTTTCTTGTCCTTCTAATCCTACTTTATCAAGTAAGATGTGTCTACTATATCTATTTTTTTCTTGGTCTGTTAGGCTCATTACTTATTCTTAAAAAAAACATACCCCTGATTTTGAAACCAAATCAAAGATTTGGACAAAATCTGCCCCTTTCAAAAGGGGAATTCATTTTGTTTAAAATCACAACTCAAAATTCAACATTAATAATTTCTTAACCTCCTGCAAATGGTGGCAACAAAGCTATTTCTTCATTTCCTATTAAATTGTAATCATCTGTAACTATTTGTTGATTAACAGCTATCTTAAAATTCATGTCTATTAACTTTGGATATCTATTTACTAGATCTTCTTTTAATCCTAGAACAGAAGAGTATTGGACATTCAATTCTTCATCTACTTTCTCAGTAGCTTCAGCAATCATCCCAAAATATTTAATCATTAATGTCACTTGGAGAATTTATATTCATAAAAAGCTGCTTATCAAAATGATTTGCATTAACAATATTCAAATTTAAGTTTTTGAATGCATCCATCAATTTTAATTCATTCTTTTCTATTGAAAGTGAAAAGTTAACTTCGCAAGATTTAGAAAATATCCCAATTAATTGATGTGTTCTATCTTCTTTAACAGGAATGGTTATTTGATGATTCTGGTGTTCTGAAATTAAAAAGGAAATCAATTCTTCATTTACATAAGGTACATCACAACTTAAAACTATATTTTTTTCGGATGTTGAATAATATAACCCTGTATAAATTCCTGCTAATGGTCCTTTCTCTTTAATTAAATCGGAATAAACTGGATGTCCAAACTGCTCATAATCTGTGTTATTAGATATGATGATAATTTGATCTATAACTTTTTCAAGAACATCTATAACATATTGAATCATTGGTCTCCCATTCAACAACATCAAACCTTTATCCTCATTCATTCGAGAACTTTTTCCTCCTGCTAATATAATTCCTGTTTTACACACCTTAAATCAAATATACTTCTACTACTTCATTTTCTTTTATTAAAGTTATTTCTTCTTTTACGTAAACAAAACAATTAGCCAAAGAAAAAGACTTTAAAACGTCTGAACCTTGACCTTCTAGTATTGAGACAGATTTTAAATCTGTATAAGCTTTATAAAAAACTGCTCTACCTTCTTTTTTTGTTAACTCTCTTTTTATAGGTAAATTTAATCTAGATAATCCTGCATTCTGAGAGCCTTTCATCTTATTAATAGCAACACTCACATATTGATAAAAGCATGTTAATGCTGCTGCTGGATTTCCTGGCAATGCAAACACATAACAACTCTTAGTATTTCCGAAATACAAAGGCTTTCCTGGTTTTTGTTTTACTTTATAAAAGACTTCTTCTACCCCATTTTTTTCTAATGCTTCTTTAACAAAATCATAATCTCCAACAGAAATTCCACCAGATAACAATAGTAAATCACTTTTATTCAATCCAATTGAAACAGCTTTCTGGGTTGCCTCTTTATTATCTTCTACTAAAATGATATCGGGATCAATATTTAGCTTATTTAACGCTGCTTTGAGCATAAAGGTATTGGACTCATATATTTGACCTACTTCTAATTTATTTCCCGGCTTTACCAACTCATCACCAGTAGCAATTATAGTCACTCTTGGAGACTGATAAACGTTGACTTTAGTAATTCCTAAGGTAGATAAGAAACCTACTGTAGCAGCGTTAATCTTGGTTCCTTTTTCTAAAGCAATGCTTCCCCCTTCTATTTGAGAGCCTTTAAATCGGATATTCCCTCCAAGTTTTAAACCAGCATCTTTTACAATCAATTTACCATCAACTACTTCAGTTAATTCTTGCATTACAACTGTATCACAAGAACTCGGAACATTAGATCCTGTAAATATTCTTACTGCCTCTGTATTCTTAATCTCAATGTGTCGAGTATCTCCAGCGGCAACCTCCTCCACTATTGGTAATTGTTCTTTTATGCTATCGAAAGAAAAAGCATAACCATCCATTGCAGATTGATTAAATGAAGGAACTGAAATTGGCGCTATTATATTTTTAGCCAAATAAAAACCTAACGCATCAATAACGCCTACCTCTATTATTGCTAATGGAAATACATTTTTATTTACGAGTTCTTTTGCTTGTTCTACTGATATCATTGCTTACTTTTCTTAGCGTATTCTATTGCCGCTTCTAAAATTTCATCTTTACCCAACTTAATTCCTTCAATGGTTTCTTGAACGTAAATATCGGGAATAATTCCAATTCTTTGTAATTGATCTCCATTAGGAAAATGCCAATCTAAAGATGTAAAATTAAAAGCCATTCCTCCAGGAACATAAATGGTAGAAATATTTCCATTCGCCCCAGTAGTAGGTGTTCCAACAAAAGTAACATCATCACAATATGCTTTAAATATCATGCATACCGTTTCTGAATAAGATATAGCCTCCGCATTAATCAACACAACTACTTTACCTTTAAATTGTTTTCGTAGAAAAAGAAAAGGTTTTGCTATCGCAAAACGATAATGTTGACTTTTAGTAGGTTGTTTGACAAAAACACCTGGGTATTTTTTATTCGGAGAATAAAAACTTGCTACATCTTGCTTATTTCTGCTTAACAAATGAGGTAAAGCCAACGGAGCCATACTCTCAGGATATCCTCTCATATCAAAAATAACAGTTTCTTTATTTTTAAATTCTTTTAGAGCTTTTTCAAGTTTACCGAATTTTATTTGAGTTAAATCTACAAACCCAACATTCTCGTTAATAGAATATGAAAATGGTGGTTTTCTGTATTTAGATGCTACTTTAGTTTCCCGATCTACAACTCTACTTTCAGTAATAATTGTAGTGTCATTATTTTTGAAAATTTTAAAACTAAATTCTGAATTATAAAAATTAGACAACCCCGATTCGCATAAACTAACTTTACGGTTTTCTGTTGAGTGACTATTGTAGTCACCATAAATTCTCCAATATTTTTTCAACTCTGTTTTATTAATCTTTATTACCGTATCCCCTATGCATAAGGCTGAAGAATCTAATAAAACTTTACTAATGACCACAGTACTATCAAACAATTTAAAATTATAAGGAATGTATCCCTCCTTCTTTTTTAGAGAATCATTAACCTCCGTTTTCTTTTTAAAATACTTATGTGTGGTGTAATTATAATAACCGTGAGAGTCGTTTATCTTAGATGATAACTGCATTAATTCACGAATATATTTCAAATAACTATCTGCTTCTGAAAATTTTGAAACTGCATTAACTAATACTGAATCCCAATTATTATCTGATAAATGTTTGTATGGAAAATAATAGTTAATCGTATTCCAATACCTAAACAATCCTAGCATTCTATAAGGCTCAGTAATAGAATCTAACTCCTCAAATTTGTTTTCTGGATGTTTTAACACCATACCCCCTTTAAGAAACTTACTCTTATAAGGTTTGTAATTAGTTAAAATTTTACACAGCCTATATTTAATTTCTTTTGAAAAAATAGAGTCGTTAATCCAAGAAAAAGAGATACGATTAACATATTTATTCGTGTCAGATAGAAATTTAAAACTTTCCAATTCACTCAAATCATTATCAATGATATTTTGAAATAACTCTTCGGTTACTATTTTAGTTTCCTTATTATTTCCAAGAGCATTCAGTATTTCTCCAATTTTCTGATTATATGCTTCAAAATCATTCTCCTCTTTAAATTCTGGATATCTATCAATTAAGGCCTTATCCCAATCAACTTTCTTTTTTGTTACACTGGGGTGATAATGCTTTGCTAATCCCCAAACCTTACACAAACCAGCAATTTGGAGCGAATCAATATTAGATTTAGCTTTTAAAGCAGTTACACAACACAGTAAAATAATTGTAATAATGGATATTCTTTTCATTTTTAAATTCGATTTTTATTTTCATTAAAACCGAGTTTTAATGAAAGTATTGCTCAAAATTAGATAAAGAATATTAGCCTCTTTTGATTTTATGATTTATTGTGTTTTTCAATCTTACACCCTTATTTCCTATTACACAATCATCATCTTCTTATCCTTAAGAGAATTGCTGTAACACATTTTAAAAAAAATGAAAATGAAAAGAGTAATATGTATTTTAGGTTTTTTATAATTTTTGTTTTTCGTTATTAATCAAACAGATTCCACACTTCATTTTGTTACCAAACTACGGTTTGGACAAAATATCGTTCTGAATGACGTGTTTGTGCTACCTCCCAATACTTATCATTGCTCTATTCTTGGTGTTTTTTTCTTTATCAAAAAAGTCTTTATCTGAAATCATTCCTCCACGAGATTTCTTTTTAGGGTAAACTGCTTCTAGTATATGAGGAACTACATCTTCTCCTTTTCTTAATGGTTCTAACAAGTTGGTTTGAGAAAAGCATTGTTTATCCATCATCAAACTCAGGGCGACAATGATTAGTAATATGTATTTTAATGCTTTTATTTTAAATAGTTTTTCAAAAACACTTTTAAAGAACAAACTCTAATATGTTCTTTTATTAAATACTCATCAGAATTGGGTGTAATCATAAAGTTTTGTTCAGCGTTTACATCCTCAATAGAAATAAGATGTCCTTTAGTTACTTTAGGTGCAGAAGAATATTTTATTTCTATACTGTAAACCACTTTTGTTCCATCTACCAATAGCAAATCACACTCAGCACCTCTGTGTGTTCTATAAAAGTACATACCATACTTATTCTGTACTAATTGTTTTATTTGCTCAATTACATAAGCTTCCCAAGAGCTTCCAATTACTGGATGACCTTGTAAATCTTCTAAAGAAGGAGTTTTATGCAAATAATGTAAAATACCTGTATCTCTGTAATATATTTTTGGCGCTTTTACTATTCGCTTTTTCACATTAATATGAAACGATGGCAACACCGTTATCATAAAAGAATTTTCTAAAAAACTTAAGTATTTCTGTACTGTTGGACTTGTTACTCCTAACGATTTTGCAATGGTAGAAGCATTCCAAATGTTTCCATTATTGTGTGCTAACATCATTAAAAAATTTCGCAGCAATAAACTATCAACTCTTAAGCCTAATTGCGGCAAATCTTTCTCAATATAAGTTTGAATAAAATTTTGATACCACAAGGCTTTAAACTTATCTTTTTTAGATAGAAATACTTCAGGAAATCCTCCTGTTATCCAGTGATATTCTTGAGTATTTACAGACTCTATTTCTAATAAATTGAGTGTTGCTATTTCTCTGTAAGCAATTCTTCCTGCTAACGATTCTGATGAATCTCTAATTAAGTCGGGAGATGCTGACCCTAACAAAATAAATCTTCCTGCTTCTCTTTTTTGATCTACAACAGCTCTTAAAATTGGAAACAATGAAGGCATTCGTTGCACTTCATCTATAATGATACACTTGCCTTCATTTTGCTTAAAAAAAATGCTTGGTTCAGTTAGTTTCGCTAAATCGTCTGGATATTCTAAATCTATATAAATACACTCTTTATCTATTAATGATATTAATTCTTTTGCAAATGTTGTTTTACCAACTTGTCTTGCCCCAAGCAAGCCAGTTACTGGAAAAAAGCTGATTAGCTCTAAAACATCATTTATTACACTTCTTTTTATCACAATTCAAAAATACACATTTTACGTTGAAATATTAAAATTTAGTTTTAAATTTTCAACGTAAAAAAAATAATACTTTATTATGAATTTCCTATAGATTCATCACTTCAATTTGTAAGTTTTTGTAATACCGAGCACAGTCGAGGTATCTTTTTAATTTGCAGTACAAAAGTCAAAAGATACCTCTGTTCCTCCCGATAAAAAAATCAGGATCCAATCGGAATGACAATTTAGTTACCCCCCAATACTTATCATTGCTCTATTCTTGGTGTTTTTTTCTTTGTCAAAGAAATCTTTATCTGAAATCATACCTCCACGCGATTTCTTTTTAGGGTAAACTGCTTCTAGTATATGAGGAACTACATCTTCTCCTTTTCTTAATGGTTCTAACAAGTTGGTTTCCGTAGCAGAAAACAGACAGTTTTTAATTCTCCCGTTTGCTGTAAGGCGTATTCTATTGCAACTATCACAAAAAGGATTAGAAACCGTGCTAATAACACCAAATGAACCTTGATATCCTTTTATTCTATAGTTCTTTGTAGTATCGTTTTTCTTATCTTCTAATTTGATGATTTGATGTTGAGCATAGTTCTCATTTACCTTTTTCAAAACATCTTCTAGACTCACCACTTTAGAGGTATCCCATTTATTTCCATCAAAAGGCATAAATTCTATAAATCGAAATGAAACATTTTTATCTTTCGTAAATTCTATGAAATCAATAATCTCATTATCATTAGTTCCCTTTATCAGTACGGCATTTATCTTCACATTGAATCCTGCCAAAATACACTGATATATGTTACTCATCACTCTATCGTAATAATCTCTTCGAGTCATGAGTTCAAACTTTTCTTTATCCAGCGTATCTAAACTAATGTTGATGTCTTTAACTCCACATTCTTTAAATAAATCAATGTATTTATCCAACAATATTCCGTTAGTTGTTATACCTAAGGATATTGGTAAAGCAGTTAATTCTCTAATTATTTTTTCAATATTTTTTTTTATGAGTGGCTCTCCTCCTGTTAATCGAATTTTATTTACACCAAGTGCAACAAATTCTTTGGCTAAAAAGATGACTTCTTCATGGGTTAACACATTTGCTTTTTCTGAAAGCTGTATACCTTCTTCTGGCATACAATAAAAACATCTTAGATTACACCTTTCTGTTAACGAAATTCTAAGATAATTGTGTATCCTACCAAATTGGTCTTTTATGTTTTCTGGAGTTTTCAACTTTGTTCTTTCATTTTTTATCTGCTCTTTTTTCTAACGAATAATCCTTACTCGCGAAGGTAACGGTGTCTAACGTTTGGCTATTTTTTGTCATACCGACCGCAGCGGAGGCATCTTTTGACTTTACAGCACTGTTCTCAAAGATTCCTTGCTAAAGCTTTCGCTTTACGAGTTACACTCCAATCGGAATGACACTCCCTAAAACAATAACCTTACGCAGAAACTTCTAAATTACATTTAAAATACTCTTTGGTTTTTACTAAACAATTTTCAAGCATATTAATTGCTTTATCTACGGTTTCTATTTTTGTTCTAAAAGAAAGTACAGCAATTCTAATTACGTATTTGCCATTAATTTTAGTAGAACTTAAAAATACACTTCCATCTTGATGTATAAATTCCATCAATTTTTGATTAAATTCATTTTCATCTGCATCCGAAGTAGAATACCAAAAATAACTGACCGACAAATCTGGTTCTGGACCAATATCAAAACCAATATCAGTTAATCGATTTCTAAAATAGGTGGTTAACAATAGTTTCTCATCTAAGCAGGCAACAAACGGTTCTATTCCGTGCAACTGGAGTGGAAGCCACAACCTTAGGCCTCTAAAATGTTTGGTTAATTCAGGCGATACATCGGCAGGGTTAATTAACATATCATCTGTAGCATCTTGCATGTAATTTGCTGTATAATGGTGTGAGTGAAAAACAGCCTTTTTATCTTTTATTAAAACAGCTCCTAAACCGTAAGGCAAAAACAAGCCTTTGTGTGGGTCAATTGCTAAAGAATCTGCCATTTCAATTCCTTTAAACAACTCTTTTTTACTTTCACTTAATATAAAGAATCCTCCATAAGCGCCATCTATATGATACCACAAATTATGTTGCTTTGATATTTCTCCAATTTTTTGAAGTGGATCAACTGCACCCGTATCGGTAGTTCCTGCAGAAGCAATAACCATAAACGGATTTAACCCTTTAGCTAAATCATCTTGTATTGTTTGCTCTAATTTTTGGGCATTAATTCGGTGTAATTCATCCAGTTCTAATATACGAATTTGCACATCTTCCATTCCTGTTATTCGGATAGCCTTATGAATACAATGATGTATTTGAGAACTTATGTAAACAACACTTTTTACTACATTTTCGTTTTTTATTTGATGCTTATCCCTTGCGGATGTAAAAGCAATTAAATTAGCTATTGAACCTCCTGATGTTAAGTTTCCAACTGCATTTTTAGGAAATCCAAATATTCCTTTCATCCAATCTAGCAACTCATTTTCTATCGCTACCGCACCTGGAGACCCAAAATGCATTCCTGCATATTTATTAGTAACTGCAGCCATAAAATCTGCTAAAGCAGCTGTATAAATTCCTCCTCCTGGTATATAACCTATATGTCCGCCTGAAGCAGTTTTTATCCCATGATCAACTACTTCAGAGGTATAAACATCTAACAAATCTGATAACGATTGTTTTTGATCTTTAATAGCCAACTTACTTTCATCTAATTTACCTTTATAATAAGATGGTTTTGATTCTAAGGTATCGATAAAATTATTAGCATAATCCTGAATTTCTTTATTCAAACTATCTCGCTCATCTTTAGATGGTTCCAACTGATTAGAAATAACCCCTAACTCTCTTATTTTTTCTTTTAAATTTTCCATATCAAAATTTCGTTACCAAAGATAGTTGATTGTATTTAAAAATAGGTTCTAAACTTAATAAGTTTCTTTAACAAAAATCATTCTTAAGAACAACATCTTTTTAAGTTAAGATGATTAAATTTACATTCTTAAAAATGCAAGCAGAATGGAAATTTACGAGCAGTTAAAAGAGAAATACAGCGCAATAGGACAAGATGTGGATGTCCACCTTAAAGGATTACTACATTCAAAACCTATCACATACTGGGATTATATCCAAACTGACGCCTTATTAGGTTTACAAACACAACGGACTAATCAGCCTGACGAAATGGTATTTATAATGTACCACCAAATTAATGAATTGTTATTTAAAATGATTCTTTGGGAAATTGAACAAATTGCTGATAACGAAGAGTTAACTCCAGATTTTTTTGCTGAACGTTTAGATAGAATTAGTCGTTACTTTGATATGCTTTCTTCTTCTTTTACCATTATGGGTGACGGAATGGAAGTTGAACAATACATGAAGTTTAGAGATACGTTAACTCCTGCAAGTGGTTTCCAAAGTGCACAATATAGAATGATAGAATTTGCTTCTACAGAATTAATTAATCTAATAGATATTCGTTTTAGAGAAACTATTGATAGAGATACTCCATTTTCTCATGCTTTTGAACATTTATATTGGCAAGCTGCTGGAAAAAACTATAAAACAGGAGAAAAGTCTGCATTACTTTTTAATTTTGAAAACAGGTACATGGAAGACTTTATTACTTTCATGAAAAAGTACAACACACTTAATTTGTGGACTAAATTTAAATCTTTACCCGAAGCTACCCAACAAGACACCAAATTAATTAATGCCATGAGGCATTATGACCATACCGTAAATGTGTTATGGGTGATGGCTCATTTGAATGCTGCTAAAAAATATTTAAATAGTGGTAAAGAAAGTGTTGAAGCAACAGGCGGAAGTGAATGGCAAAAATACATGCACCCAAAATATCAAAAAAGAATTTTCTTTCCAGAATTATGGAGTGAAGATGAAATAGAAAACTGGGGAATTACCAACTTAGAAAAACATGAAATAGTAGAAGCTGTTTAGATTCCAACAATGAGCCTTATAAACATATAGAAACTAATTAATTAATAACTATTTTTGAAGAAACTAACCTTAAAACTATGAAAAAAACTAACCTATTAAGAAACTTAACAGTAATATTTACACTATTATTTACAGCAAATTTTGCTTTTGCCCAACCATGCCCTACTGGACAAGTAGAAGTAACCATTGATGTTGGTACTGACAACTGGGGGTCAGAAATATATTGGGAATTGGTTCCTACAGGAAATAATTGTGGGACAGGAACAATTTTTACTGGAGGAAACGCATCTGTAGGTTGTAATGGTGGTGGTAATCAAAATAACCCTGCGGGTGGATATGCAAACAACCAGACTTATAATGAAGGCCCTTGGTGTTTAACTGACGGAGCTTGTTATGACATCATTTTTGTTGATGACTATGGCGATGGTGGTGCTGATTTTGATGTTAAGGTAAATGGTTTTAGTATCAACACTTTTGTAGGGGCTGGTAGTGGCTCTACTTTCACTTTCTGTGCAACACAGCCTTCTGCATTTGATGCTGGTGTAACATCAATTTCTTCTCCTGCTCTTTTTGACGATATGGGGTTAAAAGATGTAAAAGGAAAGCTATTCAATTATGGACTAACCACAATCACCTCTCTTGATATAAACTACCAAGTTGATAATGGCTCTACTCAAACCTCAAATTTAACAGGCCTTAGTATTGCAAATGGTCAAGCTGATAATTTTACGCACCCTATTCAATGGAATGCAACTTTAGGTTCCCATACAATAAAAGTATGGACATCTAATATTAATGGAAATATTGATGGGGATGCATCTAATGATACTACAACAAAAGCTTTTGAAGTTGGACCTAGTATTCCAAACATTATTAGTTCTTATATAGGCGTAACTCCTGTTATAACACAAATTGGTAATGTATCAGATCAATTAGATAAACCAACTGATTTAGATTTTCACCCTGCTTTAGCTAGAAAAGAATTATGGGTAATTAATCAAAGGCTTGAAGGAAATGGAGGAAGTGTTGTAATTTATGATGATGCTGGAGAACCAGGTCAGACAGATCAACAAAAAGTAGATGGAAATGCATGGCACTTTATGTCATTACCAAGTGGAATTGCTTTTAGTAAGAATGGAAATTTTGCAAACTCTCCTGGAGTATACGATGCAAACCACAATGGAGGTGCTCCATTTACTGGTCCATCACTATGGTCGAGCGATTTATCCATTTTTGCACAAAATTTTGGGCCAGGAACTAATGGAAGTCATTTAGATATGCTACACGAATCTCCTTATGCTAGAGGAATCGCAAATGAAGAAGACAATGTCTTTTGGGTATTTGATGGAAACAGTAGTGATCTAGTAAGATATGATTTTGTAGAAGATCATGGACCAGGAAACTCTTACCATGGTGATGCTATTATCCATAGATATAGCGATAACTCTGTAGCTAAAGACCCTAACAACAAAGTGGTAAGTCACATGGTAGTACATGATGGATGGGTATATAGTACTGATTATGGAAATAATAGAGTATTTAGAATTCAATTAAATTCAGGTACTTTAGGATCTAACATTATTGGTTATGAATCCATTGCTGAACATGCTATTATTACAGGATATACACAAGAAAATGTAGTTACTACTGGACTAGTTGAACCTGCAGGAATTGATATTGTTGACGATAGAATGATTGTAAGTGATTACTCTACTGGAGATGTAATAATTTATGACATTACCTCTATGCCTGCTACAGAATTAGGAAGAATAGCTACTGGAGCATCAGGAATTATGGGTATTAAAATTGGACCTAATGGTAAAATTTGGTATGTTGATTATGATGCAAACACTGTAAACAGAATTGAGGGTACTACTGTAGGAGTTGATAACGTAGAGTTAGAAAACACTTTAAGTATTTATCCTAATCCAGCTAAAGATAATTTCTCTATTAATTTAAAAGGAGCTTTAGTAAATGACATAAACGTTAATGTTTATGATGTAACAGGAAAACTAGTTTACACGACTCTCATGAAAAATAATACGACTCTTGTAAATACTAAAGAATGGACAAATGGAATTTACCAAGTTCATATGTCAAATGATACACATTCTTCTACTCAGAAAGTAGTAGTTCAACACTAACAGAAAGAACATAACTTAAATACAAAAAGCTCTCCGTCACATTACGGAGAGCTTTTTTTGTTTAATTCCCCCATAAACCAACTTCTCTTTTATAAGAATATTGTTTTGTTTTTTCATTTTCGAGTTTAATGTCTAATTCTGTTTTATGACTTCTTACATGTTGCGTTTGTTCTCCCTCTTTTTGAATAATATAGCTATCAAACATTCTATTAATAAATACATCATCAAATGAAATTCTAGATTTATCTATTTCTTTTTTAAAGGCTTCCATACTGGTAAGCACACCTCTTACATTAGGAAAATATAACCAAAATAGCTGTTTATAACCCAACACATTCCCATTCTTATCTAGCGTTATTTTAACAGGACAAATCCCAATAATTCTAACATCTATTTTTGAGTATTTCCCATCAAAAAACCAATCTTCTTTTAACCAATATTTGACCACACTCCTGCTATCTAGTTTCTTGTAAATTAGTTTTTCATTTTCATCATAAACAGAATCTCCAACTAAATTTATCAATTCATTTACGGTTAATTCTTTGGTAAACTGATCATTTTTAGGATCGTAAGCTTTTATATAGCCTTTCCTCAAATCATTATAAAGCATATCATAAAATGAACAATTTCTTTTTTCTTTTTCATTTCCAAAATATAAATATTGGTTAATTTTTTCTGTCACATCTATTTCGCGCCACAGCCTCCTGTGCCACATCACATCTCTCTCATCTATTATTGAAAGTTGTTTAACAGGGTACATCTTCTTCAACCCTAAAACCTTAATATCAGAACAATTTTGAGCAGTTGTTCTCAGACTAAAGAAAAACTGAAAAATTAGAACACATGAAAAATAGCTAACTACCTTCATTTTGTTTAAATAAATTAAGTGAATATTGACTTAACGTAAACTATTGTAATTTGTTGTTTTTATAGGGTTCCTGAGTTCAGGATAAGATAAAGCAAATCCTTCAATGGAATTCACTTCTTTTTTCGACTTAGTAAACCAACTTTAGAACTTACTAAAATCAAATTTTATCACTCGTGATTTACTATAGGAAATTCCACTAACTTTTCTAGATGGAGAATACAAATTATAGCCATCATTAGAAGAAAAACCTGTTATAAACTCTCCAGTTTCAATTTTAAAGGATTTTCGTTTAAGCTCACCTTTATTATCAATTTTAAGCATAGAAATCAAACCCGATGGCTTCTGTAAATTTATCGACCCTATTTTCTCCCCCATCACAAAACTATTAGGCTCAATTTCTTGCGATTTTTTATGATCATTATATAAAATACATAAATTATTATCCTTTAAAAATACTCTCTGTTTAATTGTTTGTAAATACCCTGCTACTGCAACATTTTGGACCGGGATTGGAACATGTTTACTCCATACTTCTCCTGTGTTAGAAATAAAATAAACAGCATAATTTTGTCCTATTCCTAATAAAGTAAAACAAGATAAAAAATAAACATTTCCCTCATCAGAAATAAATGAATCAGCAACTCTTGGATTATTATGTTTTTTGATTTGTGTCATCTCTTGTCTCTCATAACTTAGAAGCTTATTTGTCTTTAAATCAATTTCGGCTCTAAAGACACCCTCTTCATGTCTTTTTTCTGCAGACAAATATGCTCCGCAAACTATCATTTTTCCATTCCCCATATTTTTAACTGCCTCAATATTGTGCATTTTATCATTTTTTAAGGCAATAGAATGTTCTGAAGTTTTTTTAACGTTCATAATTTTAAGTGTAAACTTATCTTGAGGGTCAACGGAAATAACCCCATCACTCCAAGCTAAATAATCAAAATGGAAATAACTAAAATTATCAAGTCTCATCCCCGCCCTCTCTTCACAAGTTGTTTTATAAAGTTCTTTAAAATTCGAATCAAATACTCTACAGTGATAAACATCTATTTTTTGCTTACCTCTTTTTAGACGTTCCGTGTATTTTATTGTAATTAAGTCTTTAGTCTCATTTTGAAGAAACATGATATTTCCTCCAAAATTTAATTTTAAACTCGTATTCTCACAAAGTGCAACACTTCCTGAAGCTTTAGGTATAGGTCCTGTAAAAAGTTTAACTGGAGGCTTTGTATTATCAAATGTATCATCTAGTTTACTACAATAGAAATCAATAGTTTTTTCAACTTTATCCTCCGAATAACCTGTTAAATAAATACATTTTGGTCCTGCAATAAGTTCTTGGTAAGATTTTTTCAACTTAATAGATTTGTTCTTTTCTAATTGAATTATTTCTTTTACTTCTAAGGAAGTTCTATCAACTTTCAGAAAATATTTTTTTTGACTAACCATTGTCGCACCTTCTGCCACTCTATACAAAACATAATCCTCAAACCCTGGATCTATAATTTGCGCAAGTGTAATCGAAGTTGTTTTATCAATTGCCTCAGAAGTTTTAAAAAGTTCTTGAGCATAAACTACTACATGCATTATTGTCGCTAAAAAAATAAGAGTTGTTTTTTTCATATATCTGTCATTTTACACAAGAATACTCATTATATTCTACTTAATAAAAAAGGGATTACCTCTTATACTTCATCAACAAGTTAGGATAATCTGAGATAATCCCATCAACTCCTCGTTCTACTAACTTTTCAATGGTTTCTATGTCATTAACTGTCCACACGTGTAGCTCCTTACCCATTGCATGGACTCTATCAATTATATTCTTCGTAGCATAAACATGTTTTACAATAATTTCATCTACAAAATGATACCGTCTCAAAGGCTTCATATTCATCCCTTTATCCCATGACAAAGGCAAATTAGCATGTTTACCAACAAACAATTTCCCTATTCTAATTTCTGGATCTAGTTTATGAACCCTAAAAATTGCTCTATCATTAAACGAAATAACTTTACACCATTTTTTAGCATTGTTACTCTTAATTACATTAACAATGTGGCGCTCAATGTTTGGATAATACATAAAGCTGTATTTGGTTTCTATCAATAATTCAGCTTTACCATCAATTAGTTTAATTACCTCATCTAAGGTTGGTACTTTTTCTTTAATGTAATACTTATTGTATTTGTAACCAGCACTGTGCTTTAAAATTTCTTCATAAGTCTTTGCTTTTACATAACCAATACCGGTAGTAGTTCTACGCAACGTACGATCATGCAAAACTATTACAACATTATCTTTAGTTTGTTGCACATCAATTTCTATACGATCAACACCTAAATCTAATGCTAATTGAATAGAGGCCAATGTATTTTCAGGAGCTAAACCTCCTGCTCCACGATGACCTGTTACTGTAATTTTATTGTTGGTTCCCAATTATTTTACAGGAAAATAAATATTTGTTCTCACTTCTTCTGAAGGAACTTTTGTTGGATCATCAATATACTCTTCCCAACTATTACCATTTATTTCGTAACCGTTATCTTTAATATATGCGATTAAACCATCATAAGTAGCTTTCAAATTAGTGGATGGTCCAACATGAACTGTTTTAAGTGCTTTTCCGGCATAAGTATCTCCTTTTTCTATTCTTCCTGAGATTTCTAATCCTTCAGGTATTTCATCTACAACAATTGCCGCATCAAACTCTACCATCATTTCTGCTAAAGAAAATTTTCTGGTAATAGACATAGGTGCTCCAACCATTTCTAACTGAGCTATCCCTACTAATGACATAATCTCTCCATAAGCAGCTCCAATTTTCGCACCTATTTCAGAAGACATTAAACTAGAACTTTCCGAAACATATAAAATAGATTTTGATTCAACTGTTTCTTCTGAGACTACTAATGTAGGCTTCATATTTTCACATATCTCTTTAATTGCTACTAGTCCTTGTTCAAATTGAGGTCCAATTTGATCTTCAAGACTCCTAAACAACACCATTGGTCTAGACATAAATCCTAAATCACCTTCATTAAACCATGTTACCAAAACTGAATCTTCTTGTTCTTCATAAATAAATCCACCACTTGAAGTCATTGCCATATACCATGGTTCAACAAACTCTAACTTATACAAGAATTTTTCATTTGGAGTAACCTTAATCGTAGTCATCGACCCTTTTCCAGAAAGATTACCTGACCAACTTAATGATCCTCCGATTTTCTGATTATCATCTCCTAATTCATATTTAGCTTCAGGATCAGCTTTTTTGAATGGAGACCAAACTGCCCAATTAGCATAAATAGATGTCTGGTTATATACATTCTCAACAGCAGATGCAATTTTAATTGATCTTTCTACCTTATAATTTGATGGCCCTAGCATAGCCAATACGACATACATCGCAATTAACACAACTAATCCTATTCCTATTTTTTTAATCATCTAATTTCAGTTTTAAATTAAGTGTTTCAAATATAGTGATTTTATGCCAACTCCATTTCAGAATAATCTTTCAATTCATTGTAAACACTGTCTCTCTCAATTGGTTGTCGGTTAACGCCTTTAATCAAGGCTACCATTTGATCTGAAGTCATTACAGGTTTTTGTTCTTCTACTCCAGCCATACTATATATTTTTGTAGAATCATCTACCGTTCCATCAATATCATTTACTCCGAAAGAAAGTAATAATTGAGTAGTTTTTCTACCAATCATAGGCCAATATGCTTTAATGTGGTTAAAGTTGTCTAAAAATATTCTGGCAATGGCATACATTTTCAAATCTTCAACAACACTAACCTCTTCAATGTGAGACATTTGATTGTTTCCATTTCTAAATTTTAATGGAATAAAAGCATTAAACCCTCCCGTTTTATCTTGCAACTCTCTTAATCGATTCATGTGATCAATTAAATGTTTGGGCTCTTCTACATGTCCGTACAAAATTGTGGCATTAGAAGGCATTCCTACATTGTGAGCTGCTTCATGCATTTCTAACCATTCTTCACCCGTACATTTATCTTTACATATTTGGTCTCTTACTGATTTATCAAATATCTCTGCTCCTCCACCTGGTAAAGATCCTTGCCCTGCATCTTTTAATATTTGTAAACACTCCTCATAACCAACTTTGGCTTTTCTTGCCATATAATCTAACTCAACAGCTGTAAATGCTTTAACATGCAAATCTGGCCTAATTTCTTTTATCTTACTAATTAGATTTTTAAAATATTCTAATCCCATCTTAGGATGAACTCCCCCAACAATATGAACTTCGGTTATATCTTTTCCTTCATAAGCTTTTATCGCTTCAATAATTTCTTCTTCACTCAACTCCCAAGCATCAAAATCATCTTTATTACGTAAGAATTTAGAGTAGGCACAAAATTTACAATCAAAAACGCAAATATTTGTTGGTTCTATATGAAAATTCTTATTGAAGTAAGTTTTATTTCCGTGTCTTCTTTCTCTAATGAAATTTGCAAGAGTCCCTAAATAACTTACTTCAGCATTTTCATATAAATAAATACCTTCTTCAGAAGTAATTCTTTCTTCATTCTTTACTTTATCAACAATACTCAATAAAGTAGTATCGGTAATTGATTCTTTTAATAATTCTATGGCCATCTATCAGATATTTATATTAAGCAAATGTAACTAATATCCATAAAAAAAGAGCCTCGATTTCTCGAGACTCTTTATGAACTAATTAATTTAACTATTACTTAGATAATATTATCTTTTTAGTAGTAATATTATCTCCAGACTTTATTTTCACAAAATAAACTCCGTTAGGTTGCTTGTTCATGTCTACTGTAAACAACTGCGTGTTTTTAGTCATAATGTAAACTTCTTCTCCTAACATATTGTAAACCGAAATAGTAGTATTTACTTTTTCTGTTAAGGCAATATTTATTGTTCCTAAAGAAGGGTTTGGATATATTGAAATATGAGAAAGATCTCCTAAGATTTCTTTTTCTCCTGAAGCAATATCACAAATAACAGCTACAACTGTTCCTTTATAGTTTAAAGGAGTAAAAGGAGATACACCTCCAGCACCAGAACCCCAATACTCTACATCTCTCCATCCAATAGCACCACCTTCATTAGCCCAAATGGTATTACCAGAAGTACCAACTGCAGTTCCCAATGCTAAAGTATCACCGGCACTTGGATTTGTAGGGTGATCATGACCTATATAAAAATCACCAGTTAATGCAACAGCTGGAGAAATTGGCACGCTAATTAATTGATTTAAGTTTGCAGAATAAGCTCCTGAAATAGTAGTAGTAGATGACAATATTGTTCCTGGAGCTGTAGAAACATTTGTTCCATTTAAATCTTGACCTGCACCATCGGCATCCCACACTCTTAAGTTAGTGACTCCTGTACCTGTAGATTGAACAAAAATATACATTACATCTGTTAATTCTTTACCAGAAGCAGAAAAAGAAACTTTAGATGACCATTGAAAATCATCATAACAGTTAGCTCCCATAATATAACCAGATGTAGCTGTACCATTACAATCAGGCGCCCAATTTGCAGGCCCAAAACTTTCAGAAACCCAATCCCAATCAGCAGCAGTAGAATCACAATTAACTGTTCCTACTGGATTAACTACAATATATCCCGTTTTTGTTTCTGTATCTGTTCCTGATCCATCTCCTACTAATAATGATATAGTATATAGTCCAGGATTATTATAAGTAACAACATGAGGTCCTTGACTCCCCATTGTACCAGGAGAAACTCCACCTAAACCAGCAACATCAAAATCCCAAGTCCAACTGTTAATCGTATTTGAACTTGTTGATGCATCCGTAAACGTAACTGTTTGACCAGCATTAATTGTAGTAACATTGGCGCTAAAAATTGCATCTACTGGTAATGCAGAACAATTGGCCGCATTAGATGTTAATAAGCCTGCTCTATGATTATTAATAGCAGCAATCATTCTAGTTTTTTGACCTGCTGTAAAAGCATTCATACAGTTATCATTTACATAATCCATGTAATTCATATACATTTCACCCGTAGTGTTCCCAGGACAAGTTCCTAATCTCCATGGGTGAGATTTACAACCATAATTATTCTGTTCTGCTGGTGGTGTATCAGAAACAAAATCATTTCCACAAGTTGCATCTCCCCAAATATGTTCTAAGTTTAAAAAATGACCTACCTCATGAGTAGCTGTTCGTCCTAAATTATATGGCCCACTCCCGTTTCCAAAATTATCCTTATCAATATGTACGGCATTATTAGGAGCTTGAGATGATAAGTAAGCGAATCCTAAAATTCCGCCTCCAATACTATAAACATATAGATTTAAATATTTACTTGTATTCCATAAATCAACTGTTAAATTGACTGGACTGCCACCTGCTGTCTTTCTTACAATACCAGTAGTTGGGCTTCCTCCAGGATCAACCGTAGCTAAGCAAAATTGTATTTCGCAATCTACTGCTGAAAATACTCCAGGAGTGTTTCCAGCATCAGAGTTTGTTCTTCCAAAATCATCATTTAAACGCTGGATTTGTTCTGTCACCTTTGAATCAGGCACTGTACTTGTATTTGCCCAAATTTGAACTACAACTGGTATAGTAATAATTGCTTTTTTAGCTTGAGCGTCATAATTATTAGCTATCCAATTCTGTAATTCTAGTTCTTTCTTAATTTTTCTTTCATCGAAAGCAGCAGGGTTCTTATCTCTTAGCATTTTCATAGCCTCAGTAGTACTGCATCTATTTCCATTAGGATTAGAGATAGTACTTGAACTTCTATTTAAATGCTTTTGTGCAAATATTCCAGAGCCAATTATAAGCAACCCTGAAATAAGTAAAGTAATTTTTTTCATGTTAATTTAGTTAGTTTAGTTAGTTTTTAATTTGAGGTTTCTAAATTAACTATTAAGATGATATTCTCAAAACAATATTTTTATCAATATTGAAAGTCTAAGATATTATTTTTAACATTACACCTTAAGCAACCTTTTTAACTTGTAACCCGTCTTATGTTTGGAGACAGTTTTAAAGTTAATTAGATAGGTAGTTAAATGTAAATAAAGTCTCCATGCCTTTGAATATTAAAGTCCCGTTTTAAACGGGACTTTTTTATAAAAAAACCTTATTTGGGTTCAGAATTATTCTAGGATCGAACAATCGCTTTATATCTTTTTGAAGGTTTATTTCAGTAGTACTAAAAGGAATCTCCATATATTCTTTTTGTACATAGCCAATTCCATGCTCTCCAGATATAGTTCCTTTTAATTGGATGCACAATTCAAATATTTCACGAATCCCTCCTGACAGTTTATTATTCCAATCATCATCAGACATTTCTCCTTTTATAATATTGATGTGTAAATTTCCATCGCCTGCATGACCATAACACACCGATTTAAAGCCATATTGTTTGCCTATTTCTTTTACACCTTTTAAAAGAATTGGCAACTCTGCTCTTGGAACAACAGTATCTTCTTCTTTATAAATAGATTTTGATTTTACTGCTTCTCCAACAACCCTTCTAATTTTCCATAATTTTTCCTTTTGAACTGAATCTTCAGCAAACAGAACTTCACCACAATTAAAGTCTTCTAACACTTTATATATGGTTTCACAATCATTAAAAAGCACTTCTTTATTATTTCCATCTACCTCAATTAAAAGATGTGCTTGAATATCATCAGGTATTTGTAATGATTCATCACCGATATACTCTCCTCCCCAAATCAATGCTTCTCTTTCCATAAATTCCATTCCCGAAGGTGTTACACCTGCTCTAAAAATAGCGGAAACTGCTTTACATGCCTCTTCAGCAGAGTAAAACGGCACTAACATTAATAAGTCATGTTTAGGATAAGGAATTAATCGAAATACTGCTTTTGTAATAATACCTAATGTTCCTTCACTACCAACCATTAACTGGGTTAGATTATATCCTGTAGAGTTTTTTAATACATTTGCTCCAGTCCATATAATATCACCAGTAGGTAAAACCACTTCAAGATTAAGCACATAATCTTTTGTTACACCATATTTAACAGCTTTTGGTCCGCCAGAATTTTCAGCTAAATTCCCTCCAATAAAGCAACTTCCTTTACTTGAAGGGTCAGGTGGATAAAACAATCCTTTTTCTTCTACAGCTTCTTGAAAAACTTGAGTAATAACTCCAGGTTCAATTGTTGCTTGTAAATTTCGTTCATCAATTTCTAAAATAGCATTAAAACGCTCCATAGAAAGTAATACCCCTTTATTAACTGGCAAAGCACCTCCACTTAAACCTGTTCCTGCTCCACGTGGAGTCACGGGAATATTTTCCTTATTACATAATTTTAATATTAACGATATCTCTTCTGGAGTTCTTGGTTTTACAACCACCTCTGGGTAAAAGACTAAGTCTTCTGTTTCGTCTCTTCCGTACTTTTCAAAAGCTTCCTTATCAAACAAAACATAGGTATCGCCAACTATACTCTTTAAGTGATTAATAATTGGATCTGTAACAATATTGTATTTCATAATTACCTAGTGTTGAAGAACTAAATCTGTACTTTCAAAAATTTTATCTGCTGAATTTGTAACAAATCCCTGAAACAATTCTCCATTTGACTGTTTGTATCTTTTTGCAAATTCGTAATAACACGAAGGTATTAAATAATTTCCTTCTATAAACGCTACTTCTTTTTTATCCGCTAAGATACTTGATTGCTCCAGCATCAAATCTGAACTTCCTTTAATTTCTCCTCCAGATTCATTCATTTGAAAAGAATTAAATTTTAAAAAAACGTTCATATCATTGATATCTTCTATGTTTTTTAATTCATTTACATTAATCGTAAAATGATTGGCACAAAAACCATAAATATATAACCACGCAGCATACTCCGATTCTTTTCTTAGCGATTCGTAAGTCTGATATGAAACCGTACCCCAAGTTCTACCAGAAACCAACAACGCATCTAATTCTAATATTCCTTTCGGAATTTTACTAATAAATGATTTTACCGTTTCTTGAAGCTCTTCACTAAACTCTTCTAACAACAACTCACTAATAAATACTTTTGGTGCAGATAAATCACTAACATGTTCGAAATGTTTTGCTCTCAGTTTTTTTTCTGAGAAATAGTAACTTTCTTTTTCTACATAACCGACTTGTATAAATAGTACCGCCAATTTATCAATACCAACTTCTGGCAAATTAACTGTTCTTAAAGCAATATGGTCATTCTTTACAGTTTCACCATGTTGTTGCAATAATTCATTAATTTTTGATGCTGATGGAGTTTGAGTAACATAATCTTTCCATAGCGTATCAAATAGCAATTCTTTTTCCATTGTTTTATATTTTTTTCGAGTTTAGAAAGCTCAAAATTAATTTGTATAATTATTAATAGCTATTTTAAGAATCATAATAATATATTAATGATTAATATTGTTTCATTATAATAGGTTATTGTAATTTAAATAATCAATATGACTTTTTAATAGTTTAAAATGAATGTAAATAATCAACTTGACAGCTTAGATATTGAGTTGCTCCGAAAACTTACTAAAGATGCAAGAATCCCATACATCCAACTGGCTAAAATTCTTAAAATTTCAAATTCTTTAACTCATCAGCGAATTAATAGGTTAAAAAAAATGGGGGTTTTAAAAAATGCTCATTACGAAATTGACCCAACAACTTTAGGGTACACAACTATTGCCAGCACTGGTATTGTTTTAAAAGAATCGAGGTATGTTGATCAGGTAGTAAATGCATTAAAACAAATACCTGAAGTTGTAGAATGCTTAAACGTTACTGGGAAACATGCGTTACTTATTAAAACTTACGCTTTTAATAATGATCATTTCAGAACCATTTTATATGAAAAAATACACCCTATTAAGGGCATAGAAGAAACAAATACCTCTATTGCTTTTAATGCAGGGTTTAGCAGAAATGTTCCTTTGGTACTGAAGTAAAGTATTAAAATTAAGCTTTGATTTTTACGACAAATTTTAGGTTTAATAAAAAGCTTATTTCTATATTTGCACTCTTAAAATTTGGCCTTGTAGCATAACTGGATACTGCACCTCGTTACGGCCGAGGAGATTTGGGGTTCGAATCCCTACAGGGTCACATAAGAAAGGAAAACCAAAGCAATGCTTTGGTTTTTTTTATTTTCAGTAACGAGTGAAACTCGTTTCAATGAGGGTATTGAATAATACCATCTTCTAATAATAAAAATGGAAAGAATAATTCCAAACCTCATTAACTTTCTCAATATCAAGCTTATAATAAATAGGGGTTCTAAGATTTACCATAATATTATATTTTTTATCACCTTCTCCTTTAAATAATTCAAAATATAATGGAGTCTCTCCCGATTTAACAAGATTTCCACTTGTAAAATCCTTCCCTGTAAAAGTCTTTTCATCTCCTCCTGGTAGATGAAGTACGTATTCGACCTTACTGCCTTTTTGTGCTCTTGCTATAGACTTTTCCAGTTCATAAATGAAATCTCTTCCAAATGAAAGGCTGACAATAAGAAGCATCCCAAAAATTAATATTATTTTTTTCATAGTATATGTGAGTTTATTTGTTTTTCTAAATGTACATTAATTAATAATATACTCCTCTACAGGACAATAAAATAGAAATACAGCCAATTGAATTTCCTCCTTTATACCTCTATATTAAAACCACAATCAAAATGATCTTCAGGACATTTTTTCTTGCCATGCAAACCACAAGGCCTACACTCTAATTTTTCTTTTACCTCAACAATAGTTTGATTATCTGATAACGGACCAAAACCAAAAGAAGGTTTAGTAGAACAAAAATATGCAGTAACAGGAGCATTCATTGCCGATGTAATATGCAAAGGAGCAGAATCATTTACATAATTCATTTTTGCATGTTGCATTAGTGCTGCCGAAGCTAAAAAAGATAATTTTCCTGATAAGTTAATTACATTTTTATTTTTAGATAATTGTTTTATTTCTTCACACTTATCAAAATCTACATCTCCTCCTAATAAATAAATATTTTGTTGATCATTTATTTTTGAAATTAATTTGATCCATTGTTCTTGAGGTAGTTCTTTGGTTGCCCAAACAGAAGTTGGAGCCATGCATACGTAATCTTTCTTTTTATATTTCTCCACATCTGCATAATCCTTATTAGAAGGATACAGCTTAGGTTTTGAGCTTTGTTTATCTGTTAAATGGGTTATTAATTGCTGGTTTCGTTCTACTTCATGTGTTCCATCTCCAATTTTATGTTCAAACTTTTTTGAAAACGAAAACGACAGGGGGTTCTTCTTAAAGCCCAACTTTTGATTAGCTCCAGAAAAAGCAGTAATTAGTCCACTTGATGCATAGCGTTGTAAATTAACAATAACATCATATTGCATTCTTTTTACACTTCGTGATATTGCTTTAAGGTTATCATATTTCTTATTCTTTTTATCCCAAATAAGCACCTCATTAATGATAGGATGATTTTCTAACAACCCCTCATTTCCTTTTCTAAGTAAAAAGTCTATTTTACTTTCAGGGTAGAATTGATTCAATTTTTCTACAACGGCTGTTGCTAAAATAACATCACCAATAAAAGCGGTTTGTATGATTAAGATTTTATTCAAATTATTCTCTTTACGTCATTGTGAGGATTAATGTTTTACACAGCTACATCATATTCTCTTAAAGCATCATTCAAAGATGTTTTCAAATCTGTACTTGCTTTTCTTTTCCCAATAATTAAGGCACACGGTACATTGTATTTTCCTGCACTAAATTCTTTTGTATAAGAACCAGGAATTACTACTGAACGTTCTGGAACCTCTCCCTTATATTCTATTGGTTCACTTCCACTTACATCAATTATTTTAGTTGATTTTGTTAACACTACATTAGCACCTAAAACAGCTTCTTTTCTTACTCTTATCCCTTCAACAACTATACATCTTGAGCCAATAAAGCAACCATCTTCTATTACAACTGGAGCAGCTTGTAAAGGTTCTAAAACACCTCCAATACCAACACCACCACTCAAATGTACATCTTTACCAATTTGGGCACAAGAGCCAACTGTAGCCCAAGTATCCACCATTGTTCCGGCATCTACATAAGCTCCAATATTTACATAAGAAGGCATCATAATTACTCCTTTAGAAAGATATGCTCCGTATCTAGCAACTGCATGGGGCACTACTCTTACTCCTAAATCAGCATAGTTCGTTTTTAATTTCATTTTATCATGAAACTCAAAAGGGCCAACTTCTATAGTTTCCATTTTTTGAATTGGAAAATACAATACTACTGCTTTTTTTACCCATTCATTAACCTTCCAATTGTCTCCATCGGGTTCAGCAACTCTAAGCTTACCTTTATCTAACAGCTCTATTACTTCTCTTATGGTTTTCTGAGTACCTTCCGATTTTAGAAGTTCTCTATTGTTCCATGCTTCTTCAATCTTGCCTTTTAAATGTTCCATTCTTAAAATATTTTTAAATTCTTAAGAAGACGAAGTTATTAATTTCTCTAAAATTGAAGTACTTCCCTCCCATGTATAATTTTCTTTAACAAAAAGATAACCATTTGCAGCTATTTTTTTTTGCAAATGTACATCTCCTATCAAATTGATAATGTGCTGTGTATATTCTTCGCTATTAGTTCCTATTAGGATGTTTTCATTATGAGTTGCCCCTAAAGCATTATTCGCCAAATCGGAAGTAATGCAAGGCAATTTCATAGCCATAGCTTCTAACAATTTATTCTGTAAACCTGTTCCAATTTGCATTGGAGCAATAAATATGTTCGATTTTAAGTAATACTCCGACATATCATCTACCCATCCTGTAACAAGAACCTTTTCAGATTTTAATTTTAACACTTTGGTCGATGGTTGAGCTCCAACAATTGCTAATTTCATATTTGGCTGCTGTTTCCAAACCAAAGGCATTACATTGTTTACCAAATATACAACACTATCAACATTAGGAGGATAGCCCATATTTCCGGTAAATATTAAATCGTATTCTTTTTCAATTTCGTTGTGTTTGTAGGTATCGTAATCAACTCCATTTTTTACAACAACAATATCATCATTGTTAATGTTAACGATTAACTCTCTGTCTTGCTCTGAAATAACGGTATGATGGTCAAAATCATCATAAATAAAATGCTCGTATTTTTTTAGCCTTATAGTCTCTGTTTTTAAAAACCATTTTAAATAAAACGGAGCATATTCTACCCTTCTTTCCATACCTCTTGCTAGTGCATCCATATAATCTAGAGTCTTTTTTATTTTAGATTTACGAACGTATTCTGTAACTCTAATTAACTGACAGTAAATGTGATCTGGTTGATACTTTAAAAGAAATTGATCTATCTTTTTTTGTGCAGATGAGTTATAAAAATAAGCTACTTGTAATGATTGATCGGTAAATAATAAACACTTTAATAAGTTCCAATATATTTTAATTTTAGGAAGTTTAATCACCTCTATTTTTGAGCAATATTTTGAGAGTACGTCAATAGAAGATTTTTTTACTTTTTCGGCAGATAATGCGCAAAGTATTATTTCGTGCTTTTTAGATAGTTCTTTAATCTGATTAAACACACGCAATTTATCTCCTTTTTCAAGGGGATAAGGAAACCGAGAAACTAAAACAAAAATTTTCATTAGTTCATTAGTTCTTTACAAAAGTTCATTATTTTATTTACAATCATTTTATTATCATAATCTTTTTCTATCAATTTTCTAGCAGCTTTTCCAATAACGATTTGCTCTTCTTCATTATCCAAATAATAAATAATAGCTTCTTTAAATTCTTGTGGTGTATTGGCAATAACAATATTCTTTTTATCGGTATAGCTAATTCCTTCTGCTCCAATAGAAGTTGTAATTACCATTTTACCCAACACCATTCCTTCAATTATCTTAATTCGCATTCCGCTGCCTGTAAGCAAAGGAACAACCATTATATTATTGGCATTAATAAAATCAATGGCACTATCTACTTCTCCAACAACGTTCAAATTTTGATTGTTATCACTTTTTAACCAGGCTGGCATTCTTCTTCCTGCCAAGTTCAATTGGGCATTAGGGTTCTTTTTATAAACATCTTTCCAAACATTATCCAACAACCATTTTATGCCTATCTGATTTGGCGACCAATCCATACTACCTATGTGAAAAACCTTATTTCCAGAGTGTGGCAGCTCATATTTATAACCTGACAGATTTATTCCAAAAGGAATTGTTATCATAGGTACTGTAGCTCCTAACTCAGTAAAACGTTTTTTATCCATATCCGTAATTGGAGCAATTCCGTCTACTTTCTGAATATTTTCTATTTCTGCAATTTTTAAACGCTTTGCTAAGAATTTAAAATACCATCTTTTTAATCCTTTTTCTTTTTGAGCATTCAAACTCCAAATATCATGTTCTATATTTTGAGCCTGATAAACAATCTTAGCACTACAATTTTCTCTTATCACTTCAATATATCCTGTAACAAAAAAAGTCTCCAACAAAACAACATCATATGCATTTTCTTTTAAAGTCTTAACGATAAGATTTTCAAACTCTTTACTATAAAAACGTTCTAAATTATATGATTTTGAAGAAAATAGATTTAAAATTGATCCTAACAGGGTAACCTTTGTATTTATAAATACATGCTCTATTTTTGTTTTTTCTAAATAAGAAGTAGGCATCTTTTCTTTTTGAAAAGGATGTTTAGGGGTGCTAATCGTTAGTACTTTAATCTCTATGTTTTTATCCAAAAAACCTTGGGTAATCGCATGCATTGCTTTACATCCTCCATCTACTTCTGGAAAAGGAGGTTTTAAACATATTTGTAAAATTTTCATTCTAAGACTTTCTTCTTAAATATTTTAGCAAAAAAACTGGTATAAGCAGTAAAGTTAAACATAGCAGAATCTGTTGTTGCTTTATAAGTAAAAAATATTCCTAAAGGCAATAACAACACTATTGATAACCACATTCCTTGATAAGGATGTAATACCATTTCTTTCACCATTTTTTCTCCCATAATAGATGTTATCCAAAATGTAACAAAGAAAATTACAGAAATAACAACAGGCATTCCTAAACCTCCCTTTTTAACAATAGCTCCTAATGGTGCGCCTATCAAAAACATAATAAAACATGCTATTGAATATGCATACTTCCGATGCCATTCTACTCCCATTCTTGCAATATCCCTACTTTTAATTACGGTTTGTGTTGCTGCTGCTCCAGATCTTCCTTTATTGGTTCTTGCATTGTTTATTGCAATGCTATATACATGATCGATATCTGGTTTCTTTAATTCCGACATATAATCAGCCATAGACAAATCGATTCTCCCGCTATCTTTTTCTATATTAAAAATGGTATCATTAAAAAGATAGTTACTAGCAATTAAATTAGTGAAATTTAAAATATGTCCTTTATTCTGTCTTGTTAAGGTATCTATATTATCTTCTAATTGTTGTAAATTAAACAATCTGTAATCATGCTTAAAAGCGTCTTCATCTGTTCTGCTAAAGTTAAAACCATCTAAATTTATTCGTATTGCATGCTCATCAAACGAAAAACGTGATAATGGATACACTTTATTTATTGTTGTTTCTGTCTCATCCCGATAATCAGTACCATGAAACAAATTAATGGAGAAATAAGTTTTATCATCAGACATTTTCATAATGGCAGAATCTGCAACGGTTAGTTTACGATTACCAACAATATTATTTGAATGGTTATAAATCATTACATCCTTCAACATTTCATCACCATTTTCCATTGGTGTTTTTTTCATTACTCGAATTGTATAACCTTCTATTCTATTATAAAAAATGCCTGGTTTAATATCTACTGCTGGTTTTTTGTTTCTGATATCGTGTAACAACGAATAAAATTTAAGATTTGCTACAGGTATTACATAGTTTGAGAAAGCAAAAGCACCCAAACTAATTAATAAAACAAATATTGCTAATGGTCGCATTATACGCTGTAAAGAAATACCTGCAGATTTACATGAAACCAATTCAAAGTGTTCGCCTAAATTCCCAAAAGTCATTAAGGATGCTAATAATACTGAAAGAGGTAATGCTAAGGGAACGATATTGGCTGCGGAATACATTAAGAACTCAGCAATGATATACCACTTAATTCCTTTGCCCAACATTTCATCTACCCACAGCCATATAAATTGCATTAATAGCACAAAAACGGCTATAAAAAAAGTAAGGACAAAGGGGCCTATGAAAGAAAGAAGTAGAAATTTGGTTAGTTTTTTCACGTATTTTTTGATTGAAGCAAATATAGTTATTCCATATTGGTATGACTAACGCTCAACTCATAAAAGTATTTTGTAATAAACAAAAAATCGCCACTTCAAATGAAGTCGCGATTCTATAATAATAAATTACTTTTTATTTAAATTGATCTGAAACAATTAATTCTTTTGTTCCGTGACCCCAAGAATAAAACCCTTCTCCAGATTTAATTCCCATTTTGCTAGCTGCAACCATATTAACTAATAATGGACATGGTGCATATTTAGGGTTTCCAAAACCTTCGTGCATCACATTAAGAATAGATAAACAAACATCTAATCCAATAAAGTCTGCTAATTGTAATGGTCCCATTGGGTGAGCCATCCCTAATTTCATTACTGTATCAATTTCTGAAACTCCAGCAACTCCTTCATGCAAAGTAATTATTGCCTCGTTAATCATTGGCATTAAAATTCTGTTTGCTACAAAACCAGGATAATCATTTACCTCTGTTGGAGTTTTACCTAATTTCTTAGATAATTCCATAATTGTATTCGTAACCTCATCAGAAGTAGAATATCCTCTAATAATTTCTACCAGTTTCATAATGGGTACAGGATTCATAAAATGCATTCCTATTACTTTGTCTGGGCGGCTAGTTACAGCTGCAATTTGCGTAATAGAAATTGAAGATGTATTTGTTGCCAAAATAACATCATCACTTGTTGCTTCATCCATAGATTTAAAAATCTTCAATTTTAAATCAACGTTTTCTGTTGCTGCTTCTACCACTAACTGCACGTCAGCAACACCAGTATTCATATCTGTATGTGTTGTTATGTTTGCTATGGTATTATTTTTATCGTCTTCTGATATTTTCTCTTTAGCCACCATTCTACCTAAATTTTTAGTGATGGTTGCGATAGCTTTATCTAACGCTTCTTGAGAAATATCAATTAAATTTACTTTTATTCCACTTTGAGCAAATGTATGAGCAATTCCATTACCCATTGTTCCTGCTCCTATTACTGCTACTTTTTTCATTTTATATCTTTTTTATTAGATCCTGAATCAAGTTCAGGATGACAATGAGTTTTAACCGTGCTTAGCTGCTAAATATCTTTCTGCTTCTAAGGCTGCCATACAGCCTGTTCCTGCAGCAGTAACTGCTTGTCTGTATGTTTTATCGGCAGCATCACCACTAACAAATACTCCTGGAACATTTGTTTTAGCTGTACCAGGTTCTGCATATTCAATATATCCAGCATCATCTAAATTAATGTAATCCTTAAATATTTCTGTATTTGGATTATGCCCAATCGCAACAAAAAATCCTGTACAAGGAATTTCTTTTTCATCTCCGGTTACATTATTTTTCACTTTTACTCCTGTTACCAAATCATTCTCACCCAATACTTCAACAGTATTTGTGTTAAAAATTATTTCAATATTGGCAGTATTCTTAACTCTTTCTGCCATTATTTTAGATGCTCTAAACTCATCTCTTCTAACTAACATGGTAACTTTTTTACAAATATTAGATAAGTAGTGTGCTTCTTCGCAAGCAGAATCTCCTGCTCCAACAATAATTGTTTCTTGTCCCCTGTAAAAGAAACCATCACAAATAGCACAGGCAGAAACTCCACCTCCGGCTTTTAAATAATGTTGTTCAGAATCTAACCCTAAATATCTTGCCGAAGCACCCGTAGAAATAACAATTGTTTCTGCATGAATTTCTTTGGTTTCGTTAATCCAAACCTTATGTATATCTCCTGAAAAGTCTACTTTAGTTACCCAACCGTTTCTAATATCTGAATCAAAACGTTTTGCTTGTGCTTCTAATTGCATCATCATTTCTGGACCTGTTACACCATCAGCATAACCAGGAAAGTTTTCTACTTCATTGGTTGTAGTTAATTGACCACCAGGCTGCATTCCTTGGTATAATACTGGAGCCATATTTGCTCTTGCTGCATAAATTGCTGCAGTATATCCTGCGGGACCTGAACCTATAATCAAACACTTTACTTTTTCTATTTCTTCTGACATATTCTATTTTTTTGAGAAGATAAAAGTAAACTTATTTGATTGCTTTGCAAAGAGATTTTTGAAGCTTATTGTTGGATTCTTAATCCACAGCAATCAAGGTATCGTAGCTTACACCATAACCACCCCAAATACCCAAACCACCTTCTATATTTGATTTGATGGATATTGGAGCTGTAAAAGGATTTCCATTATTAAAAGAAGCTATTTCGAAAGTGTTTAAAAACTGAAAATGAGGTTGATCTATTGTACAAAATTTAATTATAATCGTATCTCCTTGTTCGAAATAATCTCTAAGACCTCCAATATCTTGGGGGTGTTGTGAATTTATTTCGTGACCTCTAAAAATAAAAGCTTCAAAACTTATACCATTAAAGAATTTATCGTCAAATACAGAGCCATTAGCCGGAAGTAAACGATCATCTTTACCCAATCGCTGAGTATATATTCTATATGCTGTTCCTAAAGGTTGAGGATCATTTAATTTAAACCATAAATAACCGTAATCGGTATATCCTGGTTGATCTTCATACCAATAACTATCCATTACTACAGGTGATGGAATTGTTGTTGTAGATGTTAATATTTTACCCTCGGCCTGAATTGATAAAGAATATGTTTTACCTACTTCTCCAAACATTAAAGGATCTAAAGTTGTGTACAAACAAAACCCGAAATTCTTCACATTCTCTAATGATACACCTATTAGTTGTGCTACAGAAGGTAATAATGAAGTATCTAAGTCGCTGGTACAGATTTCAGTTAGTTGAACATTGTTTGTTCCATTATTTACAAAGATTATAGCATTATGTATAAAAGCGTTTTGTAAAGAATTAATATCTACAGGATTAAAGTATCCTTCAGTTTTAGTTAGCATAATAAAAGGTGGAAGCCCTGGTTCAATACTTCCTTCTACCACTAACTTTCTCTCAGAATCTGGCAAATCTATATCTATATCTTTTTCGCAAGAAAAAAGGGTTAAGGAAATAATTCCAATTATTAACAATAGTGATTTATTTATGGGGTTGCTTCGCTTCCTTTCGAAGCTTTTGCTTTCGAAAAACGAACTCAAGGGACACTCGAAATGACGTGTTTTTTTAAAATTTTTCATAATCAAAATTTAAAGTTCCAGGATATTGATGGTAATATTCCGAAAAAGGAAACTTGTTTAGCTTGTATTTCCAATGTCCCATCATAAACACTCCCTTCTGTTGCAAAATAAATAAAGGAGGGGTTCATTCTATTGTATACGTTGTATATAGATAATACCCAATCCGATTTAAATTTCTTTTCTTCTTTTCCTTTTAAGGTTAGGGATAAATCCATCCTGTGATACGCATCCATTCTAAATGAATTTCTATTCCCATAATCACTCACTATTTGTCCCTGTATTGTATATCGCTGTTCTGGTAAAGTTAACGCACTTCCTGTTGCATAAACCCAAACTGCTCCTATCACCCAACGCTTAGAAGGGTTATAAGTTAACACCACAGAAGCATCATGCCTTCTATCATATTTAGCAGGAAAGACATTTCCATCATTCAATTCTTCAAATTGCTTGTTGGTCCACGAAAGTGTATATCCAATCCAACCATTAACTTTACCGAAACGTTTTTTCACAAAAAATTCTGCACCATAAGACCAGCCTTTACCATAGGTAAATTGATGATCTACATTGTTGCCAGCATTATCTTGTGGTACAGCTCCATCTTTATATTCTACCTGATTATCCATTGTTTTATAATACACCTCAACAGAAGTTTCAAATTTGTTATCCTTAAAGTTTTTAAAATATCCTGCAGCGTACTGTCTTGCAAACTGAGGTTTTACTTCATCCGTACTTGGTGCCCACACATCCATAGGTAAAGATACAGATGCAAAGTTTACCAAATGTAAATATTGGTAATTCTGAGTATAAGATGCTTTAACAGAAGATGTATTATTTAAAGTATATCTAGCAGTTAATCTAGGCTCTAATCCTTGATACAATTTTACGGTTTCAAAATTATCATACACCACTGTATCTACGGGACTACCAAACTGATTATTCTTGTAACGTTTAAAAGGACCTACATGCTGAAACAAAGAATAACGCAACCCTACGTGAACTCTTAGTCTTTCATTAATATCCCAATCATCAGACAAATAAAAAGCAGCATCATTTGCATAATTTTTAATAATATCACCCGTATTAAAATAAACCTCATCTGATTTTATTGACACATTACTAGGAACAAATTTGTGGAAAGTATAATCTAATCCAAACTTAACACTATGAAGTATTGATGGTAAATAATTAAAATCCATTTTAGCATTCCAATCGTAAATTCCTGAAAACAATTTAAATTCAATTTGACCTTGTTCTAGACCTAATTCAAATTTATAACGAGTATAGCTAAGTGTTGTATTCGAAAACAATTTATCATTAAATAAATGATTCCATCGTAAAGAAACAATAGCATTTCCTGAGGGTATATTCGTTGCAAAGCCATCTTTATTATTTACATACGTCATAACATCTTCCCCCATATAGCCACTCAAATACAACCTATCTTTTTCGGATATAATCCAATTCAGCTTAGCATTTAAATCATAGAAATAATAGTTAGTTCCTTTTAAATTTGAAGAATCACTAATAAAAGGTTGAAGTATATCACCCAAATAAAACCTTCGATAAGATATGATAAAAGAAGCTGTATCTTTTTTAATTGGACCTTGAAGTGTTAAACGAGAGGACATGATTCCTATTCCTCCTTCAGCTTCATATTTTTTCATATTTCCATCATTCATAGTAATATCTAAAACAGATGAGAGTCTCCCTCCGTATTCTGCTGGCATTCCTCCTTTAATCAATTTTACATCTTTAATGGCATCACTATTAAAAACAGAAACAAATCCTGCTAAATGAGAAGCATTGTAAACTGTTGCTCCATCTAATAAAATTAAATTTTGGTCAAGCCCTCCACCTCTCACATAAAAACCAGCATTCCCTTCTCCCGCTGCCTGAACCCCTGGTAATAATTGTATTGTTTTTAAAACATCTATCTCTCCAAAAAAAGCAGGTAAAGATTTAATCTTTTTGATATCTAATTCTACCGTACTCATTACGGTTTCATCAACATTTCCGTCCTTTCTTTCCCCTATTACAGTAAGTTCATCAGTTGTAATTACATCTGGTTCAATTTCATAATTTAAACGAATATTTTTATTGAGAATAATCTTCTGTTCTATTGTTTTAAAACCGATGTAAGATATAGCTAAAGTATATTCTCCTTCTTCTATTGTTATAGAGTAAAACCCAGAAGAATTTGTAGTGGTTCCTTTTAAAATTTCTTTGATGTAAACGGTTGCACCTAAAGAACTCTCACCGTTAGTTTTATCTTTTACATAACCACTAACGGTATATTTTTGTTGAGCAGAAACGCTCAAAATAAAAAGAGAAAAAAAAAGAAAGAGCAAACTGTTTTTCACGTCATAAATTTTGTCATACAAAACTAATCTTTATTCCATTTTATTGCATCAGAAAAGTGTTAAACTGTCAATTATTTTTTAATCAACTTTTTTAAAGCCATTATATATCCAAAATGTAATCCTTCATGTACATTATTAAATTGGATAGCTTCCGATATAGCACTTAATGTAATGTTATAGCTGGTAGTGTAAGTATTGTAATTTTCAAAAACTCCATTAGTATAATCATTTTCCAACTTAGCTGGCAATACCTTTAATTGCTTAAGAATATAATCAACTTCTTCTTGAGATATATCATTATCAGCCGCACTTCCTTTCATGTACTTTGTAATAAAATCTGAGTCTAAAGACATTTTTAATCCTGAAAATTTATAGCACAACAATTGCTGAGTTGCAACAACATGACCTACATTCCAAATAACATTATTATTAAAGCCTTTAGGAACAGTGTTTAAATCTTCTAACGATAATCCTTCAATAGCGTTTATGATGTTGTTTCTGGTAATGTTTAAAGTTTCAAAATGGTATTTCATAGCAATTTCAATTTAGATTAAACGAAAGTAATCTTTTCTAATCAGATTAAAAATCTATGTTCTCGATACAATTCCGATTTATCTTTCTAGAAACTCAGTATAACATTCGGAATAACTCGAACTTGTAAAGCTTAGGTAATTCGTGGGCAGTTTTGGTTAAAAACATTAGGGCGATTCCATCTAAAGAAAGACTAAGTTCGAAGAATTTATCCATAGGTATCATTCCAAACTTCATAATCTGTACTATAGTATTAAAATAGTTTAACCTTACTTTTTGTTCATTTTTATAAATGTTTCTATCTCTTCTTTAAGCTTATCCCAAACTTGTGTTTTTTTAGTTAATAAACCTTCTATTTCTTTTTCATTTTTATCTCCTCTAGCAATCTTTTCAATTTTTTGTGCTATTGTTTTAAACTCTAAAGACCCTGTGTATGATGATTTATTATTTATACTATGAATAGCATCTATAAATCTTTTCCAATCCTTTAGGTCATAAGAATTTTGAATATTTTCTAATTCTTCAGGAATTTCATCTAGTAGTATGTTTGCAACATCTAATTGATCTTTTTTATCTGGAAATTGTAACACTAAAGACTCCTTAACCGACATTAACTTTTCCGTTTGAGTCTCTTCACTAATATTTTTTTTATCGAGAGAAATTTTAAGAGATTTTGCTGCCATCAATAATATTTCTTCTTTCTTAAAGGGTTTAGAAATATAATCATTCATGCCGGCTACAGAGCATGCCTCTTTTTCTTTCTTGCTATTGGTTACAGATGTTCCTACAATATAAACTTGTTGCCCTCCTTTTAAGTTCGCTCTAATGTATTCTGTGGTTTCAATTCCATCCATTAACGGCATGTGTAAATCCATAAAAATAACATCATGTTCCTTAAACATATCAATTGCTTTTTTGCCATTATTGGCAATATCTAACAAAATATTTTTATTCATAGACATCAATGTCTCTTTAGCCATAATTCTATTTAAATGATTATCATCCACCATTAAAACTTTTAAATTATTTAACCATTTATATTCACTATAATCTTCAAATTTAGAAACCTCATCTACTAACTGTTTTTTAGTACTTATTTCATAAGGAATAAAAAAGCTAAAAACAGAACCTTTCCCTAATTCACTTTCTACATTAATGGTTCCTTGCTGTAGTTCCACCAATTGTTTCGTTATTGGGAGTCCTAATCCAGTACCTCCATACTTTCTATTGATATCGCTTCCAGATTGTGTAAATTTCTCGAAAATGTAATCTAATCTATCCTCTGTTATACCAATACCAGTATCTTTTACCTCTACAAATAGTTCAATTTTTTTTACCCCATTTACAAGCTGAGGAACCCAATCAATACTCATTATAACACCGCCTACTTTTGTAAATTTAATGGCATTAGTTAATAAATTAATAAAAATCTGACTTAACCTTGTAGGATCTCCTATTAAAAATCCTGGATTATTATTTTTCCAATTTACTTTTAATACTAAATTTCGTTCATTCGCTTTTACTTCATTTATTTTTATAGCATTATTAACTATATAGTTTAAACTAAATGGTATTTTTTCAAATACTATTTTCCCCGATTCAATTTTAGAAATATCCAAAATATCATTACTTATAGTAAGTACATTTAAAGCTGAAAGTTTTATATATTCTAAGTATTCTTTTTTCTTATCCGTACTATCCGACTCGTTAATTAAATCTACAAAACCTTTTATTGCATTCATTGGAGTTCTAAGCTCATGACTTGTATTCGCTAAAAACTGTTCATGAAGAATTGCATTTTGTTTAATTGTTTCGCTTTGCTCGGTAATTTTTATTTTTTGAAATTCTAAGGCTTTATTTTTTTCTTGAAGTTTAAGGTTAGCCTTTTTCTTAAATTTATTATTTCGATAAACAAGGAAACCTGAAATTAACGCTAAAAACAAAGAGATAAAAGAAAAAATTAAAACAGTTTGTTGAACATCTATTCGCTTTTGCTGAGAACTAATATTTTTCTTTTGTTGCTCAATTTCACCTTCCTGATCTTCCATTAATGTATTATAATCGCTAATTCTCTTCTCAGAGCTTTTAATTTCTTCTCTTTGAGTCATTAATCGACTTAATTGCCCTTTATAGATTTCTTCTCTTTTGTCAAGCTTAATAGAAAGGATTTTTAAATCCTCTACACCTTCTTCCAATACTTTTTGTTGATTTAACAATCTTTTATCCTGCTCATTAATCTTAACAACTTGCTTATTTATTTTCTTTTTTTGAAAAGTTATTTTTTGTTCTTGATTAAGAATTTCTTGTTTTTGATTTACCAATTCATCTTCTTGTTTTTTAATTTCCTCTTGCTGTTTTACTATCCTTTCTTCTTGATCTTTTACCTTTTCTTTTTCTTCAGCTAAAGATTCTTCATAAACTTTAGCTACATCCATATTAGTACCTCCCATAACCACAATTTCTGGCGAGACTATTAATTGTTGATTGTTAATGTTTTTTGTATTCACCTCTATTTCAACCCTACCATCCTTATTGGTTAAAAAATTGATCATAGTCGACTTATACATTGTAGCATTATCAGATACCAATAATATATTCGTCCCCCTTATTTTATCTAAAATCTCACTTAAATTAACACTCTGATTAGTAGTTACATATATAATTCTAGTGCTACTAATATTGATTTTTGATAAATTAGCCGCTTGGGTAACTGTAATTGACTTACCTTCTTTTGCTTTATACCTTGACAACTGACTTAGCTCTTTAAATAAAGTATTATCTGATCCTAATTGTATAATCTGAAAATTTGAAAAAGTAGATTCGTTTTTCCAAGTAATATATTTTGTGAAATTAAATGTATAAGCCACTTTAAGTTCTGTATCTGTTGTTTTTTGTGAATGTCCTTTTAGTGGAATAAAGAACAAAAAGAATAATACAGGATAAATTAGGATAGACCAGACATCAAAAAGAGAACTCTTTTTTCTCATTATAACATAATCCGACCTTTGATTAACACTCATAACAATCTAACATAAACTAAATTAACTAACGCAAGTAGCCAGTTAAAATTACTATTTATCATCGACAAAATATCGTTTTAAAAGATAAAACAACATCTTTAAACAATTAGAATAGTGGTAAGTAAAAACTAAAAATTAACTTTAACGCCTCCTACAACCCTCAAATTAAGAATATCGCTTTGAGCAGAAGCTACAGATGTTGGAAACTGGCGATAATCTCTTTGAACAAGATTTATTCCGGTAATATAAAAATCAAAATATTTATAAATATATCCAAGGTTCACATTAAGATTAACTCTTGGTGCAATTTCTAACAACCCTCCATTTTCAAATTCCAAATCATTAAGATCAAATATTCCATTTTTATTATTATCTGCTCGTGAAGTCCACTTACTACTATAATTAAACATAATACCCGTGTAAATTTTCTTAAACCGGTATTTCATTCCCATATTAAACTTATGTTCAGGATGATTTATCCTCTTAACTATTTTAATTTCTATGGAAGGGTCTCCAAATATTGCATCATTGTACGAATCTGATGCTTTTAGGTAGGCATAATTTCCGGTAAGGGTAATATTTTTATGAGGTATATAAGTAAAGTTAAGTTCTCCCCCATAAAAATAGATATCTTCCTCAATATTATACACAGGCAATTCAGCTACAAGAGGAAGATTATATAACGCTAGTAATCCAGGATTGCTGTCTGTACCGTCACCTTTTAATGCCAAAACTAATCCTTGAAGCTGAAGTATTTGCGGATTCCCTGGGTCAGTAGCCTGCAAGAACGCAATTTGACCTTCAAAAGTGGTAATTTCATTTTGCATTTCTATTTCAGTCATTTCATTGGGCAAAAAAGCAGTTACATCTACTCCTTGAGCTGCAAATATTCCATGTACATTTTCTATTTTTTCAACTACCTCAGTGGGTGTAATTTGCCCTAATTCTATCGCATTTTTTTCAATATTATAAAATACATCTAAAGACATCCTAACTTTTTCGCCCAGCAAAGTTTGATAACCTGCTTCATAAGAAGTTAATTTTTCAGTTTTTAAATCAATATTACCCACAACTCGAGCTACAACATAATCTCCACTTGCTGTTAAATTCAGAACGGGATCTAAACCTGTTGCTTTTAAATTCTGGATCTTAATAGATTCATCAATGTATAAATCATAAAAAAGGGGGTTTTTAGTTGATGTTCCGTAAGATAATCGAAAAGAATTTTTAGGGTTGACAGCATATAACAATGCAACTCTTGGGTTAATATTATTACCAAAAACACTATGATGATCAAACCTACCCCCAGCTACTATGTCAATTTTTTTCGACAACTGATAATTGGCCTGTAAAAATGCAGCATAAAAAGATTCTCTCTTCTCTACAAAAGATTTTTCAATGCTAATTATATTCGACACAGAAAAATTTTTCCGATAAGACGTTCCTGCTATAAAAGATAGTTTTTCTCCTAGATTAAATTCACGTTGATATTCAATATCAAATGTTTCGAATTCCCCATATAAATTTCCACCCGGAAAATATTGTGTTCTTCCTTTCTGCATCAAATAAGGGTCGGTAGCCTCTACTCTTTTAAAATTTTGATCGGTTCTATAAGATAAATCATACAAACCATTATAAAAAGTTCTAAGTCTGTTTTTTTTATCTCTATATTCTAATTGAGTAAAAACATCTTTTTGTGTTTGCTCTCCTGAAAGTGAATAATAGTGGTAAGATCCACTCTTTGAAAAACTACTTTTAAATTCAATTGCTGCATCTTCATTAATATCATATTGTAATGCAAGACTAGCTTTGTATGCATGTAAAGCATTTTTTGACCCTTCATGATAACCAAGATCTTCTAACGCTGCAATAGTATCAGCATCTAACCCTGCAAATCTCAATTGTTTTTGATCAATATTATCAAAACCTAACCCAACCTTATAGTGGAACTTTTTCTTTCCGCCACCATATCTTATGTTAGAATAAATTTGCCCCAAATTACCACCAGATGCCGATACATTAAACCCCTTCATATTAACATGGTTTTTTGTTATGATGTGTATAATTCCTTCATAGGCATTAGCCCCGTAAAGTGCTGAACCTGCTCCTTTAACCACCTCAATTCTTTCTATATCATCAATAGATAATCCAAGTGACTCTAATCGAACCCCTCCAAACAATTCGTTATAAACCGATCGTCCATCTACTAACCACAACACCTTACTACTAACATTATATTCAGAACGGCTTCTTCCTCTAATCGCAACCTCATAATTTTGATCTCCTCCTTGTATCACTTCAGCTCCAGGTATCATTTTTAAAGCCTCTCCTAAATTATTTACTCCGTAAAACTGGAGATCCTCTTTTGTAATCACATAAATTGCTGAAGGTGATTTTCTTATATTTTCCATCTTTTTTGATGCGGTTAAAACTTGGATGTTTGCCAAATCAAAAATGGACATTTTAATCAGCTTATCTAGTTTATTGTTGATAAGCGATGTATCATTGTTTTCAATAAAAACGATTGGTTCTTGAGCCCCTTGAGCATGTATCATAAAATTATAAGACAATAATAAAACTGAAATCATAATTCTCCTGAAAATTTTTTTTAAGGGGTTCATCTACAATATAATTAATCTTATTATCAAATATAGTGTATTAGTCGATAAAAAGCAAATATTTTCAATAGCTATATACAATAATTAACACCATTTTTTAGAGCTATATTGTTTCTCTAAATAACTATTATGAGCTTATCACTTTATACTATCTTTGCAAGATGAAATCAGAAAGTAAAATGAAAATAATTGCTAAAACGTCTTACGGTTTAGAAGAAGTTTTAGTTGAAGAATTGAAACAGTTAGGAGTTACAGAAGTTGAATTAGCAACCCGTGCGGTTATGTTTGAAGGAACTAAAGAAACTTTATACAAAGCTAACTTATGGTTGCGTTCGGCTAATCGTTTAATTGTTCCTATCAAAACTTTTAAGATTAAGGATGCTGATGATCTTTATGATAAAATTAAAGAGATTGCTTGGGAAGATATTTTTACGATAGATCAAACTTTTGCAATTGATTCAACTGTTTTTTCTGAGATTTTTAATCATACAAAATTTGCTGCTTTTAAAACCAAAGATGCTATTGCAGATCGTTTTAGAGAGAAATTTGACAAGCGACCAGATGTAAATACCGATCAACCGCACATTAGAATAAACCTTCATATTAGTAAAGAGGATGAGGTTACAGTTAGTTTAGACAGTTCTGGAGATCCTTTATTTAAAAGAGGTTACAGAGAAAGTAGAAGTTTAGCTCCAATTAAAGAAGATTTAGCTGCGGGAATGATATTATTAAGTGGCTGGGATAAAAAATCAAATTTTATCGATTTCTTCTGTGGTTCGGGAACTATATTAATAGAAGCCGCAATGATTGCCAATAACATACCTCCTAATATTAACAGAGCTATTTTTGGTTTTATGAACTGGAAAACATTTGATGAAGAACTTTTTAATGAAGTTATTGATCATGCGCTAGATCAAGAAATTAGATTCGATTTTAAAATTATTGGAATTGATATTGATGCACGTGTAATGGGAATGTGCCGAACAAACATTGAAGCTGCTGGATTAACCGATAAAATTGAATTGCATAAAAAAGACTTTAAAGATTTTGATGCTCCTGAATTAAAAGGAGTTATCGTTTGTAATCCACCTTACGGAGAACGTCTTGGAGAAAACGTAGATGATTTATATACTGAATTTGGAGATAATTTGAAGACCAGATATGACGGATGGAATGCTTGGTTGATTAGTTCTAATATGGGAGCTTTAAAGAAAGTTGGATTACGACCTTCAAGAAAAATTAAACTTTTTAACGGAAGTTTAGAATGTCGTTTTATGAAATATGAAATGTATAAAGGGACTAAGAAAGTTCATAAAATGAAAAGGGCTGATGATTGATACTTCGGCTACGCTCAGCACAAGTGATTGATGATTGATGATTGATGATTGATGATTGATGATTGATGATTGATGATTGATGATTGATGATTGATGATTGATGATTGATGATTGATGATTGATGATTGTAAGGAAAAAAAATATTTTGAACTAAACCTACCAATAAATAAACTTTTAAACTTTATGAACTTTCTAACTTTACGAACTTTCTAACTTTATGAACTTTCTAACTTTCTACTTTATAAACTTTCAACAGACTAATGATTAGAAAAGATTACATTCAACGATATTTTGATGAATTGGCTAAAGTTTTGGCTGCTGTTTTACAATTAAAAAATGATTTAAAACCCGTTGAAGCAGAATCAAAACTAAATGATTTTTCTATAGATTATTTAGGTATTAGCTTTGAGAAAATTTTAGCCATTAAAAACAACTTAATTGGCTATTTGATAAAAGAGAATAATTTTACTTTAGATCACTTCAAAATATTAGAAGACCTACTCTATCACAAACATTTGCTAAACCCTAACGATAATCATCTTAAAAAGATAACTTTAGAAGTGTTGAATCATCTTACCGAAAATGATAGTGATTACTCCCTGGAAAGAAACAATAGGATTAAGCAAATAATAGACGATAACTATATCGAAAACACTAAGAACTAAGTAATATTACTTATTAAAAATTAAGTTTATTACCATTTATTTTGCAGTAATATCCCTGTTTCAAATATTCATTTTTTAAATTTACTTTACCCCTCTCTAACACTAACTTTATTTACCATGAATATTACTCACTTTACTAAAAGAAAATTTTGCGTGTTATGCAAAAACGAAACAACTTTATTAACTGACTTCTTTCTATTCTCAAAAAATGATAGTATAAAAGATATTTCTTTTGACAAATTTTCAATTACTGAGTTAGAAACGTATGCCCCAGATGCTATAATTATTGATAATTATTACACCGAGGGTAACAATAGAATGATAATAGATAGTATTACTACTAAATTTAAAAACACACAGGTTTTTGTAATATCGCCAGAATACGCAGAATATAATTGCGTTATAAAGTCATTTGATTGCGAAAATCATTTCTTTTCAAATCTTAATGAAAACATAATTCAACTGGTTAATTCTACCATAGGCTGTGATCCTAGTAGTTATTTAACTGCATCATAAAACACTGAGTAAGGTCCATCAAATTCACTCAACAAAGGTTTATTTAGTGTGTATTCAGTTTTTTATCTAACATAATGACCTCATATTCAATCCAAACTTTTTAACTTTACGACTTTCTACCTTGGAGTAAATTTAATGAGTAAGCAAACCAAATTCATAGATGTAATTTTACCTCTTTCCTTACCGAATTTGTTCACTTATCGTTTACCTACTGAATTAGAGGATGACATACAAATTGGACAGCGAGCAGTTGTTCCTTTCGGGAGAGGAGGAAAATTGTATTCGGCTTTGGTTAAACACATCCATAATGCTCCCCCATCAGAATATACTGCAAAATATGTAGAATCTATTTTAGATGAAAAGCCAATTGTAAACAAAAAACAGTTAAAACATTGGGATTGGATCGCAGATTATTACATAGCTAACCCTGGAGATGTTTTTAATGCTGCTTTACCTGGAGCATTAAAATTAGCAAGTGAAACTAAAATACTATTAGACACTGAATTTGAAAGTGAACAAATTTCTATTCTTACAGATAATGAATACCTCATTTTTGAAGCCCTTGAGGTTAGAGATATTTTAAGTCTGCAAGAAATTTCTGAAATACTTAATATTAAGAATGTTCATAAAGTGGTTAAATCGTTAATAGAAAAAAGAGCCATTATTGTTGAAGAAGATTTAAAAAGAAAGTACAAACCTAAGCTAATTCCTTATGTAAGATTAACCGAATTTGCTAATAAAGAGGAAAATTTAGAGCAAATATTTAATGATATTGGTCGGGCAAAAAAGCAATTAGAAACTTTGATGTTGTTTATCAAGTTTTCTGACCGTTATGCTGAAACTCCTAAAGAGGTTAAAAAAATTGATTTACAGAAAGCTGCAAATGTTTCATCATCAATTATAACAGAGCTTATCAAGAAAAATATTTTTGATATTTATGATGTAGCTGTTGATCGAATTGGAAAATACGGCAAAGAATTAATTGGAGATAAAACGCTTAATATACATCAAGAAAAAGCACTTATTGAAATAAAAGAATCATTTAAAGAAAAAGATGTTGTTTTATTACATGGGGTTACCTCTTCTGGTAAAACAGAAATATACATTAAGCTAATACAAGAAGCTATAGCAAAAGGTGAACAAGTACTTTATTTATTACCCGAAATTGCTCTAACCACACAACTAATTACTCGTTTACAAAAGGTTTTTGGTGATGTAATTGGGGTTTATCATTCTAAATTTAATGAAAACGAACGCGTTGAAGTTTGGAATAAAGTGTTAGAATTTGAGCAAACAAAATCTTCTCGTTTTCAAATTGTGATGGGAGCCCGTTCTTCCATGTTTTTACCTTATAGTAATTTAGGATTAATAATTATAGATGAAGAACATGAAAACAGCTTTAAACAATATCAACCTGCACCACGATACAATGCCAGAGATGCATCTATTGTTTTAGCGAACATTCATAAAGCAAAAGTGTTAATGGGTTCTGCAACACCTGCTGTAGAAACATACTGGAATGCTCAAGAAGGAAAATATGGATTGGTAGAAATTACTAAAAGGCACGGTGGGGTTCAAATGCCAGAAATCCTTTGTTCTGATATAAAAGAAGCTACTAGAAAAAAGAAAATGAAATCGCATTTTTCTCCACTATTAATGGAATTAATGGAGGATGCTTTTAAGGAAAAAGAACAAGTTATTTTATTTCAAAACCGTAGAGGATATGCTCCTTTTTTATTGTGTGAAGATTGTGCTCATGTTCCTGAATGTAAAAACTGCGATGTATCATTAACTTATCATAAATTCCCCAACCATCTAAAATGTCATTATTGTGGAACCAACAAACCAATGCCAACAACATGTGGTGCTTGTGGTAGCCCTAGAGTAACTCTTAAAGGTTTTGGAACAGAACAAATTGAAGAAGAACTATCGCTTTTTTTTCCTAAAATAAAAGTAGCCAGAATGGATGCTGACACAACAAAAACTAAAAACGCTTATCATCGTTTAATTACAGATTTTGAGGATAAAAACATTGATGTTTTAGTTGGAACACAAATGGTAACCAAAGGATTAGATTTTGATAATGTTTCTGTAGTTGGTATTATGAATGCAGATAACATGCTAAATTTTCCTGATTTTAGAGCTTTTGAGCGATCTTACCAATTAATGAGTCAGGTAAGTGGTAGAGCCGGAAGAAATAAAAAAAGAGGTAAGGTTTTAATACAATCTTATGAACCCTATCACCCTATTATTAGGCAGGTAATTGATCATAATTACGTAGGAATGTACAAGGATGAATTAGGGCAAAGAAGAAAATTCAAATACCCTCCTTTTCAGCGTATCATACATTTTACATTAAAACACCGAGATAGAGACAAATTAAATGAAGGTGCTCGTGAATTTGTTAGTGCATTAAAAACAAAGTTTGGAGAGCGTGTTCTTGGACCCGATTTCCCTGCTATTTCTCGAATAAAAAACCAATACATTAAAAACGCTATGCTAAAAATAGAGCGTGAAATATCGGTTAAAAAAACACGGGAACTCGTTATGGAAGTGAAAAACCATTTTGAAGCTTTTAGTGAATACAAAAGCGTAAAAATCACAGTGGATGTTGACCCAATGTAACTATAAATAATAATTATGAAACTATTAACAATAATACTATTCCTCATTGCCTTTAACCAATCCAACGCCCAAAAAGATGACTACATCATTTCTTTGGTGCCAAACTCAGTATTAGAGAGCCTTCATTTTTCTTGTAGTGAAGTTATAGATGCTAGACACAACAAGCAAAACATTGGTTTTGTTTACAAAGATTTTGTAAAAAAACAAGTTCCTGCTCAATTAGAGGGAGAATTCACTTCTCACTTAAAAAAAACATTTGACAAATTAATTCCAAATAAAGAAACACAACTTGTCTTTATTATTCGATACTTATTTATTGCAGAAGTTACAGCCCCTCAAACCGAACAAGCATTTTGCAAAATTGAAATTGAGTTTGCTAAAAGAATTGATACCAATCTAATTTCTCTTGGAATATTTGATTCTCATATTGTATCAGGAAGTACTAATATAAAGACAATAAATCATTCTAAAAAAATATTGAAAGGTTTTGAAGAATGTATTCAAAAATTTAATAAAACAAATTGGGAAAATCAAGAAGGAATATTAATAGAAGATATCAACCAAAAATACAATTATGACATTGAAAATGTTCCACCCAAAGGAATATACCTAAGTTATGGTCAACTTGCCAGAAAACAACCTTTAACCGATACTAGTTTTAAAATAAGTTCTCACAATACAACTAAGACAAATCAATACTATAATATCGAATTTAAAAATATTGATTCAAAATATGTGCAATATGTTTCTAACGACACCAATATTTATCTCCGCTTTAACAATAATAGTATTTTTATTAAGTCTAAACATCATGGAAAATATATTTATTTTTCAAACAAAATACCAACCAACGCTTCTCGTGGTCATTTTTTCGGATATTCTGGAGGCCTAATTTTAAATACTGAAAGAAAAAAAGCAATTATTCTTAATACGAAAACTGGTCGAGTAAAAGTAGTTGGTGATTTAACCTTGTTTAAATTGTTAAAACCCTATCCAGAGATTCTTAAAAAATACCGTAAATCTAAACGAAAACTAGCTGATAAAGAGAAAGCGATAATTGAACTGAATGCTAAATTTTAGGCAAACTAGCTATCCTCATTTGATTTTTTTCTTGCCATTTTAAATACTCCCCAGAAAAAACCAAGCAAACTTAAAAATAAAACCAAGCCAAGCATATCATACTTTCGTATTTCATCTCCAAAAATAGCAAGCAAATAATACCTAAACCCCCTGCCTAAAAAAGTAGCCATAAAGTATTTAAAATCGTTATAGTTTTTAACAACTGCTACTAAACGAAATGGCTCGTGCGGAAAAAATGAAAACCCACTAATTAATAGTGATAAAAACATACCTTTATTCATGTATTTAGTGAATTTACTATTTGAAAAAAATACAGAAAACTTTTCTAAAGCACCAAATTTCATTACATCCTTTAGCCAATACTTTTCAAAAATAATTGCTACAGCATTAACAATTCCTCCAACTACCCCAATTACAATAGGATCTATATCGCCACTAATAAAAAGCACATAAGTATCGGCTGGCATAGGTAAAAAAGTTCCTGCCAACAACATAAGAGAGATATACTCTACAATAGTTGAATCAATTACTAAGGAAAATAAGTAAAGAACAACACAAACAGAAACATAGATGCCTCCTTTTATGAATACTTTTTTTGTTTTGCTGCTCACTTCAATACTTTTGGACATATAATTTTTGAATTTAACCAAAGAAAATAAGTTGTCATAAAATTTACCCAATTACTCAGTAAATTACTCTTCGCTGCTTGCGGTTTTTCAAATTCAAATTCTCCAATTATACGTTTGTAAAAATCATCAATAAATTCTTTATCTTCTATTACTAAACCTATTTCTTGCATTAAAGAAAAACTATGTTCATTAAAATTAGAAGACCCTATCAATAAATATTTTCTATCTATTAATAGAAATTTTGCGTGAGAAAATTGTTTGAAAAAATAAATATCTGTGGCAGTTTTAGGAATTTTTTCGAGTAAATAAGGACTGATAATGTTTACAATTCCAATATTATTTTGTTTTAAAGTGTAAACCTCTTTGCGAATATCTTTTTTTGTTTCTAAAACTTTAAGAAGAGAGCGATCTAGAACATAAGGAGATGAAATGATTATTTCTTCTTTTGCATTTTTTATCAACTCAAAATATTTTTCTTTCAGCTTTTTTGTGGTATAAACCCCATTTTCAGATGAATTGATTTCTTTTCCAGAAAAAGTAGCATCAAAATCATTCTTTATGGATTCTATATTTTTCTGATTATTGATTCCTATCATAAAATCAAACCAGGCTTTATTATGGTCACTGATATTAATTCCGCCCAAATAAGCATAATCGTCAATTACCACTATTTTTTTATGATTACGAGCCAAAATTTTCACCCATAAAAACCCAAAAGGTCTCGTTCTTTTCAACTCAATTCCAGCCTCAGTCATGTCGGCCATCATTTTTTTTGTAGCCTCGACTTCTTCTTTTACTTGTGGTTTTGTATATAAAGTGTCACTTACATAAATATCTGTAAAACAATCAATAATAACTCGAACTTTAACGCCTTTTTTAGAGAGAGTAATTAACTTATCAGCAAGTTTTAAGCCTGTAGCATCTCCTTCGAAAGTCATAAATTGCATGCATACCTCTTTTTTGCAATTATCTAAACGATGATAAAGATCTGCCCAAAAATTATCGCTAATAAGTAACTTCATTCAGTAAAATTTATAGCTATTTAATTTAGACGTTAAATCTAAAGTGCATAATATCTCCATCTTCCACAACATACTCTTTTCCTTCCACCCCCATCTTACCTGCATCTTTACATGCTGATTCAGATCCTAATGTTACAAAATCGTTGTACTTGATTACTTCAGCTCTAATAAATCCTTTTTCAAAATCGGTATGAATTACTCCTGCTGCTTGTGGTGCTGTCATTCCTTTATTAATAGTCCAAGCTCTAACCTCTTTTACACCTGCAGTAAAATAAGTATCTAAATTTAATAATCTATAAGCAGCTCTAATCAACACGTTTACCCCAGCTTCTGTTAAACCCATATCTTGTAAAAACTCTTGTCTTTCTTCATAAGAATCAAGTTCTGCAATGTCTGCTTCAATTTGTGCTCCTATCATTATCACTTCAGCATTTTCATCTTTTACTGCAGCTTTAACAGCATCTACATGAGCATTTCCATCAACCACAGCTATTTCATCAACATTACACACATACAATACTGGCTTAATTGTTAATAAACATAAGCCTTTAACGTGTTCAATTTCTTCCTCTGTTACCTCTACAGTTCTTGCAGATTTACCAGATTCTAAAGCGGATTCATAACGCAATAAAACTTCTTGTTCTTTAACAACAGCTTTGTCTCCTGTTTTTACCTTCCTTTTAATTCCATCCAATTGTTTTTGAATAGTTTCTAAATCTTTTAATTGCAATTCAAAATCAATCACCTCTTTATCGCTCAATGGATCAACTTTCCCATCAACATGCACTACGTTATCATCATCAAAACATCTTAACACATGAATAATAGCATCTGTTTCTCTTATGTTTGCTAAAAATTTATTTCCTAATCCTTCACCTTTACTTGCTCCTTTTACCAATCCTGCAATATCAACAATCTCTATAGTAGTTGGTTGCACTTTTTCTGGGTTAACCAAAGATTCTAACTTTTCTAGTCTATCATCTGGAACAGTAATAACACCAACATTTGGTTCAATAGTACAAAACGGAAAGTTTGCCGATTGTGCTTTAGCATTAGATAAACAATTAAACAAAGTAGATTTTCCAACATTAGGTAATCCAACAATACCACACTTTAAAGCCATAATTCTTAATTTTTGAGTGGCAAAAGTAACGATTTAGAATGAAGAAGTAAGGGGTCAGAAGTTAAGAAGTTAAGAAGACAGAAGTTAAGGAGTAAGGAGACAGGAAACAGGAGACAGGAGACAAGAAACAGGAGACAGGAGTAAGGAGACAGGAGACAGGAAACAGGAGACAGGAGACAGGAGTTAAGGAGTTAAGGAGGCAGGAGTTAAGGAGACAGGAGTAAGGAGGCAGGAGACAGGAGGCAGGAGACAGAAGTTAAGAAGACAGGAAACAGGAGACAGGAGACAGGAAACAGGAGTTAAGGAGTTAAGGAGGCAGGAGTTAAGGAGACAGGAGTAAGGAGGCAGGAGACAGGAGTAAGGAGGCAGGAGACAGGAGACAAGAAACAGGAAACAGAAGACAGGAGGCAGGAGACAGGAGTTAGAATTAAGAAGTTAAGAAGTCAGAAGTTAGAATGAAGTTTCTAACAATTGCATCCTTATAAACTAAATGCTATTTCATAAAACTCAACTCAAACTTTTGGCTACTTTTGGCATTGTTAATGTATAACGAACTCCAAAAAGAGTAAAATGGCAGAGGAAGGTAAAGCACAAATTTTTATTTATAAAGTCCTAAATCCTTTTATTATGCTCATGCATAAATTGGGAGTTACCCCTAATATGATTACCTCTTTCGGGTTTATTCTAAATATTGTTGCGGCAATTATTTTTATTATAGGAGCTGAAGAGGCAGAAAGAACAGATATGTTTTATGTTGGTTGGGCAGGTTTTACCATTCTTATTGCTGGGTTATTTGATATGATGGATGGTAGGTTAGCAAGAATTGCAAATTTATCGAGCTCTTTTGGTGCTTTTTACGATTCTGTTATTGACCGTTACAGTGAATTAGTAATGTTTTTAGGAATTTGTTTTTACCTGATTTCGCAAGATTATTTTTTAAGCTCATTATTCGCTTTTATTGCTTTAATTGGATCTATTATGGTTAGTTATACTAGAGCTAGGGCTGAAGGATTAGGAATTGATTGTAGCGTAGGTATGATGCAAAGACCAGCAAGAGTAGTAATTACTGGTGCTTCGGCTATGTTTTGTGGAATTACCTATTATTTTACAGATGCTTTTATGTTTCGATCTGAAGCTATAAACTTTACCTATTTTGAATCTATTTCTATCTTTACATTACCCGTAACATTTGTAGCAATAATGTCTAATTACACCGCTTTTCAACGATTATTACATGTAAAAAGAGAATTAGATAAAAGAGATAAAAATGCATAAATATCTTTTATTAATACTTACTATTTTTTTAACTGCTGTAATAAGCCAAACTTCCTTTGCTCAAAACAAAGAGGATGTTTTTATCGGATATACCATTCCAGATGATCCGAATATGATGTTTTACATCCAAAAAAACATCAATCCAAACACAATTGTTTATGCTTTAAATTTAGGTGCCGATGGAAAAATAGATCCAAAAAAACCTATGGAAGTATTTTGGAGAAGGTATGAAAAAGAAAATGGCATAAAAAAAGAACTAGGGTGGCTCGAAAAAACTTTTGCTTTTGATTTTAAAGTAAAGCCTGTTAAAGATAAAGAAAACACCTATGTTTTTAGTCTCGTAGCCATGAAAGGCAAACAATTATACGTAACTCAAACTAAAACAGGCAAACCAAATGTATTTATGAAAATATCAGGACAAATAGCTCGTTTAGAGCGTATTTACGTTATGGTAGACGACTCAAAAAGAATACATAGTGTAAATGCCATGGAGCTTTTTGGTAGAGATTATAAGACTGGGAAATTGATTTATGAGAAAATTGTAAAGGATTAATTTTCAAGGTACTTCCAAAACTTTTTTAGTAGAATTAATAGTTATAAAACTAACGTTTATAACCATAAGAAATTATTATATTTGCCGTCTCAAATTTCAATTAAAAAGATAAAAATATGAGTCAAAACATAGCTAGTGCTGACGGTAAATTAGGAATTTTATTACCTGGAATGGGTGCAGTATCAACAACTCTAATTGCTGGAGTGCTTGCTGTAAACAAAGGCATTTCTAAACCAATAGGTTCCACATCTCAAATGGGAACAATCCGTATTGGTAAAAGAACTGAAAATAATACTCCTTTAATCAAAGATTTTATTCCTTTAGCTGATATTAGTAACATTGCTTTTGGAGGTTGGGATCTTTTTGAAGAAAATGTATATGAATCAGCAACTCATGCTGGTGTTTTAGACAGATATCTTTTAGAGCAGTTAAAACCTGAGTTAGAAGCTATCAAACCAATGAAAGCAGTTTTTGATAAAAAATATGTTACCAAATTAGAAGGAAGCTACAAAAAAGAAGCCGCAACTAAAATGGAGTTAGCAGATATGCTAAGACAAGATATTAGAGATTTTAAAACGAATAACAATTGCGACAGATTGGCAATGGTTTGGTGTGGATCTACAGAAATTTACATTGAAGAATCTGCTGTTCATCAAACAATAGAAAGCTTAGAAGAAGGAATGCGTAACAATGATGAAAACATTCCATCAAGTATGTTATACGCTTACGCTGCAATTATGGAGGGTGTGCCTTATGCAAATGGAGCACCTAATTTATCTGCCGATATTCCTGCTTTAATTGAGTTAGCTAAACAACAAAATGTACCAATTTGTGGTAAAGATTTTAAAACTGGTCAAACTTTAATGAAAACAATTTTAGCTCCAGGATTAAAAACTAGATCTTTAGGAATTGCTGGATGGTTTTCTACTAACATTTTAGGAAATAGAGACGGTGAGGTTTTAGATGACCCTGCAAGTTTTAAAACCAAAGAAATGTCTAAACTTAGTGTTTTAGATAGCATTTTAGAACCAGAAAAAAATCCAGATTTATACAAAGATTTATATCACAAAGTTAGAATAAACTATTATCCACCACATGGTGATAATAAAGAAGGTTGGGATAACATAGATATTTTTGGATGGCTAGGATACAAAATGCAAATTAAAGTAGATTTCTTATGTAGAGATTCTATTTTAGCTGCACCACTTGTTTTAGATTTAGCTATCTTTTTAGATTTAGCTTCTAGAGCAAATATGAGTGGAATTCAAGAGTGGTTATCTTTCTACTTTAAAGCTCCTCAAACACCTACTAAAGATATGAGGCCTATGCATGATATCTTTAAACAAGAAATGAAATTAAAGAACACTTTACGCTATTTACAAGGTGAAGATTTAATTACACATTTAGGTCAAGATTACAATGAAGAGGTAAAGGTTAACGCCTAAACTTTAATTTTAATATACTTTAAAAGCTGCTAATTCATTGAAATAGCAGCTTTTTTTTATTTTTGCATTAATGAAATTTATTTACAAATTAACAGCAACAGCTCTTGGTTCGGGTTACTCTCCTTTTGCACCAGGAACAGCGGGAGCAATTGTTGGTTGTTTAGCTTTGTGGCTGTTAGAAAAATACAATCTAATTTCTACCACCACTACCCCTTTCTTGTTTATAAGTTTAATTATAGTAACAACTCTTATGGGAATTATAGCTACCGATAAATTAGAGGAAGAATGGGGGAAAGACCCTTCTAAAGTTGTTTTAGATGAAGTAATTGGCATGTGGATTACCATGATGTTTGTTCCACTTACATTCCTAAATGTATTGATAGGCTTTATTTTATTTCGTTTTTTTGATATTGCTAAGCCTTTAGGTATTAGAAAACTAGAGTCTCTAAAAGGTGGTGTTGGTGTTATGGCAGATGATATGCTAGCAGGAATTTATGCCAATATTGTTTTACAAATAATCCTTTATTTTATATAAACAAGGTTTGTATTTTTCGGAACAACAATAATTATTTCTTTCTTATAAAAACCACCAACTTTGTTTAATACCGATTTGTAATCAAAATTCTCTATAATTTCCTTACACTTATTCACAGACTTTGAATCTCTATCGGCATGATACAAAAACATTGTTGGGTGTTTTGAAATTAAATTGGTATAACACAATTTAAGTCGCATTGAAATGCTAGCAATAATTATGTTGGCAAACATTCCTCACATCACGAAATCAAAATTAATATGTTTAGATAACGTGAAAAAATTTGAGGTTTTATATGAGACCAATTAATGATATAAATGCGAAAACCGACCACTAAACTGTAAAAACCGACCATCTAATAAAAAAATGCTTTAAATAAAGGGTGAAAAAAATAAAAGGAGTACGTTTATAAACAACAATTTAATATTTATATAAATACAGTAACATATAATTTTTAAAAATGATAATACAGATTATACAAAGAATGC
>NVUQ01000150.1 GCA_002401955.1 Flavobacteriales bacterium | reverse complement strand
AAACATCGATTTCTTCTTATTTAGACTCACTAATATTTTTGCCTAAATCCTAAATCCCCCAACTTTTTGACTTGATCCAATTTAATTTCAAAACACCCAACAATGGTTTTTGTATAATGCCGATAGATAATCAAAGCCAGAGAATGAGAGTAACGAAATTATTGGGCATTTTGATTACAAATCGGTATTAGAGGGGTTAGAAACATCGATTTCTTCTTATTTAGACTCACTAATATTTTTGCCTAAATGCTAAATCCTCCAACTTTTGGCTTGATCCGTTCAATCCTAAAAATAAAATAGACACTTATTTTTTTACATTCCAAGTATTTTTACTTATGCAAGTAAGTAGCTATACTTAGTGTTTCGAACCGATTAATGAAAAAAACAACCGTTAAATAGAGAAACCCAAGCTTTTAAAAGATAATTATTATTTATAGTGCAATAAGTGTAAAAGTTAAATTTTTTACCCTTAATATTGATAAATAATTATATTTATTTAAAAATTACTATCAAAATAAAAAGAGAGAAGCGCAGTAACACTTCTCTCAATTAAAGTCGTAAAAAGTCCGATTTGCTGATCTGATTACTTACGCATCTTTGCAAAATAGTAGTATGCCGAAAATGCTATCCTGTAAAGATATTAAATAAAAACAGAGTAGGCATTATTTAATAATTTATATTATGAAAAATTTAAAGTCACTAAAAAAATTCACTTTAAAAGAATCAAAAATGGAGCTTACTAAAGCTGGGCGAGGAACAATTTATAATGCTGCGAATACAAGGCAGTATTCTGATACTGTATCCGGGCCATCATCAAACCTTTTTGATGATGGAGTATGCATCGGAGGAGAACTATAGTAATATAGAAGCCTTGAGGCTGATAGATGAAGCTCGTAAGGGCTTCATCTATTTACTTTCATAAATAGAAATCTCAGTTAAATATTAAAAAAAAAGCTATTAATCAAACATGAAATTATGAAAAACAAAATTCTATTAGTATTATTAATTCTACTTTCTTTATCTCTGCATTCACAGACTTTTGAAAATGTATATAGAGTTCAAAACAAAGCTGACAGTTTAATTTATATTGAAAAAGATACTATATCATTTTTAAATGAAATTAAAGCTATTCCAGAACAAGAACGTTTTTTCTCTCAGGAGTTACAACTTGCTAAAATATTTCTTAAAATAGGAGATACGACTAATTCATTGAAGCATTATTTGTTCGCTTTCAAAAAAGGAGGAGGAATCGATCATATACACAGTAGTTTAAATCCAGAGCATAAGAAATATCTTAATAAAAATTATAAGCAACATCATTTATTATATATGAAAAATAACGATGTTTCTAATGAGTTTTTGTATAAGATGTATGAATTGTTGGGGAATGACCAATTAATAAGAGTTCAAAATAGGAACTCTATAGTGGATAATCAAGAATTTGCTAAAACAGACTCTTTAAATTTACTTGTCCTGATGGAATTGATAAAGTCTTATGGGTTTCCTATGCAAAAAGCTTATGGGTCACATTTTCATGCTTTTTATATTTTAATGATTCATTTACCCTATTTGAATGTAGAAGTTTATCAACAGTTTGTCTCTTTTTATAAAAATAATTTATTGGATGGTGCAATAACCCCTGATTTACTCGCTTATTTCATTGATAGATACGATTATGCAGAAAATGGAGCTCAAACTTATGGAAGTATTGCAGATCCTTATTTTGGTATTTCAAAAATTAAAAACGCAAAAGATGTAGATGAAAAAAGATCTAAATTGTATTTGCCTTCTATGAGAATTTGGAAAGCTAGACGTGGCATTAAATAATATAATTTTCAAATGGGTAAAATACTACTAATAGTAAGCGAAAGAAATGACCCTGTTACAGATGAGATTTATAAATGGTTGTTAAGACTGGATGAAGGTTGCATCATAAAACGACTTAATTATGAAGATGAAATTTTGCATTTGAATATTAATCTACAAAAAAAAGAGGTTTCAATAAGGACAAGGGAAGAACATATATTAATCAGTAAAGTTCATAAAATTTGGTACCGAAGAGGTTTTCTTAATTATTTGAAAAATAAGGATACATCCCCTTATCGAAACTACATATCTGATGAATATAGCAAGTTACATGATGGATTATGGGCATTATGGGAAGAAAAAAGTATTAGTTCTTTTTTAAATAATAGGGTGAATAAATTAGAAATGCTGTTTAAAGCTGAAAAATTTGGAATAAAGATACCTAACACCATATATACTGATTCTAAAAAAGAATTGGAATGTTTTTTTGAAGACAATAAGAAAGGAATAATAACCAAAGCTATTGAAAATGCAGGCTTTTATAATGAAAAAGAAAAACAAACGTTTGGTGAGGGGACTAAGATTGTAGAAAAGTCAGACATAGAAAATAGTCCTGAGTATTTTTGTATATCCAAGTTTCAGGAAAAAGTTGAAAAATTATTTGAAATTAGGACGATGTACTATAAGCAGCATTTTTTTTCAATGGCAATTATCTCTCAACAAAATTCTAAAACTCAAGTCGATTTCAGGAACTATGATGAGGAAAATCCTAATAGAAATATTCCCTATCAACTACCTGAAAACATTGAGCTAAAAATAATTAAATTAATGAAATCTCTCGATTTAGTTACAGGCTCAATAGATTTAATTTTAACTACAGACAATGAATATGTTTTTTTGGAAGTAAATCCCTTTGGTCAATACTTACCCGTTGATTATTTGTTAGGGGATGAAATTTCTAAATTAATTGCTATTGATATTTTAAATTAAATTATGTTATAAAAAATGTTAAAACATTTTTTCAAACATAAAGTTCTATTTAGATGTGATGCAGCTGATATTCCCGAAATAGGAACTGGTCATCTTTATAGGTGTTTGACTATTGCGCGGTTATTAAAGAAAAAATTTAGATTAAAAAATAAGGATATAGCTTTTTTAGTTAAGTCAAAAAATCATTATAAAAAAAGTTTAAAAATATTAAGCTTT
>NVUQ01000051.1 GCA_002401955.1 Flavobacteriales bacterium | reverse complement strand
ATCAAAAACAAACTATCTGTAAATCAAATTTTAAGTATTACACATAACAAGTATTTTTTAGAAGCTTATAACGGGTGTTTTGATTCATAATTGGTATAAGTTCTTCCCATTCTTTTTTTGTGTTAAATTTATTAGTAGCAAGGAATTGTATCTTGGGAGGAATTATTAAATCGTCATTTCCTGAAATATTAAACGAGTTTTTTGAAAATACGATATTAAACTCATTTGTCGTGCTTAGGTAGGCTTTGTCTGCACAACTAATAAAAAGTGAGATTATATAGGTTTCATTTTTAACTAATGGGTTAATAAGTTTTACCTGTAAGTACTCTCGAAAGTCTTTCGTTAAACAAATACCAACGTAAGCATTTCCTGAGTGTGGAGTTTGCTTTCCGAAGTAGTTCTTTTCTGTATTTGCTTTTTTAGATGTAGAGTTGTCATGGTAGTAATCTCCTTTGCCAGGATAATTTGGAAATTTCCAAGTAGCAATACATTTTTTTCCTTGAGCAACATCAGTGGGAAGGTAGTTGTATTCTTCAAAGCTTGGATTAGGGACCAGATTTTGGCTTAAAATTAAGCTATGGTAAACTAAGAATAATATGAGTAGAATTTTCTTCAATCGTTAGGAATTAAAAATAATAGATTAATTATAAACTCTCAATACTGCTCCATCAAAAGAAGTTTGGTATTGCTTTAAAGGTAAAGTTGCTGGTCCATTGGTTACCGAACCATCAGTTATTAGAAATTTAGAACCACAACAATCATCAAGCCCAGTAATGTTGGAGGCTTCAACAGAAACTAATGCACAACTATTACCAGAATCATAAGTGCAATGTCTATCATAAGCTTTAAAGTGATCGTTAGATACTCTGTAAATAATAATCCCTCTAGAGCCACCATTTACATATGTCCATGTACCTGGAACAGATATTACATTAAACGCAGGGTCATTGGTATAGATAATTAAATCAACCCTAACTAAGGGGATAGTTCCGTCTTCTTTATCTTTACTGCATCCTAAAAAGGCAATTAAGATTAACAATATGTAATACCAGTTTTTCATTTATTTTTATTCGTTTGATGCTTTGGCATCACTTCAGAAAAAGTAATCAAAAATATCATTAAAAATAACTTCTTTTTTTCAAATTAGTCTATTTCTTAGTAAAGACTAGGTATAAAATTAGTAAATTCGATTTTAATTGAATTATAACGAAGATGAAAGGATTTAAGTATATTATAGCAATTGTATTTGTTTCGTTATCGCTATCCGTGTTTTCACAGGAAACTAAAGTGATAAAGAATCGAAGAAAACAACTAGAAAAACAAGAGCAAGAGAAACAGAAGGCAGGAGAAAAAGCTGTTGAAGATGGGAAAGAAAGGCATATGAATATCCAATCTAAGGCTGTTAAAAAAAGAATGAAAAAACAAGCGAAAAGATCTAAAGCCTTAAATAGACAGCGAAGTGGTAAGAAGAAATCATTTTTTGCACGAATTTTTACTGGGAAATAAAACTTTAGCGTGTTGCTAAAGTTTAATTGTTTTATAAAAGTATGATAACTGCCATAATAATAGATGATGAGCGTCTTGCGAGGGAAAATTTAAGGATGTTACTCAATGAGTTTTGTCCTGAAGTAAAGGTGGTTGGTACAGGAGAAAATGTAGCTGAGGCTCGTCAGTTGATTGCTGAGAAAAAACCAGAAGCTATTTTCTTGGATATCAGAATGCCAAGCGGAGAAGAGGGTTTGGAGTTGTTAGAAGATGTGGAATCCAATAATTTTCAGATTGTTTTTGTTACAGCTTTTAAAGATTATGCGATTAAAGCATTTAACATTAACTCCATTCATTATATTTTAAAGCCAATAGATATTGATGATTTAAAAGATGCTGTTGAAAAATTGATAAATTATAAAGAACTATTCTCTCAAGATTCATCCAATTTAGAGACTTATATCGAATCTATAAAAAACTTCTCAGAAACCATTCATTATCAAGACTCATCTAATAAGATAACCATTTCTCATTCTAAAGGAATTAAGATAGTAGAAGATGTTTCTATTCTTTATTTAGAAGGAGATGGTAATTGTACGAACATTCATTTTACGGACGGAACTTCTTTTTTTGATACACGAACCTTAAAAGTGTATCAAGAAATACTCAATGAGAATAAATTTTACCGCATTCATAAAAAATACATTGTTAATTTAACTCACCTTACTGATTACCTTCATGAAGATGGCTATTTTGCTGTAATGCAAATGTCCATTAAATTGCCCGTTGCTCGTGCAAGAGTTACCGATTTTGTAAAAACTATAAAAGCATTATAGCAGTTTAATTGGTAATGACTACCGTTTAATTCCTAAGAACTACCATTGAATAGTTTAGGTTCATTTATTTAATAAAGATTATCTATTTTTAGGATACACTAAATCATACAACCATGGCTATTAACACTATTATTATTGATGATGAGCAGAACGCTCGTGAAAACCTAAAATTAATTTTGGATGATTTTTGTCCGGATGTAAATGTTGTTGCTCAAGCAGGTTCTGCCAGTGAAGCTCGCAAATTAATTGCTAAACATAAACCTAATTTATTGTTTTTAGATATTAATATGCCCAATGAGGATGGTTTTGAATTGTTAGCATCTATTGAAGAAAAGAATTTTGCAGTAATATTTATTACCGCACATAATCAGTTTGCCTTGAAAGCTTTAAAGGCAGGTGCTATTGATTATATAGAAAAGCCAATAGATATTGAAGATTTGCAAGAAGCAGTTGCTAAGATTAATGTTGAAGATAGCGGAGTAGGAAATGTAGATTATAATTTGATAAAAACGATTTTAAACGAATACAAAAATGAAAGTAAATCAGATACAATTGCTGTTCCAACTTTAAACGGTTATGAAATAATTAAAGCGGAAGATATTATTCATTTAGAAGCTGACGAGAGTTATACAAGAATATTTTTAACCGATGGAACTAAATGTGTGAGTAGTATGACTATTGCTAGGTATGAAAAAGTGTTAGACACTAATACTTTTTTTAGAGTTCACAAATCTCACATCATCAATACAAGGCATCATTTAAAAGAGTTTAATCGTCATGATGGTAATATTGCTATTATGGATACAGGTGAAGTAATTCCTGTAGCTAGAAGAAAATTATCAGGATTTATTAAAGCCATTAAAACTTTTTAAGGTGCTTATTAATGAATAGAATCCTAACGTTTTTTATTGTGCTAATTAGTTCTGTTAGTGCATTTTCTCAACAGTATAACTTTATAAATTATTCTATAGAAGATGGTTTAGTCCAGTCTCAAATTAGAGCAATTAGCCAAGATAAGTACGGTTATATTTGGGTAGGAACCCTAGGCGGTCTGTCTAAATTTGATGGTATTAATTTTGAAAATTTCTCAACAAATGACGGTTTATTAAATAACCAAATAAATGCCATTTATAATGATAGTAGAGGGAATATTTGGTTAGGGACTCGAGGTGGTGTTTCAGTTTATGATGGTACAGTCTTTAAAAATTTTCAGTTTAAAGACGAGTTAAATAAGAATTTTGTACTGTCAATTTGTGAAGATAAAACTGGGAAAATATGGTTAGCAACAGATGGTGGGGGAGTAATTTATATGGTTGATACTAGCTTTAATTATATTGTACTTCCAAATGGTTCAGATAATAATTATGTTAGAAATATTTTTGTAGATGATAAGGAAAATAAATGGTTAGCGACAAGAAATGGAGTGTCAATTATCGATTCAGAAATGAACATCAAAGATACGATTAGAGATGTTAATGCTACACAGGTTTTTGTAGATGAAAATAATGTTTGGTGTTCCACTTATGGGGATGGAGTGATTCAATTAACTAAAAATAAGCATATAAATCATTCAATAAAAACTGGCTTAATTTGCAATTCTATTAGAGCTTTTACCATAAGAAAAGATGGCTCAATTTGGTTTGTTTCTAAAAATGGGCTTTCAAAATATTTTAACAACAATATTAAAAATTTCACGAGCAAAGATGGTTTGAATGACAATAATATTATGGCAATTATAGAGGATGTCGAAGGTAATTTGTTTTTAGGGTCTGATGGTGGAGGATTAATAAAGTTTACGAATGAGAATTTTATTAGTTATACAGTACATGATGGAATGAGAGAGAACGCGGTATTGTCTATAGTTGAAGATAATGAAAATAACATTTGGTTATCTACACATGGTCAAGGCGTGTGTAAACTTAATGAAAATGGAATTGAGCATTATAGCACAGAGGAGGGGTTAGGTAATAATAAAGTTTGGTGCAGTATGATTACTATGGATGGCCGCATTTGGTTTGGAACGTCTAATGGTTTCTCAGTTTATAATGGAGTTAATTTTAAAACGTATAAACGTAAGCAAGGATTAAATGCCAAAAAAGTATATGCGTTAAAAGAAGATAAACAAGGCAATGTTTGGATAGGAACTAAAGAAGGGACATCGATACTGTATATAAAAAGTGATAGTATCTATAATTTGAATCTAGGAAGAAATGTGAGAGATATATTTATAGAAAATGAAAACTATATATGGTTTTGTTCTGCAGATGGTCTGTTTAGATATGATGTTAAAAATCAGGAAACAAAAAAGTACGATGATGCTAATGGATTGCCAGATAAAAGTGTTATGGCTGTTGTTAAAGATAAAAACAATAAGTTGTGGATAGGAACACAAAATGGTTTAGCTATTTATGATAAAGGAGAATTTTCTACGGTACAATTACCAGATAATTATGCATCTAATAATATTAATTTTTTACAGTTAGATGAAGTTAGTAATTTGTGGATAGGAACTAATTACGGATTGTATCAATTAAACATTTTAAATAAAGATTCATTTACTAGAACGGATTTTATTCGATACTCAAATCTTGATGGGTTAAAGAGTTTAGAGTGTAATCAAAATTCATCATATATAGATAGCAAGAATAATTTATGGTTTGGAACGAGTTTTGGATTAATGAAGCATAGTTTAAATTCTGAAAACGCGAACATTACTTTGCCAAAAGTTCAAATTAAGGATATACGATTATTCTTTGAAAAAAAAGATTTAAGTAAATATGCTAAAGGATTAATTGAAGCCACAAACCTTCCTGAAGAGTTGGTGCTTAAATACAACAAAAACCACTTAACATTCGATTTTGTAGGGATTTATCATAGGAGTCCTGATAAAGTGAAATATCGTTTTAAATTAGAAGGTTTTGATGAAATTTGGCAACCCATAACATCTTCTACATTTGTAACTTATTCTAATATTCCTTTTGGCGATTTTACATTTAAACTTTCTGCAACAACAGATCTTAAAACATGGACAAAACCAGTTCAGTTTACTTTTAGTATAACCCCTCCGTTTTGGTTTACATGGTGGTTTTATTTGCTTTGTTTTATAGTTATTGCAACTACTGTTTGGCTAATTGCTAAACGAAGAGCAAAAAAAGAAGATAATAAAAGAGCAACGCAGCTAATTGTAGATAAATCAAAAATGATGAGGTTAGAGCAGCAAGCTTTAAACTCTAGTATGAACAGGCATTTTATTTTTAATGCATTAAACTCTATACAGTATTACATTAACCGGCAAGATAAAATTTCGGCAAATAAATACCTCTCTAGTTTTGCTAAATTGGTTAGAAAAAACTTAGACAGTTCTTTGGTAAATGAAATTTATTTGGATGATGAAATTGAACGAATAAGCCTGTATTTAAAACTCGAAGAAATGAGGTTCCAGGATAAATTTGATTATACAATTAACATAGATAAAACAATAGAAGATCAAACCATTAAAATACCATCAATGTTGTTGCAGCCATTTATTGAGAATTCTATTTGGCATGGAATATTACCTAGAAATCAACGAGGTAATATTGTTATAGATGCAACAAAAAAAGAAGATAAACTCATTATTAGTATTGTAGATGATGGAATTGGTATTGATAAAAGTATAGCCGATAAAAAGGGTAAAAAACAGCATCATGATTCAAAAGGAATGGAGTTGACCAAAGGCAGAATTGAACTAATAAGTAAAATATCTAACAAAGGTTGCTCAATTGAAGGCCCGATGCAGATTTACAATGAAAAAAATGAAATTGCGGGAACTAAAGTTTCAATAATCATATCTCTTTAAAAAAGGGTTGAATGTGAGAGTGATGCAATGCGTAAATAAAATATAGAAATCTGTAAGTTTACATTTGATAAATAATAAAATAATTTTATTATTCACTCATTATAGCATTAGAATAGATGAAAGTAAAAAACATTACAAATATCATAGAAGAATTTGCACCCTTATCATATCAAGAATCGTATGATAATTCAGGATTGATTGTTGGAAATCACAATGATGAAGTAACAGGGGTTCTTATTTGTTTAGATTGTATTGAAGAAATTTTAGATGAAGCCATCGCTAAAAATTGCAATATGGTTGTAGCACATCATCCAATCGTTTTTAGTGGTTTAAAACAGTTAAATGGTAAAAACTATATAGAACGAACTGTTATTAAGGCCATTAAAAATAACATTGCTATTTATGCAGCTCATACCAATTTAGACAATATTAATAATGGAGTAAGCTTTAAAATTGCAGCCAAAATTGGTGTAAAAAATTGTCAGGTTTTACAGCCTAAAAAAAGCCTGTTAAGTAAAATAGTTACTTATTGTCCTGTTGATAAAGCTAATGAGGTAAGAACAGCTATGTTTAATGCTGGAGCAGGAAATATTGGCAATTATGATGAATGTAGTTACAACATAGAAGGAACAGGAACTTATAAAGGACGAGTTGGAACAAATCCTTATGCAGGAATAACTGGTGAAGCTCATCAAGAAAAAGAAACAAGAATAGAAACGATAGTTTCTAACCATAAAGTAAATGAGGTAGTTAATGGTTTAATATTAGCACATCCATACGAAGAAGTTGCTTACGATGTGTATCAATTAGAAAATAAGCACCCAAATGTTGGTAGTGGAGTGGTTGGTGAATTGGAGGAGGTAGAAGGAGAAATAGATTTTTTAAATCGATTGAAAAAGGATTTAAATACTGATTGTGTTCGTTTTACGAATTTAAGAGGAAAGCAAATTAAAAAAGTAGCTATTTGTGGAGGTTCTGGAAGCTTTTTGCTAGATGATGCTATTGCTTCAGGAGCAGATGTGTTTATCACAGGAGATTTTAAATACCATCAGTTTTTTGATGCAGATAATCAAATAATTATTGCCGATGTAGGGCATTATGAAAGCGAACAACATACTAACGAGTTAATTTATGAAATTCTTAATGAAAAAATTCCTAATTTTGCAGTTCGTTTAACGGAAAAAAATACAAACCCAGTAAATTACCTTTAAGATGGCTAAAAAAGAAGTAACAATAGAAGAGAGATTAAAAGCATTGTATGATTTACAAGTGATTGACTCTACTATTGATAAAATACGTACTGTAAGAGGAGAGCTTCCTCTAGAAGTTCAAGATTTAGAAGATGAAGTTGAAGGATTAACGTTAAGATTAGAAAAACTAACAAATGGGATAGAAGATCTTACTACTGAAATTTCTAACAAGAAGAATGGTATTAAAGATGCTAACAATATAATTAAGAAGTACGAAGAACAACAAAATAAAGTTAGAAATAACAGAGAGTTTGATGCCATTACTAAAGAAATGGAATTTCAAACATTAGAGATTGAATTGGCTGAGAAGAGAATTAAAGAAGGAGAGTTTCAATTAACATCTAAGAAAGAAAAAGTTGATGAAGCTAAAGAATATTTAGATGGAAGAAAAGTTGACTTAACCAATAAGCAAAACGAGTTAAAGGAGATTACAGAAGAAACTTCTTCAGAAGAAGATAAATTACAAAAGAAATCTGATAAGGCTGCTAAGGTTATTGATGATCGTTTAATGAAAGCTTATACAAGAATTAGAGGTAACGCTAGAAATGGTTTAGCAGTTGTTACTATTCAAAGAGATTCTTGTGGAGGATGCTTTAATAAGATTCCACCACAAAGACAAATGGATATTAAAAACCATAAAAAAGTTTTAGTATGCGAGCATTGTGGTAGAATTTTAGTTGATGCTACTTTCGATCCAAACTATGTAGAACCAACTGAAGAAGAGAAAAAACCAAAAAGAAGAGTTACAAGAAAAAAGAAAGCGGAAGTTAAAGAAGCATAGTTTTTCTTAAAAAAATCAATAAAAAAACCGTTAACAGAAATGTTAACGGTTTTTTTTATGGTTTTTTAGAGGGTCGTCACCCTGAATTTATTTCAGGGTCTTTTTTTGTGTTGTTAATGATTAAAATAGATAATGAATAAAGTTCAGAATGACATATTTTTTTAACTTCCAACTTCCAACTTCTGACTACTTATTACAATACTTACCTATTAAAGAATAACCTTTTATTATTCCCAGCTCTCCAGCTTTACTTAAATCTTTACAAGCTTGTTCGTTGTTTTCTAAAATTAATAAAATTAACGCACGATTTAAATGTGCTTCAGCAAAGGAAGGGGATTGTTTAATGGCTTTGCTGTAATCTTCAATAGCACCAATGTAATCTTCATTTTGGAATTTTAAATAAGCTCTGTTAAAATAAGCGTATGTGAAATTCGGATTTAGCTCAACACATTTATCATAATCTTTAATAACCATTGCTAAGGTGTAACTACTTTCCTCTACTTTGTTAATGATTTGATACAGCATATTAGCCTTGCCAAAATAAGCCATGTAATTATCGGTATCTAAATGTAACGATTTATTAAAATCCATAATTGCTTTATCATAATAGTCTAGCGAAGAATTAACAATAGCTCTCTTTAAATAAAGTTCTCCGTTTCGGTAATCGGATAAGATTTTTTCGTTGAGTGTTTTTAGCTTTTCTTTTTTGAGTTCTTCACTAATTTCATTGTTATCAGCATTTAATAAAAAATAAGCAGAATAAGAATTGTTCTTTTTATTCCACGAATCAATTATTCGTTTGTGTTTGGTAGATGCCAATAAGCTAATGTAATACGGGCTAACTAATGCAATTTCATTATTAGATATTTGTGTTACATTTTTATTGTCTTGATTACCACTAAATGAAGTTACTTTGGCAATGTTCAGTTCTTCGTACCTTTTTAAGCTGTCGGTAATATCAAGTTTGGTGCTATTAATAATTTCTGCTGTTTGTTGGTCTTGTTTAGCACCTATATAATCGCCAATTTGCTGTTTTAAAGAAGCTCGTAATTTGTAGGCATCAACAAAATCAGGATAAATCTCAATTACCTTTTCAACATCTTTTCTGGCAAGTTTTGTCTTTTTTAATCGCTGCTGGATCAATGCTCTGTTGTAGTAAGCTAATATGTTTTTAGGATTTAAAAGAATCACTTTGTCATAATCTGCCAAAGCTTTTTTATAATTTTCTTTATCTGAATAAATTAATGCTCTATTGTAATAGGTTGAGGTAGAATTAGGAGTAATCTCTAACACTTTGTTTAAATCTATTAATGCATTCTCTTGCTTATCTGTTTTATTATAAATCATTGCTCTTTGAAAATAAGCATAACTACTTTTGTCATCTAAATGTAAAGCACGACTAATATCTGTAAGTGCAGAATCGTAATGGGTTAGTTGGTAGTAAGCAGAAGCTCTTCTTACATACGTTTCTGATTTTCTGGGATTACTTTTTATAATAATGTTAAAGTCATTAATGGCTTTGTAGTAATTTTTTAAACCTAACTCAGACATTCCTCTAATTAAGTAAACTAATTCTTTTTTACTGTGATATCGCAAAGCAGTTTCACAATCTTTAATCGCACTATTATAATCTTGTAAATTAATATGACTAATAGATCTGTTTAAATAGATGGTAGAATTGTTAGGCTCAAGTGCAATAGCACTTTCAAAATCTTCAAATGCCCCTTTATAATTTAATAGTTGATTTCTGGAAGAAGCCCGAACAATATAATTATCAACGTTTAAAGGTTTTAGTTTTATGGCTTCGGTAAAGTCAATTTCTGCACCAACAACATCACCAAGTTCAAGCTTCGCTATCCCTCTGTAATAGTAAGGTTCGTAGTTGGGTGGGCCATTTTTAATAACAGAATTAAAATTTTCTATGGCACTTTTATATTGCTTTTCAGAAAGTTCTAACCTGCCAATAAGTAGTTTGTTTTCTTTTTTAACCTGAGAAAATACTGGAGAAGCAAGAGAGAGGGTGAAAAGAAACAAGAGTATTGTTGTCTTAATGTTCGGTATGTTTAATTGCGACTTCATTCTAATCAATAACAAAAAAACACATTATAAATGTTCTTATTACTTTAGGATGGGATTAAAATGTTAAATAAGTATAAACTACCCTGTTGCAAGTTGGGTATGCATTGAATGAAGTCGAATTTTTACAAAAAACGAATAAGCAATCTCTTTGATGAATTAACTACATAGTCGCATCTTAACTTCAATAAATTAACGATTGCTTAATCAACAACCTTTAATTCAACCCTTCTATTCTCCAAGTGTTTTGTTTCTGAACATTCAACATCTAATGTAGTACACTCATTAATAATAACGGATTCTCCATATCCTTTACTTGCTAACCTGTTCTCATCAATACCATGTTTAATTAGGTAGTTTTTAATTGAATTTGCTCTTTTGTCTGAAAGAACCATATTGTATTCATCGTTACCCCTTATATCTGTATGTCCCCCTACTTCTGAATTGACTTCAGAGTTTTTAAGTAATACAACCATAGAGTCTAAAACTGGAATGTCTTCATCTCTAATGTCATACTTATTCAATTCAAAATATATATTAGAAAATCGAGCAATTCCAAACCACGCTACAATATGATGATGTTTTTCTGCAAACAAAGTATCTATAAATGTTTCTCCATTATAGCTGGTGCTAATTATGTAGTCTTTAGCCTTGTTCATATAAAAACCATTAAATGGTTGGTTGGTGGTTGTTTTTTCGGAAATATCCACTGTTCCATTATAAATAATTTCCTCTTGTTTAATATTAACACCTGCAAGAATCTTACTGTTAAACCTACTTTTTCCAATTACATTGCTAGTGTCCATATAATTTTCGAAATAGTAAAACTCATCATATCCATTCTTTGAGCCTCTATTGGAAGAAATATAACCATCATCATTATTTGGGTGCATGTAAAACCCAAAATCATCAAAGGATGAATTAATTGGTTTTAATAAATTTTTAGCTTCGCCATGAGTTTTAGCATTATTTATAGAAACCTTAAAAATATCTGAACCTCCATAACCTATATGACCTCTAGAACTAAAGTACAACAATCCATTTTTATAAAATGGGTTAAAATCATCCTTTTCTGTATTTACAGTCGGTCCTAAGTTTGTTGGTTCGCCCCAAGTACCTGAAGAAGTTTTCTCGATATAATATATATCGTAACCACCTAATCCCCCTGGCATATTGGATGCAAAATATAATGCCTGACCATTTCTCAATGCACAAGGATGTGTAACACTGTATGCTCTATCCATGACGGGTAGATCTCCTCCATCTACCCATTCTCCATTTTTTTTCACTCCTATTGCAATTTGAAGGTTGTTGATGCCCGCATCACTAAACCCTCTTTCCCCTATGCGCCAGTCTTGATAGCTAGCATGTTTAGAAATATTCTTAGAATAATAAATCAAAGTATCATTTCCAAAACTTGGGTTACCCTCATAAAATTTGGAATGCTTTATTTTTGTTTTGTACTCCTGTTTTGTTTTAAAATTGGTAGTCGAAGATCGTTCTACTTCATATAAATTATAGGCAGTTATCGAGTTTTTATTATCTACGGGGAAAGACACTAAGTACTTTTGGTTAGAAACTTTAGTAATACCAAATGCCATTGGCCCAACATTTAAATTAGTTTTGTCTACCCTATAAGTGCCAGTTTTTAATCCATTTTCAGATATCCAATCTAAGCGGTTTTGATATTCAATTTGTAGTGCAGAATCAATACCAACAACGTTGTTGATGGCATGTTGTAAAGCACCATAATCTCCAATTTCAACTAAAATGTTTAAGCTTGCTTTTATTTGATCAAAAGTTGCTGGATTTTGTTCCAGTTTAGCTTTTTTAAACCAAGTGCTAGCAGCAATGTAGTTATGTTGAAAATAATATAAACGACCTAACTCACTAGCTGTTTTCCCTTTTATCTTCTCATCATATAAATTGGGATAATTTTCTTCTAATGCAAGTATTGCAGAGTCATTTTGTATTACAGTGATTTCTTGGAGTTGTTCCACATTCTGAGCGTTTATTGTTAAAATAAAAGGCACAAAAAAAGTTGTTAAAAATAATTTCATAATTTAAAATCTAGGGATTATTATTTTTGATGAATTTGGTTTAATCATATTAAACACTAGGATAATTTCATGACTACCACTTGTGTATGTTGATAATTTATTAAACCCATAGGTATATGCATATCCCACTTTCCAAAAGTGTTCAAAGCTAACATTTGCTAAAAAAAGCAAATCTTGGTTAGTTCTATATGATAAACCAAACCCAAATAAATCTTTATATGATAATAAAGTATTTAAATCTACTTGAACTGAGGCCCCTCTAGCTTCTTTAACGAATGTAGATACATTTAAATCCCAAACATCATTCAAATCAAATTGGTATCCTAGTTGAAGTAACCAATGAATTTCTGAAAAACTTATATAGGTCTTACCATTATAGCCATTATCATAATTAATCTTATTATTTAAGATAGAAGGAGCCATTAAACCCCCATAAAATCTATCTCTGTAATAAAATGCACCAAACCTCATGTTAAAAAAGTTTTTGGTTTGGATTCCTCCTGAAAATTCAGGGTCGTTTTCATCATTTACTTGTATTTTATTAAAATTACTTTTCATATTTCTCCAAGTAGCTCCAATACCTAAGCCTAAATTACTTTCATTATTAATCTTTAAATTATAAGCATAGTCCCCTGTTAAATCAGTCTTAGTATCTATTCCTATATTATCTTGAAAAAATGTAAGACCAACAGCATTACTTTCATCTAATGGGTTGCTTGCTGTAAAGCCAAAGAATGTTGGAGCTCCATCAATCCCTATCCACTGATTATTATAAAATACTGCTCCATTCCAATTGTTATAACTAGACATTGCTCCAGGATTCAAAAATGGCTGATGATACATGTATTGACTAATGCTTAACTGGTCCTGTGCGGATACTTTTAAGATCATCAATGTAAATGTTATGTAAATTATTTTTTTCATTTTAATCAATTTTTAATTTTATAGCCCCTTTTCTAGGTTCGCTATTGTCACCCAACTCTAAAATATAATAGTAGGTTCCACTTGTCAATTCGTTTCCAATGGATAGTGAGGCATCACTTTGGCCTTGCCAGTTATTTAAATAAGGTGCAGCTTGAAATACTGGGCTACCCCATCGATTATATATTTTTACTGAATTATTTGGATAATAGTTAAGATTTTTGATTTCCCAAACATCATTCATTCCATCATTGTTATTTGACACGCCATTAGGAACAAACAGATTAAACTCAGATATTGTGATTTCTATACAAGAGGTATCTGGACAGTTAGATTTTGTGTCATAACATATAAGGTAATTTCCTACTTTGGAAGATTTTCCATTGATTACACCAGTAGATGGGCTTATTGATAGTCCTGCTGGTGAAGTGTAAAATTCACCACCAGAAACAAATAACGGTTCTGGAGCTACTGCTTCTTCAATAGTATAAATATTAGTGTTAGAATATAATAACACTATATCATCATAATCTACTACTGAATATGTTGTTGTACAAGTAGTTGTATTACCTGAAGAATCAGTGACAATATAAACATATGGATAAACACCTATACTATTATTTAATTGTGTTATGGTTGAATCAATGCTAAACTTACAATTGTCATTTAATTCTGGATAATATACTGGTCCAACTGCATCTATACAATAAGTAACATCTGTATGACAATTTGCTGTTGGCATAATTGTATCTATTACTGTTATATTGTGCTGACAGGTAATTTGATTTCCTTCAATATCGATAATTTGCCAAACAACATTTGATGTTCCTAAGTTGAAATAACCACTGGCATCTCCTGTTCCCGACCCTGTGGTAGAACCAGAAATTGTATAGGTATAAGTTAAAGCTGAACAATCAAAGGTAACTGGCTTTAAAACTTCTACATATGGGCTACAATTCGTGTCAGATATAAAAACATCTATAGATTTTGAACAGTCCGTAGATACTGGATTAACACCATCCTTGACATCAATTTGAAATTGACAAACATTATCTGTTAGATTTCCACTTGTATCTGTAGCTGAATAAGTAACTAAATATTGACCTATTGGCCATGGTTGAAATGGTTGTAGCCCCGTTGGAGAACCTCCTAATGTTGTAATAGAATAAGTAATGTTAAAGGGGCAATTGTCTTCATATACAACAGCTCCCCATCCCTGGCGCCCCGGCGGATGGTGATGATCCAGCCCGACGGCTCGGTCGAGATCGAGTCGGTCAGGCCGATCATCCTGAAGCGGGCCTGGCGGCCGAACGATGCGCCCTTGACGATATCGACGACCATCTGCGAGGCGATCGAGGCACTGCCGCCGTTGCCGCAGATGAAGATCGTGCCGTCGGCATCTCGAGTCTGCCTCATCCACTCGATCGCCGTGGCGATGGAGTGAGCATCGAGTCCTTCGATGACTCGTCGGAGGTCATCGAGGTAGGCGGTGGTGAATGCGACGTCTGCGGGCGTCGTGGTTGTGTGGGCCGGGTCGGTCATCGTGTTTCAGCTTCCCAGCACATCGCCGATCGCGCCGGTCACGGCGGCGATGATCCGGTCGAGTTCCTCGGAGGTGATCACCACCGGCGGAGCCAGGCAGACCACGTCGCCCCGCATCCGGCTGAACAGTCCGTGCTGCTGCATCGCCTGGTTGATTCGGGCCCCCACCTTTTCCTCGGCGGCGAATTCCTCGCGGGTCTCGCGGTCCTGGACGATTTCCACGGCGACCATCAGTCCCAGCCCGCGGACCTCACCGACATGAGGGTGCTCATCGAGGTTGGCCTTGAGTCCCTCGAGCAGGTAGCGGCCCTTTTCGGCCGCCTGTGCCGGAAAGTCATCGCCTTCGATGATGTCGAGGTTGGCCATGGCCACGGCACAACCGACGGGGTGGGCGCTGTAGGTGTAGGCGTGCATCCAGACCTCCTCGCCGTTGTCGAGCACATCGGCGATCTTGTCGCTGACACCGATGCCCCCCAGCGGGAAGTAGCCTGACGTGATCGCCTTGGCGAACTGGACGATGTCCGGCTCGATGTTCCAGTGGTCGAGGGCGAACAGCGTGCCCGTGCGTCCGAACGCCGTGATCACTTCATCGGCCACCAGCA
>NVUQ01000149.1 GCA_002401955.1 Flavobacteriales bacterium | reverse complement strand
ACAAATGCTGGTTCTTATGAAGTAGGCCTTTTGGTAACAACAATAAATGGGTGTACTGATTCAACTACAAATACAGTAATTATTGGTGATGAAGCTGATGTTTTTGTACCAAACAGTTTTACACCAGATGGTGATGGATTAAATGATTACTTCTTTCCTGTATTAAGAGGGTTTGACACAGATGGATATACCTTTATGATTTTTGATCGTTGGGGCGAATTACTGTTTCAATCAAGTAAAGTTACAGGTAAATGGGATGGAACTTTCAAGGGTCAACCTGTACCATTAGGAGTTTACAACTGGAAAATAGAAGCTAGAGCGAAAGGGCTTCAAAAAGTAGAAAACAGGGTAGGCAATGTAAATGTGTTGAAATAGTAATCGTGAAACGTGATAAATTTTCTGTAATAAGGTAATTTTTTTTTAATGTTTTAGTAGACTTATTAAGGCAGGTGAGTGGATACGTCTTGATAGCTATCGGTAGGATGTCTATTTGATTTGATATCGTCCCTAAATAAGTTCGATAATTCAGGTCGTGGATCTACACTAAAACGCTATCTTAAAAACATAAATACTTGGGGCTAAACGGTGAAAATAGGAGGGTGAAGTCTTTCTATTCTTATTTAATCTAGAATTATTATCTATAAAACCTGATGTAAGATATGCACTACTATCCTGACAATAAGGGTATTTATATTTTTTTCACCTTAAGCAACAAGCATTTTTAATCTATTAGCAGACCCAACAATAGCGGAAGAATTATTCCGAATACAAAACCAATATTAGTTATGTTAATTTAATTTCAAAACACCCAACAATGTTTATTTTATAAGGCTGATAGATAATCAAAACCTGCTCTCTCTAACTTACTCCCGTTGTTTTTTATAAAGACTTGTGTATACTTTTTCCAGTATGAATTTATTTTAAATAGGACAAAAGTCTCATCTTCATACAGTAAAAATAGCACGGGGTTCCGGTTCCATGAAACAAAAAGAAGTAAGGGGTCGTTTGGGTTCAGTTACAATTCCTTAAGGAATTTTACTAAGTCTTGATCAGCACTTATTGGTAGTTTTTTACGAAGTGTTTGTCTAGCCTTTTTAATCGCATTTGGAGTTATATTTCTAAGTGAAGCAATGTCTTTGGTTGAAAAATTAAGTGCTAGTAATCCACAAATTTCTTTTTGATATTCAGTAAGCCCAGGAAATTTTCGAGTTAATTTATCAAAGAAAGCACTGTTTACTAGATCAACATCTGATTGGAGTAGCTTAATGTTTTCATCAAGTCCTTTATAAGAGTTAAACTCACGAATTAATAGGGTAAGATTTTCTGAAATATCTTCTGATGATTTTTGCTTCAATTCCTTCAATTTATCTTGAACCTTGTCTATAAATTTTCTTTTATAGGAAAGATTTATAGTGAAGTTACTTATATCTTTTTTTTTATGTTCTAATTCTGAAGCCAACAGGTCTCTTCTTAATTTATTTACGGTTAATTTTCTTTTTTGAATTATTCTGTAACGCCAAAAGAAAAAGAGGAGAAAAGTTGATATGAATAGCAAACCCAAGATTATTAATCCGTTTTCTAGCCTATTTTTTTCATTGGTTTTTTCTAGAATCATAATTTCTTGTTTGTGTATAATTTTTTCACTTTCAATCTGCTTCAGAACTAGTTGCAAAGAATTTGCATGGAACTCATCTAATATTATTTGTTGCGTCTTAAGTTTTTCTTCATATTTAAGCTTACTAAGTGCTATCCATTTTTCTAAATACAAGTTGTATTTAGAATTATTGTTAAGGGTCTTATAGCCTTGCATCAGTAATTCAAGAATTTCTAAATCTCGTATTGCAAGTTCTTCCGAACTATAATTATTTAGTAAACTTTCTAATCTATTTATTCCTAATTGGCAGTTTTTCTCCTCAATCTCTATATGAGCTAGATATATTGAAGCCCCTACAAAAGAACGTGTCATGGTTTTTTTATGGCTTTCTTTAGTAGTGAATAGTAAATATTTGTAAGCCCTATTGTAATCCTTTTTTTCATAATAAGCACTGCCTAGATTGCCTTTTACAACAGCATGTATTTCTGAGTAATCATTGTTTTGTTCGGCTATGTCAGTGGCTTTGTTAAAGGTAGCAATTGCTATATCTTGCTTGTTTAATAACCCCCCTGCGATTAGCCCATGATTATTGTAAGCATGAATGAGCCTGAAAGGGTCATTTTCTGTTTTGCGAAGGGAAATACATGCTGATGTAGTAATTAATGCACTATCAGGCATATCTAACCATATATATATGCGAGCCTTTTTAAAGTAATAAGAGAGCCAATTCGTTTCTTTGTCGCACTGCATTTCCAGATATTCAAGTGCTTGCCTATAATTTTTCATTAAGATAGAGAATTCATAAAGCTCATTATACAGGTTGCTACAAGCTTCACAATTTTCTTCTTTTTGATCTACGCCACAGTAATTGTCGTAAGTAGTGAGTGCGATTCGGAGCGCTTCTTCATACTTGTTTTGTAACCGTAGAGTTTTAATTTTTTCTGAGCGGGCTACAATTAAATCACTTTCATTTTTTATGTCGTTGTCAATTTTAATTCTTTCATCAACATAATAAATTGCAGAATCATAGTTCAATTGCTTTACATGAAACTTGCCTTTCTCTTTTGTAAATACTCTCTGGTCTTTTTCTGAAGAAAGTTCTTGAGCTTTTACAGGTATCGTAAAATACAACGTAAGAATCGTAATGTAAATGCAGATTAATTTCATAGACTTGCTCAAAGATACATAAGAAATAAAAAACGACTATCTCTTAAAGGGAATTAATGAAGATAACCGTTGATTGATCTTTAAAGACGGGTCAAAAATTTTAAAATAATATTTAATTACACCTAAACATCCAGTAAAAACAGGGTGATAATTGCCAGCAGAAATGCCATGATTGTTAAAGTTGCAATAATGTTTAGTCCTAAAATACGACTACAAGTTAAAATTAATTATTAAGCTACATTTTTGTACATCGAGTTTGGAGTTTTGT
>NVUQ01000148.1 GCA_002401955.1 Flavobacteriales bacterium | reverse complement strand
ACGCTTATAGTCGTTTGCAAACGGAAAAAACAAATGTTAAATAATTGAACTACAGTACATTAAAAAAAAATAAAACAGGTTTTTAATGGAAATTAAAAACCTTTATATATAATGCGAATAAACAACATATGTTGTTTATTCGATTGTTGGGTGCAATTACAATAAACACTAATAATAAATGATATTATGAATACGTACAAAATTTTAAAATTTTCTACAATGTGGTCTATTACTTCATTGACAGAAAAGGTCGAAAAAATATTACCTGAAAAAGAAAAAGAAGGTTGGACAATTTTTTCGGTAGCTTTCGGAACGAATGTTTGGTATATGCCAACTGCTTTCATTACATTGAAAAAGCTCTAAAGGAAATAAGTTGAATGATTAAATGAATAAAACTGCACACAACAATCTGTAATATTGCATTTTGCTTGCTTACTATTTTAGCTTTTTGACAAGTTGGTGAGTTAGTGCCATAATTTTTGCTAGCAGTTTTTAGTAACTATTTAGCAAGCTGCATTCTTGCTTTGGGCTTTGTAAGGTTTTACTTTTTTGACACTTTTTAACTTGGGTAGCCTCACAAAAATCATTACTTAGGTGTCTTTAAACAACTGCAGCAAACGCAACATACAGTTGTCATTGGCGAGCATTCCTCACATCACGAAATCGGGATTAATTTCTACAGATAACGTGATTTTTTTTGAGGGTTTATAAAATTAAAAAATTGACGTTAGTAAAAATTACACAAAAAATATAAAACAAAAAAATTATGATACATCCAAAATTTTCAACTATGAAAAAGAAACTATTATTCTCATTACTACTAATAGCAAGTAATTTTGGTTATAGCCAAACTTTTGAATGGGCTAAAAATACAGGAGGTATGCTTAATTGTGATTACGAAGATTTTCCAAGGAGAGCGTTGGCTATTGATGGGGGGGGGAATACTTATATTATTGGGACTTTTTTTGGTACTGTTGATTTTGACCCAGGACCTGGGACCTACTTACTTACATCGATAGGTTTCACCCCTGATATTTTTATTTCCAAATTAGATGTTAATGGAAATTTTGTTTGGACTAAAAGTTTCGGAGGAAATTTTAATGGCTGTACTAATTCATCGATAACCATCGATAATTCTGGAAATGTTTATTCTACTGGATATTTTAACGGCACTGTTGATTTTGACCCTAACGTTGGAACATACAATCTAACTGCGTTAGGAGGTGATGATATTTTTATATCTAAATTAGATGCTAATGGAAATTTTCTTTGGGCTAAAAGTATCGGAGGATCTAATTCAGATGATGGACGCTCAATAGTTGCAGACAATTCAGGAAACGTTTATACTACTGGAAAATTTCAAGGTACTGTTGATTTTGACCCTAACGCTGGAACATACAATCTTACTGCGTTAGGAGGTAATGATATTTTTATTTCTAAATTAGATGCTAATGGAAACTTTGTTTGGGCTAAAAGTATCGGAGGATCTAATTGGGATGAAAGCTACTCCATTTCAATTGACAATTCAGGAAACATTTATACTACTGGAAAATTTCTAGGTACTGTTGATTTTGACCCTAACGCTGGAACTTACAACCTTACTGCGTTAGGAAGTTCTGATATTTTTATTTCCAAATTAGATGCTAATGGAAATTTTGTTTGGGCTAAAAATATCGGAGGATCTAATTCAGATGGTGGACACTCAATAGTTGCAGACAATTCAGGAAACGTTTATACTACTGGAAAATTTTATGGTACTGTTGATTTTGACCCTAACGCTGGAACATACAATCTTACTGCGTTAGGAGGTAATGATATTTTTATTTCTAAATTAGATACTAATGGAAATTTTATTTGGGCTAAAAATATCGGACCTGCTTCGAATAATAATTACTCCATAGCAGTTGATATTTCTGGAAATATTTATTCTACTGGGGAATTTATAAACACTTTTGATTTTGATCCTAATGCTGGAACATACAATCTTACTTCGTCAGGAGGTTATGATATTTTTATTTCTAAATTAGATGCTAATGGAAATTTTGTTTGGGCTAAAAATATCGGAGGATCTAATTCGGAGGAAAGTTACTCCATTGCAATTGACAATTTGGAAAATATATATACTTGTGGTAATTTTTCAAATACTGTGGATTTTGATCCTGACACAGGAACTTTCAATCTAACCTCCATAGATAGCTTAGATATTTTTATACATAAAATAAACCAATGTAATACATCAGGCATAATTTCAACAATAACTTGTAATAGCTATACTTCACCAAGTGGAAACTACACTTGGACAGCAACTGGGAATTATACTGATACTATTCCGAATGCTATTGGTTGTGACAGTATAATTACTATTAATCTTACTATTATTCCAAGCGGAATTGCAAACTACACATTTACTGACAATGGAAACGGTAACTATTCGTTCATTAACACTTCAATAGGAATATTTAATCAATCTCATTGGGCTTTTGGAGATGGAAATACCTCCACAATTATCAGCACTAATCATACCTTTAGTGCTAACGGAACTTTCGCTGTTGTTTTAACAATTAACGACTCTACTACCACAAACTCATGTGTGGATTTTTATCTAGACACCATTATTGTTACTACCGTACCAAGCCCTGTTGTATGTGCTTCAGGTTTTGTTATGCATCCTGATACAACTAGTAATGATGTGACAATTGTAAATAGCTCTACAGGAAACAACTTAACATATTTATGGAATTTTGGTGATGGGTCACCAACATCCTCTCTTCAAAACCCTACTCATACCTATACCACTTCAGGACCATTTTATCTTTGCCTAACAGTAGATGATGGAGCTGGTTGTGTGGATATGTATTGCGATTCTATTGGAGAAAATGGGGTTGTATTTAAAACAGGTGGATTTACGATAAACGTTATAGGAACTCCGATTATAACTGGACTTGATAATAATCTAGAATTGAATTCAGATATAAACATCTACCCTAACCCTACTTCAAATCAATTAACAATTGATACAGAACTAAAACTTAG
>NVUQ01000147.1 GCA_002401955.1 Flavobacteriales bacterium | reverse complement strand
TGGATTTATTAAGTAAGTACTTCGTTGTCAAATCAAATCAAATCAAATCATTTATTCAGAAATTAGGCCTTCACAGGCACTTTTTCACGTCATAATCTAAATTAAATGATGTTTACCAAAGCTACAAACTACTAGCATTTCGGAACGACCACTGCTGAGAAGAAATGCCGAAAGAAACTCATTCAAACAGTGTTGGTCCCTATTATGCCAGAAGGGCTTACCATTTTTTAAATATAAATTTATGTATAATTTTTTATCAGTAATATAACATGTAAGTACACAATAAAGTACATGGTCAAAAGGTATACTGAAACATATTATGATTGTGATCAAGTGCTGATGAAAGGAAAATATATATATACTTATATATATATGTATAATTAACCAAACAAAAAAAAACTTTTAATAAAAGATCGAGCTGACCAGTTCCCCCGGCAGCACCCGTTCACGAGTTGACGCGTGAGTCAGCCATCGCGAAGCTCAACCACAATAGAGGGAACCTCCCGACCCGATCCACGACGCCGCTACCGGTTTGACCATTTGAATGTGCATGACATACTCGATCTCCATAATCTAACATAATAGATACCTATGTTACTTTCAGACACTTGGAGATCACAAATCACGTATATGTTTTACAATAAATGTCAAAATATATGTAATAAACATGTCAAGAAAATATATAAATAATAATAAAAAAATTAAAATCAAGTGTGAGAGGTGGAAGTTTTAGGAAGGGTCCAAGGTTTTTTATCATTTAAATAGTCGCTAATCGTGTAATAAGCATTAGCCATTAAAGCATTTTTAATATATGATTTAAATTTTGGCATTGGCAAGTTAATAGCCTCTACAGGGAGTTTATTGAACAATTTAACACTTTGACCCACGAAAGACCGCCTAACCTTTTTAAGTCGGAATCTGTTCATACAAAGTTTATGCCTATTACGAGTGACTACACTGTTAACATCGCTCAATGTTTTATACAGGTGTAAGTTAGATTTAACAAAAATAAGTACGTCGAAGATGTACTGAGATGCAACAGTCATAATATTTATCGATTTGAATAATTCTCGCAAGGAATCCCGTGGCTTAAGCCCATAAATAAAACGAATTGCTCGTTTCTGTAAAACAAAAATTTTTCCTATGTCAGCTGCATTACCCCATAACAATAATCCGTAGGACTATGCTATGAAAGTAGCTGTAATACACGAGCCTAGCTGTTTCGATGTTTGTACACTGTCTGATCCTTCTCACTGCAAAAGCTGCCGAACTAAGTTTTTTGGCCGTGATTTCAATATGTTTATCCCACTTAAACTTACTATCCACAGTAATGCCCAAGAACTTGGCACTGTGTACCCATTCTAATACTTTACCATTAACTACTAAAGGAATATCAAGTTGGGGTGCGTTTGAAAGAGAGAACTTAATACACTTGGTCTTGTCTGTGTTTAAAGCCAGGTTATTAGTTGTAAACCATTCAAGCACAAGTGACATAATGTTGCTTACATTGTTATAATTTCGACTTTTTCTATCAACTTTAAACAGTAGTGACGTGTCGTCAGCAAATAAAATTACATCACACAATTGTTGGGCAAGACAAGGAAGATCATTTATATAAACTAGAAATAGAAAAGGACCAATAATGGAGCCTTGAGGCACGCCCATGTGCACAGGAGCGCTGTTAGAGGCTGCTCTATTAATTTCTACTTTCTGAGTTCTATTGTCTAAGTAAGAAGATAGTACATCAAGGGCCGCTCCAGTGACACCATAGAATTTAAGCTTATTTTTCAGTATGTTGTGGTCGACACAGTCAAAAGCTTTTGAAAGGTCACAAAATACACCTATAACATCCTGTCCGGCTTCCCAAGCATCATTGATAATTCCAACTAGAGTGGCTGCTGCATCAGTAGTGGAACGACCTTTAGTGAAACCGAATTGACTATTGTGTAATATTTTGTTTATGTTAAAATAAGAAACTAATTGAGTTAAAATTAGCTTTTCAAAAATTTTACTTAATGCAGGTAGAATAGAAATGGGTCTGTAATTAGTGGGATCGTTTTTAGCGCCCTGTTTGAAAAGAGGTATAATTTTGCTGATTTTCATGAGGTCAGGGAAAACTCCATCTGAGATGCAATTATTGAATATAATAGTTAAGTGGGGAGCAATCAGATCAATAATAGTGCTAAGCACTGAGACAGATATACCCCACAGATCCTCTGTATTTTTCATGTTGAGTGCTTTGTAAGCAGATAATAATTCTTCAGGAGAAATATGTCTAAATCGGAAGGTAGATTTAGGATCTGAGGCATTTCTTTTTAATAAATCATCTGCAGCACTGGGACAAGACGAAAGGGAGCCCGTAATATTTTTAGAAATATTGGCAAAGAAGTTATTGAATTCGTTGGCCACTTCGTCATTTGAATTAATGGTTTTATCACCAATTTTTAAAGAAATATTGTTGTCGCGTGGGTTAAACTTGCCGGTTTCTTTATTAATGATTGACCAAGCTGTTTTGATTTTGTCATTAGAATTTTTTATTTTATAAGTTAAATATAAAGATTTTGCTGTTGAACATACCTTTTTAAAAGTTTTAGAGTAACGTTTAACATATGATATAAATTCCGCATTAAAATTATACTGTTTTTGACCATAAAGTTCATACAACTTGTTTCTGCTAATATAAATACCATTTGTAGCCCAATCGCAAAATTTAAGTTTCACTTTATTATTAAAGGTCTTAAGAGGAAAAGTTTTTTTGAATTCTGTTTCCACTGTATTAAAAATCTTATTATAATGTTCATTAGGATTTTTAGTTAAATCTAATTCAGGCAATTTCTTATTTATGGTTTCGCGAAAACGCATTTTGCGGTACTTAGTTAACGGCCTACGGATTACAGGAGCGGAGATAAGGTTAGACTCTTCGTTACGAATAAGTGACACTTGTTGGCCCAGGTGGTCAGACCCCAGACAGGCGAACAGCTTTCCTTCAGAAACAGTACAATCACAGAAAATATTATCTATACATTTGGCTGAGGTCGAGGTTATCCTAGTGGGTTCAAAGAATGTGTGCTTTAAATTAAATGGGTAGGTCATGCGCAGAAACAGGATGTCTTTGGCGCTCATGAAAAAAGGGCTCGG
>NVUQ01000146.1 GCA_002401955.1 Flavobacteriales bacterium | reverse complement strand
TGCCTCACCCAAAACTTTTACAAAGTTTTGACCTCTCCGAAAGGAAAGGTGTGTTTGGAAACCCCGAAGCAGAGCTTCGAGGAATTCTCTTGATTAAAGCCTGAGAATAAGTGTAACGAAATTATAGGGCATTTTGATTACAAATCGGTATAACATCCGTAAGCAAATGATTTTCAACAACAAAGTCGGTTTATCAGGTTGGTGGTTTAATTATCTTTACCTTAGTGGCGGAATGGCTAAATTTGTATTGAAAAACAAACCGAAAAAAAACTGCAAACCTTGGAGGACAAGGGTAAACAACGTTTCAGAAAAAGAAGACTGATAAAAACCAACAAACAGAATTAATTAGCCTTATTGCTTCTTAAATAACTATTTTTGAACTATGAGCAATATTAAACTGTTTCAGGACAAAAAAATACGAACTACATTTAATGAGGCAGACCAAAAATGGTATTTTGCTATCATTGATGTAATTCAAGTATTAACCGAAAGTTCAAACGCTCGTAGATATTGGAGTGATTTAAAAAGAAAGCTTGTAAAAGAGGGATATAATGAACTGTACGAAGATATCGTACAGTTGAAATTAGAAGCTCCTGATGGTAAATTAAGAGAAACGGACTGTACAAACACCGAAGGACTTTTACGTATTATTCAATCAATACCTTCGCCAAAAGCAGAACCATTTAAAAGGTGGTTAGCAAAAGTTGGCTACGAAAGACTTCAAGAAATCGAAGATCCTGAATTAGCATCAAAAAGAGCACGAGAAATTTATAAGGCTAAAGGACATTCGGATAACTGGATTGAAAAACGAATGCGAAGCATTGCTATTCGTGAAGAATTGACAGATGAATGGAAAGAAAGGGGAATAAAAGAACATAGTGATTATGCTATTTTAACCGCAGAAATTTCTAAAGCTGCATTTGGACTTACCCCTTCCGAATACAAAAAAGTTAAAGGCCTTAAAAGAGAAAATCTACGAGACCATATGAGTGATTTAGAATTAATTTTCTCAATGCTTGGAGAAGCTTCAACAACAGAAATAACTAGAACAAATGACACGCAAGGATTTATAGAAAATAAAAAAGCAGCAATTCAAGGAGGAAAAGTAGCAGGAAATGCACGTAAGGAGCTTGAAAGCAAAACAGGAAAGAGAGTGATTAGCAACGACAATTATTTGCCTGAGAAAAAAACAAAAAAGATAACTAAAAAGAAATAACATTGGGTAATACTGCCTATAGTTAATGTGGGGTTTTGGTAGTAATTTGAAAGTTAAGAGTAATAAATTAACATCGCCAAATCTTTGATTTGGCTTTTAAGAATGAATAAATTAAAAATTTGACGTTAGTCAGAATTAATTCTATATTATTTTTATCAAACGTTATCAAAAAAATAATTCCAAAAAATTGAAAAACTTAAACCCATATTTACTTCCGTTATTTTTTCTTTTTAACACTTTTGCACATTGTCAAAATAAAGAACTAATCAATAAGCACATACATGAACGGTTTGTCTTAGAATGTTCTTTTGACATTCAATACCATACTAATGAATTTAAATTAGAACTAACTAAAAAAGAAGCCCAAGATGAATTATCCTTTAAACAAATCCAAGCACTAAAAGATTCTTTCAATATAACGGGTGAAATTAATTATCTAAGTAGAATTGGACATTTATACGGAAGATTGAATCAAAGGCATGAAGCTTATAAATACCTAAATAAGGCTTTGGTAAAATATCAATCCAAAGCTGACACTTTACCTTATGGAAAACGTTGGTTTGAAATGAAGCAACTATTTGCTCTACACAGTGGACTAGCAAATACAACTGAAACTATAAAAATGAACGAACTAATCGTTCAAGAATACCCAAAAGATTCTGTTGCTCTAGTTTATAAAATGATTCTATTCTTAAAGATTGGAAAATTGAAAGAATGTATAAATGAGGCAGACCGAATAATTAAAATGAATCCAAGCTTAATTTTACCATATATTATAAAAACTCAAGCCTTAGTATTCACTGACGCAAAAATAATTTTAACAGAAGAAAACGTTAACGACAGTAATTACGTTTTTAAAGGAATTCCTTCGGATTATTCTTTCTTAGATCAATTCCAATCGAGTTATCCAAATCAAAAAGATATCCAAATTTCTTGCAGATCAATGAAGCTTATGATTCTCTTTTACAATAAAATAATCCAACTATCATTAAACCCTTCTAAAACCGTTATTAATTATAATTGGATGGATTATCGATTTGTCCATTCTGAAAAGGAGATAGTGCAACTGAAGAATTTTGAAACATTCCTTAAACAATTCATCAAAGACAAACAATTTAATAATAAATACACATTATATTATTCACTAGCCGCCATTGAGTTTCTCCAAAATAATTACAAAAAAGCAATTTATTATTACAAACGAGCAATACCTCTCAAACCTTTTAAATTCAGAGACAATGAAGACCAAGTTGCAAGTAGTTATAAGAATATTATTAGTTGTTATCTCACTATGGGGGATACTGTAAATGCAGAACTATGGACTCAACTTAAAATTGAAGATAAAGCTTCTTATGACCCTGTTGTTGATGACATTATTGACTTAGCCTATTTCAAATTGTACAATAAGAATATGGAAGAAGGTGAAAAACTACTAAAAAAGGCGATTGAAATTGATCCAAATTCTTATCAAGCCTATACAGGTTTAGCAAATATCGCTTTGGCCAAAGAGAATATCAAACTTACTGAAGAATTACTAAATAAAAGTTATAAAATTTATCCTGATTCACCTAGCCTCACAAAAACATTAATTCTACAGCTTTTGTATCAAAATGACCTTGAAACAGCTAAATTCTTGGTTTATAAATTAAAACAAGAAGACCCTAACGATTCTTTTTCTGATGAAATCATAAAAGATTTTTTTTAAGGATAACGATTTGCCAACAATTTCTATATTTTATAGGGCAGTTGGCATTAATTTGAAACAGTAAAGCAATTTAATTTCAAAATACCCAACAATGGTTTTTGTATAATGCCGATAGAGATTCAAAGCCAGAGAATGAGAGTAACGAAATTATCGGGCATTTTGATTACAAATCGGTATAACTTAATTTTTAACAAAAAAATGTCACTTCGAGTGAAATTCTGTAAGAATTTTGTATCGAGAAGCATTTTTTTAAAGAATTTTTTGTTCTCGATA
>NVUQ01000145.1 GCA_002401955.1 Flavobacteriales bacterium | reverse complement strand
AAACTATCCCTATGAAGAAGTTAGTAATAATAACACTGTTGCTGTTTAAACTGTCTAATGTATTGTCACAATCCATTTCTAATATTAGTTATACGCCATCAAATCCAACAACTATTGATACCATTTATTTTTATGTTGATTTAATGTTTCCGAGTTCAGATTGCCCTATATCTAATACTGGTTCTAGTATAGTAGGACAAACTGTAATTGCAAGTTCTTTACATTGTGTAGGTATGCTGGCTACCCCTTGTAACACAACAGATACTTTTATGGTTTTACCTTTAGCTAGTGGAAATTATACTTTTGATATGACTTTAAGTAGTGGATCGGGGCCAGCACCCTGTACCCCTGGGATTGTGGCTAGTGATAACTTAAGCCAGTCTTTCACAGTTTCTTCTTTAACAGGCTTAACAAATGAAATTGAAAATGGTACAATTAGAATATCTCCAAACCCATCTAATGGAGTTTTTATTTTAAGTGATTTGAAAAACACAAATCTGTTAGTTTATGATATTCTAGGTAATGAACTTCTTAACCTTAAAAATATGAACCAAAAATATAAGTTGGATTTAACGAATTACCCTAAAGGAATATTTTTTCTTAAAACAATTACAAATCGAGAATATTCATCTTATCGCCTTATAAAAAAATAATGATATTGAGATTTACTCCCTGTATTCTAATGCATACATTATCGGTTAACAAGAAAAGTATAGAAATATCGATTCTAGACATATTTCTTTTCAGTACTTTTAAAATTCTATGAAAAACACCGCATACTTTTTTATAAGCACTATTGCAATAGTAATTACGCTAATTTATGGACAGAATTTGCTTCAGCCATTTATTTTTGCATTGCTATTATGGTTTATTGTACGTAAAATAAGGCATGGATTAAACAAAGTTAAATTCATAGAAAAATACTTTCCCTCTTGGTTAAAGAGTTTAATTCCTTCTATTATTTTAATATCGATTTTTGCCTTTATTTCTAAACTTTTAATGGCAAACATTAATTCTTTGGCTAAATCTTACCCAATTTATGAGCAAAATGTAGAAATAATGATTGCTCAATTGAATGAAATATTTCAAATGAATTTAGTTGATTACTTTAAATCTCATGCAGGAGATTTCGATTTTGGGTCAATTTTAAAAAGAATATTTAAATCACTTTCTGATTTATTGAGTAATGCTTTTATCATTTTAATTTATGCTTTATTCATTTTTTTAGAAGAGGCGAATTTCCATACTAAATTAAAGGCTGTATTTGCCGATAAACGACAATTCAATGAGTTAAATAAGGTTTTAGATCAAATTGAAAAATCCATCACCAGTTATATTGGTTTAAAAACATTGGTCAGTTTTATAACTGGTTTGGCAAGTTATATTGCCCTGCTATTTATTGGAATTGATGCTCCCCTATTTTGGGCATTTTTAATTTTCTTATTAAATTACATTCCAACTATCGGTTCATTAATTGGAACCCTCTTCCCTGCTATTTTCTGCTTATTACAATTTGGTGATTTTAGCAGCTGTTTATTGGTATTAGGAATTGTTGGAGGAATTCAAATTGTTGTAGGAAATTTATTAGAACCTAAATTGATGGGAAATACTTTAAATATTAGTTCTTTTGTTGCCATTTTTGCCTTGTCTTTTTGGGGCGCACTTTGGGGAGTTACTGGAATGTTATTAAGTGTTCCTATTACAGTAATTATGGTAATTATATTCTCACATTTTAGCAGTACCAAAGGAATTTCGATTATGCTTTCTGAAAAAGGAAACGTTTAGTCAAACTCTGCAATAACAATTTCTTTCTCACTCCCATTAGGGGATAAAATATCTTTGGTTAAACAATAAAATTTAGCTGATACCACCTTAGAATCGAGATGTTCGGCTTCCCATTTTTTTACTAACCAATCTAAAAAATAGTTAGTATAATTGGAATCGCTATAAGTTATCGTCTCTAAATAATATTTAAACCTATAATTCTGCCATAAACTATTCATTGCAGGTTCTTTCCAGTTAGTTGTAGTATTTATAGATTCTAAAATAATAACTTTTTCACCATTTTCGAGGGTTGCTATTATGTGATAATCATAATCAGATTCTGGTGCAAAATAATAAAAATACCAAGTGGAAATAAACCCTAATTGACGTGCTTGAGATTGTAATGGCAGTACTATTTCAGCTTTTTTCATAAAAAACCCTCCAAAAGTGTAAGCCGCAAATAACACCATCACAACATTAATTAATTTCCTTTTTTCTATTTTAATCCCATGCTTAATTAATAAAAATTTATCCCAAATTACAGATGGTAAAAAAACTAAAATAACTGCTGTAGAAATCCAAGGCATTAAATTTAATTGGAGACAAACTCCCAAACAAATTTGAAAAATGATAAAACTCACAATTGTAGCAATTCTGATTTTATAATACTTCTGTGGCAACAACAAAACCCATGGAGCAAGAATTTCAAAAAAAACAATTAATGGTGATAGTAATTTAAGGAGATATGGATATTGACTCAAAAAATCACCAACCGAGCGTAACCAGAATTCTTGTCTGAAAATAATTTCTAGAGCTATTCCGTTTTCTATCCAAGTAGGATTCAATTTAGCCCATCCAGCTGTAAAGTAATAGAAAACGAACAGGAGTAATAGTGCTGATCCGGCTAAAGAAAAATAGTTTACACTCTTGTTATTTTGTTTTTTACTGTCTATAGACCAAAATGATCCTAATGGCAAAAAAATAGACCACAATAACACTGCTTTTAAAAGATCATCTGCACCATCATTGGCAATGCCAACTACAGTATGTAAGGAAATTAATAATACCCATGAAAAGAAAGTGGCAAGTCGAGTATACCAGCCTACAAGTAACATTATTGAAAAAACGAGTGCTAAGAAAAAAAGAAAAGCCTGGAAATTGTAAGAATCACTCCAATGATGTGGTAGATAGTTAAAAAGTCCTAAATTCTTCTCCTCAGGTAGAAATCCTTTATCAGTTTGAAAAAAATTGATGTATCGAAAACGACTTATTAAATCTGAAATAATACATAAAGCAATAGAAATTCGAAAAATCGCTAACGAACGTAAATCGATTATAAAACAACTTCTAATTTTTTCCTGAATAGTCATTTCCTTTAAAATCTCCTTAAATAAATTCGTTATCTCAAGGGAAAAGGAACGAATTATGAAGTAATCTATTTATTAAAAGACAAGACTGCTTCATTTTGTTTTTGAAGACTCTTCGAAAAGCTTAGCACTACAAAAAACAATTTCTCAATAACCGTATATTCATTTTATTTCCTCGAAACTACTGTCTTTGCAATCATATCATGAATGGTCTGTTTATTATCCATAAACACTAAAAAGAAACCAATCCCGTCCTAAATGATTTGAGAAATAAAAAAAATAGAGAGTGCAAATTAAAGTATCTCAAATTAACTTTGAGTTGCGAACCCAATTCCACTC
>NVUQ01000144.1 GCA_002401955.1 Flavobacteriales bacterium | reverse complement strand
CCGGTATTCCAGGTTCAGGTTGGCCTGGGTGTCCGGCGAGCCGATGGCGTCGTTGCCGTCACATCCGCGTCCAGGAAGCTGACACCGCCCAGCACCGTCAGGTTCCGGGTGGCGTTGCCGTAGGCCATCAGCTCCACGCCGGTGTTTTCCTGGTCATAAAGCACTTCGTAGACGTTGGCGTCGTTGAGGCCGGCCACCGGCTTCTCGCTGCGATAAACCGACACGCTGCCGCCAAGATTGCCACCGTCGTATTTCAGGCCGACTTCACTTTGCTGGGTTTCGTAAGGATCAAGCACTTCCCCGGTGTTCGCGGCCCCGGCGGAAGTGAAGGAGCTGCCTACTCGCTCACCCTTTTGCAGCCCTTCGATATAGTTGGCGTAGGCGGACAAAGACGGCGTGAGCTTGTAAAGCACACCCAGCGTCGGGGTGACGGCGTCTTCGTCGTAGCTGGATTCCAGGCGCGCCCCGCTCTCGTAGTCGTAAGCGTAGTCTTTGAGGGACTGGTAGCGGGCCCCGAGGGTCACCAGCAAACGATCTTCCAGCATGGAAAGCTGGTCGGCCACCGCGACACTCTGGAAACGCGTTTTGATGGTGCGGGTGGGATCGTCCAGATTGCCGCCATTGACGTTGCCGAGAAGAGGGGGGATAGCCTGGTCGGTCGGGCTATAGATGTTGCCGGTAAACCCGCCGAAGGCGGAGTAGTCAAAGGCGTTGTCCGACTCCAATTCATAAGTGGCGCCACTGACCGTCAATTCGTGGCCCACGGCCCCGGTCTGGAAATTGAATCTTACCCCGGTTTCGCCAGTCAGAATCGAATCCTCGCGAGCGGTCTCGAACCGGTAGGTGCTGTAATTACCGTCGGTATCGTTAACGGTGGGGTTGGCGAAGATGGAATCTTCCTCGCTGCGGCGGGCGCCGACGGCGGCCCAGCCGGTGATATTGTCGGCGAAGTCGTATTCAGTTCGCAGGGTGCCGAACACATCGTTGGAGTCCGAATAGGTCCAGGGCTGGCCGATGGATTCATCCGCGTCCGGGGTGTCCAGAACCGGCACGCCGGGGGCGAACGTGATGCTCGGCTGACCACCGTCGATGCGGTGCTTCTGGAAGCCCAGATCGGCGGACACCCGCAAGTTCTCTTCACGGAAGTCCATGCCGAGGTGGGCCATGGACAGCTCCGATTCCTCGCCGTCCACGGCGGTGTCGCCGTCCCGGCGGGCCACGTTCAGACGAATGCCGAAGCGGCCGTCGTCGGAGCGGTTGGCCAGGTCGGCGGCGGCGTAGCCCTGGCCGCCGCTCTGCGTGCCCAGGGTCATCTGGTTCAGCGCCTGATTCGGCGCTCGCTTGGGCACGATATTGACGGCGCCGCCCAGGCCACTGCCACCCGGCGCCGCGCCCTTCAGGAAGGTGTTGGCGCCACGGAACACCTGCACCCGCTCGATGAACTCGGAGCCCAGATACTGGCGCGGCAGCAGGCCGTAGAGGCCGTTATAGGTGATGTCGTCCGAATACACCGGCAGGCCGCGCACCAGATACACCTGCTGGTAATTGCCGAAACCGCGCGCCACCCGCACCGCCGGGTCGTTCAGCAGGATCTCGCCGACGCTGGCGGCCTGCTGGTCCTCGATCAGTTGCTCGGTGTAGTTGGTGACGTTGTAGGGGGTCTCCATCACGTCCTGGGCGCCGAGGATGCCGATGCTGCCGCCTTCCGCCACCTGGCCGCCGGCGTAGGCCTGACTCAGGCCGCCCTCGGAGGCATCGGCGCTGGATTGCACCTCCACCGGTGCCAGGGTGTTGCCGCCGCTGCGTTCATTGTCGCTGGTTTGCGCGTAGGCGCTGGGAAAGGCGCCGCTGGCAAGGATGGCAAGGGAGAGCGCGGAAAGCCGGAAAGCAGGATGTCGCATGGTGAGCCCCGAATTCGAGTTATGGGTGGATCCGGAGCCGGATTCTACCCAAAATGAGAATTGCTTGCATTCTCTTTTCGGGCCGGCCCTCGATTGCGAAGCTGGATGTTCTCGGGAATGATAAAAGGAGTGGCCTATTAGGGCCTTGGTGGGGCGTTAACGAATAAGAAGGAAAAAGAACTTATGATCACTCGGGTTGTATGGACGTGTGTTTTTGCGCTGGCGTTGTCCGCTTGTGTGGGTCCGGTGCCCAATGTGTCCGAGTCATTCAAGCTGGATGACGCCTCGGAACAGGGCGTTATGGTCGGTTCGGTTAAGTACAAAGGGGTGGTGTCGGGCTACAAGGTTTATTTCAGAGGGCTCGACAATGAGACGACCGGCTATTTGGAGGCCGGCAAGGGACTGATGCTGCTACCGATCCCTCCCCGCGGCGATTTCAGCACGATCAAAGGCGAGCTCTACGCGACCGAGCTTCCGGCCGGTGAGTATGAGGCCTGGCAATGGGACGTTCACAGTGGTGCGGCGCGCACAGCGTCGACCCGGCCCTTTAGCATTAAATTCAATGTGCGACCTGGAGAGGTCACCTATATCGGCTCGTTCATCTTTACAGTTACCAAACAACTGGGGCTAACGGTGACGGGCGTCAGCGTGGATTACGAAGAAAGGTTCGCCGAGGATATCGCTATATTACGTCGCGATTACCCGAATCTGGTCGGCGAGCAAATCTATCTCGGGCTGGAGCGAGGTCTGGTTAAAACGGACCTGGGCGGATCGGGTAGTACACGCTGGACGATGATGCCCGTGATGGTGCCGGCCGGCATGTGATGCGGCGTCGGCCCCGTGGTTACCACAGGGCCGGGCGGACATTCGATTCGCGCGAGCTTACACCTCGAAGGCGTCGTTCAGCTTCTTCGGTACGGCCACCAGCTTGAGCTGCGCGAACTGGGGCAGGCCGTTCTTGTAGGGCGGATAGGATTCGCCGCCGATCAGCGGCTCCAAATAAGCGCGGCCGGAGGGAGTGATGCCGAAGCCGTCCTTGCTGATGAACTTGCGCGGCATCTTCTTTTCCACGTTGGCCACTTTGCTGAGCGGCGCCTCGCCGATGCTCCAGGCGTACTTTTTTGTGTCCTTGCGGACGATGGTGGGCATTACCGCGTTTTTGCCGGCGACGGCGAATTCCACGGCGGCGCGGCCCACGGCGTAGGCCTGGTCCACGTCGGTCTTGGAGGCGATATGGCGCGCTGCCCTCTGTAGATAGTCGCTCACCGCCCAGTGGTATTTGTAGCCCAGCTCGCTTTTCACCATTTGCGCCAGCACCGGGGCCACGCCGCCGAGCTGTTTGTGGCCGAAGGCGTCGGTGCTGCCGGCGTCGGCCAGGAAGGTGCCGTCGGCGGTGCGCGCGCCTTCGGAGACCACGATTACGCAGTAGCCCACCTTCTTAACGGTGTCGTCGACTTTCTTGAGAAAGGCCTTCTGATCAAAGGCGATTTCCGGGAACAGGATAATGTGCGGGGCGTCGTCCGGGCTGTCCTTGGCAAGGCCGGCGCTGGCGGCGATCCAGCCGGCGTGGCGGCCCATCACTTCCATCACGAACACCTTGGTGGAGGTGGCGCACATGCTGGCCACGTCCAGGGACGCT
>NVUQ01000143.1 GCA_002401955.1 Flavobacteriales bacterium | reverse complement strand
AGCTTAAGTTTAATCAGAATATTTAATTAAGTAGGCAACCTATTAATAGTATTATCGTCTTATATTCAGAGATTTATATTTATCTTTGGATATTAAGTTATTATTAAAAAGTTGTTATGAAAAAAGTTTTATTAATTATCACCATATTACTTTCAAGTTTTTCGAGCTCTTATGCTTCACATATCCCAGGAGGAAATGTAACATGGGAATGCACAGGAAATCCTAATGAGTTTTTAATGACTGTAAAAGTTTATCTTAGCTGTAGCGGCATAACTAGTGCACTACCAACCTCCATAAATGCTAGCATAACTAACACTTGCGGACTAACAAACCCAGCTCTTTTATTAAATTTAATACCTTCTACTCCAGGGAACCCTAGCCCAGCTGATGTATCGCAAATATGTAAAGATGACTCTAGTATGTGTGATGGTGGATCACTACCTGGAGTAATGGAGTATACTTACCAAACAATAATTACCTTACCAGATACTTGTGATAGCTGGAATTTTGTTTATAGTATCTGTTGTAGAGATCAGTCTGACAACTTAACAGGAACAACTTCTAACACATTTTATGTCAATTCTCAAATGAATTCAGGTACTGCTCCGTGTGATGCTTCTCCTTATGTAACTGCCAACGCTATCCCCTATGTATGTGCGGGAGTTCCACAGACCTATTGCCCTGCAGCTATTGATCCTGATGGAGATAGTTTATACTATTCATTAGTAAGTCCAATGGGCGCAACAGGAACACCTATTGTACATATTGGTGGGTATGGAGCCACCACCCCTTTACAAAACTTAACTTTTGACCCTGTAACAGGTTGTATTGTTTTTAATCAACCAAATTTAGGCAACTATGTAGTTACATACAAAATTGAAGCATTTGATGCTGCAGGAAATCAAACAGGTTTTATTTACCATGATTTTCAAGTTGAAGTTGTAAACAATCCTAATTGCCTCCCTCCAGTGCCTTTGATAGGTGTAACAAATCACACAGGATCAGGAATAGTAACAGGAAATAATACTATAGAAATATGTGAAGGACAGAACTTTTGTATTGATATAGAATTTTCTGACTTAGATGTTGGAGACACCTTAGTAATAGATAGTAGTAACACCAATGTTTTTGCAGCTATGCCAGGTGCTACTATAACTCTAAACTATCCTTATGCACCAGATTCTCTTAATCATCTAACTCTTACAGTTTGTTGGAATGTTCCAGTTGGAGCAAGTCCTAATACCCAAGCATCAGTTGGTGTAACCGATGGATCGTGTCCTATTGAAAATTTAGCAACCTTCCCTATTATAGTTAATGTAATTAATGCAACCGTTGCCAATCCCCCTATTATTATATGTGGGCCTCAAACAGCTCAAATGACGGCTAATGGCGGATCTAGTTTTACTTGGTTCTATACTGCTACAGGAACACTAGTACCTGTAGGTCCAGAATTTAGTTGTAACCCCTGTGCTAATCCAATAGCAACACCACTTATAAGTACTAATTATTATGTGGTAAGTAATCTATCGGTTGGCTGTAACAATACAGATTCTACTAGTGTAACTGTTGTGCCAGATTTTATGCCTACAGCTTATGGTGATACTCTGTTATGTGATTTCTTAACTAAACAAATTGGTGTAAATGTGACTCCACCAGGAGCTGGTTACAACTATAGTTGGACTAATGCTGGATCATTAAGTAATGACACCATCAACAATCCTATAGCTAGTCCAACACAAACAACATCATACATTACAACTGTTACCTCTCCATTTGGATGTGTAAAAGAAGATACTGTTATCGTCTCGGTAAACCCTCCCCCTAGTGTAACACTTGTACCAGGAGATACTGTTTTATGTCAAGGAGAAACCATACAATTTGATGTTTCATTAACTGCTGTAGAAGATGATTTTACTGGAACTTTTGATCCTTTAGTTTGGTCTAACGTATCTGGAGCAACTGTTGGAACACCTTGTATACCTTTTAACGGTACTGCTTTAAACTTTAATTCAGCAAATAGAGAATTAAATACAGCTGCTGCCAATGTAACAAGCTGTACAACTATTGATTTCTGTATGTTTGTTGCAAACTCATCTTCTTCTGGTGTTGGCTGTGAAAATGCCGATTTGGGAGAAGACATTGAATTAAACTACTCTATTAATGGTACTACATGGATTAATATTGCAACTTACCTTACAGGTGACTGGGACGCTGGAGGTCCTTACGCGAATAGCTGGCAATGTTTCTCTATTCCAATACCACCAGGAGCAGCTACTGCAAACACAATGTTCCAATGGAAACAAATAGGGTTTTATGGTGCTACTATTGATAACTGGGCACTTGATGATATTGCTATTATGTGTGGTGGTAATAACAACTACAGCTACCAATGGAATCCTGCAACTGGATTAACTAATGATACGCTCAATAACCCTGTTGCTACACCAACAACTACAACTGCATATACAGTTACATTAACTGATACTGGTGGATGTTCTGTTGATCGAACGCAAACCATTACCATTGTACCAACCTACACCATCACACCTACGCAAACAGATACTGCCGTTTGTTTAGCACAAACTGTTGGTTTTACAGTGACAGAAAGTATTGCTGGTGCATATAATTACTCATGGTCTCCTGCTGGAATTTTTAATAATGCAACTATTTCTAATCCTACAGCAACATTTAACACGCCAGGTAATAATATGATAATTGTGACTGTTGATAATAATGGCGGATGTACTAAAGTAGATACCCTGTATGTTAATGTAGCTGCAGCAGTAATTCCAAACATTACTATTTTAACACCGGACTCTCTAATTGATTGTGGAGATTCGGTTTTAGTTGATTTAGATCTAGGCGGTGGTGTTCCTGCTACTTGTGGTGCCAGTGCCACAAACTCATGTTCTGGTCCAGCAACGCAACTAACGGCTGGAACAGCTGTAGGAGCAAACACTTCTACTTCTTGGCCAGCTCCTTATGGCAATTTTTATAAAAATGCCAAACACCAATTTTTATTTACTGCTGCCGAATTAAATACAATGGGCTTTAACGGAGGGAAAATAACAGAAATAGCATGGGAAATCACTCAAATTAATGGAACTACAGCTTACAATAGTTATCAAATATCAATGGGATGCACCCAAACCACCAATTTAACGACATGGGAAACAGGGCTTACTCAAGTCTTTAACCCTGCAACCGTTAACATTATGGTGGGAATGAATGTTCATGCTCTTGATGTTGCTTATGAATGGGATGGGATTTCAAATTTAGTTATTGAAATCTGTTACGACAACCTGGCTTCTGCTTTCACTAACAATTCTATAACTCCATGGGCAACTACAACCTTTACATCTAGTATTTGGTATCGATCAGATGCAACATTAGCCTGCCCTACTACTACTAATTCTGGTACAGGTACCGACAGGCCTATAACTTCATTTACTTGGTGTCCTACAATACCAGACCCTGCTAATTTCACTTATAATTGGACACCAAATATAGATATAACCACTGCGAACATCCAAAACCCACAATTACACCCATCAGTGCCAACAACTTATTTAGTTACGGTAATGGATATTACTGGTAGTTGTTTTGATACAGACTCAATTGCAATTGATGTTCAATGT
>NVUQ01000050.1 GCA_002401955.1 Flavobacteriales bacterium | reverse complement strand
CTAAATAGGTAGTATGGGAATGATAAATAATTTATTTTTAGTTGTGGATTGATTAAAAATTGGAAAAAATATTAAATAGGAGTTTACAAATACGGTCGATGTTGACCATTAAAAATAGATAGTTATGGCATTAATAAATTGTAAGGAATGTAAAAAAGAAGTGAGTAAAAGTGCTAAAACTTGTCCTCATTGTGGTTTTGTCCTAAAGAAAAAAATGGGTTGTTTTAAGTGGTTTGGAATCATCATCCTTGTTGGTGTTGTCCTTTTGGTTATTGAAGTTGCTACTCAGAAAAAAGGAAAAGGATTTAGTAATCCAGACAATAATCTTAAAGTAGAAGTATATAGGGCTAGTGAGAACTATATGGAACGTAATCTAAAGTCACCAAGTACAGCAGATTTTCCTGGTGTTTTAACTTATAAAAACCACGTAAAAAAAGTAAAAACTGGTCATTGGAAAGTTAACTCTTATGTAGATTCAGAAAATGGATTTGGAGCAAAAGTAAGAACGAATTTTTCTTGTGAAGTTGTCGGTTCAAAAGGTTCTTGGACTGTGAAAAATTTCAAGACTAATTAAATAAAGTTTAATAAAACAGTCGAAAATGGATAAGATGATATTACAAATAATTCCTGTACTAGCTACTGCAATAATTGGTTTTTTTGGCTGGTATTTTTTGCAGTTGAGAACAAGTTATGTGATAAGAAAATCTGTTAAAACATTCCTGGATCAAGTTATAAAACCTGTAATTCTAGATATAAAAGATACTTCAGAAGATGGGACTAAAGGTGAAATGGATAAAGTGTATGATTTCGTTGACTTATCGAATGGTTATAATGAACTTACTACATCTCATTTTCCTCTATTTAATTCAAATTTTTTAAAAAGTTTCCCTATGAGTCGATTGCGAGTGGCTTATAGAAATAGTGATCGTTTTGTTTCGTTGATGAACGTTATCGGTTATTTAGATGGGTTTCAAAATCGCATGCCTAATGATATTCAGAAGCAATGGATAGACTTTATCAATAAACATAAAAAAGAGTGTGAGGTAAACATTAGAGATTGTAATGCGGTTCAATATCAAACAAAACTGTTCCAATCAAATATAGATAATACTAGGAATATGGCGAAAAATCTATTTGAGGAAATTGAGAAGACAATAGTATAAATTAAGAGTTTACAAATACGGTCGAAAGTGAAATTGTTTTTTTTAATAATAAAATTAATGTTTACTGATTCTCGTAAATGGAAAAGAGAGATAGAAATATATAAAAAGAGAAAAATAAAGTTTAAATAAACGGTCGGATATGATTGGTAAGGAAAAAGTTAATTGTCCAGCTTGTAATTATTGCTACACTAAGTTGAAGTTGAGAAAGGTTAAATATAGGTTGTTATAGTATTCCTATCGCCTGAATAATTGTCAGTTGTTAGGTGTAGGATTCCAAATTTTCGATTTTCAGAAGATTTTCAATTTATAAAAGCACTAACTAATTGAAAGAGAAAAAAGAAGCTTGTCCCATAACTGGTTTTATGTTAAACAGCTATTTAATATAAGCATTTTAAACAACTTACACAAGGAAGTTAATCTTGGATTTCAAAGTGTGTTTTTAAATAATTACATAATATGTAATTAAATAACATTTTATGTAAACTAAAATGCTTATTTTTGTTCAATAAATTTAGTAAATGAGAATTTGGTCATATAGTAAAATTAGAGAATACTTTTTAAAGGAGTCCAGTTCAAAAGTTGCTTTACAGGATTGGTTTAAGAGAGCGCAAAAAGCAGATTGGAAGAATTTCGCAGAGTTAAAAAAATCTTTTAATTCAGCTGATAGCGTGGGTAATGACAGGTATGTTTTTAATATAAAGGGCAATCATTATAGGTTAATAGCAATTGTTCGTTTTAAGAAAAAAGTTGTTTTAGTACGTTGGTTGGGTAGGCATAAAGATTATGATAAATTAAAAAATATAGATAAGTTATGAAAGCACTAATAACACATAAAGAATATGCAGTAGCTAATATTCGTTTAGAGGAATTAATTAGTATAATGGATGAAAAAGGGCTTGATGCTTCAGAAGAAAAAGAATTTGAAGCTGTAGGTTCTATTATCGAAAAATATGAAGAAATACATTTTCCTATTGGAATACCTTCTTTAATTGAATTAATTGAATTAAGAATGTTTGAGATGAATTTAAAAAGAAAAGATTTGGCGAAATTATTAAACACCAGCGGTTCCCGTATTTCGGATTATTTAACTGGAAAAAGGGAAATAACTTTAAGTGTCGCAAAGTCTTTGCATCAAAAACTAAACATTGATAGTGATATCATTTTACAAAAATAAAAGAAGGAAGTTTCTTTATAAAAAACCTCCTTCTTTTTACAAGTTAAAAAACACTTGCTCTTTTCAAGAGTAAAAATAATAAAAAAATATGGAAAAGCATGAAAATCTAATAATTCAACCCAAAAGATTTACTGAAGCATATTATGATTTTACACCGACTCAACGGGATATAGTAGCTTTATTACAAAAAGAAGCTAATTATTCTGAGGATTTAAATAGAAGCTTTAAAGTAGATTTAAAGCCTTATTTTGAGGCTAAAGAAATTGATGTTTCGGGTGTGCGGAGAAAAAGTATTGAAACTATCGTTGAGGCTATTATGTCTATAAATGTTTCTTTTCAGCCAATAAAGGGGGGAATACTTGCTATTAATTTAATCGAAAAAGTACATTTAGATAAAGATTTTAATTTAAAAGTATTAATTACAGAAAGCGCATTACCATTATTTTATTTAAATAAAATAACATTAAAAGATAATGTTACTAATGAAGATGAAATTCCATATTTAATAGAAGAGGAAAAAGATATTAAATATATTGGCTATTTACCAAGCGTATTTGTATCTTTCAAAAGCTTTCCCGTAAAACGCTTGTATGAGCTTTTATTGCAGTATAAAACGCTCCAGAAACATACTTTTGTTTTTTCTAAATATGAACTTTATTTATGGTTAGGATTTGCAACTTTAAAAGAGAAACAAAAAGATCAATTATTTTTAATTCGAACTTATGAGGTGGTAGAAAATAAATACAAAGGCACAGAGGGATGGAAAAGTTTAAATAAAATATTAAATAAGTGGTTAGGAGAAATTAACGATAATGAGTTTAGTGGTGTTAAAATACTATTAAATGGAAAAAAATACTTCACAACAAAAGGTAGGCCTGTAAATAAAATTACTATTGATATTGAGTATGATTCAGATATTATTAATTTAAGTGAAGATAAAAAAATCAGCTATACTTATTTGAAGAAATATAATTTGTCTGACAAACAAATTTTTAAAATCGTAACTAAATTTTCTTCAGAAGAAATTAAAAAGAAAGTTACTCATCTGGTGACTGTAAAAAAAGACCATAATAATAAAATTTACTTTGCTCAACTTCAAAAGCCAAACCATGATAAAATACATAACGTTTCTGGTTTCGTTTATAGTGTCGTATTTAAATTAGGTGCTAAATAAATAGGATCTTTTTTACCGTTAAAACCCCCTTTACGGGAATGAAACCCCCTTTAACGGTGAAAAACCCCCTTTACGGGATTAAAACCCCCTTTACGGGAATAAAACCCCCTTTAGCGGTAGAATCCCCCCTTTAACGGTAAAAAACCCCCTTTACGGGAATGAAACCCCCTTTACGGGAATGAAACCCCCTTTAACACTTTGTGTCGGGAATAAACCCCCCTTTAATGGTCTATTACGGGATTAAAAACCCCCTTTACGGGATTAAAACCCCCTTTGGCGGGAATGAAACCCCCTAAACCCTCTGCAACTTGTTGATTAATAGGGATTAATGGACTCCTATAATATTTATATAATACTTATTATAATTACGTAATTCGTTTATAAAATATGTGATGGTTATTTGAATTAGTATTTTATCAATGAAGAAAAGTAAAAAAAGCAATGTTTAAAATCTTGATATTAGAATTGTAATTTAAAGTGCAAAATAAGCCATTTTAAGGCCTTTACTTATATTTTAGGTGTAAGATTCGTTTAACCATTTTTAAAAGGCTTAAATCCGCTTATATGATTTCTAAAAGTTTGTCCAAAAAAGTGTATTGTGAAATGTTCATCGGAAAGAGATTAGTTTCTGTAATTTATATTTCGTTCAACGAAATTTCCAGTTAATACTTTTGTCTAAAACCATATTTATTTTTTATAGGTCTTTAAAATTTTTTACTGCACAAATGTATATGTTTGATTTTATAGATCAAGTTAAATCCTTCCAGGTTTGAAAAAATAATCTCCACCTTTCAGGTAGTATTTTTTTTTCAAAAACTTTCCCTGGTATAAAATACTTCCATATTTTCATTGTTCGTAAATTTAATTAAAAACTTAAAAATTTAAACGATGGCTAACAAAGTAATTTTAACAGGAAATTTAGGTGCTGATCCGAAAGTAAATAAATCAGAAAAAAACGGAAATTCTTTCACAACATTTTCTCTAGCAACAACAGAAAATTGGAAAAACGATAAAGGAGAAAAACAAAGTAAAACAGAATGGCATAACATTATTGCAAATGGAAAAACTGGAGAGCTTGCAGAAAAATATTTAAAGAAAGGTTCTAAGATTTATCTTGAAGGAAAATTAAGATATTCTTCAAAAGAAAATGAAGATAAAACAAAAACATATTTCACAAATATTAATGTTGATACAATAGAATTTTTAGACTCTAAACCACAAGAAGAAAACTCTGCAGAATAAGTAATAAATTAACATTTAAAAACACTCTTAATTGAGTGTTTTTTTTGTCTTATTTTTTATAAATATTACAAAGGTTTTAAACATTGCTTTTTTTACTTTTCTTCACGTCTTAAATACTCTTATTTATTTGTATTTATTTATTCTATTATTATGTTGTAGTTAGTGTTTTTTTTATGTAAATAAGGTTATTTATTTAAACAATTAAATAGATAACTTTTCTTCATATTATGGATATTTCGCTTATTCAAATTTGACAATTTGATCTTAATATTTGAATTTATTTAATGGCTAATATTTTTGTGAAAAATATTGTATAGAATGAAGAGCAAGCAGGAATCGGGGGAACCCCGATACAGACTTGATTTTCAACGAGTTGGAAAATATTCGCATATATTATCATATATGCAAGTAGTTTTATTCATTCTATTTACTTGATTATTAAGCTATTTATATATATATTCGCATATATATTTCATATACAAATATACTTATTATTATGTCTATTACATCAATTAGGGTAACACAAATCACAAAAAAAAGGTTAGAGAAATACAAAAAAAAGAGTGGTACTCATGAGAATATACTTATTTCTTTTTTAGATTACTTTGAGCATTCAGGAGTTAAACCATCTGATCTAAATATGAACCCTATTTCTATCGTAAAAGATTCAGTTGAAAGGGTGGTAAGAATATTGAAAAATATTGAAAATAAAAAGATTAATTCCCTAATGATAAATCAAGAATTTATCATTAAAAAATTGGTTGAAAAAAACACTAAAAAAGAGGATATATCATCGGATGATAATATCACAAAAGAAGAGGCTGTTATCATACATGATAACATCACTAATTTAGAGAGTGAATTAAAAAGTGCACATAGCCAAATTAAATTATTAAATGGTAAATTATCGGAGAAATTAAGTGATAATAATGATAGTAATAGTAAACAAATATTAGAGGAAATTAAGACCTTATTATTAGAATTAGATACTAAAAAAACTGCTTCTAAATTGATAAAAAACGATTATAATATTGAAAAAAATCTATTCAAAAGAAATTTAGATAGTGCTTTAAATTTAATAAATAATGCAGTCTAATGTTTGTACAGGTTCATAAACCTTTAAAGTTATCTGGAGGTGATAATAAGGGTAGTTGTTCTAATTTAATAGACTATTTAGACAAAGAAAATAAAGGAAAAGATTACCCTGATAAAGATGGTTTTTTTAATGATGAAAAAGATAATATTTCAAAGATACAAGCTGAAAAAATTATTGATAAAAACAGTAAGGGAATGGAAAAAAAAGAGGTTAAATTTTTCATGTTCAGTGTAAATCCATCTGATAAAGAACTACAACATTTAGAAAAATTAGTATCAAATAACTATGATAAAAATAACCCTAAACATCTTAAACAATATCAAGATAAAATTAAAGATTATACCAAAGATGTGATGAATGTTTATGCTGATTCATTTACAAGAAAAGATAAGGAGGGAAATGATATTAAATTAACTTCTAATGATTTTGTTTATACTGCGAAACTTGAATCAACTAGAAAATTTAAAAATACAAACAAACATGTTAAATATAATAAGAAAATCAAAAAACAAATAGATAGTTTAGAAGAAAAACTTGAATTACAACCTCATAGAAAAGAACAAATAAAATCACAAATACGTGATTTGGAAAAATTATATTTAAGACAAGATAAAGAAGGGAAAGTTCACACAAATAATGCAGGGGATATAATAAAAAATGGATTAAAAAAAACAGGTAGAAACCATCATAGCCATGTAGTTGTTAGTAAACAAAGTAAATCATTATGGTATAAAGGTGAACGAATTATTGATGGGAATGGCAAGATGTTAATTAATGACTACGAAAAGGTAAAAAAAGCAAGACCTATATCTTTATCTCCTGGAGCAAATTCTAAAGGTAAATCTAAAAAACACAAACTAAACGGTAAATCAATAAGTGTTGGATTTAATCATGAAAAATTTAAAGAAAATTCTGGAAAATTATTTAGTGAAAAGTTTAATTATAAACCATTAGAAAATGAGCAGTATAAACCAGGGGTTTCTAATAGTGTTACTCAAAAAATAAAAGGGAAATCCATAGGAAAAGCTAAAGGTTCAATAAAAGGTACAATACAAAATGAATTAAGGGGTGAGGTTGCCAAGGTAGAAGAAAAAGTACTTAGAACGATATCCAACCCTAAAGCTGCAGCTATAAAAGAGCTTAAGAAAAAAGTTAAAGATATTTTAAAAGCTACGGTTTTACAGAAATAATTCACTTGGCCAACTGCGTTGTAACCTTGAATAATAATCTAATTTAGGAATACGATAATAAAAGCTTATAAAATTCAATGTTTGAAAATATTTTTTTTTGTGAGCTGTTGAAAATAAAGCTGTTAGTTGTTTTTTTAGTTGTCCTGGATCCTGGACTGCAGCTCTTAAATCAACTTACACAGGATTACAATAATAGAAAAAGCTTTACTCCCTTTTCTTTAGATTTAAACACTTTCTTTTATAGCGACAAGTGATTTAACAGTTGATATTATTAACTCATAATTATCAAGCAAATCTTTTTCTGTAACAACTCTAACTTTAGGAAGTTCTAAATCATCGGGTTGTTCAAACTGTTTAAATCTTATTATTTCTTCTGTAATATTTGCATTTCCATTTATTACAAATTCTCCAGGCCTTAAATTTGTAAAGTGTTCTCTTTCAAATTTAAGCTCATTTTCATATCTATATGAATTACCTCTTGATGAACCTGAGTTGCTTGAACCACTACTAAATGATTCTTTTCGCTTTTCAATCTTACTAAACATTTTAACGTAGTTATCTAAAGCGACACTATCTTTTGTTCTACCGTAAAAAGTGTTGACGAAATTAGCTTCAATAGAGCTTAAAGCTTCTTTACTGTATCTCATTATTATCTTACTTGCACTTTGTGTAAGAAACATAAAAGATACTTTATACTCTCGCAAAACAGATGGCATATTTTCAAAATCATCTATTTTAAAAGTCGTTGCTTCATCTAAGCAATAGACAAAGTTTACTTTATTAGTATTATCAAATCTACGACTTGATATTTTTAAAATTAAACTAATAACTGGAGAAACAATGCTTTGTAATTTATACGTGTTTGATATGGCAAATAATTTAGGATCTTCGGGATCAATTAAATTAAAATCAAAATCATCGCCTGACAATACCCAACACATTTTTTTATTAGAAGCTAAAGCACCGATATATGTAGTTAAAGAACTCAAATAACTTGCTTGTGTTTTAGGAGATCCTTTTGCAGATAAATAACCACTGGCCAAAGCTTTTGATTGACTATCTACTTCTAAAAATTCTTGAACATCATTAGTTGAATTATGTAATACATAATTCAATATATGAGGTATAGTACAATATTCTGGAAAATCTTTGTAAAACCTAATTGCAACACCTTGAAGAATCCCTAACCCTGCCAAATAAAATTCACTTTTATTTGTGCCTTTAGGCAAATATGCATCAAGTAAATCTGCCGCATATTGTGCAACTAATTCTTCGTCTGGAATAGAGGATTTTTTAAATGGATTAAACCTATATGTTCTTTCCATATCTTGGAAATTAGCATAATAAAAAGGGTATGGGTAATCATCTATTTGAGTCGTTAAATAGTATGCTGATTTTGTGAAATCATCATCCTTTAAATCATAGATAAATCCAGCAAAATGATTGATTAAATATTCTCTTAATAATGGCTTACCAAGGGATTTAGTTTTTCCCGCCCCCTGTCCTCCATAAATTAAAAAATTATTAAAAGGGTCATAAAATGATACATTTTTTTTCCCTGTATACAATTTAAAAGCACTATATCCTTTTTCTTCTTTGGTGTCTTGCTTTTTTGCCGCTTTAGATAATAAGCCTATTAAAAAAGCTAATGTAAAAGTTGGGATACCTATATATTTTAAAAATAAAGAAATACTAATAGCTATATAATTTTGTAAAAAAATATAACCAATACACATAATACTTAATGAAAGTATAGTGCCTATAATCATATTAAGTATTTTTTTTGAACTAAAAGGTAACATCTGACCTATTAACTGTACGAAAAAAAATAACGCTCCTATTATTACTAGTTTTATCATAAATTTTGTTGTTTTTATAATTTCTACCTGATTATATTTTAATCAATAAAACAAAAAGGATAAGGATCTATGTGTTTCTTATTTTTCTTTATTTCATAATGTAAATGTGGAGCTGTTGATTTTCCTGATGTTCCAACAAACCCAATAATATCACCTTTTTTTACTTTTTGACCTTTCTTAACTATGATTTTTGACATGTGAGCATATTTAGTTTGAAAACCGAAACCGTGTAATACTTCAACTTGATTACCATAACCTATATTAGAGGTTTTTACAAGTTTTACTATTCCTGAAGCAGTTGTATGAATTGGAGTTCCAGTTGGTGCCGATATATCCAAACCTAAATGTTGTTTCATCCTCTTATCAATAGGGTGAAATCTTCGCCCAAATTTCGAACTATACCTTTTCTTTTTATTTGGATTTAATGGAGAAAATGTTGGTATATAATTATTTACCTTTTTATAGAGATCTTTCTTTTTAGCTATTATTTGAAAATATTTTTCTATTGCGGGATAGTCAGCAGCTTTATGTAAATATTTTTGTAAAATATTTTTTTCCTGTCCTGAAAAATTAAATAATAGTAATAATATTAATACTGAAGCTTTCATTTTTTCTCACTACCAGTACTTTTAAATACTGTTATTTCTCCTGATGTGCCTATAACAGTTATGGTTTTAACTACATTCTTTAATTCTTCAGAACTATTAACAAATCTTTTTTCTTCTCTATCTACTTCAATTTGTTCTGCCATTTCATTTCTAAGAAGTACGGGTATATATGGGAAGTTTTCATAGAAAAAATCCTCTACTGGAAAGATTTGTCCATCATATAGCATTTGCATTATTTGAAAATGTTCATCTGATATTGTAATTCCCTCTACTGTAACGGCAGCAGAATCAAGTGTGTTAGGTTCTTTATCTTTATAATCATATACGTAATCTTTGTCTAGATCAAAAGGACATCCGTTATCATCAACTTTTTCTCCTGGTTTTGTAGATTGACACAAATCTTTTGTGTCGATAACCCCGTCTTTGTCTTGGTCCATTTTATCTATCTCACTAAATTTCATGCCCTTATAATCCATGTTTTTTAATTTATTCATGCTTTTAGCTTTGATGTTATATTTCAAAGAAGCTCCAATGTTTAAATAAGAGTCGTTCCCTCCTATTTTATAATTATCCAACAAATCGGTTGAAGCTAAAAAATATTTAAGGGCAATCCCAAAAGATATTTTGTTTCCAGTTTTTAATTCTGCCCCTATTATTAAAGGAATTACAATTGACCCGGCTGAATTATTTGCTGAAGTCTCATAATCATAATCTCTCCTGATTTTCTCTGAAGTAAATATATTTTCATACTCTTCTTCTTGGTTTCTAATAGACCCGTCTTTCCAATAATGATATTCTTCTCCAGCGTTGTCCTTTAGGTCATAATTTGTTTCATAATTAATAAACCCAACTCCAAAACCTAAATATGGACTAATCCTTGAAGTTTTATTAATAAATATGTCATTATCTAAGTGATATAAGAAGTTACCTGAAAATTCAAGTATAGATGTTTTGAAATTTAAATTACTATCAACTTTTACTTCGTTTTGTGCTAATGCATATTTGTTAAAACCTATTTCTATTGCTATTCCATTTTTAAAGGTTTTCCCTATTGATGCACCATAACCAAATTGCCAATTCGTGCCACTTTTAATTTTATCTGATTTTTTTAAATCACCGTTATAAGAATACATTCCTGAATTAATAGAAATGTATTGGCTATAACTAATATTTATACTTAGTATTAAAATTAGTAATGTTAACGTTTTTTTCATCTTTTTTGGTTTAGGGTTTCGTTATTATCTAAATAATGTAAGGGATCCTTTTTTTAATAAATCTTCTTCTCCTTGAAAAACATAAAAATATGTTCCTTCAGGTGTTTGTTCTCCAGACAATGTTGTACCATCCCAAAAAGCTGTGTTCTCATTTCCATCATAAAGTGTTTGTCCCCATCGGTTAAGAATAACTAAATTAAAAGTTCCATCATAGCCTATGATTTCAAAAAAATCATTTGATCCATCCCCGTTAGGGGTAAGGACATTAGGAACAATTATTTCACCTCCTACTTCAACAATAATTTCAGTCGTATCTAGACATCCAAATTGATTTTCTACTACGAGCATTATTGTATAAGTCCCATTATTAGAATAAGCTGTTTGGGTATTTTGCGAATTCGAAGATTGTCCGTTATCAAAATCCCAATTCCAAAGGGTTGCACCTGATGAAGAATCGGTTAAGTTTATTGGTGTATTTATATATATTGGATTTGAGATATTGCTTGATATTCCTCCTGTTGGTGATGGATATAATATTGTATTAAATGTAGTTAAGTTTGAAGAGCAATTAGATACAGGATTTGTGGATGATACACTAACAGTTCCTCCTGGGTTGTTACCCCAATCTACACTAATACTGTTTGTTCCTTGACCTGATAATATTGTTCCTACTGATGTTGACCAATTATAAGTTCCTGTACCTGAAACACTATAGTTAGCTATACTGTTGTTTGAACAAACAGCAGAATCACCTAACAATGTTGGTGATAAAGGTTTTTGGGTAACCAGTATTATAGGAGAGTAAGAAAAAAAGTGTCCAGTTTTTTCTACATTATCATAGTTGCTTAAGTTGTTGATAGTGTTTGAGCTATTTGAGCTCCATTGTGTATTCCAATTAGCTTGACCATCCCAATAACCATCCTGATTAGGATCATAACTTATTTTTAGTATTGCGGAATCTCCCCCTAATGTATTATCAACTTTGTGATAAAATTGGTTGTTTAATAGACACATTGAATTGTCGTTTGTATTTAAGTTATAACCATCATTTGAGCCATCATAATTAATAAATATCGCTTCGTAATTATTGTTATTAGTTGTAGTTGGGGTTATTTTTAAGCTTCTAAATCTTGTGGTTCCGACTTTAGACCCAGTAGGATAAACGTATTCAGCTATAGTATTAGTAGCCCTTTTTAATCGTCCTTGATTTAATGATGATACCATTCCTTCTGATTGATAGGTATTATCATATAATATTGCTAATGGGTTAGTATTTGAAACAAACATTTCAAATGAATCCGTTGCCAATTCATTATTTTTTAAATTCAAAAAATTTGATACTTCTGAATTAATGTGTTGTCTTTTTACTCCTGGACCTAATAAGGTCAAATTGTAAAAATCCGTAATTGAAGTACCTTTAATTTTTTGATTACCTCCAGTTAATACAACTAAAGAAGTATCGTGTTGAAAAACTCCTGAGTTATCCCAATTATGAAAAACTTCGTATTTCCCAGAACCAGAAGTAACTCCGTTTTTTTGAATATAAGAGGAATCAATAGAGACTAGTCCGTTATGATTAATCACCCCTAAAGAGTCGTTTAATATTGAGCCTTCAATTTTTACTATTGCGTTATCTCCAGTATAAATTGTTTGGCCAAGATTGGCGAACAATTGAGCTGTTGTAGTACTTGTTAATCCTATTAAAAAGAAAATCAAGGGGATAGTTTTTTTCATAATTTTTGGTTTAGGGTTTCTAAGTTTGTAATTATTTCAATAATTTTTTTATTTTTTGGATCTTTATTTAAAAGAGAGATGAAATAAAAAAAGCCTTCTTTTTTCCGTTTGGTTATACTATATATGGTATAGAGATTGTTTAATGCCTGATCATTATATGGTGGTGAGGATAACTGTTTTTTACAGTATATTTCACCATTAATATAATCTCCTAATGAGATATAAGAGTTGGCTATTCCTAATTGAACATTTCCATATTTTGGTAATACTTTTTCAATTATTAAGTAATGTTTTATTGCTTTTTCATACTCTTTTAATTTATAATAAGAGTTAGATATATGATAATTACCAAGAATGTTGGTTGGAGATTTTTTTAATATTTGAGCAAATGACTTTGTGCTTTCAGCAGTTTTATTAATTTGAATTTGACTAATACCTAAATATAGCCACTTTAATATAATTGATTGCTTCTCTTTTATTAGCCATTTTTCAGCTTCCGCATAGTTATTTATAAAATAATAGGCTCTGCCTATTCTAAAACATTCCCTTGTATCATTTTCAGTTCTTAAAGTTTTTTTAATAACAATCTTCGCGTATTTTTCTATTTCTCTTTTATTTTTTATAGGATCTTTACCGTGAAGCCTTTCAATATAAGAGTCCATTATCCTTAAAGAAGAATTTACATTCACATCTTTAATAATGAGTGTTTGAGTATCTTTCCAATCTAATGTACGATTGTAAGACCTTACAGAAAATGTTATAAGTAATATGACTAGTAAAGAGGAAACCACTTTACTAGTCATAAAATTAAACCCTACTAAGTTTATTTTTAGAGCTTTTAACATAAAGACCACGATTGCAATTATTATCCCCAATTTTGGAACAAATGTCAATCTTTCTCCCATTGGCGAACCTATAAGAAAGAATATATTACTTACTGGAGATAGGGTTATTATATAAAATAGTATTCCAAATGAAACAATGTTTTTTGTTTTAAAATTCTTTATAGCATAGTACAACAAAAGAATATGTAGAACAAAGGATATTCCACCAATTAATTCAGCATATTGATAACCCTCAAAAAAACCATAAGTATAATCCCATGATAAGTTTTTTGGAAACATTAATAAACTTAGGTACTGGAACAAAGCAAAAAATACTAGCAAATATCTATCAAAACCTTTATAAAGCACTAGGTTATTATGTAAGTACGTTAACTCTTCACTATTAATAAATGAAGCTTCTATTGCGTTATATTTTAAAACATACCATATTACGGCGGGGACTAAATATGCTAGCAACGTTTTTAAATTGCTTTTTATGTTTTCATCTGTAAAAAAGTATACTATTAATGGTAAAATAAACATTAACATTAATGCACTTTCTTTGCATAACAAGGCTATAAAAAAAGAAATTAAACTAATTAATAAATTATATATATTTCTTAGTTGAATGTGTTTAAAAAAAAATATTGCACTAATTAAAATAAATACAAACGCTAAGATGTCATCACGCCCCTTAATATTTGCAACACTTTCAACACTTAAAGGGTGTACTAAAAAAAGCAATGTTATAAATAAGGATAAATATTTAGAATGTTTTTTAAGTATAATAGTGCTTAAAAAATAAAACAACAAAAAACCCAAAACAATATACCATACTATATTTAAGATGTGATACCCTTTAGGGTTTAACCCAAACATTTCATACTCTAACGCCAACAACATAAAATGTATCGGTCTGTAAACTTTTAAATCTACAGACAAATCCCCAACAAAAGATTGTGTTGGTTCTATAAATAAACTAGCTATTCCACCTACTCCTTTTTGTACACTTTTATTGGTTACTAAATAAGCAGTATCGTCAACAGCAAATCCTGAAGTAGCGGACACCCCATATACTGCAATTATTGTAATTAAAATAATGGAATAAATACTTATATTATTTTTTAAGCTTTGCATTTTCTACTTATTAATTAATTGCTTTAACTCTTCCAGTTGTTTAGCCATTTCTTGAACCTGTGCTTCAAGTGATTTATTTTTCTCTATTAAAGCCTTAATTCCTAACATGTTTACACCACTTATGTCAACTGTTGTAATTCTTTTTTCACTTGTACCAAGGCCTCCAAAAACTTTATAAAAGTCCTGTGACATAGGGCCTATATGATAAATATCTGCACAATAAGGATTAGATAATTTTTCTTCTTGAGGTAGTTTGTTTTGATAATTTACAGTTTGGGCTATATATGACCATTTTCCAACTTTAATGTTTTCAAACTTATCAAGTACTGAGTAATCGTTTTCAGTATCAAAATACTGTATGTTTGTTTTTGTATTTACATCAGATAATGTTGCCCAAGCTCCCGAACCTGGATTTAATACGACCCCTGTTGTTAGGGCGTGATTTGAGTGTAAAGTATATCCCCCTGCGTAAACAGATAAAAAAGAATTAGATGTATTATTTGTTAAATTTCGTCCGGATGTAAAAGTGTGGGGTGCTGCAACTTGGTTGCTATATCCAATAACCATATTATAACCCCCCGAAGTAATAGTATTAAATGCTCCGAAAATATGGTTGATTGTTAAACTATTTCCAATTATACGGTTTCTAAATCCTATAATCCCATTTCCTTTAGAGGTTAATGTTGAATTAATAGTGTTGTCCTCCCCCGCCATAAATGACATTGAAGCATTGTTATTGGCGTAGTGAGATATACCGCCCGTTACAAAGTTTCCTACACCTCTATTAGTATTTGTAAATCCCGAAACCAAAGAATAAGAACCACTATTAAGAGTATTTAAACCAAATGTAGCATTTCCAGTACCAATATTTACGTTATCCCAATAAGCAGCAGTGGAAGGGTGAGTAAGTATTCCTGCGTGAAATGTAGCTTTACTTGGAATCCACATCATGCGCGTGCCTATCCCTGTTGTTGGGGTTATACCTGATGCACCGCTATACAGCACAGATCCGTCAGCCTTTATTCTTCCTCTTTCAGCCCCATTAGTTTTAATTACAAAATCAACATTAGTAGTTGTTCCGATAAAATCTGCAACAGTTGCGGCATTACCCGCTAGCTTCCAATCATTACCAAGTGGAGTAATTAAAGGGTTTATTGCTGGGTCTTGCCAAGTTCCAACCCCTGTTGCATTGGTTGATAAAACATAATTATTAGTAGCTCCAGTTCTAATTCTTATTGCATTAGAATTTATATCGAGCTTTTCAGTTGGTAAAGTTGTGCCTATCCCTACATTACCATTAGCACGAACCCTTACTTTTTCAGTTCCATTTGTTCTAAATACTAAATCAACATTATCCGTAGTACCTAAAAAGTTAGTTGCTGAATTAGTTAGACTATTTCCATTTAAATCCCATTTTTCTAGTAAAGTTGAATCAATAGTTCCTAAATGATTATTTATAATACTAATTGAATCAAACAAGTTGAATATATTAGTATTATGAACCTTTAAAGAGTCATAAACCCAACCTAAAGAGTCAGAGAGGTTTTGAATATTAGTAGTGTTGTTATAAATGTTTGTCGAATGAACTCCAAGAGAATCATAAATCCAATCTAATGAATCAGAATGATTATTAATTATTGTTGTTAAATTTTGAATATTAGTTGTGTTGTTTGAAATATTGATATTATGAACAGCTAATGAATCATATATATAACCTAAAGTATCACCATAACTATTAATTAGTGAAACGATTGAATCTGTATTACAAAGGCGATTCCAATTATTATTGTTGTGAAACCAATAACATTTATCGTCTAAATTATAGACAATTACACCTTCAGAAGGGGCTGTTATTGAGTTTATTTGACTGGTATTTAATCTAGTCATTAAAAACCCCTGGCTTACACTTTCCAATTCAAGTATTGCTGAATTATCAGGGGTTAATGTTCCAATTCCAACAGAGTTATTTTGGCAAAAAAGGCTTGTGCTTCCA
>NVUQ01000142.1 GCA_002401955.1 Flavobacteriales bacterium | reverse complement strand
CTAAACCACTATTATTATTTAATGTTATGTTATAAAATGATTGAGTTGCTGTTGCAGTTATTGATTGAGTAGCTGAACCAATAAAGTTAACTGTACTTTGATTGGCTGTAAATGTCCCGCTGTTATCCCATGAACCGAAAATATCAATAGTGTTTGATCCGCTTATAGAGAGTTCAGCTCCAGTTTCGATAAGTAGGTTGTTACAATTTGCATTGGAGGCATTAATATCGGGAAAGAAATTACCACCTGCAGGGTTTGTTGGAATAATAACATCATTTCCTATGACTGGAGGAGTTCCTTGAGACCAATTGTCTCCATTGAACCAATCTGTTTTGTTGACATTAGCTCCAGCTGTCCAAGTTAATGGTGGTTCATATAATTCCTGTTCATAACAATTGATATCAAATCCATCATTATTCCCTCCATAGAAATACATGGAGCCAATAGAGGCTGTTTGTTCATAACAATTTACATCAAAACCATCATTGTCACCTCCATAAAATAAGATAATATCTAACAGTGAAGTTTGTACATAACAACTCACATCAAAACCATCATTATCTCCTCCATAAAATAATACATTTGATAATGCTGAATTTTCTGAATAACAACTCACATCAAAACCATCATTATCTCCTCCATAAAATAATAAATTTGTTAATGCTGAATTTTCTGAATAACAACTCACATCAAAACCATCATTATCTCCTCCGGTATATATTCCAAAAACAGAAGTTATTCCTTGTTCATAACAATTTACATCGAAACCATCATTATCACCTCCATAAAATAATACATTTGATAATGCTGAATTCTCCGAATAACAACTCACGTCAAAACCATCATTATCTCCTCCATAGAATAAGATAACATCTAACAGTGAACTTTGCACATAACAATTGATATCAAATCCATCATTATTCCCTCCATAGAAATACATGGAGCCAATAGAGGCTGTTTGTTCATAACAATTGATATCAAAACCATCATTATCTCCTCCATAAAAAAGAATGGTTTCTAGTTCTGAATTTTGAGTATAACAACCCACATTATAACCATTATTATTCCCTCCATAATACATAGAACTTTGTCCATACATAAAATGAACAAATAGTAATAAATTGACTAATGTGATAATCTTTTTCAATGAAATTGAAAGTTATTTTAAAAACTGTTATTTTAATCTACTTCAAAATATATTAACAATAGAGACTTATTAAGTTCAATATATTTCTACTATTTTACTTTATGGTGTTCTAACCCCTCTACCTCCGTAGGCATTAACTCCTGAAGTGTGATGAGTATTATTATAGGTTCTGTTAGAAACTGAAATTCGTGCAGCAGTATTCGAATAATATCCTCCCCTCAATATAAATCCACCATCATTCAAATTATTATCTGTTCCATCATAAGCAGGCCAACCAGATACATTAGCAAATCCTGTTGAGTGTACATATCCATCTCCATGACTTCCATCAAAATCTCTTCCATCTGGATCACCTAAATAAACAACTCCTTCGGAAATATTTCCACTCATTTCCATTACACCATAATAAGTTCCACCAGTTTCCTCTCTAGTGTTATTAGCACTACTAGCAGCAAAAATACCTACACGAAATGGACCTCCCAAATCTGTAACATTATAGCAAGCATTACCTGTAAAAGTACCCATGGTGGTAATTTGTTCCGATCCTGTCCCATCAAAACTTACAGTATATATGGTTGCGTGTAAGTTAGTAGTTCCCCAAGCTTTTTCTGCATAGACAGCACTATTTTCTCCTCTACATATTTTTTCAAACTCTGTTTCAGTCATAGGACGTAAAGCTGCCCAATCTAAATAAGCGCACAGTTCGTACCAACTCATATCTTGTGCTCTATTTGGAGTAGTTGAACTCCAAGAAGTACCAGAACCAGAGGTATTAATTCTAGCAGCTGAATTTGTTGCTATAATAGCAGCTGCTTGACCATTATTTAATTTGTTCGCGAATTCAGCATATTGTCCTTGAGTAATTTCATATTTCATACAGTAAACTTCATTGTACCCAACTGGGAAACTTGCATTATCTCCAGCATCTGAGAAACTACCATTACCGTTTAAATCAATACCTCCATCACCATCCAAATAAAGTCCTGTTGATGAAAGTTGTGCATCATCATTAGCTGCATCTGTTTCTATCATTTCGGAAAGAGTTGTACTAATAGCAACTGCTAAATTGTTGTTTGCAACAGATTCAAATGCATAAGTACTTTCTGAAGTGCCATTTCCATCTCCCAAATCAAAATTTCCTGCAGGAATGTTAACCATTTCAATAGCAAAAACACAGACCTCTACACTATCATTATCTGCTAATCCATCCGTTCCGTAATCCCAATTTATAGCTACATTATCCCATTCATTATTACCACTACCATCAGCACTTCTATAAATAAAGATTCCTTTACCATCGCTAACTGCATCTATAACACTTCCTGTTGGAGCAGTATGATCACCGTTAGTAATACTTAATGTTACATGATTCCAAACAGTACCAGAAGTTAAACGATACTTTGCAAATACCCAACAGGCATCCCAATTGTTAGGCGTGGCTGTTGTACGCCAAGAATTATCCCAACTAATGTCGAACTGAATGTCTTTTACATCAGTTGTAGTATTTTGGTTAGTTAAACTAACATTTTCTATTGTTACATTATTTGCTAAAAGCATATTTGCTGATAAGCAGAATAAAAGGCCTATTTTAGTTTTCATCTTTTTTTTTGTTTTTTTTTTATGTTTTATGCAAAAACAATATCAAATATGTTATGTTTTTGTGCTTTTTTTCTTAAATAGGTGTTAGCTCGTCTTAAAAACAGGGAGTGCAAACGCAACTTAGTTGTAAATACACTAAATCTAAGTAACTATACTCAATGTTCAGACAATTATTCTAACTAGTAAGTTTTCATGTGGCCAAAGAGTTTATATTTTTCTTTAAATCAATTCTATATGTACAATATTAGAGAGAAACAATTAACCACTACTCTAAAATTGTATTACAAAATCTTACATTTAGAAATATGGGTATTACAAAATCTTACATTGTTTATCTATATTAGTTTTTATTATATCTGAGAAGCAAGTATTAAAATAAGGTTGTATCATAAAAATTATTTTAATCCACTTTGATTCCGAAATGATCTTGCCAAGGTTATGTTAGAGTACTAATTCATTGTGCTATAAGTATCTATAAATAAACTAAAAAGGAGTAACACACAAAAAAAATACTCCCTACATTAACACCTGCTGGCTGAAGACCAATAAGAGATCCATCTACACCACAACGTCCTAGACTATCATGAAAGTTTGGTTTCACTTTTTATAAATGAAGTAAAGAGCATTCGCTCTGCTCAGTAGAAAAAATTGGGGTGAAAATGATGATGCAACAGAAATAGTGGGGTGTGCCATTGCTCAAGTATAATTGGTTGGATCTATATTGATGCCTGTCCCTGAATCTGGTAATCCTCCATTCCAGTTTGCTCCATTTTCCCAATTTGAATCTGTATTCCCTGTCCAATTAACAACAAGAGTGCCTCCTGCAAAAATGAAAGTAGAAAAACACAAAATTAAAGCAATAAAAATCATCCTAGAATTAACTAGTTTATAGATGCAAATTTCAAAATAACTTAATAATATCAATAGGATAGAACGTTATACTTTTTCTTTCTCAACACAAGGATTACTTTTTGATATACTGTATTTTAGAAGAAGTAATTTGATTGTTATGAGTAATAATAACAATTAATGTTTGA